>CALBSK010000065.1 GCA_937967795.1 uncultured Alphaproteobacteria bacterium | reverse complement strand
AACTGCTTATCCCCTTTACTCCAGTAGATGTAAATGATATTGTTATTGCATGGAAGAGTTCTATCCTAAGAACCATCAAGAATTTCTCGAGTGGTTTCATAGAGAGGAAGATTGTTGGGAGTATTTATACAAGATTCGATGGCCTGAGGGTTTTGTTTGTCTAATTTGCAATCATGGCAAGGGATGGCACGTGCGTCGAAACCTGATGGGATGTGCGTCTTGTCATCATGAAACATCCGTAACATCAAGTACAATTTTTCATAAGAGTAGAAAGCCCCTTATATTGTGGTTTAATGTAATTTGGCAGTTTGTGTCTCAGAAAACTGGCTCAAGTGCCATTAATCTGAAAGAGGCAATGGGTTTTGGTAGCTATGAGACAACATGGAGTTGGCTGCATAAGCTCCGCCGCGCTATGATACGGCCAGGAAGAGACAGATTAAATGGCGTTGTTGAAGTTGATGAAACAGTTATTGGCGGGGTACACCCAGGGAAAAGAGGACGTGGTGCTTATGGAAAAACCTTGGTTGTTGTGGCAACAGAATGCTTAGGCAAAAAATGTGGTCGTGTGCGATTTCGATGTATTCCAGAAGCTACGACACAGAATCTCTTATCTTTTATCAGTGATTTTATTGCGCCTGGGAGCAAAATAATCACAGATGGTTGGGCAGGTTATAATGACGTGGAAAAGGCTGGTTATAAACATGAGATTCATGTGATTAAAGGGAGTGGACGCCAAGCCCATGATCTACTGCCTCATATTCACCTTGTTGATTCATTAGTGAAAAGATGGATTAACGGAACACATCAAGGGAACATAGATCCCTATCACCTTCCTTTTTATCTTGATGAGTTTGCATTCAGATTTAACCGAAGACTTTCTTCACATCGAGGTAAACTCTTCTTTCGGTTGATTCAGCAATCTTTAATGACTTCCCCCCACCCTTACAAAAAGCTTATAAAAATTAAGTCAACGAAGAAATATGAGAAAAACTTATTGAGTCAGTTGATCAAAGACTTAAACACAAGCAACAAACAGGTTTGGGCTCTTAAGAAGATCAAAGATATTGACCCTATCATTGAAGAATGCGTTAGAAATCTCTATAAAGTCAGACCTATAAAGTACATCAAAATTACAGGGGATGGTATTATTGCTTCCAACCAGATAGAAGGAAGCAGAGATAAAATCCCTATAACAAAACCTTTTCATTCTACGGCAATTGGTATCCGTTTGATCTATGATCATCAGTTTAAGACTTTGGAATTCTATGAAATAAATTCTCCCATTAAAGGCTGGGGAGAGGAGATGGTAAAGGCAGCCCTAAACAGCTTGCCTTTAAATTGGAGGCCAACAGTGATTATGGATTGGAGTGAGGGATTTTGGGATAAAATCAAAGAGCAGTATAATCACCTAAATTGGTTGAATTTTTAGCTTTTACTGGAGTAAAGGGGATAAGCAGTT
>CALBSK010000064.1 GCA_937967795.1 uncultured Alphaproteobacteria bacterium | reverse complement strand
TTATGACTTTCTATCTAAAAAATTGTCTCACTTCTATCTGAACTCGCTCATTTTTAAAAAGTCTATTTTCCACTGGAAATTAAAGACGTTTCATCTTAAAGTACCATTCGGGTCAAAAATGAGAAAGGTATTATGCAAACAGTTTTACTTGTCATTCACTTGCTGATCACGGTTGCCATGATCGGAGTTATCCTCATTCAACGCAGTGAAGGCGGAATGGGTCTTGGAGGAGGAACCATGGGAGGCTTAATGACCACGCGGGGGTCTGCAAACCTTTTAACACATACAACAGCGATCTTAGCGGGTTGTTTTTTGGTAACAAGTCTGGCTCTTGCCATCTTAGCAAGCCATCAAAATAGACCTTCTCTTATTTTGGATCAACCTTCTCACGGCCAACCGGCCCCCTGATAAAAATGCATCTTAAGAAGCCAAGCTTCAGTAATGAGTGGTTTCCTAAGAACTGAGCCTTGAAATACACGTATGAGAAAAATGTGGCACGCTTTATTTTTGTAACTGGTGGCGTTGTTTCCTCTTTAGGAAAAGGAATCGCATCTGCTTCCTTAGGGGCTCTCCTTCAAGCAAGAGGATACAAAGTTCTTCTGCGCAAGCTAGAGCCTTATATTAATGTCGACCCCGGTACGATGAATCCCTTCCAGCATGGAGAAGTCTTTGTAACCGATGATGGAGCTGAAACAGACCTTGACCTTGGTCATTACGAACGATTTACAGGTGTAACCACAACTCGTTTTGATGCGGTCTCTACAGGGCGTATTTATTCAGATGTAATAGCGAACGAACGGCGAGGAGATTATCTCGGAGCCACTGTACAAGTTATTCCCCATGTAACAGATGCTATTAAGCATGCTATTTTAAAGAATAATGAAAACGTAGATTTTGTCATTTGTGAAATCGGGGGTACTGTGGGAGACATTGAGGGGCTCCCTTTTCTTGAAGCGATCCGTCAGTTACGCAATGATTTAGGATATCGGAACTCTCTTTTTGTCCATTTAACCCTTGTGCCTTATATTCCTACAGCAGGAGAACTCAAAACAAAACCAACTCAGCATTCCGTCCAAGAACTTCAAAGCAAAGGAATTCAACCCGATCTCCTTCTTTGCCGTAGTGATCGCGCCATAGGTATGGAGGAAAGAAGAAAATTGGCTCTTTTCTGTAACGTTAAACCCGCGTGCGTTATTGAAGCTTTAGATGTCCAAACCATTTATCAAGTTCCTATTAGTTATCATGAACAAGGCCTGGATCGTGAAGTATGCAAACATTTTGGCCTTGAAGCTAAAACACCTCCTGACCTTTTTATTTGGAAAAAAATTATTGAAACTCTTACACGACCAGAAGGCAATATAACCATTGGGGTGATCGGTAAATACACAGGCCTTTTGGATGCCTATAAGTCCTTACATCAAGCCCTTATTCATGGGGGGATTGCCAACAAGGTCCACGTTAATATCGAATGGATTGACGCGGTTGAATTAGAAGAAGGGAGCAGGGCCACCCTTATAGAGCGCCTTTCGCCCCTTGATGGGGTTCTTGTTCCTGGGGCGTTTGGAGAGCGAGGAGCCCTTGGGAAAATTACAGCTATCCAATACGCCCGGGAACACAAAATTCCTTTCTTTGGTATTTGCTTTGGTCTGCAAATGGCTGTCCTTGAAGCGTTGCAAAATATAGGCGGCCATTCTGAAGCCAACTCAACAGAATTTGGCCCGACCTCAATGCCAGCTATTGCATTAATGACAGAGTGGATGAAAGGAGACGCCCTCCAAAAATATTTCCCTGGTGAAAATCTGGGCGGAACGATGCGCTTAGGCGCTTATGAATGTCACCTCACTTCCGATTCAAAAGCCCATGAAATTTATAAGAATTCTGTTATCTCTGAACGTCACCGCCATCGATATGAAGTCAATACGACTTACGCAGAAGAACTTGAAAAGTGTGGTTTTTATATCGTAGGAACAACACCCGAGGGACTTTTACCTGAGATTGCAGAAAGAAAAGATCATCCTTGGTTTGTGGCTGTTCAGTTTCATCCCGAATTTAAATCTCGTCCTTTTAAACCTCACCCGTTATTTACGTCTTTTATTGAAGCAGCCCTTAATCAAAATCGTCTTATTTAAAAGGAGAGATGATGACTCATCACGTAAAAGTAGGCCCCATCGAAATTGGTAATGACCTGCCCTTTACTCTAATTGCAGGGCCTTGTGTGATAGAAAGTCGAGAGCACGCTCTTGACATGTCCCATGCTTTGGTAGAACTTACAAGTAAACTCGGCATTGGGTTCATTTATAAGACTTCCTTTGACAAAGCAAATCGCACCAGCCTTCAAGGTGTACGCGGTATTGGACTTAAGGAATCTCTTCCTATCTTTGCCGAAATTCGAGAAAAATGGGGATGCCCCCTTATTACGGATGTACATGAACCTTCTCAATGCGAGATCGTAGCAGAAGTTGTGGATGTTCTTCAAATTCCTGCTTTTTTATGCCGTCAGACAGACCTTCTTTTAGCTGCAGGGAAAACGGGAAGAGCCATTAATATTAAAAAAGGTCAATTCCTTGCCCCTTGGGATATGAGAAATAGCGTCAAGAAAGTCGAATCAACGGGCAACCAAAATATTCTTGTATGTGAACGGGGTGTCTCATTTGGATATAATACCCTGGTATCAGATATGCGGGCCCTTCCCATTCTTGCCCAGATGGGCTATCCCGTTGTCTTTGATGCGACTCATTCCGTTCAACAGCCAGGGGGGCAAGGAACGTCAACGGGCGGACAGCGAGAATTTGTACCTGTCTTAGCTCGATCTGCCATTGCGATAGGGGTCGCTGCCCTTTTTATCGAAACCCACCAAGATCCCGATAAGGCTCCTAGCGATGGTCCCAATATGGTTAAGCTCAAAGACATGCCCGATCTCTTACAAATGCTTGTTTCTTTTGATCGCTTAGCAAAATCCAATCCTCTTTCATTAGCATCCTAAGGAAGGTATCTTATGAGTATTATTGTTGATATCATGGGTCGTGAAATCTTAGACTCCCGTGGTAATCCTACGATTGAAGTTGAAGTTGAACTCGAAAGGGGGGCTCGTGGACGAGCTGCGGTTCCTTCTGGCGCTTCTACCGGGAAGCACGAAGCTGTTGAAAAACGAGATGGAAACAACGAACGCTATAATGGTAAAGGCGTTCTTGAAACTATCCAAGCCGTGAATGATGAAATTTATGAAGCTCTTTGTGGAGTGAATGCTCAAGAACAAATCCTTATCGATCAACATCTCATAGATCTTGATGGCACAGAAAACAAAAGTCGCCTCGGTGCGAATGCCCTTTTAGGGGTGAGCTTGGCTGTTGCCCGAGCGGCAGCTGCGGAAGAAGGCATCCCTCTTTATCGATATGTTGGAGGTCTCTATGCCCATGTCCTCCCGATCCCACTCATGAATATCATTAACGGAGGCGCGCACGCTGATAATCCCATTGATTTTCAAGAATTTATGATTGTTCCGATAGGCGCTCCAACTTTTAAGGAGTCCCTCCGGTGGGGAGCCGAAATTTTTCATGCTTTGAAAAAAAATCTATCTGAAGCGGGATATAACACCAATGTGGGAGATGAAGGAGGATTTGCCCCTGCTCTTCCTTCAACGCGCTCCGCTTTGGATTTTATCATGAAGTCTATTGAAACGGCGGGATATCATCCTGGCGAAGATATTGTACTCGCCCTCGATGTCGCCGCGAGCGAGTTTTATCGCGTAGGGCGCTATCATCTTGCCGGAGAAAACAAAATATTTGCAGCTGAGGAACTTGTTGACTTCTACCAAGATCTTGTCACCATCTATCCTATTCATTCTATTGAAGACGGTATGGCCGAAGACGATTGGCATGGCTGGCAAGTCTTAACAGAAGCTCTTGGAAATCGCATACAACTTGTCGGAGATGATCTTTTTGTAACAAATCCCCAGCGCCTTATTGAAGGAATTGAAAAGGGAGTCGCCAACAGTATCTTAATTAAACTGAACCAAATCGGAACCTTAACAGAAACTATTCAAACGGTAGATCTTGCTCACCGCTCAAGCTATACAACTATTATTTCCCACAGGTCTGGCGAAACGGAAGATTCTATCATTGCCGATCTTGCTGTGGCTTTAAATTGCGGCCAAATTAAAACGGGTTCTCTCTCCCGCTCGGATCGACTGGCTAAATATAACCAACTCTTACGCATCGAAGAAGCCCTTGGTCCTCAAGCAGTTTTTGGGCTTTAGGTTTGATGAAAGGGTTAAGAAAAAAGACATTCCCCTCTCATTAGATCTAAAATACACTTCTCTCAATCTTACATTTATAATTTTATGCCGCATTTTTTATTTTTGTTTAATTCAATAGAAAGCGCCAATATTTACCATAAATTAATCATAATCTGATATTATAAGTAGCAATACTTTAAATTCACAGAGAAAAAAGATGCTCGGACTTATCGTCTTATTTTTAGTTCTTGCCCTTATTGCAGGGATTCTTGGCTTTACGGGCCTGATGACAACGTCCGCTCATATTGCACAGATTCTCTTTATTATTTTTCTCATCTTGTTTGCCTTTTCTCTTCTCTTCCATGTTTTGAAAAAAATGGAATCCGTCATTATTACAAACTTACAAGGAAGGTCGAGCATGCTGGGTTGGGTTGTAACATTTTTAATTATTGCCGTTATCGCGGGAATATTTGGATTTACAGGCATTATGGCAGCAGCAGCCGGAATTGCAAAAATTCTTTTTATCATCTTTCTTATCTTGTTCGTTGTATCCCTTGTTATGCACCTTCTAAATAAATCAAATAATTCATAAAAATAAATGATGAATTTCCTAGAATAGATATAATTTTAGAAATTTTTTAAAAACCTTCTTGTCCACTTTGAATAAGAAAGATATATTCATTATTAATTCATGAAGATAATATCATGAATCACAATGGTAGTATTAACAAAAGGGTAATAAAATGAATTGTAAAATTAAATCGCTTACACTCCTTTTAAGCATAGGGCTTTACAGCATATCTCCTCTCAAAGCTAACCGAAACTATTATAACGAAGATTACCTTCCAAATCATCAAAAATTAGTAAAACTTGTTTCTATCCAGTCAAATGAATGGCCTGGTGACTCTTCTGAATGGGCCGAAGAGTATAAGAAGAAATCAGAAAAACTCACACAACTTATTAATGTAGATATAAAGAAGGAGATAGAGACGCAAATAGAAGCACAGATGGAGCCTGAAACCGAGCCCTTACGTACAGCATGCCTTCATTGTGTACAAGGGGAAGCCCAACTTCAGAAGAAGCACTTTTATTCATTACTCCACAAAAACAAGCCCTTAACGCTTATAGAACAAGCAGAGAACGCAAGCATAACCTTGTTTACATCTGCTTATTTTAAAGAGGCCCTCCAACAGTTTGAAGAGGTTTATGGGACTAACGATAGTGAAAAATTTCAAAACATATATCATTTACAACCAGGAACAGCCTTGCTTTATGCAAAAGCCATTCGCACCTTGGTAGACTTAGAAGAAGACACAGCAAAAAAATTGCCCCATCTAAAGAAACTTGCGTTCACTGTGAAAGAGCTTCTAAAAAAAGATGACGTACTCGCTAATGCTCCTTCAGCAAACGGATACTTTTCGGACGATGGAGGAACCATTTTTACTCGTTTGGCTCCTGGGAACCGCCTAGCCTATCTCTCCCATAACTTTTCTCTTGATAACTATTTAAACGGGGGTCAATTCGGTAGATCCCTCGTCTTATCAGCTATTGAGTTTGAAATTAAATGGCTTGAAGAACTCCAGGAAAAAAACCAGGAGATAAATCCTCCAGCAGAAATCGAGCCAGTAAATCCTCCGGCAAAAAGCAAGCCTAAAACAAAAACGGTTTCGAAAAGATATATAGCGAAAAATAACGTTGGCTCGCCCAGCCGGAAACCAAGGCCTCAACAGCAAAAAAGCGAGACAACGCCGTCTCAACCAAAAAGTTTTGAGAGCGCTCTCTCCCATCACTTAAACAAATTAAAAGAGGAAAAAGTAAGTAAATAAAAAATCTATCTACTCGTACTCCCCTGGCTTTTTAAGTCAGGGGTTCTCTATAGGTCCTCAGGGAAACTTAAATAGAGAGGAAAATTCTTATGCCCTATAAAACTATAGGAGATCTCCCCGAAAGTGTTCGCAATACCCTTCCCACTCATGCGCAGGAAATATACCGGGCAGCTTTTAACAATGCCTGGAATGAATATAAAGATCCCCAAAAAAGAGCAACACCTGAGTCAAGAGAAGCAATCGCGCATAAAGTCGCCTGGGCTGCCGTAAAACAAAAATATATCAAAAAGGGAGATGTTTGGAGAGAACGGTAATTCCAGAATTGTGATTATTTGCTTTAGCCCTTGCATCCAATCTTCAATCTCTTTAGGTTGGTCAGAAATTATCCTAAGTCAAGTTGTCCGGTATGGATTATGAATCCTTTTTTAAACAAAAGCTTCAAGATATCAAAGCAGAAGGTCGATATCGGATTTTTGCCGATTTAGAACGGTGCGCTAAGGATTTTCCTTATGCTTTTTACTATAACGAAGGAAACCCTCGTCGTGTTGTCGTCTGGTGCGCCAATGATTATTTGGCCATGGGTCAACATGAGAAAGTCCTTAACGCAATGATCGAAGCGATTGGTCGCGTGGGTGCGGGTGCTGGAGGAACCCGTAATATTTCTGGTACGAATCATTATCATGTCCTCTTGGAAAAAGAGATTGCGGATCTTCATGATAAGGAAGCCGCCCTCATTTTCTCATCTGGTTATGTCTCTAATGAAGCTTCCATCAGTACGCTCGCCAAACACTTACCCGAGTGTGTTGTTTTTTCAGATGCCCACAACCATGCGTCTATCATTCAAGGAATTCAAAACAGTCGGGCTCACAAGGAAATTTTTCGCCACAATGATGCCTCTCATCTTAAATACCTTTTATCTCGCTATCCAAAAGAAAGAGCTAAGCTCATCATTTTTGAATCGATTTATTCTATGGATGGGGACATTGCTCCCATTGAAACTTTTTGCGATTTGGCAGAAGAGTATAATGCGCTTACCTTTATTGATGAGGTCCATGCCGTGGGCATGTATGGTCCCCGAGGAGGGGGTATCGCTCAAAGAGAAAAGCAAGATCACCGCTTAAGCATCATTGAAGGAACATTAGGGAAAGCTTTTGGCATTGTAGGCGGGTATATTACGTCTTCAGCAGATCTCGTTGACTTTGTGAGAAGCTTTGCATCTGGCTTTATCTTTACAACCTCCATGCCTCCTGCCGTTGCAGCGGCTGCCCTTGCGAGCATCCAACACTTGAAAGTAAGCCAAATTGAACGTCAACGCCACCAGGAAAAAGTTACAAAAGTTAAGAAGAAACTTACGCGGGCCGGAATCCCTTTTATGCCAACAGCCTCTCATATTATCCCTCTTCTTGTCCGGAATGCGCATCAATGTAAGCTGGCCTCCGACAGACTTTTAAAAGAACACAATATCTATGTTCAACCTATTAATTATCCAACCGTGCCTCGAGGAACGGAACGACTTCGTATTACGCCTTCCCCTGTCCACACGGATCAAATGATTGACGATTTAATTGAAGCTTTAAAGAGCGTATGGGATGATCTTTACATTGAATATGCGGCTTAACGTATTATGAAGAATTTAAAAAAAACCTGTTGGACCATCACAGACACCTATCCCGGAATGAAAAGCCAAGTGATCGGACTTGCGGATGCCATTGGCCTTCCCAGCCTTCATAAGACATGCAAAAGACGCTGGCCTTGGGGATGGCTCAGCCTTTCTTGGGGAAATCCTCTTGCTCAATTAACCGCAGATAGCGATGATCTTTCCCCTCCATGGCCTGATCTTGTCGTGAGTTGTGGTCGCAGATCAGCTCCATTGGCTTTGGCTATAAAAAAGCAAAGTGGAAGTAAAAGTTTTTGTGTCCACATTCAAAACCCTATTCTTAACCAAGCGTCTTTTGATTTAATTGTTGCTCCTGAACATGATCATCTTAAAGGCATCAATGTGATTTCAACCAAAGGCGCTATTCACAAGGTTACTCCACAAAAGCTTGAAGAGGGCATCAAAGAGCATGGTTCACTTTTTCAAGATTTGCCTCGTCCTTATAGTACGGTTCTCTTGGGAGGCACAACCAATCGCTATAAAATGCCACGTGAAGCCCTGGAAGATCTCATCCAAAAAATCCTTTTTATCCGTGATAAAACTCAAGGAAGCGTTCTGGTGACACCTTCCTTCCGCACCCCTTTTCGAGATGTTTTAACAGCCGCCCTTAAAGACCAACCTCGTATTTTCTTAGCTGACATGGAGAGAATTAATCCTTATTTCGCTATGCTCGGGCTCGCTGATTTTGTTTTTGTGACCGATGATTCCATCAATATGGTTTGTGAAGCGTGCGTTACGGGTAACCCTGTTTATATTCTTCCTCTTTTGGGACACGGTAAAACAAAGCCAAAAAAGTTTATACAAAGTCTCATTCAGGACGGCACTCTGCGACTTTTTCAAGGAGATCTTGACAGATGGACGTATGCTCCCTTTAATGACACCGCAAAGGTAGCGGCTCTTGTTCGTGAAAAAATGGGTCTTTGAAAAGGAGAGAATCGTGGTTTTAAAAATCAAAACATTCGCTAATCAAAAGCCTTGCACTTTTTTTAAAGCCTTAGGCCACCCCATGATCGCCGAACGGTTAGGAGAATTTAAAAAAAAACCCATTCCAGTGGTGTACGATCCTGAAGGGCATCTCGAAGATTTCCTAGCGATGACTGGCCTTCCCGCGCCTTCTCAGATCTATGTTCAAGCCATTGAAGCATTGCACCCAAACACATCTCTCATCTCAGACATTCAAAAGGACGCTCCTCAAAACCTTCTTATTCTTTCTTTTGAGCCTGAAAAACATTTAGCCCAAATTGGGCACCTTCTCCCCTCCCCTTGTGACGTCATCAGTCTTAAGGAACTCCGCTTACCTGATGAAATGCTAACAGATCCTAAAAATTATTTATCTGATTTAAATTTTTCTACAAACTTTGCCTTTTTCCGAGAAGAAGGGGGCTGGCATACGCGAATCAAGAGCGCTAATTGTTGGGCAAAATATGGCTCTCAAGATTTAAAGCTCTGGGCGATCCTCTTTGATGAAAAAGGAAAACGGCTTAGTCAATGGGAGGAATCCCTTTCCCCCACCGTTCATTCTCTTGAAATTGATAGCCGAGACGTCAAAAAGCGCTTTAATCTACCTGATTTTACGGGGCAACTTTTCCTTCACCTTACGGGAACGAAAGGTCACAGCATTGTAAAGTACGCCCTTGATACGTTCCATGATGAAGGGATGCTTTCTGCCACCCACGATGCAAATGCGTGGCCATCTGAGTACTTTGCAGGACTTCCTGCTCCTCGCACAGGCGAAAAAGTTATTTTATGGCTTCAAAATAGCCACCCTCTCCCCGTTCCCGCAAAAGGAGTCTATTTTAATCTTATGGGGGACGCTCGCCTTGTTCCTCTCGATCAGGACATCTTGCCTTTCGGAACCTATGCTTTGGATGTTGCCACTCTTTTCCCAACGGCCCATTGGCCCCAACAGATTGAGATTCATGCCGGCCACTACTTTGTTCGCCCGCGCTATGAAGTTCTTAATGCCAAAGGCTACCGGTGCATGGCCCATGTCAATGTGGAGCGAAATGACTTGAAGCCTGATCTCAAACTTAAGGATTTAAAGAACTTCTTAGGAAAAAGCTATATTTTACCAGCTCCTCTTTTACCCACGGACCTTTATACAACCTCTCTTCTTCCGACTCCGATGAGCCGTGAGCTTCACTTTATGCCCCTCAAAGCCTTAGTTTACGATAAGGAAGGTCAGCTTAAAGATAGCTTTGCTTTGGGCAATCTTCCTCGCCATCATCAAAAAGCTCTTGTTATCAGTGACCTCGTTCAGCTAGGCAAAGATTATGGTCATATGGAGCTTATCTATGATTTTGAGGCGGGAGATGAAGGGGATGGATGGCTGCATGCTCTCTTTCGTTATGAGCATAAAGCCCATCCTGCTCAAGCGGAAACAAGCTTTGGAAGCCATATTTTTAATACCGCCATTACCTATAAAAATGAACCTCAATCCTATAAAGGCCCCCCACCTGGCCTCACCACAGGCCTTTTCTTACGCGTTGATGATGATATTGAAACTTTTTGTCATCTGATCTATCCCACGTCAATGCCGTGGCACCCCCTCTCAGATACACGACTCATTCTTTATACAAAAGCCGGCGAGGCCATTGCGGAAGCTTCTTTAAAAATTCCTCAAAGTGGGTCACGATTGTGGATTTACCAAGATACTTTTCCAGCCGCAGACCGTGAAAACGCGCGGGGCGGCTATATCATTATTCAAGATAAAACATGTCGTCTTTTTGGCTACCACGGCCTCCGTCAGAAAAATGCCAGTTTTAGTCTAGACCATATGTTTGGATTTTAATTTATACCCACTCTCACCCTCCTAAAAGGACCTGATCTATCTTCAATCGATCTCTGAAGCCTTTCTTCAGTCCCATTCTTCTATGAACGTATACAATTTAAAACAAACCTTTCAAAAGCCAGACTATTTAAATATCTTCGAGAGGCCGAAGCTTTAAAAGTGGTGCAGGACCAATGGATAAAGTTTTATTTTGAAGAGTAATTGGAATCGTTAGCCGTTTCGTCCCTGTGGCGTCAGGAACGCTAAAAAGATCAAATATAAACAAGGCTGCAGCCGCCTTTTTCTTTTTGACCCATCCTAATTCTATCATATACGACAAAACATTCTGGTATCCTACCACTCTGCTTGAAAAAGATCCCAAAGGGTACATGCTTTTATCTAGAGTTAATGTACCTTCCGCTTCAATATTTATGGGGGGCCAGATTAACTTTAAGGACCTCACCTCCACAATTCCACCCCTATCCCGCCATTCAGCAAGGGATTTTGGAAACGAATTTTTGGATTGATCCCCAGAAAGATTAGCCTCAAAAGTAAAGGCAAGAGGATGATCAAAAGGTTTAATGTTTAAGGTGCTTTCGAGATTAATGATATAAGTTGCAAACGACATTTTAAGATGGGAAAGATCGACCAAATTTTCAACTTTTATCAATAAATCTTGAAGAAAGACGGGCTGAGGTTGGGTATTGAGAAAAGATAAAATACGCTCGGTCGTCAATACAGCTTCTTCAAGAAAACCTTGAGAAGAAAGAGTAATAATTCCTTTGGCTCCCTCCAATTGTAAAAAACCTAAAGGAATAGGCGTGTTTTGAGGCAAAAAAATTTTATGATCCCCTGGGAATGTACACGTTAAAGTATAAAATTGCCAAGGATTCATGACTATATCTACTTCTTGCCCTTCCCATTCTAAAAGTCCCTTGGGATCTTTAATGTGAGGATTTTGAAAAATGATTTTAAGGAAAAGTGGATTTCCTTTTACTTCAACGCTTGAATAAGAGACTGTAAACCCTCTTTTTCGAAGATCAGATACCATAATTTCGATGCTTTTTTCAGCCCATCTTACGCTATACTCAAAGAGAATAAACCCACTGATTATGAGGAGTGAAAGAAAAAAAAGAACGCCTGCATATAGTTTTTTACGATTAAGTAACATATGAGCGTCCTTCACGAATAAGTTCGTTCGTTTTTGATTCAATTTTTTTTTCTAGTATACGCATAAATTCTTGTCGAGAGAGCCCCGGCTCAATAGGGTCTAGCATAATTAAAGTTATACATCCAGGGTATTTAATGAATCCTCGACGAGGCCAAAAAAGGCCTGCATTATGAGCAACAGGTATAACGGGTAACTTCAAATGAAGATATAGACTTGCAATACCTGATTGATATTTCGTTTTTTGACCAGGTTTTGATCGCGTTCCTTCCGGAAAAATAAGGACGGGTTGGCCCCTTCCCACAGCTTTTTCAGCTTTTTTCAAAAGATTCTTTAGGTCTTGCATTCCCCTTTTCTTGGATCGAGATAAGGGAACCATCTGTAGCTTTTTTAAATACCATCCAAAAAAAGGAATCCATAAAAGTTCTTTTTTTAAGATGATGGCAGGATCAGAAAGAAAGTAATGAAAAATAATGGTTTCCCATGTCGACTGATGTTTAATAGCAAGGATTGCAGGCATTCTAAGAAGCTTTTCTTGTCCTATAATTTTGATATGCAGTCCTAAGACATGCTTACAAATCCAAACAACGCCTATAACCCATAAATTAGCGGCCCTTAATATAAAATACCGAGGGAGGGCAAGGACAGGGAGAAATAAAACAGAACACAAAAAAGTCCATCCATAAAAAGCTCCGTTAAAGGCAATTGATCTTAAGAGCAGCATGAGCTGCTTTCCTTAACTCTCAAAAGCCCCTTTAAATCTTCAAAAGATCGTCGAGTGAGAGCAAAAAGAAATTTATTATATTCTTGAATAACAAGAAGAAAGGTAGAAGATTCAAGCCACCATTTAGGTTTCAAAAAGGTTTCTCTTACCACAGGATATGATAAAATCTGAACGCGGGGAAGTAAATGCCTCAACTCCAAAAGACTCCGCGGCATATGATAATTGGAGGTAATAAGCCTTAAGGTTTTGATCTGATGGTTTTGAACCCATTCAGCCGTTTCTTCAGCGTTTCCCAATGTATCAAGAGCATTGTATCCAAGAGTAATTTGAGATCTGAACGGCATATGATCAATAATTTGAGGAAGTGTCGATCGGGGGTTGACACCCGAAATTAATAAATAGTTTCCTTTTTTTTGTTCAAAAAGAGTCAAAGCAGCTTTGAGGCGAGCTGAACCACCTGTAAAAATGACAATGCCGTCTGTTGCATTTATCGTATCTTCTGGCGATGAGGGAATCATACGGGTAAAAAGAATAAGTCCGATAAACCACAAACTGCTTCCCACCGCCACTACCATCAGAAGTCTCAAACTATAAAATAGGAGATGCCTTAACATGTCAGTAAGGGAGTTGTATTACGACTTGATTCTGGTTCATATGCGAAGAGCTTTCATAACCGCCCATCGGACCGAGAGCATCATGGCACATGCTGTAAAGAAAGGGGCAAATACAAAAATACAAATGGCATAAAAAAAGAATGAAGAGTTAACGATAAAAGAAAACCCAACTTTTTCTAAAAGAGAAGAAAGTCCCCAAAAAGTTAAAAAGGCGAAAAAAGACCCAAAGCTGCTTGCGAGTAACCCTTGTTTAAAGGCATTCATTTGAAATTGAGTCGCAATGTAAGAATTTGGAGCACCGACGAGCGATAAAACCTCAATAACTTGACGATGAATCAGAAGACTTGTCCTCGTTGCAAATATTGTCGTTGCAAGAGCCGCAAATAAAATGAGAAAAGCCACGATTAAGGCAAGCCATACACTTGTATGAATTAGATTTGAAACTTGGCTTTGCCAAGCGCGATGATCCACAAGTTGAATTTGAGGAGAGATATTTTTTAAATGGGTTTCAAGAACATGGGTATCTATTCTTTCTTTCCCATCGAGAGAGACATCTATGATAACGGGCAAAGGGAAAAGACCCGTGCTTACCTCTTCTCCTAAAAGAGAACGAAAAAGAGTTGCCATTTCCTTTTGAGGAACCGCTGTAGCATATCGAACCCCCGGTGTTCGATTTAAAAGCTCTAAGACACGAGATTGGATTGTGTTTGGAGGGGTCTCGGAAAATATAGGAATTTCAATGGATAAATCCATTGTAAACTGCTTTTCCCACACATGGGTTGAATGAACGAGGAAAAGAGTAAAGACTAAACAAAGAGTTCCTAAGTATACCATTAAAGCCACAATTTTGGGAACAAATCGCGCGGCTATGTCTTTTTTTAAAGGAAGATCTCTTCGACTCCTCATTAGCGTACCTTCTTTGTTATAAGCTTAACAATGGTGCCTTCTTTAATAGTGAATTGAGGATAGGGGAGCTTCTCTAAAAGTCGTTGGTTGTGGGTTGCAATCAAGATAGCTGTCCCCGTTTTATTCAACTCTTCAAAAAGATGCAGAAGTTTCATAGCCATTTCATCATCCATATTACCCGTCGGTTCATCCGCCAGCAGAAGTTGAGGACGTGTAATAATTGCTCGGGCTATCGCGACTCGCTGTTTTTGCCCTCCAGAAAGAGAGGGGGGATATTTTTCAAAGCAATCTCCCAAGCCAACCCAATCCAAAAGTTCTTGAGCATGTTTATACCCACGCCTTGTCTCAAGTCCTCGCACCCTTAAAGGGAGAGACACGTTGTCCACTACTTTTAAGTGGTCCAAGAGTTTAAATTCTTGGAAAACAACTCCTATTTTCTGACGAATAAGAGGCAAAAGGGTGGGTTTCATTTTTAAAGTATCTTCTCCAAAAAGGTTAAGCGTTCCCCAAACAGGCTTTAACCCCAAATATAAAATTTTAAGGAGAGAAGACTTGCCAGAACCACTAGGTCCTGTGAGAAAATGAAAGGATCCTTTTTCAATATTAAAGGTTACGCCTTTAAAAATTTCAGGACCGTCTTTGTATTGGTGTCCTACACCTATTAATTGTGCAATTAATTCTGACACAACAAATTTATCCTTTTTAAAAATCTTACATAAAATGGCATAAGAAGAAGACATCGTCTAGCTTGCACCATTCTTTTAAAGAGCATATAACCAAAGAAGAAGATATGTAAGAGGGTTTTGCTTTATGATTGTCATATGCCCCCATTGTTCAAAAAGATACATGCTCGATGATAATTTACTTCCTCCAGCAGGAAGACAAGTGAGATGCCTTTCTTGCTATCATATATGGCGACAAATTCCTGATCTCTCAGGCTTTCTAAACACACCTTCCCTCAAAGGCACGATAGATATGGCTATGGAACCCATGCTCTCTTCTGAAAGACAGGTTAGATGGGTAGGATGGGTGATCACAGTTGTTTTTTTTCTAACTCTCTTCGGTTTCTTAAGTTTTGAGAGAGAGTCGATTGTCAAATTTTGGCCTTCAAGTGAAAAATTGTATGATCTCGTTGGTTTAAGGGTGAATCCTTCAGGAATAGGTCTTTCTATCACCGAAACCACGTCTTTAATTCAACGAGACGGATCCATCGAAATGGTTCGAATAGCAGGAGACATCACCAATACAGCTGATCAAGCACGTCCTGTGCCTTCTCTAAAGATTAAGCTCATAGGAAATGCTTCCCATCCAAAATGTTTATCTCAAGCCGGAAAGAACTGTATTTTAGATTATTGGGAACATCATCTTTCGGAAAACCTCTTATTACCGGGGGAGAAAATTCACTTTGAAACCGAGCCGCGTCCTAAAGTTTTGGGAACACAACATATATCCATCGAATTTTAAAATAATAAGTGGTTTTATAAATTCATCACGCTATAAAGGTTAAAAGCTGGTGCCCGCTGCCAGACTCGAACTGGCACGGCCTTTCGGCCGAAAGATTTTAAGTCTTTTGTGTCTACCATTCCACCAAGCGGGCTTAGGCGAAACCTTAACCGTTTCAGTACTTCAAATCAAGGGGGGTTTGATCAGGACCTAGGGCCTACGCATGAAAAATTCTGTTGACAGAGGAGATAAGGTGTTCAATGGCCCTTGAATTCTTTCTCCTAACAGATTTAATGATTTGATGGGGCTTAGACTTTACTGTGACCAAGACGACCATAGTCCACTTGCGTAAAATGTCCATATTTTCTGCGGCATTGTGCTTGCGAATACAGGCTTCACCCTCATTAATAAAACATCCAAACACCAATGCTTACATGCAACCTCGTTTAAACGGTCAGTATCTAGCGCTAAAGAAGAGATGTACTATCGGGTTTCTTTCATTTGTTTTCATGCATAGGCTCTGCTGAGTTATCTTTATAAGGTTGGTTTCGCAAATCGTACTATTCTCCTTCCCAATGAGGATTGAACGTACGAGTGAACTCACATGAAATGCCGCTCCAGGTCAAATAAATAATAGGCGACTTTGCGATAATCTTATCATTGTCTTCCTCATGAAACTTCTTGTTGTTCATTAAAAAGGAAGTTTCATTCCCCCAGGAAGCTTCAGACCGCCTGTGACTTTGTTCATTTCTTCGCTCGCTTTTTCTTCCGCTTTGGCTTGAACATCATGAAGTGCCGCAACGAGAAGATCTTCTAAAACTTCCCCTTCTTGAGGATCGAGAAGGGATGAATCAATCTTAATTCCTTTGATAGTTCCTTTGCCGTCGGCTGTTATTTTTATCAGTCCTCCTCCGGAAGTGCCCTCGACCTCGAGCGTAGCTAACTTTTCTTGAACTTCTGCCATTTTAGCCTGCATTTTTTGGGCCTGCTTCATCATTTCGCCAATATTACCAAACATAGTTTCTCTCTTTCTTTATGTCTCAACGAGGGTTCCAGGGAAAGCTTCTCTAAGTGCTTTTACAAGAGGATCTTGTAAAATAGCATGCTGGCGCTTCTCAAGAGCTTTTATCTTTTTTTCATGAAGAGTAGGTTGACCGATTTCTTCGGAAATTGCAATCGTCCATGCTTCGCCTCTCTTCTTTTTTAGAAGTTCTTGTAATTGGTGAGGAAAATTTTTGGAAATATTGTCGGAAAGTCTAAGCGTTAAAGAACAGGAAGAAAACGCGACAAGATGGACATCATATAAAAGATGGGTATGTAAAAATCCCTCACGTTGATGGCTGACCCACTCCACAAGGTCATCAAAAGAAGAGAGAGTCGTTTTCTCCGAAGTTAAGACTTTTTTTTTAGGTTAGGTTCTTCTGAGAGGCCTTCTAAAAGCTCGTTTAAAGAAGGAAAGGGCATCAGGTGCGTTAAACGAATGATAATGACATCAAGAGCTTTATGGGGGGAAGGGGCTCTCTTGATCTCCTCACATCCTTTAAGAAGGATTTGCCATAGGCGTGTGAGAGTGGGAAGGGAAAGGGATTCTGCTAGCTCGATTCCTTTTTGTCTCTTTTCAGGGCTTAAAGTAATATCTTGAGCCAAGGAGGAGTTAATTTTTAAACAGTGTATCCAGTGGGTGAGATCTAGAAGATCTTCAAGAATTCGTAAAGGATCGGCTCCCTCTTGATAAAAATACCGCAGCTTTTCAAGAGATAAAAGGGCATTTCCTTCCATCAAAGTATGAAAAAACGCTAAAAGAGCCCCTTGATCAGAAAGCCCCAACATTTGGCGCACGTGAAGTGTATGAATATGAGATGTGCCGTTGGGGAAGAGCCCGTAAGTTATTGCTTGGTCCAAAAGCGAGAGCCCATCCCTCACCGATCCTTCAGAAGCCTTAGCAATCAGAGCGAGAGCTTCTTCTTCATAAACGACGTTTTCTTGATCACAGAGGCTTTTAAAATAAGTAAAGAGGACAGAATTTTCAATGCGCTTAAGGTCAAAGCGGACGCATCGTGATAAAATGGTCGCAGGAACTTTATGAATCTCCGTCGTGGCAAAGATAAATTTTACGTGAGGGGGGGGCTCCTCAAGAGTTTTTAAAAGTGCATTAAAGGCGCTTTTAGAAAGCATATGAACTTCGTCAATAATATATATCTTATAACGAGCTGAAACTGCTTTATATCGAGAAGCTTCAATAATTTCCCGAATATCATCAACACTTGTACGGCTTGCCGCATCAATTTCGAGGACATCCATAGATCTGTCTTGCGAGATCCCGATGCATGAAGAGCATAAGCCACAAGGTTCCGGTGTAGGACCTGTCTCACAATTCAGAGAGCGGGCAAGGATCCGAGCCGTTGTGGTTTTCCCTGTTCCTCGAATTCCTGTTAAAATAAAGGCATGGCCTAACCGTCCCCCTTCGATACCCCGTTTTAAAGTTTCAACGAGGAAGTCTTGACCAATGATTTGGCTGAGTTTTAGGGGGCGATATTTACGAGCAAGCACGCGGTAGCCTTCAAGAGAAGGAATAAGCGGATCCGAAGAAGATATAAGTTTAAGGGCAGCTTCCACGCGTATCATCCTTTACTAGTGAGGGACTGGCCGATACGTGACCCATAGGGCTCTTACGACGGCTGCTTCCTTCCGGACCTGACCGGATTTGTAAGACCTACGTCCACAAACCAGCCCCTCATCTTCCTTATAGCAAATAAGCAGGGGGAGAAGGCAAGTAGAATATGAGGATAGCTTTCATTGTCCCTTAAAAGGCCCCTCTTAAGTTAATCCCTTCTTTCAATAAGGTATGCTTAATTTTAAGGAGGTCCTGCCAAACTTCCCGCTTTTGACCCGGTGAACGAAGGAGGTAGGCGGGATGGAAAATTGCCATAACTTTCATTTTTTTCCCGGCCTCTGACGTATAGTCTTTCCATGATCCTCTGAGGCGCATAATACCATCGCGTCCTCCCAGAAGGGTTTTAGCTGCCGTTCCGCCGACAAGAATAAGAAAATCTGGGTTGACAAGATCGATATGTCGTCGGACAAACGGCAAACAGGCTTCTGCTTCAGCAGGCGTTGGTTGTCGATTGCCCGGAGGACGCCACGGGATAATGTTGGTAATATAAAAACTCTGCCGCGTGAGGCCAATTGTGGCAAACATTTTATCGAGAAGTTGCCCACTTTGCCCTACAAAGGGGAGACCTTGCCGATCTTCATCAGCCCCCGGGGCTTCGCCAATTAACATCACCCGAGATTGGGGGTTTCCATCACCAAAAACTAAGTTTGTCGCGGTATATTTCAAAGCGCACCCCTCAAAACTCATCAATGCGGCCTTGAGCTCCTGCAGAGATTGAGCAGTCTGGGCTGAGGTACGAGCTGTCAGGTGAGCAACGTGAGGAGATATGAGTGGAGGTATTCTCGGCTCCTTTTTTTCTGCTGGCGGAGGAGTGGGGAAGACAAGCGTATCTTCAATTTCCTGAAAACGATTATGAGAAGTTTCAGAAATGATTTCATCCGCACCCGCATCTTTGTAAATGGACAAAAGAGCTTTTAGTTTCTCACGATTAATCATGGTCTTTTTATTATACTCACGTAAGGTTACCTAGACCTTTATCAACCCGTCGATTGTCATTGTCGCCTTCACGAGGATGGAAATGACACTGGTGGGTTAAATAAAAATACGTATTTTCACTTTGATTGAATATAGCCTATTTTTTCCTAGAACGTCATTAGGCAATGTTTTAAGGATACTCTAGCCTAATGAAATCGCACATAATGCTTTAAAAATTGATCGCGACTTTCCCATCGCAAGAGGTCATCTGTTTGACTGCTTTCAATAAAAATAAAATTATCGTCGTAATTTTCTCGTTTGTGGGAAGAATCTCCTTCTCCTAGAATTTTAGTGGCCTGGCCTTTTCCTTTAAAAGCACCTACACCACTTTCTCCGTGACTAATAAGGACCAGAGCCACACAGTTAGGGTTTTGCTCTCCACTTTGAGGCGGCGCTAGGACGGTTCCTCCTCCCTCTTTGTTAACAGTAATAAATCCGCCACGTTCATGTGGAAGGACGATTCCTTTTTTCGCCAGTTCCGGTTCAATAACGAATGTCATTAGGTGCTTAAATCCATCACTTGCAAAGGATTCGCTGATACCAAGGGTTTTAAAGGGAAGAATTCCTTTTGCTTTGGGCCCCCGGCATTGAACTTGAGCAAGTCCATAATCTGAACCTGTTATTTGAGGATCGGCAGGGCAAGGGAATCTTTTGTTTTTTTCGACGTACGCTGCAATCGCACTGAACGCGTAATCTTGGTTAAAGCGTGTTTTTGTAATAGCTGTTCGATGAAGATGAGTTGTTAATAATGGTAAACTCAAGCCTCCAATGATGCCCAAAATAACAAGAACAATGGCAAGTTCCAACAGGGAAAAGCCTTTTTCACCAGTGGATTTAGAGCTGAAAGAGGACAACACAAGCGGCTTCATGATTATCAATGTTATAAGTTCCATCTTCTTTGACACAAGCGTGATTTTGAACGTTAGTTCCATCAATCGCCCGAATTTTTCCAGATGTGGGGTGACCATTATCCATTTTTTTGTCAATACTCATGGCCTGCAAAGGTGTGAGTAATCCTCCATCTCCATGATCACCTCGCTTAGTCCCTAAAATAAACCATAACCCTTTGAGACTATGGGGATTATTTTCTATGGTGAATCCCCCTCCTATAGATGATTCAGGAGCTCCTTTTCCAAAGTCTCCTATATTTTTCTCACTTTCTAACCCAGGGCTTCCAATGAATCCAGCTCCTGCAAGATGAGACCAAAAGGATAGAGCTTCACTTCCTTGCGCAAGCCCACCCCCTTCGATAATTCCATTTCCATTCCCATCACGAAGGCCGGTCTTGATAAGGAGGGAGGCTTTATTAAAATCCCCTGGAAATGCATCGTATTTATCCAAAAAAGTATGAGTTGCAACTCTATATTCATTCAGCTGAGAAATGATGCGTTTAAGACGCGCGCTTTCAATCAGATCTTTGCCTTTTAAAACTCCGCCCATGAGAAGGCCCATGATGATGAGAACAACAGCCAATTCGATAAGACTAAATCCAGCTTCTGGATGAGATTTATTTTGCTTTTTCATAGAAACCCCTCTTTTTTAAATCGAGTGTGCCTTCTTCTGGCTTGGAGGTAAAGAAAAGATTATTTAATTATTTTTTGATATATCAAAAAAAATGAAGCATATTTTTTTATATTGGTTCTTCCTGTATAGTAAAAATTTCTGCTTGAATTTCAGATTCAGAAGTTTCTAATGTAATCGTAATTTGTCCTGCCCCCGTATATTAGGTCCAGAAATAGCTTCGTAGAGGGAGATGAGGTTTTCTCTTCTATGAAGATGTGAGATCAATGATAAGGAGAGTATGAAACGGCAGCAAAAAAAGGGTATAATACAGAAG
>CALBSK010000063.1 GCA_937967795.1 uncultured Alphaproteobacteria bacterium | reverse complement strand
CACACTGTCATCCCGAATCCCACACTGTCATCCCGAACTTGTTTCGGGATCTTTTTGACAATGAGATCCTGAGCCCCCGCTCTCGCGGGTCTCAGGATGACATCATTTTTAGAACATCTAAATTGTTTTTTGAACAGGCTTGTTACGTAAGAGATTTCAGAAAGACGATTTCGAGAAAGATGATTTCGTCCCTCCTCCAAAAAAATTCCAATATTAATAAAATATTATCCTTTTGTGTCTAATATGAAAATGAATAATAAAAATAACAATATGGAAACATTTATAACACAAAGGAGAAGACAATGAAAAAACTAGCAATATTTGCCTTTTTAGCAGCGATCACCGTGGGAGCATCTGTAATGGCTGGCCCAGGCATACAAAATCGTGACTATTATTTTGGGCTTCACAATCAAGGTTGTGGTTGCGGAACATGTGCACCAACTTGTGCACTACAACCTATGGAGCTCGTTGACGGTCCATGCTGCCAAAAGGTCTGCTGTCCAAAAGTTGTAGGATTTGCTGATAAGTGGTTCTAAATTAAGACAAAATCCAAAGTTATTCGAACCGATCCCCATGGGGGATCGGGGGATAACCAACCAAAGCCCGCTTTTCATTAAGTGTCAAAAAGGAAGCTTTTTCTATTTTCCCCCACAACGCTTCTCGTTTAGGCGCCAAGGCAGGGATAGAATCGGCGTCATAGTCAAGAGAAAGTCCTCTCCCAAAAAAGGGAATGAGCCATTGATTGAGTTCACCTTTTACCATTTCGAGATGAGGGAGAATCGTATCTTCCCAAAGGTGATAACGGGCTTCTTTATAGTTCGAAAAAGTGGCGTCTCCCGGAACGCCTACCAACATGGGAGGAACGCCATAGACTTGGGAAATTTCGCGCGCCGAGAGATATTTTCCTTCTATAAAATCCAAATCTCTTGGAGAGAGTCCCATTTCTTTCCACTCAAAATCTCCTTCCATGATCAGGATGCGCCCGGAATTCGCAGCTCCTTCAAGAGAGGATTTCAATTCCTCTCGTAATCGGTGACGTTGCTCTTCCGTCAAAATTTCACCGTTGTTTCCTGAAGTGAATTGAATAGCTCCTGAAGGTCTCCCTCCATTTTGTAAGAGAGAAAGGTTATGGCTAGCCACCGCATTATGTTGATCAATGGCATGAGCGGCGGCTTCTATAGGGCTCATCCCATACCAATCATGAAGGGGATTAAAGGTTTTAATATGCAAAATAGAAGATCGTCCATTGAAAGGATCTACAGGAATATGAACTGATCTTCCTCCAAGTGTATACTCAAAAGCTATGGGGATGCCCCCGGATCCAGGTATGACTCTGACCCGATCGGGTCTTAAAAGATAGAGCTCTAAAGGTTCTTTGTCCTGAATGACAGCTTCTACATAAACATTTCCTGCAAGGAGAAGGTAAGCTGTTAAGGCTTCCATAAAGCAAGAAAGCCCTTGTTTGGGGTTAGGGTTTTGAAGAAGCCTCAAGAGAGGATGAGCTTCAAGGCGCGTCTTTCCTCTATAAAGCTGCCAAGGAACGCTCGCGACTCCTCGTGCGATCAGGGAAACGCATCGATAAACGACGATATTTTTTTTATAACCTTCTTCTGCTAGAGTATCATACTGGCGAGGCGTCCAGAGAGGTTGGTGTGTTCCTCCGGCCACAAAGAGAGGTGCCGTTGCGCTAGCCTTTGTTTCTGAAGGTTGCCACATGTGCTTAATCCAATTTCGCATGAAAAAGTTTCCTTTGAAAGCAGGGCGTTAGTAAAAAGATGAAATTTTTTTGATAAAATAGATAAAATAAATTTGCTTTACGAAAAAAAGCTCGATACGCTTAAAGCGTGACGTGTAGGTACAGTCCACCTACACGTCACTAACACAATCAACCCAACAGGAGATCGATTATGTCTAATGATATTACTAGCATATCTACACTTTTTCTCAAAGACTTAGATGAAAAAATTAAAAAACTAGCGCCTCTTGTGGATCAACTCGATGTATTAGCCTTTAATTTTAAAAAACTATCGACCACGGTTGATCACATAGATACCCTCGTTTTTCACTTGAGGCAGGGCTATAATGACCTCAATGCATTGAGAGAGAAAATAGAAAAAAAAGAATAGTTCATATTCTCATAAACATATTATTTTTAAATAAGCGATCCTGTCCTGCATCCTCGTTCAGAGCTACGTACGATTATCTCTCCTCCATTTGAGATATTGAAAGTGTTTTTTAAACTGGATTGGATTATCCTTTCTCCCAGAGCGCAAGGTGTTTCCCTTGACGCGAATGAAGAAAGAGACCTTCTTTCAAAAACTTCATTAAACGCTTTAATAAAGAGAAAACGCCGTCAACAAATTTTTAACATACCCCCTATTTCAAAATACTTTTCTTAAGGATATTAAAATTTAAAAAACAACAAGGAATAAACCCCAGCATACGTGCTTTGTCATATGGTTCTGGAACTCGTATGTGGTGCACCACATAACTGACTACGCAACATATGATTTAAAGATTTAAAAATTTCTGTTTTTTCTATTTGAGCAATGAGTCGTGATTCTGCAAAATAAGAAAAAATAGAAGGAGATGAAAATGAAGAGACTTATAATAGTATCCTCACTTATCTTTCTTAGTGGCCTTTCTCATCAGGCATGGGCCGAGAAACGTGGAGAGGATCTTTCAGAAGAAGATATCAAAAAAAGTGTGGCTCGAATTCTGAAAGCCTTTCGGAATCAACCTACCCAACCTATTACCGAAGGTAAAGTAAATGTAGGAGAAATTTCTACAGAAGAAAATGAGTTTTATATCACATATCGACCCTCTTTAGGGATGGAAGTTTTGGCGTGTATAGATAAGAGCCTTTATCCTTTCTCTAACACAAGCCTTAAAATTGAAGGACATGGGCATAAAGGACTCACGAAACTTTTTTCTTCAAAAGATGTTGATACGACAATTATTGGTCCGTTCATGAAGCAGATGAAGAAAACTCAAATTCCTTCAGAGGAGATGACCATAATTATAGATGGGATGAGTATGGGGACCCATCGAGCTATGGAGGCAGCTATTTACTTGAAGCAACATGACGACACTAAAACATACACTCCTATCGTTTTGCGGTATGGGGATTCAAAAACATTTGATGAGATCGCTGCACATTCTATTTACAATTTTCTTCCAAAAGAAAATATTATTAGCTTTCATGCGAGAGAGGATGTAATCACCGAATTCTTGGACATTGAAAGAGGCGCTTCCCTAGGCACACGTATAGAATTTTCTGCTGCTGATGATTCGCCAACTTACAAGGATCGTGTGGATCACCAAGCGTATACTCATATGATGCCGAATCTGAAAAATATTATTTCGTGGAGAACGGACCCCGTGATGCAAACTATCGCTAACGCCACTCTTCCCTTGTTTGGCATAACACCGGCCGTAATGAATTTTTTAGAGCCTGCAATTTGGGAACGGCATCAACCTTTAACCTATGCAGAGTGTTGCCCAAAGGCTTTTAAGAGATTCCGTGGTACAGAAGAGAAAAATCAGTAGCTTTCTCTATCAAAGAAGCAGGCATCATCGGATTCTCATTCTGAAGTCTATGACAGAGAGATAGGAGCTAAAGAACCGAGAAATCCTCCCACATCCAGCATCTCTCAAATGGAGATGGGGTCACCCCCAAATCCCTTTAAAATCATCTCCCATTATTTGATGGAAGTGAAGAATGACGGGGAGGATGCAACATTTTGCATCTTATTCCCCTCACTCTTTGTGAATCTCTTCCGAATGTTTTAGGGCACCAAGGGTGTAGACAAACTTCTTTCAGCTTACATTTATTGATTATCATAATTTATTGGAAAAAATCAATTTTTTAAAATTGGCCATTTCGTCGAAAGAGATTTATTGTTTCAATGTGTGAACGAATTATTTTCCCTAACGTAGGTTCTCCTCTCAAAAGAAGAGCGGATCAAGGCCAATTTCCCTTCCGTAAAGAGGATTCCTGCCCTCCCTTCAGTCTTTATAGCGTACCATAAAAGCTAATTCTCTCGTGCCATTTTTGGAATCCTTTAAATCCTGACTTGTATCATCTAAATATCTACTTTCGGAGAGGGCGTGGCGATCCAGAATCCTCACCAACAAAATGAGTTTTGCAGCAGCTTCCTAGAATAATAATCAATGGTCTGTTTTGGAACGATGATAAATTTTTTTATATTTTAAAATGAGCTCCTTATCACGTTAAATTCATTAAAAGAGATTCGAAAAAAGTTTAGTTATTTTTCGTGTAATGGCTTTATGAAAACGTTATACTCCTTTTTAAAAACTTATGAGCATATCGATGAAACTTCCCACCCATAACAAACCTTTTTGGGCTCTTTTTGGAACGCAGTTTTTGGGAGCCTTTAACGATAATTTTTTTAGGACATCCTTTGTTACCCTGATTACCTTTCATTTAACAACTTATTCTGAAACGAGCCAACCTCTCTTTGTGTCTGCAGCATTTGGGCTTTTTATGTTTCCCGCTTTTGTCTTCTCTCCCCTTGCGGGACAATTGGCAGATCGGTATGACAAATCCCTTATTATTCGTTGGGTAAAACTATCTGAAGTTTTCATTGTTAGCTTGAGTGCGTATGGGTTTATCCATCAAAATGCTTATTTTCTTTTGGCGACCATTTTCTTTATGGGAACCCATTCGGCTTTTTTTGGCCCTGCCAAATACAGTATTTTGCCAGATCTTCTTCCTGAAGAGAAGATTTTGAGCGCTAACGGTTATGTCGAAGCCGGTACTTTTCTTGCGATTATGTTGGGAACCCTCTGTGGGGCGCTCATGATTCACTTGCAAATTCCCGCGGCTGTTTTAAGTTTTCAATTGTTCCTTATAGCCCTTTTGGGTTTTGCCTGCAGTTGGTTGATTCCTTCTCTTCCCCAAAAAGCGCCCCATCTTAAAATTCACTTTTCGTTGAATACCGAGATGAAACGGTTATTTCATTACGCCAGAAAAGAGCAACATATTTTTAGAGCGGTTATAAGCATTTCTTGGTTTTGGCTTGTGGGAACAATTCTTTTGTCTCAGCTGCCGCCCTTTGCCAAAGATATTATACGGGTTGAAGAAAGTGTTTTTATCTTTCTCCTTCTTCTTTTTACTCTTGGAATTGGAGTAGGGTCTCTCCTTTGTAATTGGCTGTTTAAAGCCGAGATTACAACCAAATATGTGCCGTTGTTAGCTTTTCTGATGATTCCTCTTTTATATGATATTTCAAGCTTTGACTCTCCCTTTAATACAACGCAAACACCACTCTTTATTTTTTTAACTTCCTTTCAAGGGTTTCGATTAACAACAGATATTTTTCTTTTGTCGTTTATAGGAGGACTTTTTATTGTACCTCTTTATGCTTTTATCCAAACCCATGTTTCTTCGAGCCATCGGTCCCAAGTGATCGCTTTCAATAATATCATCAATGCGGGTTTTATGGTTTTTGCAAGCTTTGCTTCTTTTTGCCTTTTAAGCATAGGTGTTTCAATTCCAACCCTTATTTTTCTCACCTTTTTAGGGCAAATCGTTATAACAATTTATGCCATAAGAATTCTTCCCGAACCCTTGCTCAAAAATGGTCTTTACCAACTGCTGCATCTTTTGTTTCATTTTGAAGTTCGTGGCCTTGAAAATTATCAGAAAGCCGGAAAAAGAGTCATTCTCATTGCCAATCATATGTCTTATATAGATGCCCTTCTGATTGCAGCCGCATTGCCGGAAAAACCCCTTTTTGCGATTAATGTTTTTACAGCTCAGAAATGGTGGATCCGGCCTTTCCTTCTCCTCGGTAAAGTTTTTCCGGTTGATCCTCGGTACCCTTATGCTTTGCGTGAAATCATTGAAGAAGCAAAAAAGGGTCATAAGGTTCTTATTTTTCCTGAAGGACGTCTTACCCTTACAGGAAACCTTATGAAAATTTATGAAGGTCCTGGGATGGTTGCCGAAAAAGCAAATGCTTCTCTTCTTCCTATACGCATTGAAGGAGCGCAGTACACTTTTTTCTCACTCTTGAAAGGGCAGGTTCCTCGGAGATTTTTTCCTAAAATAACTCTCACGATTCTTCCCGCCCAAAAGCTTTCCCTTGATCCAAAGCTTCTGGGAAGGGCGCGTCGGAGAGCGTTGAGCGAACAGATTTATGAGGTGATGGTGAAAATGATGTTTTTAACGAGTCCTATCGAAAAAACACTTTTTTCAAGTTTGCTGGAGGCACGAAAACTTTATGGATCTTTTATGCCTATCCTTGAGGATGGGAGTCGGAAAACATTGACCTATGCAGGACTGTTATTAAAAATTTTTACGTTCTCTCGTCATTTGGCGCGAAAGACAACGACCGATGAAATAGTGGGTCTTATGCTTCCGAATACCCATGGATTGATTGTGAGTTTCTGGGCCCTTCAAGCAACGGGGCGAATGCCTGCTCTTTTAAATTATACAAGTGGTTCATCTGCTCTTTTAACAGCTTGCCAAATTGGGGGAATCAAACATATTTTTACAGCGCGTCAATTTATAGAAAAAGCGCGACTTCCCGACTCTATTGAGGTTTTAAAATCACACAAAATCCATATTCATTACCTTGAGGATGAGGTGAAAAAGCTGCGTCTTGTGGACAAATTTTGGGGATTTTATGGAATGATATGTCCGGAAAGAGCTTACCAAAAAGCGGTCCCTTCCGAAAAACCAAAGGAGGGGTGCGTTATGTTATTCACCTCAGGTTCAGAAGGAATTCCAAAAGGGGTAATTTTAAGCCACCTCAATTTGCAAGCCAATCGGTATCAACTTGCATCTGTAGTCGATTTTACTATGAGGGATAGGGTTTTAAATGTGCTTCCTCTCTTTCATGCTTTTGGGTTGACGGCAGGGATGCTGCTCCCTCTTTTGTCGGGAATTCGGGCTTTCCATTATGTGTCTCCCCTTCATTATAGGATGGTGGCGGAATTGGTCTATGATATAAGCGCTACAATTTTATTTGGAACGGATACTTTCCTTAATGGATACGGGCGTGTGGCCCATGTTTATGATTTTCATACGCTTCGCTATATATTTGCAGGGGCAGAAAAACTACGAGAAGAAACGCAACACTTATGGTTTGAGAAATTTGGTCTTCGCCTATTTGAAGGGTACGGAACAACAGAAACGGGCCCCGTGCTTTGCGTGAATACCCCCATGCATTACAAGCCAGGGACCGTGGGGCGCTTTTTGCCAGGTATTTCTCATCGATTAGAACCCGTAAAAGGTGTTTCAGAAGGAGAGAAACTTTGGGTCAAAGGGCCGAATATCATGAAGGGCTATGTTTTGGCCTCAGGTGCTGAAAAGCTGATCCCTCCCCATGCGGGGTGGTACGACACAGGAGATATCGTTCATATTGATTCAGAAGGATATGTGCGTCTTAGAGGGCGTGCTAAGCGTTTCGCAAAGATTGGTGGGGAAATGATTTCACTCGCCGGTGTTGAAGAGGCCCTTACACAACTTTGGCCAGAACATCGGCATGCCGTTATTGCCCAGTCGGATCCTAAAAAGGGAGAAAAGCTGATTCTTTTTACAAATTATGGGTTAGCGGAAAGATCCGCCCTTGTTTCTTTCTGGAAAACCCAAGGACTCTCAGAATTATCTCTTCCGCGGGTTATTCATGTTCTTCCTTCTCTTCCCCTCCTCGGTTCAGGGAAAGTGAATTACCGCGCTTTAGAAGAATGGGAAATTTGAATATTTTCTTTACGTTACAAAACGTTTTTTCCTTTATAAAGATAATAAAAATTATCATTAATTTTAGTAAAAAAATTTATTTTGACTTAATATTTATTTGATCCTAGAGAAGAGTTCTTGTTAACTTTTAATAGGATAATTGTTATGAATAAAATGTTTTTTGTATCTTTGGTGTCAGTAGTTTCTTTGGTAGGAACGCAAGCTTCTTACGGAATGGAAGAGAAGGACGTATTTAAGAAGCCTACCGCTCCTTTTCGACGTGACCCACAAAAAGTCACCTCGCCTATACGTAAAGCCTACACAAGAACGGGAAAAGATAGTTGGCGACCTCTCGCGCCTATTCGTAATAAAACTCTCTGGGAAGAAATTAAAAGAGAAGCGCAAGATACTGAATCTTTTGAGATAAAAAAATACGAGATTAGAGTGGGGGTAGAAAAAAAAATAGATGGATGTGTCGAAATAAGGGAGTCTCTATGGAGAAACTACGGCGTTTCTTAATATAGAAGAAACATTCACTTTTCGAGTGTTGCCATTCATTCAAAGGGGGATTTACTATCCCCCTTTTTGCTTTTTTAAGCAGCGGCTTGGTTTAAAAGAATATCCCCTTCCAGTTTAATTTCGCGCGCGTGGAGGGCCTTGAGGCTCTCTCGGTGCCCAATGGAGATAAAGGTTGTCTCCGGAAGGCGCTGTCTTAAAAGACCGTAGAGAAGAGCTTCAGAGGCTTCATCCATGGCGGATGTGGCCTCATCCAAAATAAGCCATTGGGGTTTTGTCAAAAGGGCGCGAGCGATGGCAATGCGTTGTTGTTCGCCTAAAGAGAGAACGCGCGCCCAGTCATTGATTTCTTCAAGACGTGGGATAAAGGCGCTGAGTCCTATGGCCTTCAAAGTATCATTCAGTTCTTGTGATGAGGCTTTGCCAGCCGGGTATTGCAGGACAGTCTCAAGGCTTCCCAATGGCATATAGGGCTTTTGGGGAAGGAAAAGGAAGAAAGAGCGAGGAAGATTGATCTCTCCTTTTCCATAAGGCCAGAGGCCGGCCAGAACCCGGGCGAGGGTGCTTTTCCCCGTCCCTGTAGGTCCTGTGATAAGCGTATCTTCACCCTTTTTGAAGATGAGTTGGAGACCCTCTTGTAAAATAGTGCCATGAGGGAGAGAAATATAATCGCAGTCCAAGTGAATAGCGTCTTTTTCGTGAGCGCTGTGAACAAGAGGGGAGGGGGGAAGGCTCTCCAAATTGAGTTTAAATTCTAAAAGACGATTCGTCGTGGCCCGCCAGCTGGCAATGCCAACGAAATTCGTAATGATAAAAGAAAGGGAAGAGCTGACTTGTGTAAAAGCTCCTATGGTTTGAGTGAGACCTCCCAACGTAATTTCTTTGACAAAAAATCGCGGAGCGGCCAAAAGAAAAGGCGCAATATGCTGGACTTGACTGTAAAAAATATTCCACGAATTCATGATGATCATGCGTCTTATAATCGCATGAAAATTTTCAACGATATGATTAAACCTGTTGGTAAAGATGCCTTTTTCGACATCTTCTCCTTGATAAAGCGCCACGCCTTCCACATTATCTCGAAACCGCACGAGGCTATAACGGAAGTTAGCTTCTCGCCGTTCCTTTTCGTAATTTAAGTAAATTAAATTTTGACCCAAATAAAAGCTAATAAACGTGCCCGCAACGGCATAAAGAAAAGCTCCCCAACACATATATCCAGGAATAGAAAGGGTAAAGCTTCCAAGAGGAATGGTGAGGGCTCCTGAAAGAGACCATAAAATTCCGAGGAAAGAAACAAGCATGACGGCTTGCTGTAACAATCCTAAACTTAAATTGAGGGTTCTATCGATAAATTGATAAACGTCTTCTGCAATCCGTTGATCAGGGTTGTCTGTCCCATCTCCTTTGGATTGAAGGATATAGTAACGCTTTTCTTGCATCCATGTTTCTGTCAGGTGATGGGTCATCCATTGACGCCAGCGAATCTCTAAATTTTGTAAGAGATAGAGTTCTAGCATATAAAAAATAATGGCAAAAAAAGCAAGGATGCAAAAAACGCCTAAGAGATGAAAAAAAGCTTGGCTATTGAGGTTTTGCAGGGCTGTAAATAAATCGTTATTCCAATAATTAAGGCGAACGGTAATATAAATAAAGAGTCCCATCAAAGCTAAATGTCCGCCCAAAAGACCCATGGCAATCCACTTGTCTTGTGAAGTCCAATAGGGACGAATCAAATGGGTCCAAACTTGGCCCAGAAATTTAAAGTGAGATTTCATGATAAATACCAATAGTTTTATATTTTTACTTCGTATGATATATAAAGATCAAAATTTTATTGTCAATAACAAAAGTGTTAATTTGCGTTTTCTTGCAATTGTGGTATCCATTGACAATCTAAAACATCCATTTTACGACTAGCAATGTTCCTCTTGAATTGACGAGCCCATAGGAGGTGAGTCGCTCGCTATTGTAAACTCTAGGAAATTGTCATTGCAGAGCTGTAGTGGACAATTGTAAGTAAAAGGAAATGGAAATGCTCACCCCTCGTGAGAATCTCAATCTTTTGGGCCATCAGGAAGCGAAAGAGACTTTTTTAAAAGCCTTTCATTCTGAGCGCTTCCCTCATGCATGGCTTGTGACTGGTCCTTTTGGAATTGGAAAAGCGACCTTTGCTTTTCATATGACGCGTTATCTTTTATCGGGAAGACTTGATGGAAATACACAATTTACAGGTTTAGAGCCTTTCCATAGGCGGATGGTCGCTCAAAGCCATGGAGATTTAAGAGTATTGGGGGATGAAGAGTCTCGTGAGATTGGGGTTGAATCTATTCGAGAGTTGAACGGTTTTCTCAACCAAACCTCAGCAGAAGGCGGGTGGCGTGTTATTATTGTTGATGGAGCAGCTTCTCTCAACCGCAATGCGGCCAATGCCCTTTTAAAACGGTTAGAAGAGCCTCCTCTTAAAACTGTTTTCTTCTTAACGACGTCATTACCAGGATGTCTTTTGCCAACAATTCGCTCGCGTTGCCAGTTCATTTCTTTGCTGCCGCTGGAAGAAGAGCAGATGAGAGAAGTTCTGTGTTCTCAAGGTTGTGAGATACCTGATTTCCTCTCTATTGCTCAAGGAAGCCCTGGCCGTTTAATGCGTCTCATGGAAGAGAAAGGAGCTGAAATTTATGAAACGCTTCAAAGAATTCTTAAGGGAGAATCCGCCTTATCCTTTATTCGTACCTATGGAGGAGAAGAAACCTCTTATGCTCTTATTGAGGATCTTTTAAGAAATTTTCTTCATAATCACCTTCTGGCGAAGGCCAAAGGACAATCTTCTTATTTTGAGAATGTTTCACTTGACCAGGCCCTCTTCGTATATGAGAAAATAGAAGAGCTCCTTGATCAATGCCGCTTTGCACAACTTGATCGAAGAGCAACACTGACCTCTGTTTTTGCAAGGCTACAAAATAGGAATTCAGAATGACGACCCGCTATATCACAACTCCCATCTACTATCTGAATGGCATCCCCCATTTGGGCCACGTCTATACCAATATTGCAGCGGATATGCTAGCGCGCTATTGGCGTCTTGCAGGAGCGCATGTAAAATTTCTTACAGGAACAGATGAACATGGTCAAAAGGTAGCCCAAGCCGCAGAAGCAGAGGGAGAAAAACCCAAGGCTTTTACGGACCGGATGGCCCAACTCTTTCTCGAAATGAACCATAAAATTAACGCCTCTCCAGATGTTTTCATCCGTACAACGGAAAAGCGTCATCATGAAGCCGCAAAAGCGCTGTGGAAAAAACTGGAAGACGCTGGACAGATTTATAAAAGTACTTACGCCGGGTGGTATGCGGTGCGTGACGAAGCTTATTTTGACGAATCGGAAATTGTCAATGGGAAAGCTCCTTCGGGGGCGCCTGTTGAATGGATGGAAGAATCCTCTTACTTCTTTCGTCTTTCCGCATGGGAAAGACCTTTGCTCGATTATTATGAGGCCCATCCGCAAGCCATTGCTCCTATTGGACGACGAAATGAAGTTTTAAGCTTTATTAAAGGAGGGTTGAGAGATCTCTCTATCTCTCGCACCAAATTCACTTGGGGAGTGGAGGTTCCAACCGACCCTGAACATGTAATGTATGTGTGGGTGGATGCTTTAACGAACTATATGACGGCTTTAGGATATCCCGATATTGAAGGGAAAGAATTTCAAGTTTTTTGGCCTGAATCTCTTCACTTGATTGGAAAAGACATTCTCCGTTTCCATGCGGTGTATTGGCCCGCTTTTTTATTGGCAGCAGGAATTACGCCACCTCATCGAATTTTTGCCCATGGATGGTGGACTCATGAGGGGGAAAAAATGTCAAAGTCTTTAGGAAACGTCGTTGATCCTTTAAAATTAATTGATACTTATGGACTGGATTCCATTCGCTATTACCTCATGAGAGAAATTCCTTTTGGCCAAGATGGAAGTTTTTCCGATGCCTCTCTCATACAGCGAATCAATAGTGATCTGGCGAATGACCTTGGAAATTTAGTTCAGCGGGTTTTATCTTTCATTTATAAAAATGTGGGTGCCGAAATTCCCAAACCTGATGAACTCTTAGGCCAAGATCAAGAGATGCTAGCCAAGGCTTCACACCTTCATGAGCTTTTGGGAGAGGATATGGAAGCTCAAGCGCTTCAGGCCTATTGCCAACATATTTGGGAGGTGGTGAGCGAAGCCAATCGCTATGTAGACGCACAAAAACCATGGTCGTTAAAGAAATCTGCTCATCCACAAGATCACGTTCGGATGGGAACTGTTCTTTATGTATTAGCAGAAGTTATCCGTCATATCGCTATCTATATTCAACCCATCATGCCGGATTCAGCCTCAAGAATTCTCGATCAGTTGGGGCAAGATAAGAGAAGCTTTGAGGCCCTAAAAATACCTTTAAAATCGGGGGGGGTGTTACCTGCACCTTCTCCCATTTTTCCTAAAGTGGAAAATTCATCCTCTCTTTGAGGAAATCCTTCCCCATAAGTGCTCGCTAATTTATTTTAATTAACAAGAAGGAGAGGAAGAAGGAAGAGAGGGGATTTCTGAAAGGTCAGATTGATGTTTTCGGAAGGTATTATTTTTCTCAGAACGAGCTGCACGGTTAGCCAACGTTAAGCGATAATAATGATCCGCGTATTGATAATAATTTTCAGCAGATACAGGATCACCAGCGGATGCTGCGTCTCGAGCAAGGCTGAGGTATTTATCCACAAATTGTTGAGGATTCCCCCGCATTTTACCTTCTCCTGAATCTCCATTTATATGTTTCTGAGGAAGTCTATGACGCTCAGAAGAACGGCTTTGATGCCGCTTGGGATAACCAGCTTGTTTCATGAACTATCTTCTTTGTTGATATAATATACCCTCTCCCCATTTCTAGGGCCATATGAGAGTTAGGTTGGAAAGAATTTATTCTTTCTGATTACATGCTTAACGATTGACTCGAATTTTGCAAGCTTTTTTTTAAAGTTCCTCTTCCTTTATCTCTAAAAAAAGTTCAGAAGAGAGAGGGGACTTGCGAAGAGTAAGCTTTCGTTTGTTTTCTTTAACAAACCAATGAATGAGGAAGCACGGAACAGTCCGGGGAGTGATTTCTTGAAGAGAGACCTGGCCCTCTAGAGCTTCAAGCGTTCCCTGATGAAGGATGATTGAATCAGTTTTAAGAGAAAGAGAAAGAACAAGATTATCTTCTCGGGGAGAAGAAATATGCAATGTTCCTCCTCGTGGAGCGCATTCGCTCATCCACAAACTCGCATTTAGGAGAATCCGTCCCCAGTTTCCAAGGGCGAAATTTTTTTGAAAAGGGTTCTCCCAATAAAATTCTAGCTTGCTACGAATAAAGTAGTTTTCTATAAGTTGTCTAGCTTCTCCAAGAGAAACTCTTTCTCCGTTGCATCCAAATGCAATTCTAAAAAAACTCACACGAGCAGAAGCTGTTTGGGCGCTATGGAGAATTAGGTTTAAAATTTCTTCTGATTCGGTAAGATGATCAGCGGGTGTTTCTTGAAAAAGTTCAAGACCTGTATTAATTGCGCCAATGGGAGTTATAAGATCGTGGCAAAGACGAGAAGTTAAAAGCTCAGCAAGATGGAGAGAAGGGCGTTGAGTCATCTTAAGTCATCCTTAGTAAATTTTAACATCTTGTTAATGTCTTGTCTGATAGAGTATGAAGATAAAACATATTTATTAAAATTTTAAGCTTATTTTAAGCAGAGATATATAAAATGAAAACATATCAAAAAATAATCATTGCAGGAGTTATATGTGGTATTGGCCTTGGAGCTGTTCTTTGGCTTAGAAAAGGAGAAGAAAAAGCTAAAGGTCAAGAAAAGGAGCCTACCCCTGTTGAAGCGGTACAGGCTAAAAGTGGGACGATTCTTAGACGAGTAAGTACAGTAGGCACTCTTTCTGCTATTCAATCGGTTGTCTTGCGTCCAGAAGTGAATGGAAAAATTGAAAAGATCTATTTTCAAGAAGGGGAACGTGTCAAGGCAGGCGAGCCTCTTTTTAAGATAAATGACGCCTTGTATAAAGCAAAGCTTAAGGAGGCTGAGGCACGACTTGCGCTTAATAAAGAAGAATATAACCGAGCCGTAAAGCTTTTAGAGAAAAATTTTGGGACTCTTCAGCAACGAGATAAGGCTTTTGCAGAAGTGCAAATGAGTGAAGCGAATGTTGATGAAGCAAAAATTCGTCTGGAGGACACTGTTATAAAAGCACCTTTTGAGGGCGTTATGGGACTGAGTAATGTAAGCGTGGGAGCGTTTGTTTCGGAATCTGTAGAACTGGTAAATATAGTTGATTTAGATCCTATTAATGTGGATTTCAGTATTCCTGAATCTTATTTACCCTATGTTCATCCCGGAGATATTGTCGATATAACAATTGAAGATTACGATATTTTACCTGTTGAGGCTACAATCACGGCAATCAGTCCTGAAATTGATGAGGCAACACGAACAGTGACGCTTAGGGCTAAAATGGAAAATAAGGAACTCTCCTATCGTCCAGGCGAGTTTGCCCGTGTATTGGTTCTTGCAGGAAAGATAAATGATGCTGTTTTGGTTCCTGAAACAGCTATTGAACGAGAAGGAGACGAGGAATACGTCATGCTTGTGACAGATAACATTGCTGTTAGATCGACAGTAAGTACAGGAATGCATGATGGAAACGAAGTCGAAATTACCCATGGCGTCAAAGCTGGTGATCTTGTTATTACCGCTGGTCAATTTAAAGTTCATGACGGTGATGAAGTGACGGTTGTTAATCAAAATCCAGAAAAACAGGATTAGGTAATGAAATTCATTGAACTTCTTATTCGTCGGCCTGTTTTATCGACTGTGATGACGATTATTATTTTAATGGTGGGGGGTGTTTCTTTTACTCGCCTTTCTTTACGTCAATTCCCTGAAGTTGATAAACCTATTATAAGTGTGACAACATCCCTTGAGGGAGCAAGCCCTCAAATTATCGAACAACAGGTGACTCGCCCCTTGGAAGAAGCTCTCGGAGGAATCGAAGGGCTTGATTATATGACATCAAGGAGCGAGACAGAAAATAGCATCATAAAACTCTATTTTAGAGTGGATCGAGATATTGATCTTGCAGCGGCTGACGTCCGGGATCGCTTACAAAAAGCGAGGAATCAACTTGCTGATGATGCGCAAGATCCTCTCATTAAAAAAGCAGATGCTGATGCGCAGCCCCTCATTTACCTCTCTCTTTTTAGTGACAAAAAGTCTGTTAATGATTTGGCTGATTATGCTCATCGATATTTAGAAAGCGAGCTTGAGACAATAAAAGGCGTGGCGAGCGTCGAAATTTTTGGCGGTGGCAATTTAGAAATGCACCTCGTCTTAGACCCTATTCGACTGAATGCTTATGGCATTACTGCCACAGATATAGCGGGTGCTTTAAAAAAACAAAATATTAAAAAGCCAGCGGGCCGCATTAGTGGAGAAGAACGTGAATTCACTGTAACCACAGTTGCATCCCTTACCACACCCAATCAGTTCAACAATATGATTATTTCTCAAAAAGAAGGAGTCATCATTCGGTTAAAGGACGTGGGATATGCGGAGCTTAACTCAGAGGATAAGCGTTTTTCTTCACGATTTAATGATAAAAACGCTGTGAGCATTGGAATTGTTAAAAAATCTGTTGCTAATCCTCTTGAGGTAAAGAAAGGAATTGAAGAAAAACTTACTCAAATTCGGAATCGATTGCCGGCAGGTACAGAAATTGAAATTTCTTCTGATAAAACAGTGTTTATCGAAAAATCGATTGCTCACGTTTATCGAACTATTTGGGAAGCAACATTTCTTGTTATTTTTGTTGTTTTTGGCTTTTTAAGATCAGGGCGCGCTTCACTTATTCCCCTTGTAACGATCCCAGTGTCATTAATTGGGGCGTTTGCATTGATGTTTCTTTTTGGATTTACCATCAATATTTTAACCCTTCTGGCTCTCGTCCTTGCTATTGGACTTGTGGTGGATGATGCGATCGTTGTCTTAGAAAATATCTATCGCTATGTTGAAGAAGGCATGGATCCCATGAGAGCATCCATTACGGGAGCAAAAGAAATTAGCTTTGCTGTGATTGCTATGACTTTAACTTTGGCGGCTGTTTATGCCCCTATTGCCCTTTCAAGTGGGATTACGGGTAAGCTTTTTACTGAATTTGCTCTTACTCTTGTGGGGTCTGTTCTTATTTCAGGATTTGTCGCTTTAACACTAACGCCTATGATGTGTTCTCGCCTCCTCGTTTCTCATGGTCATGAGGTTTCTTATAATTATGGATTTAGGCGGTATTACCAGATCTTTTACGATAAAGTAGGAGAATGGCTGGATAAGCTCGATCAAGGGTATGGAAATTTTTTAAAGCGTGTTTTAGAAAAGCGACTTTGGGTTGTTTTTATTGGTCTTGCCGTGGCGGTGATAGGGCTCTACCTTGCCGTATTTCAGTTAAGGCGAGAGCTTACACCCGCAGAAGATCAAGGCGTTCTCTTAACAACAGCTGATCCTCCTTACGGGGCGACTCTCAAATATACTGAAAAATATGCCCTTCAAATGGATAAAATTCTTGCTTCCGTCCCTGAACTGGTTAAACGGATGACGATTGTTCAAGTGGGTGATTATACCTATTCCCAAAATACGATGTTACCTTGGGAAGAAAGGACACGAAGTTGTAATGACATTAAAGAAGCCATTACTCCCGAGTTAAATAAAATTATAGGGCTTCAGGTAAGAGCAAAATGTCAAAATCGGTCGGTTATTGCTAGTGGAAGCACTTTTGATCTTTCTTTTGTGATTCAGACGACACGATCTTATGAAGATCTAGAACAGCAAATGCAAAAAGTTTGGGCGGCCATGCTTCAACATCCAGGTATAGGCAATGTCGTGCCAGATATGGGGGCCCCTGGCCAAGATTACAAAGTTCAAGTAGATGTGGATAAGGCTGCAACCCTTGGAATTGAACCTGATGTTATTGCTCAGACCTTAGATACGCTTATTGGAGGTCGAAAATCAACGACCTTTGAACGAGAAAGCAAGCAATATCCTATACGTGTATGGGTTGGTGAACAATTCCGAAGGTCTCCACAAAATGTGTTAGAAATGACGGTTCGCAGTTCAAAAGATGGAAAAGAATCCCTCGTTCCTCTTTCCGACCTTGTTAAAATCCTTGCTATTACAACCACACCTGAAATTCGACATTTTGATAGCATGCGATCGGTCACATTGGATGCAACCTTAAATGAAGGATATGGTTTAGGTCAGGTTCTGAATGATATTAAGGAGGTAGCAGATCGCATTCTTCCTGATGGCTACCAAACGACTGTTTCTGGAGAAACACGTGATTATCTCAAAGAGACATATACTATTTATCTTATTTTTGGGCTTGCGATTGCTTTTATCTTCTTAGTCATGGCTGCTCAATTTGAAAGCTTTATAGACCCCTTTATCATTATCCTCAGTGTTCCCCTTTCCTTGGCGGGAGCTATCTTTACATTATGGATTTTTCCAAGTGGAACTCTTAATATTTATAGCCAAATTGGCCTGGTGACGTTGATCGGTTTGATTACCAAACACGGAATCCTGATTGTTGATTTCGCGAATAAACTGCAAGAAGAAGGAAAATCTCCTTTCGAAGCGGTTGTTGAAGCCTCAAGATTGCGGTTAAGACCCATTCTTATGACAACTTTTGCTATGGTGTTTGGAGCGATTCCTTTAGCTTATTCGACAGGAGCAGGCGCTGAGACACGTGAGCAGATCGGTCTTGTCATCGTGGGAGGAATGAGTGTAGGAACGCTCTTTACCCTTTTTGTGATTCCTGTGGTTTATACTTACTTGAGTCGGAAGCGTCCCGTTGAGGTGCCTTGACGTTTCTCTCTCACTCTGAGCAAAAATCTTCATCCTTATAGGGATGAACGCCCCGAAATCTAAGGGGAAATTCATAGCCAGCAAGGAATGTGTCCTCCTTCACATGATGCCAGTCTTCTACCTCTACCTCTGGAGGAAAAAGAAATCCAAAAGGCGTTTTTGGCCATTTAACATTTTTCATATAGGCATAAAAGAAATCTGCACGTTTTTTCTTGTAAAAAGCTGTACGTTTCTTCTTTATGTCTGATGCATCGGCGTCTTCTTGGCCCTCTTCGTCTTCTTCGTCCTCACCCTCCCAACTCCCGTTTATAAAGGGTTGAAATTCAGGCGAAAGCATCGTTTTAACAAATGCTTTCCTAAAAGGGATTTCTTCTTCAGGTACGGGGCTTTCTGGTGCCACTTTCATTAACCAGAAAATAAACAGAGGATTGTTAGACGTTTTTTTATAAGTGTGCCAAGGCTTTAGTTTGAAAGCGGTGGAAGAACGAAGACTATTTTTTTGAGTTGATTCGAACAGACGTGGTTCACTCTTTGGATTGGGTTCAAAGGGTTGTTGAGGTTTTACACTCAAACTTTCAACATTTTTCGAGGCAGACGAAAAGGAGGTTGCTATTAAATCAGGAGTTACTTGTTCACGAAGGGATTCCTGCGGGCTTGATTGGGAAGTCACAAAAGAAGGAGGTGTTGGGAGCTCTTTAGGGAGAGCTGAGTGAGTTTTTGAGGAGAGTGGAGGTAAAGGACTCACTCTTGGTACATGTCCATTCTGGATGATTTTTTCGGATTTTATGGATTGCTTCGCTTTGCTCCCAATGACGGTGGAAGTAGACTCTCCTCCCTTTTCTTCATTACGAAGAGAGGCGAAGGACCTCCAAAGTAAGCCAGAAAAATCATTTGAAAGGGGTATAGTTTTTAAATGAGCCATCACATCCAGCGCTTTCGTCCCCGCCTCCGCGGGGAGGGAAAAGTTATATAATGCATTATTGATGAATCGCTCCGCTACGTTTAATTTTCTTCCTATAAAATCATTGTGTTCTTTGAGTCGAGGGTTTATTGAGAAAGTTATGAGTGGCTCAAGCGTTGAAGAAGAAAGGAGGTTGTGCCTATAAAGGGCTGCGCGAATTTCCGGAGAAAGCGTTTCTGAAGGGCTTTCTATCCTTAATTCATTCAAAGCTTCACAAATTTTATTTTTAAAATTCCACCGATACAGTATCGGGGCATGGTGAGATGAGATATAGTAAGTCGCTAAAGTTAAAGCAAATAATGTATTGATGAGCTTTGCTTGTAAGTTTACTTTAAAAATACTGGTGGCAGTGTTAAGTAATAAAGACATAAAACTCTCCCTATAGATGATTTTCAAAAAAATACGTCATCTACGAGATTATCTTCGCTTCCGTCTGTCTTTCCCGCCAAACGAAGTGGATGACATCTAAAGGCAGGTTTCCTGGCTAACGATTAAACATTTTAAGCACCTTCCCAACCTATAATGGTCAGTGGCTTTGAGCTTAAAACTCACGTTTTACAGTTGCGGGAGCAGCCATATTTTTCGTTCTTAAATTGAATACGATATTATGTTCCCTTTTAACTCTTTCGAGCACCTTTAGGTATGATTGGATCATATTAAAAAAAAATGGTGAGAGCAAGAGAATGTGACGATAAAAAATGTTTTAAGATAACCAAAGTATAATTTTTATTCCTAATAAGTAATAAAGACTTTTTCAACCTTTCCCTAGAGGAATATTAACTCTCTTACCCTATAATAACAATAGAGACAGAGATAAGGGGGGAGAAGGATAAAAGATGCATAATATCATTGATTTAGATTTTTATAGAAAATTTAGGATTGTTTTGCCTGTCCGGTTACGCGCGCCTTCCAAAGATAAATCCTATGGGACGTCGCGAACATCCATAAAACAATACCGCAGACGTCGCAAAAGTGATGTGGAATCAAAGACGACTAAAAAAGAGTAAATAAATTTAAGTCTATTAAAAACTCGCTCCACTCCTCATTTTGAGGGTGAGAATTGTAAATACCGCCATCTAGGATAGAAGTCCTTTAATGCGCAATCTAATTAAAAATTTTTTTAGAGTAACGTTAATAATTTAGTAACTAATTTACGCCAGACTTCTGTCCACACATAAAATTGAATCAACACAAAACAGGAGAATAGCATGGCAAAGACAGAATTATTAGAAATGTTAAATATCGTTAGACAAACTGTTCCTTTTCTTATGATCACAGCTATATTTGTGGGAATTGCTTATTCTTATGGTAATACCCTTACCCCTTTCTACATGGATGATTCTTTTGATCTTGTCAAACTGAGTTGCCTCTATATGCCCTAAGGAAAGGAGGGAGGTTTAAGCTTCTCTTCTGGAGCCTCGCCTCTTGCTTTGGCATAAACGTATACAAACTAAGGTGAGTTAAGTAAACAGAACCAAGTGAAAAGGCTACTTCGCAGAATTTTGAGGCAAAACAACACGAATATGAAGATCTTTCAGTTGCTCGGGGCGCACTTCCGCTGGGGCGCCTACGAGCAAGTCTTCGGCCTTTTGGGTCATGGGAAAAGCTACAATCTCACGCAAGTTGGGTTCATCAGCCAAGAGCATGACGATCCGATCAATGCCGGGGGCTGCCCCTCCATGAGGGGGAGCGCCAAAGCGAAAAGCACTTAGCATGCCCGCAAACTGAGACTCAACTTCTTCTTGTGTGTAATCAGCGATGGTAAAGGCCTTAATCATAACTTCAGGAAGATGATTGCGGATGGCGCCACTGCAAAGCTCTAAGCCATTACACACAATATCATACTGATAACCGAGGATACTTAAAGGGTCTTGAGTTTCCAAAGCTTCGAGTCCGCCTTGAGGCATGGAAAAAGGATTATGAGAAAATTCAATTTTTCCTTTTTCTTCGTCAAATTCATACATGGGAAAATCAACAATAAAACAAAAGCGGAAGGTATTTTTTTCGAGGATATCTAACTCTTCAGCAAGGCGAGTACGGGCAAGACCTGCCAGTTTTCCCGCTGTTTTTACCTTATCGCAAGCAAAGAAAACAGCATCCCCTTCTTTAATTCCTGTCAAAGAGCAAAGCTTTTGTATCCGCTTATCATCTAAAAATTTAGAAATGGGGCCCTTAGGACCGTCAGTTCCTAAAATGATGTAGCCCAAGCCACCAGCTCCTTGTTCACGGGCCCACTCATTCATTTTATCAAAGAAGCTACGGGGATGAGCTTCTGTCTTTGGAGCAGGAATCGCTCTCACCACGGCTCCCTTCTCAATAGCTTTTGCAAAGAGACCAAAATCAGACCCTTGGAAAACTTCCGTCACATCACTAATGAGAAGAGGGTTCCGTAAATCCGGTTTATCCGTTCCATATTTGAGCATAGATTCTGTATAGGGAATGCGAGGGAAGGGAAGGGGAGTTACGGTTTTTCCTTTGCCAAATTCAACAAAGATATCATGAAGTACGGGCTCAATGGCCGTAAATACATCTTCTTGAGTGACAAAAGACATTTCAAAATCTAATTGATAAAACTCACCCGGCGAACGATCGGCGCGGGCATCTTCGTCTCTAAAGCAGGGAGCAATTTGAAAATATTTATCAAAACCCGCAACCATAAGAAGTTGCTTAAATTGTTGAGGCGCTTGAGGAAGAGCATAAAATTTACCTGGATGAAGACGGCTGGGAACTAAATAATCGCGAGCTCCCTCGGGCGAACTCGCTGTTAAAATAGGCGTTTGGAATTCGAGAAACCCTTGATTGATCATCTTTTGGCGCAAAGAGGCAATGATTTGACTTCGCAAGATAATATTGGCATGCATTTTCTCTCGCCTTAAATCTAAAAAGCGATACTTAAGTCGAGTTTCTTCAGGAAATTCCGCACCGCTATTCACTTGAAGAGGAAGAAGTTCTGCCCTTGATTGAACGATGATCTTTTCAATGGAAACTTCGATTTCTCCTGTTGGCATGTGAGCGTTTATGGTATCAGCCGTTCTTTTAACGACGCGCCCCGTAAGGGTAATGACGCTTTCAAGTCTGATGTTTTCGGCTTCTTGAAAATGAGGATTTTCAGAATCAATTACGCATTGAGTGATTCCATAATTATCTCTGAGGTCTATAAACAACAGCTGCCCATGATCTCTTTTGCGATGTATCCATCCTGAAAGACGGACTTCTTGTTTAGTATTTTCGATGCGCAAATCACCACATGTATGGGTACGATAAGGATTCACCATGAGTCTTTCTTTCTTCCAATTTATCTTTTTGTTAGTCCTAGAGATTCTGAATCTCTTGTCAAGTCTTGGTTTCAATGATAACCAGAATACATGAATTTAATAACGAACTCATCAGACCTCAAGGCGTTTTGTGAACGCGCAGCAACTCAATCCTATATTACAGTAGACACAGAATTTATAAGAGAAACAACGTATTGGCCGCAACTTTGTTTGATCCAAGTTGGACTCGCGGATGAGGCGATTGCCATTGATCCCTTAGCAAAAAATATGGATCTTAACCCTTTTTTTGATCTTTTACAGAATCCAGACATTATTAAAGTCTTTCATTCAGCGCGACAGGATATTGAGATTTTTTATCATTTAACGGGTGATATTCCCTCTCCCCTCTTTGATACACAAATTGCCGCTATGGTTTGTGGATTTGGAGAATCTGTAGGATATGATGTCCTTGTTCAAAAATACACAAAGGTTTCTATAGACAAATCTTCTCGTTATTCTCATTGGGCTCAACGACCTCTAACAGAAAAACAACTCGTCTATGCTTTAGGCGATGTGACCTATCTCCGTATCATCTATGAAAAGCTTTATGCAAAAATTTTAGCAGAGGATCGGTTTCATTGGCTGCATGATGAGCTAGCCATTCTAAAAGATCCTACAACCTATGCTATGGATCCTTACGCTATTTGGCAAAAAATCAAGATCCGTTCTCCTAAACCCCGATCGCTTGCTATTTTAAGAGAAATTGCAGCTTGGCGTGAAATTACAGCTCAAAAGCGTAATATTCCACGAGGACGCGTTATGCGAGAAGAAGTGATGTTAGAACTTGCGGCAGCTGCTCCTCGTTCACTTATCGATCTGAAACAGATGCGCAGACTCCCACCATCTTTTCTCAAAGAAAAGGAAGCAAAAAGTATTTTACTCCTTGTTGAAAAAGCGCTTGAGCTCCCTTTAGAAGATTGCCCCCAGATTAAACAAGAAGGAGCGTCCCCTCCGGGGTCTTCCGCTCTTGTGGAAATGTTACGACTTCTTTTAAAAATTAAAGCTGAAAAATATCATGTGGCTCAAAAGCTGATTGCAACCAGTGTGGATTTAGAGATAATTGCGCGCTCTTCAGATCCGGATGTTCCCGCTCTTACGGGTTGGAGACGAGAAATCTTTGGAAACGCAGCATTGGCCTTAAAAGCAGGCAAGGTTGCTATTGGGATAAAAGACTATAAAATTTCCTTGATTTCTTTGGAGTAGAGTATTTAGAGAGAATAGTCCTTCTCATCCATCATAGAAGAGAATGAATTACATTTGTGACCACACCCCATATAGCGAAATTATCCTCTTCTTCAATGATGACATCCGGATATTCATCATTCTCTGCGCATAAAAGAATGCGGTTCTTATCTTTCTCGAGTCGTTTAACCGTCATCTCACCATTTAAAATGGCAATGACAATATTTCCATAAGCTGGTGCAAGGGATCGATCAACGATAAGCATATCTTCCGAAAAAATGCCGGCGTTAATCATAGAATCACCTGTGGCGCGTACAAAAAAGGTCGTAGCCTTATGAGGAAGAAGATAATCATTCAGATCAAGAGGACCTGCCTTCACCTCGTCGTTAGAGACAGGGAGCCCCGCGTGAACACGAGATTCAAAAAAAGGAATGCTGAGAGAAAGACCAGCATTCCCAGAAAAAATTTCGCCTATTTCTTTGCGATTGAGGAGAGGAAAGCCAATTTTTCCCTTAAAGTTCCGACGAGTACAGACATGAGAAGTTGATAAATGAAGGGTTTTTTCAGGAAAAAAGTCAAGTTGCTGTTTGTCAATAGACAGATTCGTCGGTTGTTTGAATTGTCTCATAAGGCGGCTCCTCCGCAGATATTATTTATTTTTATATAAAAAAATTTAGAAAAAGAAATATTGAAACGCTCTTATACAAGAATATTTTCTTGAAAGAAATTATATAGAAAGAAAAAGATATGAGCAATTAAATTTTTGGGAATTTTAGTTAATATTCTCAATTTCCTAAATTCACTGAGCGTGAATAAAATTTCTTTCCCACAGAGTTTTTTTAGAGAGTAGGGGAGGCCGCATGCTCATGAGAAATAAAGGAGGGTTTATGCGCCGTGATGCCCCACATTGTTAATCCTGCAGCGACAAGAGCAAAGGCGGTTCCAAATATCATATTAAGGGAAAGACCATAGACAAAAGCTTGATCAATCCACCTTAAAAGCTCAGGCACTTGTTCGAGGGGAAAGTCTTTCAGTTGGGACGTGGAATGTTCAACGTGAGAGATAATCGCTGTTAAATTTTGATGTTGTTCAGCGGATAATAGCATCCCATGGTTTTGACTATTTTCTAAAAGATGACTCTGTCCAAATAAAACCACAAAACTGGTAGATAGAATGATGCTTAAAGTATTTCCCATCATCATCAGCATCATATAAACCCCGGAGGCTACGTTTAAATCTTCTGGTGGAACCGCACGCATCATAGCTGTATTACAGGCTGTAAAATAAGCGCCTAAACCTGTACCCACTAAGAATAAAACTGTAACGACATAGAAAAGAGAGGAGTCGACCCGTAAAAAGATCATGAGTCCCATCGCAAAAGCTGTTAAAAGGGCTCCGAAAACCATAGGCTTCTTGATCCCAAATGCATCAACCATCTTCCCACCAATAGGAGATAGGAGTCCCATACTGATGGTCATTGAGATAAAGATAAGCCCTGTTTCATAGGTTGAGTAGTGCAATGTGTTTTGAAGATATAAACCCATCAGAACAAGAACCATAGAAAAGTTCATGGCCATGAAAAATTCACCAACACTTGCAGCCATATAAGGCTTATTTCGGAAGAGGTGGGGAGGAATCATTCGGGCTTTTCCATTGTATTCTCGAAAAGCATAAAATCCGATAAGAAAAAGCCCGCACGCCATGACTTTCCATAATTGAAAGCTTGTGATTCCCCAGGTTTCAACTTGATTCAGGGCATAAACGGTAGTGCACAAACCTGATCCCAAGAGAAGAGTTCCAATAAAATCAATTTTGTCTTTTATAAGAGGTAAAATATCTTTTTTCCCATAAAACCTGAGAATGGCGATAACCATTAGCCCTAAAGGAATATTGATGTAAAAAATCCACCTCCAACTGGCTTCCTCAATAATAAAACCCGCGAGTGTGGGGCCCGTTGCAAGACCTAGGCCTGCAAAAGATAAAATAACGCCCATGACAAAGCCTTGCTTTTCGGGAGAAGCTGTTGTGAAGATAACAGCCCACGCAGGCGCTGAAAAAATCGCCGCCCCCATTCCTTGAAGAATACGCCCGCCAATGAGCATTTCAAGGGAATGGCCGAGGCCCGTAAGACAAGACCCTATCATGAAGATAATGAGTCCTACGGTAAGGGTATTTCGTTTGCCATAAAGGTCTGCAACACGCCCCGCCGGGATGACGAAAGCCGCCCACACAAGAACATAGGCACTTAAAAGCCATTGAAGGGCATTGAGATCAGCGTGAATTTCGGTTGAAATAGGAACAAGGGTTAAATTTACGGCGGTATAATCAACATTCACCAGAAAAATTAATACCCCAATTGAAATAAGAACCATCCATGACTTTAAGGATAAACGAGGTGATGCGTCCGACATAGAGAGTTCCTTAAAAAAACATAAAGATTTTAAGAAGCATACTTCAAATCTTATGAGAAAACAACTCTGTATCTGCACTTATACAACTGTTTCTAGGATGAGAATTGGCTTCCTTTTTTTGAAAGAGAGACATTAAAGAGGGTAACGCGAACGCTTCTATAACAAACTCAGATTAAATAAGCGCATAGAACCTGAAAAAATTATTTTTCAATTTTAATTCTTTCGGGTTTTTTGACGCTCTGCGAAATTTTGGGGAATGTTTTCCATAACGGGCTCGAGAATAAAAAGGTCTTCTTTCAGCTCTTTTCTATTTTCTTTCAAACGTCTTTTCCGTTTTACTAAAGAAGGTTTTGGAAGCGTAAAGAAAAATTGAGAACCCTTCTGAGGAGAAGAGCGCAGCCAAATTTGCCCCCCATGAGAAGTTATAATTTTTTTACAAATCGCAAGACCGATTCCTGTGCCTTCATATTGGGAATGAGGATGTGCTCTTCCAAATAGCTCAAATATTTTTTTATAATGAGCGGGATCAACCCCAATTCCATTGTCTTGAACGCAAAATTTCCAAAATTTACTTTGTTCTTTTGCAGTGATGTGAATAAAGGGATGCTTTTTGTCATTATATTTTAAAGCGTTCATGATTAAATTTTGAATAACGCGGGTGAGGGAATCTCTTTCCCCATAAACATCGGGAAGAGCTTCCCAAACAATAGATGCTTTTTTATCTTCTATCGGTTTTGCTAAATTTTCTCTTACAGAATGCACGATTTCTTGCATGGAAAAAAAATTTGTTTTTTCTTTTAGAGGGGCAAGTTGAACATAGGTGAGAATACCATTTATAATAGAATTCATGTATTTTACATTTTTTGAAATATTTTTTAAATATTCCTTAATTTTAGGATCGACAAAATTTTGAAAACCTTCTGTTGTAATTTGAGCATAATTTGAAATCGTGCGAAGAGGAGCATTTAAATCATGAGCACATATATGGGCAAAATTTTCGAGTTCCGTTTTGGAGTCGTTAAGATTGTGGATGACCTCTTCCATTTTCTTTTCAATCAATTTTCTGTTTGTAATATGCTCGACAAAGATGATTATTCCACCAACAATCCGGGCCATTTTATACCAAGGTAAGACCTCCCATTTTACCCATTCGAGTGTTCCATCTTTCCTTTTAAACATTTCTTCTTCACACTTTAAGTGTTCTCCGTTCAAACAGCGCTGATGAATTTTCTTCCATTTCAAGGGAATATCAGGAACGACCTCATAGTGGTTTCTGCCAATAAGGTCTTTAACCGGTGGATTGGTTTCTTCGATCCATCGATCACTAGTAATAATGTAATTCATATGTTGATCAAAAATAGCGATGGAAACGGGGATTTTTTTTAAAAATACGTTTAAAAGTTTTTTTTCTTCTTTTTTTATAATAAGAGGGAAGGGTATTTTTTCTTTTGGCGCTTTATTTTTTCTCATGGAAAGTGCCTATTTTATCAAGGAACATAAGAAGTACTCAATTTTTGATAAAAAAATATAAATTAGAATATATTATAAGGGGATGAAAATAAAGAAATTTTTGTCGTTTGTGTATTCTATCACCCTGCTTTTTTATATATGTATACCATAATGTTCTTGCAAAGGGATCGCTACCTGGTGTTTCCTACCCAACTTTCAGGCATAGCTCATAAAACCTATAAACACCTCTATAATACTACCGGCTAGGATTAAGGCTTTTTTTATAGATCTTTAGCATTAAGGGTTCTCTGATTTTTTTTGTTCCATTCTGACCATTGCTGACGGCCTCCTTTTTTTCTTTGGCAAACAAAGTTGTAAAATCCCGTGATGAAAGTTGCTCGATTCTGAAGCTGTGTTTTTGTATAGCTTCCTTTTTTCCACACGACTGTGTTTAATAAATCTTCTGAGCCTAAAAGGTGTTGTCGTTTAACAATATCTTTTAAGGCAACTTTTGGTGCATTTTTCATAATGTCATACATCACCAGCATAAGGGATGTTCGGCCTTTGCCATAATGACAATGAAAGTGCACCCACGTGTTTTCTGGCAGGGTGTCAAAAAGGTTTACGACTTCATCAATGGTTTCATTGGATGAGATAAATTTACTTCCTACTTTGAGATGGGCATAGGAAAAACCATTTTTTCGGGCTTCGGTGGATTCAGGAGTAACAAGAAGGGGACATACCTTTGTTGTACCTGTAAAAATCCAGCGTCTGATAAAGTATTTCCAATGAGGGTGGGGGTTTTGGTAGGCAAAAAAAGTGGTAGGGATGCCTTTAACATATCCATGAAATTCGCTGATACCATCGACAATGATTTTATTTTCTTTGATGTGGCTCAGTTTTCTTTTGAGATCAGAAAAACGTACTGAATTGCCTCCAGAAGCGTTGAGCTCACGCAACCCTGTCAAGTCGACTTGTTGGGATGACCAAATCCTATCTTGAGTTGTGCGAAAGTTTCCGCTGTAAAAGGCTTCAAAAAACAAAAACAACATAAGACCCACAAACCATCCCGCACTTCCTATGATTAAAATATTTCTTAGCTTAAAAATGGGTTTCATAGGGATTTATCTTCTTGGGCGCGGTGCCATTCTGACCACTGTTGAATTTTACCCGCTTTGCGTTGACAAATAAACGTGTAAAACTCTTCAATAAATTTCTTGCGTCGTTTAAGAGTTGAGGAAAAATAAGTTCCTCCGTTTCTTGCTACGGTGTTAAATAAATTTTCAGATCCGAGAAGATGTTGACGTTTTACAATATCTTCCAGCGCCACAGTTGGCGCATTCCTCATAATGTCCGCCATGACGAGCATCATAGATGTCCTTCCTTTTCCCAGACGACAATGAAAATGGACCCATACGTCCGTTGGGAGCTTATCGAAATAAGCAACAAAGGCATCCACTGAAGCATCAGGTGTAAGAATACGACTGTCAATTTTAATGTTTTTATAGTCGAATCCATATTTCTCGGCTAGCTTTTTTTCAGGAGAAACAAGTTCCGGACGGATTTGTATTGTGCCTGTAAAAATCAAACGGCGAAAGAGATGTCTTAAGTCTGGATCTCTGCGTTCGTAAGCAAAAAAAGTTGTGGGAACTTCTTTAAGTAAAGGGAAATCCATATAACCATGATATTGCCGTATGGCATCAACAACGATAATTTTGTGCTCTACGTGATGAAGCTTGCTTTTAAGTTCGGGAAAATTAACAATGGGCCCCCCTGAGGCGAGAATCTCCTTCAATCCCCTCAAATCAACTTTTTCATGAGGTGAAATGTTATCTTGCATCGTGCGAAATTTAGCTTGGCTATATTGATCAGTGAAAAGGACATAAGAAATTCCTATGGCAAGAATAATTAGGCTTCCTATGAAGATATTTCTTGTCCTGAGGAATTTTCTCATTTTTTTCCTTGCTGTTGTGTGCGCCATTCGGTCCAACTTTGAAGTCCATCGGCCTTTCGCTGACAAATGAATTCATAAAAATTTTGAATAAATTTCTTCCGCTTCTTGAGCGTTGAGGCAGCATAAGTGCTGCGAGTCCAGGGCGTTGTATCAAATAAATCTACGGATCCTAAGAGATGTTGACGTTTAATAATATCTGGCAACGCAACGTGGGGCGCATTTTTCATAATGTCTGCCATGACAAGCATTACAGACGTTCTGCCTTTGCCATGATGACAATGAAAATATACCCACGCATCTTTTGGCAGAGCATCAAAAAACTTTATGAAAGCATCTACGGTTTGATCCGAAGAATCAACCTTGCTTCCTATCTCAAAGTTGGCATACCCAAATCCATTTTTCTCAGCTTCCTGGGCTTCAGTTTTGGTAAGTTCAGGATGAGCATAAAGCGTTCTTGTATAAAATAATCTCCAGGCCAGGTTTTTTAAAGAAGGCCATTCTTTGTACCCTAAATAGCAGGTCGGAATGCCCTGTATATATTCAGATTTATACTTAATACTATCAACAATAATTAACTTTTTGTCTTTGATATGAGGGAGCCTTTCTTTAAGCTCTCTCAAAGAAAGTATGGGCCCTCCCGCTATGGGAAGTTCGCGAAGACCTTTAAGATCGACTTTTTCAGTTGAAGGAATGGGGTCTTGCATCGTTCGAAATCTGGCTGTTTTTCGGTATTCATCTTGTAATGTTGCGCCAATGATAATGAAGAGAAGAATCACCCCTCCAATGAGAAAGTTTCTTAACCTTAGGAATCGGTTCATTCTTTAGCTCCAAAAAAATGCAAGCTTACCATTTCTTACAAATCTATTGATATAAGCTTATGGGTATGAGGACATTATTTAAAAAACTTGGGCCTAAGGTGCAAGTCATAAACCTCTTGTTAAGGAAGGTCTGTTGAAAAGTTTGCATTTTTCTTTTCTTTTTGGACCGCGTGCCACGTTGACCAATATGAGATTCCGCCTTTTTTTCGCTGGCATACAAAAGCGTAGAATTTCTCAACAAATTTTTTCCGATCTTCGAGCATTTTCTTATCATATGTCCCGTGTTTCCAAGCTTCCGTATTAAATAAGTCTTCTGAACCCAGGAGAGCTTGACGTTTTATGATATCCTCTAAAGCCACGGTGGGTGCGTTTTTGAAAATATCTAGCATAGCAAGCAACAGTGATGTTCGTCCTTTACCATGAGCGCAATGAAAATGAAGCCATGCAGAAGGGGGTAAATTATCATACAAATCGACAATTTGATCAATTTTATCATCTGTTTCCATAAATTTACTGCCGATCTGAACTTGCTTATAATCAAATCCATAGTTTTGAGCTTCAAGGGATTCGGGGATGACTAATTCCGAGCGGACGTCAGTTGTCCCCGTAAAAATCCAGCGTCGAATAAGATGTTTTAGTCGAGGAGATTTATGGTAAGCAAAAAAAGTAGTGGGGAAACCATAGATATAGCCATGAAACTCGGACATTCCATCAACAATAATCTTAGGCCCTTTAACATGCTGGAGTCTTTTTTGAAGATCTGCGAAACGAACGGAGGTTCCTCCTGAAGCCTGAAGTTCGCGAAGTCCCTTTAGATCCACATGTTGGGTGGACCAAATCGTATCTTGCATTTTGCGAAAATTACTTTCATAAAAAGCATCCCAGAATAAGGACGAAAAGAGGGACACAAAAAGAACAAGACCCCCCCCTATTAGGATAAATTTCTTCTTTAAGCTTTTTTTTATGTACATTGATCACTAACTATAAGAGTAAACTATAAATTAAGAAACTTGTAAAAAATTACGCAAGAAGGAGCAAGAAAGAAATGAGGGGAGAGGCACTCTTTCTGATTAAGCTCAACTTCCACAATAGAAATCAGCCTTTAGAAGATCCTCGACGATCTCAGTAAGTTTTGTTATATGTGCCTTTAATCATAAGAAAGAATGAATCATGATGAGAAAAATATCCCTTTTATTTTTTACTTGTTTATTATCTTCATGCTCTTTCTTGAAAGAAAATGAACCCCTCCCTCTTTACTCTTTAAAAAGTGGTTTTTTTGAACCAAAAACGGTGTTGTCTGTTCCTCTTGCCATTGATATTCCGCTAAGTGAGGCAAGTTTAAATACTTCTCGGATCGCAACGACCCCTTCGCCTTATCGAAGAGATTACCTTGCAAATAGTGAATGGCCTGATAGATTACCCAAAGTTTTTCACGAAGCACTTATGGAAGGTTTGGGGCAACGGTGGGGAGAAAATTATATAACCCGAACCAGTGTAGGATTACAGTATAAATATATGCTGCATTCTGAAATTCAGGATTTTTCTGTTTATCACTTAGATCAAGAATCTCCAGAAGTTCGTTTAAAAATTACTTTTAAGTTTATAAATTTGCGAGAGAGGCGTATCGTAGCTGCCCATACATTTGAGACATCTTGCGTATCTTCTCTTACCGTGGAAGGAATTATAGGCGCATTTAACCAAGGGCTTCATACTCTTTTAGAAACAACCATGAATTGGATGGAGGATATTTTTTTAAAAGAAAGCCTTCTTAATCCCGCTAATGATAAATTGAGTAGCAAGCGCCGTTAGAATAATTCCAAAAACGCGGGTGACGACATTGGAGCCTGTTACACCCAGAATTTTTTGAATTAGGGGAGCTGCCTTTAAAAAAAGATAGGTTATTCCAATAACAGCAAGAATAATACCAACTAAAACAAGTTGGTGAACGACGGAGGATTCTCCCTCTTGAGCAACGAGAATGACTGTGGTTAGTGCTCCTGGGCCTGAGATTAATGGAATGGCAAGAGGAAAGACGGTAATGTCTCTACTTAAGCTGGCTTCTTTTTCTTCAGGAGGAGTGGTTGAGGTCATTCCCGTGTGGTGGGCAATCACCATTTCGACAGCTGCGATCATCAGTAAAAATCCACCCGCAATTTCAAAAGCCGCTTGACTAATGCCCATCAGCTTTAAAAGAAGTTCTCCTCCAAAGGCAAAGGCAAGAAGTAAAATGGTGGAAATCAGACAGGCCATATAAGCCGACTTATGGCGATCTTTTGTTGTCATTCGTTGTGTTAAGGACATAAACATCGGCACAAGCGCTACAGGATCGATGATGACAAAAAGGCTGACAAAGGCATTGAGGTATGAGTTAAGCATGCAAGAAGTTTACCTTAAGAATGGCTTTCTCAAAAGCAAAAAAGACAGACTCCTTACATCGAAGAGTCCCAAACGCGTGTACAATTACGCCCTCCTGATTTAGCGAGGAGGAGAGCTTTGTCAGCGTGTTCGATGAAATGTTCAACGGACGAATTCCGATCAAATTCAGTGACACCAAAAGAGGCCGTCAGGTGGACGGGATCGAGGCGACCAATATCAATGGGGAGCTCGGCAATCCCTTCTCGTAGAATTTCAATCCTTTCATAACAAGAATTGAGTTCCGTTTGTTGCATACAAATTAAAAATTCTTCTCCTCCGTAGCGAAATAATTTATCGTAAGGCCGAAGATGATCTGTTATATATCGGACAAGAGCCACTAATACCTTATCACCCGCTGGATGACCGAAGTGGTCGTTAATCTCCTTAAATTTATCTAAATCCATCATGGCAATTGAGCATTTCTGTGTTTCACGCTTTACCATTTCGTGAAGTTCACGCAATACAGGAAGCATATCTGTTCGATTGATGGCTCCCGTCAGGGGATCATGGGTATAGAGAGACATTTCTACTTCATGTTTTAAGGAAAATATTTCAAGCCGCATCCGTTCCATCGCATTCGCAAAATTGTCATAATCATGGGTTTGAATAGGGCTTCCTGCTTCAATTGTAAGTAATAAATGGGTAGCCAGTTGATGCATATAGCGATGAGAATCACCCAATATAGAAAATCCTTGGTGATCTTTTAGCTTTTGAGGAGAATCATTGTAATACCATTGTCCAAAAAGGCATTCTTTGTGAGCTTTGGGTGAAATATTGTGTTTATCAGGAGGAAGATGGCAAATAAGAGTGCGAAGAAGAGCGTTATGCCATTGAACATGATTATACAGGGCTTGATCAAGATGGGTGAGGATTGTCTGAAGCTCTTCGCGATTAATATAGGTTAATGACATTTGCTCTCTTGTCGCTTATCTTTCTTAGAAAAGAATATCCTATACTCAAGAAAAATGGAAATGCATTTTCCCTGGATGGTTAGTCCCCATGAGTAATGGTTAGGAATTTACAGAGCAATATCCACGGTTCTCTTCGAGCACCTCAACTTAAACTTGGCGCTCTGTTGATCATACGGCTTAAAAACATAAGTTCGGTATGACCTTTTTGAGAAAAGACCCTTTTGCAGCGCCTTCTTCCTAATTAAGGAAATATTTACATTTTATTCTTAGAATTGATGTGAAAGATTAATCTAGCTTTAAGGGAGAACTGTATGACAGAAAAAAGAAAAGTCATCGATTGTCGATTAGTTGAGGTTAATAGCAAATGTACGCTTGCCATCTCTGGGACGGAAGAAGAAGTAATCAAAGCAGGGGTTGAACACGCCAAGAGTTGCCATGGCGAAAAGGACACGCCTGAATTACGGAAAGCCATCAAACATTTATTGAGAGATGCAAAAGATTAAAGGAGATTATATGCTTCAAAGAATTCTTATACTCGCAGGCGTTTTCCTAACCATGGGTTCCCAGCTACACGCTCTTAATTCTATTGATACATTTATTACGAATCATTGCGGGTCTGATTGTAACGGAGACGGCCCAAATTGCAGAACTTGTTATAATGAAGCGGTTGATCTTTACGATCAATCAACACCAGATTCTCCTGAAATGAATTTTGATTTGGATGATAATCATGGAAAATTGGAATGGGAGTTTTAGAAAAAACTCCATCCATTATATCTATTTTCCTTAAACATTCTCTTTCTTCTGTAAGAGATTTCTAGGTGACTCAAGAGTCACTCCTGTCCCATGCCTTAAGATAAGAACGCGATCAGCGGTTTGAATTGTGGAGTGACGGTGAGCGATGATGAGGGTAGTGCGATTAAGTTTAAGAGTTTCGAGAGCCTGTTGAACCTTGCCTTCGCTCTTCACATCAAGGGCGCTTGTAGCCTCATCAAGCAGTAAAATAGGAGGGTTTTTTAAAATAGCGCGAGCAATAGCAATGCGCTGGCGTTGACCACCGGAAAGGCTAACTCCCTTCTCTCCCACATGTGTATGATACCCTTGAGGAAGCCCTTCGATGAACTCGTCTATATAAGCCGCTTTTGCCGCTGCTTTAACTTCATCATGGGTCGCGTTCAATCTTCCAAATCGAATATTCTCCAAGAAAGTACCACTAAAGAGAAAAGGATCCTGAGGGACCAACCCGATGGTATGACGTAAAGCGTGCAGATCAAGATTTTCTAAAGATATACCATCAATGCAAATTTGACCTTTCAAAGGATCGTAAAAGCGCATCAACAGATTAAAGACCGTTGTTTTCCCAACTCCTGAAGGTCCCATAAGCGCAATCGTTTCTCCTTTAAAGACCTCAAAAGAAATATCATTAAGGACAAGGTGATTGGGTCGTGAAGGATAGGCGAAAGATACATTGAGAAATTGAAGATATCCTTGAGATGAAGCAGAGAGAGACTGGAGTTCATAAGGAATTTTAAGAGGAGATTTTAAAGCCAGAAACTCAAAAATTCGTTCAACGCCCCCAGCGGCTCTTAATATATCCCCATGAATTTCACTCAAAGACCCAGCTGCCCCAGCTACAGCGACCCCATAAAAAAGAAAAGAAGATAACTGACCCGGTGTCATATGTCCTTTAAGGACATTCTGTCCCCCATACCACAACACAACACTTACACCTCCAAAGACAAAAAACATGACAAGCGCTGTGAGACGGGCCCGTGCTTCAACACGCTTTAACGAGGCCTTGTATGTATTTTCAACTTGGGTTGTGAAAAGATGAGTCATATAGGATTCACGACAAAAAGAAAATACAGTGCGAATCGCTCCAAATGTTTCATCAAGGCGCTGAGAAACAGAAGATGTTTCGTCTTGTGCTAAACGAGAATACAGTTGAACCCTTTTCCCATAGGTAAGAATAGGAATTAAAACGAAAGGAATAACAAGAGTGATAATGCCAGTGAGAAAAGAGCTTGTCAAAATCAGCATAATAAGCCCTCCCACAATAATCAGAAGATTACGAAGAGCAATCGGAATTGACGTTCCAAGCACAATTTGTAAAAGAGTTGTATCAGTGGTGAGGCGAGATTGGATTTCTCCTAAACTTACGGATTCAAAAAAACTGACGCTTTGTTTAAGAAGATGGCAAAAAATAGCTTTTCTCAAATCTGCAATAACGCGCTCACTCAATTGTGAAACCCAATAAAGGCGTCCATAACTTGCTATAGCCATAATAATAACAGTGATAAAAAGCCCAAAAAGAGAACTCATAAGCCCACGTGTAGAATTTTCAGAAAATCCATAATCTACAAAATAGCGGAGCCCTATGCCAAAGCCTAGAACGGTGAGGGAAGCCAGAAGAATACTTAGAAAAGAGAAAATAAGACTTTTAGGATAGTGAAGAATATAAGGGATAATTTTTCTTAAAATAGTGGGGTTTCTCCCGAGAGGTCTCTCTTGGGGAATCTCATGATCAAGATAGCTAGGCTCACGCAGCATGAATATTCCGCTCATTCAATAGCAGATCTTGAAGGCGTACATCGGTACGTGTGCATTTCCATTCGTTATTTTTCATTTGAAAATGATGGGCGCCTGTAAAGGGAGACGAAACCCAAACCTGGCGCGTAACGCCATGCTTATTAATAACATATTGGCGTCCCCTGGGAAGAGTCACGGTTAATGTGCCATCCAGTAAATCTACGTCTGCCTCTGGCCAGGAAGATTCAAAAAAATCCGCGAGGTCTTCCAAAGTTTGATTTGCCAAGAGGTGAAAATCATTCATGGAGTGCCCTTTTTGTTCAGTCATATTCCTGGCGCTAACTTAAAATCCAATGAGCTTGCGTCATATCTAACATATTCCCAGCGCAATTGGGTATAAGTATTTCCTTGTTTCCTACAACGGCATTGCGGAAGTTTGTGAGGAGTTAAAGTTCTTATTTTTTCCTTATGATCCTGGATAAGAAAAAATAAAAAATCAAGAAAACAGAAAAATGACCAATTTAAAAATGAAAAACCCCCGTTTTTCTAAACGGGAGTTTCTCGCGTTTTTATTAATCTTCTTCTTTTTCTTTATCTTTATGGGGGCTTTTTTCTTCAAACTCAAATTCTTCTGGTGCATCTTCATCAGACAAAGATGCTTCAACAGCCGTTTGGATTTTCTTCTTCCTCTCTTCAAAAATCTCACGTGTCAATAGGCCCTTTTCGATGGCCGCTTCAAAGAACCAATTATTTTCCTCTATTTCTTCCATTATACTATAGCTAGGGAAAGGGCGTTCATAATTATTTTTAAATATTTCGGGATAGATTCCTTCTCCGGCTAATTGTATAAGTTCCGCAGGTAACTCTGAATTTTCAAGTTGGCTTTTGAAAGCGGGTAGAATCACATGACCTTCTCCTTTAGACGGAATTTTTAGGTCCTCCTTAGCTTCCTGAAACTTCCCTTGAAAGATGTAAAGAGCGGCACGAGCATACAAGGCATCACCATAATCATATTTATCCCATGCTTTTTCAGTCGAACTGTTTGTTGAAGAAGAAATTTCATTTATTGAATCCTCTTCGGTATTCATCGAATCGTCTTCGTCTTCGTCTTCGTCTTCGTCTTCGTCTGAATCAGACCACTCCATTCCTTCCATCGATTTTAACACATCCTTAAGCAAATTTTCTGCTTCAGAAAATTTGGCCTTATCTTGGACGCCAAGAATGAACTGGGCTTTTTTCAATTTAACCAAGGGAAGAAAAGTATCATCCTTGAATCGCTCTTCGGCTTCTTGTAAAGTCAAGCGAGATAAAAGCGTGTCTTCAGTGCCGCCTATACAGCTCACTAAATATTGTAAATTGTCATTATTCAACTTCTGAATTATGGAGGCGAGCTCTTCTTGGTTTCCTTCCAAAGTAGAAAGTATATACAATAAATAGCTTGGTTTAGTATTGCCATTATATGAGGACAGATCCTCATTCCAAAAATCCATAGGCGCTTCTTTAAAAAAGTCCATAAGCTTTTGCTGTTCTTCTACGGATTTTTCTTCTTTCCATACAATCTGCTCTAGCACTTTCAGTTTGAGTTCTCTATAAAGGGGACGATTTGGAGCTCTCTTTTCAGCTTCGGCTAAAATGGCCTCTACAAGAGAGAGATTCTGCTGGCTGATAAGGTGTTCTATAGGACTTGACCATTCCGCATTCTCTTCGGGAGAAGATAATAAAAATCCCATCTCTTCCATACTCATGGATTTTAGCTTTTCATAAATACCTTCTTGATCATTCAAATAAGCATAGTCTTCAAACAATTGGCGCAAGTAATATCTTTTGTCCTGAGAGGTTAAGGCAAAGAGAGTACTTCTAATATATCCGCTAAGGCGATTTAAGATGTCTGAATTAATATTATTTTCTTTAAAATCGGTAGGATAGGAAACTGAAAGATACTTAATTTGATTTAAATATGATAAAATATAGGTTGCTTGCGTTTCGCCGTTCGTACTAAGGCCTAAGAGCGCAAGGGCTCTTACGGCTTGGAAGAAGCGGTGATACTCGTTAGAGCCCTCAACGAGTTCCCAATTAGGTTTGTCCCAGTTCACTTGCAGAGTGTCGATAGCCCGCACTAATAGCCTGCGGGATTCGGGAAGTTCCTTAAGAAAAGTTGCTATTAATACAGTTGAAGGAACGTCCAATAGATTGAGATGATTAAGAGCCCATCGCGTCAGAAAGGAGTAAATAACGTCTTTTTCCTCCTTAGGTTTTTTCTTCACAGCTGAGCCAAACTCTTGAATCAATTCTGAATTTAGAAAGGAAAGAGAATTCGTTAGAATAGATTGATACGCTTGTTGATTACAAGCAGAAGTGCTGAAAAGACCCCAAGCATTGACGGCTTCAGGAAATTGGGCGAGAAGATCCGTTGGGATGTGGCGCGATGCCAGTATATTAAAAGCATAGGGAAAAGGTGGGATATTATACGCAAGAAGCTGAGCGGGGTTATGGCTATCTCTTTCTTTTGTCCAGTTTTCAAGTCGCCATATTTGCAAGGCGGTATTTACGCTTTTCCAAGATTTGCAAACCTTTTGGGTATTCAAGAGATCTTGTCCATTCAGCCGAAGAAGAATCAACATAAAAATCTCTTCAGGTACCTGGATTCCTTCAATGGATATTACATTTATTTTATTTTGCTGGTTTTTCCCCTGAGTAAGGTTATCGAGTTTCTGTTGCTTAAAAGGTTGAAGAATTTTCTGAATATTATTAGATTGTTTTTGTTCGTCGTCTTTCCCATCCATCGCAAAAGAAGGCGTAAGAGAAGAGAGAAAGCTTAGAAGAGCGAGAGAGCTTACCGTAGATTTAAGAATACTTTTCAACACAATTATCACCATTGTTAATAACGCTAAATGTTATATAATAAAAAATTCACATTTTTCAAATTAAAATATATTTAGAAATTATGGCACAAGACACTCAGTTTTTCATTAAAGCCCCTATATGCTTTTGTCCGCGGGCCCGGGCTAAATCTTCTTGACGTTGACGCATCCGAGCGGCTTCACGTTTTTTAGGAGTGAGAGAGGGATAACAATGAGAACAAGACACGCCCCGTTCATAATGGGGAGAGTTTCTTTCCTCTTCTGAGAGAGGATGACGACAGCCATGACAAGATTCAAATCGACCAAAATCAAGCCCGTGACCAACTGCAACCCGGTGATCAAAGACAAAACAGTCTCCTTTCCAAAGACTTTTTTCGGGAGGAATGGTTTCAAGGTATTTTAGAATTCCTCCTTTAAGGTGATAAACGGTCTCAAATCCTTGTGAGAGCATGTAAGATGAGGCTTTTTCGCACCGAATACCTCCCGTGCAAAACATAGCGATCCGTTTATGTTTTGAATTTTCGAGAGTTTTAACAAATTGAGGAAATTCGGTGAATGAGCAGGTTTTTGGGTTCAGAGCGCCGTGAAATGTACCGATGTTAACTTCATAATCATTTCGCGTATCAATCAGCAAAATCTCAGGGTCAGAAATAAGATCATTCCACTCTTGGGGATTCACATAGGTTCCTACCATTTCGCAAGGATTGGTGGGTACGCCAAGAGTCACGATTTCTTTCTTAAGGCGAGCTTTCATGCGATGAAAAGGCAACTCATCAGCTGTGGCTTCCTTATATTCTAAAGATGTAAACTTCTTTTCAAGAAAAGATTTTAAAGCATCTATAGATTTTCGTGATCCTGCAACCGTTCCATTAATTCCTTCTTCCGCTAAAAGAAGAATTCCCTTTATTTTTTCATGCTCACAGAAGGCCTTCAATTTGGGCTGGACTTCTTTATAATCGGGACAAGAGATAAATTGATAGAGAGCGGCGACAATGATCTGTGACATGGAATCCTAAAAATAAAAGTGACTTTTCTTTAAAATAGCTTTTATTGAGAGTAATCACAAGGGCTTGCGTCTCGTTCGTCCTTGTGTTTTACTCTTTTCTTGTAAAATGAGGTGTATTAGGGTGGCGTGCCCTCGATTTATTTAATGCCACTGTAAGGATATGAAAGAAAATGAAAACATCCCTTCTGAAATCAATAAGTCTAATTGCTTTTTTAACCGCATCCACACCTGTTCTTGCTGCTGATCCCGTCGTGGCGATCGTTAATGGACAAAAGTTTACCTATTCTCAAGTCATGGAAGCAAAGGCTAGCCTTCCCAAGCAATATCAATCCGCTCCTGATGATAAAATTTTCCCTGTTCTCTTAAACCAAAAGGTAGATACTTATTTGATTAATAAAGCCGCCCAAACTTCAGGAGAAGCTGAAAAGCCAGACGTCAAAAAAGCAATCGCTAAGGCAGCAGAAGACGTTATTATGCAAGCGTATCTTATGAGTAAGGTTAAGGATTCCATCACAGATGCTGCTGTTAAAGCTAAATATGATGAGATTGTCAAAAACTTCCCTCAAGAAAAAGAAGTCCATTTGCGCCAAATCCAGGTGGACACCAAAGACAAAGGCGCATCTGTTATCAAGGCCTTAAAAAACGGGACTGATTTCAAAAAGCTTGCCCAAGCTAAATCCGAAGACCCTTCAGCAAAGGAAGGAGGAGACCTTGGTTGGTTTAGAAAAGCAGAATTACCTCAAGAGCTTGCTGAGGCAGCATTTGCTTTGACGCCAGGGTCTTACAGCCAAGAGCCGATCAAAACAGATTTTGGGTGGCATGTTTTGAAAGTTGAGGAATTTCGTGATGCAAAACCTCCTAAATTTGAAGATGTGAAGAACGAAATAAAGTCCCTTATGACCCAAGAAGCCATTCTTGCCCTTGTTAAAGATTTACGCGGTAAGGCCAAGATTGAACTTTTTGATAAGGACGGCAAGCCCATGCCCCTTGAGCCGGAAAAGAAGGCGGATAAAGCTGAACCGGCTGCTCCTGCTGGCGAAGCTCCTCAGGAGGCCGCGCCAGCGCCTGAGAAAAAGTAATTCTTTAGAGGCTTATGCTCACAGGAAACTGTGAGCATTTTAACCCGCCCTACCTTGGATTTATTTGAGGGAGAGCGGGATAAAGAACAAAATTTCAGAAATGAGGCGGAAGGGAACTTTTTATTGAAAAGATTACCTTTTTGAAATTCCGTACACTCATTCTAACAATACATCCTTGGTTAAATCGAAAAAGAACTTCCGCATCCACAAGATGAACTTGCGTTGGGATTTTTAATTTGGAAAGAAGCTCCGATAAGCTCTTCTACAAAATCAATTTCAGCTCCTTCGAGAAAAGGAAGAGAAGCCTCATCCACAACAAGCGTCACTTTCTTATCCTCAAAGACCGTGTCATCATCATGAGAGGAATAATCCAAGGAAAAGCCATATTGAAAACCGGCACATCCCCCGCCCGAAATCATGATACGGAACTTGGGGGGGGTTGGACTTGATTCTTCTTCTATAAGACTCAGAATCTTCTTGGCCGCATTTTCCGTAAGTGTCACTGTCATCTTGAAATCCATACAATTCATAATTTCTATCTTAATCCAACTGTTTCACAAAGAACAGTCTATTGGACGATTCACTCTCTCTGTGCTAAAAGTGATCCGTATGACTTGACATTTGGTGATTGAAATGAATTTTTTCCATACTTTTCGGGACGAGATTTTAAAGGTTCTGGAGAACCTTGTAAAAAAAGGCCTTTTGCCAGAAAATCTTGATTTTGAGAAAATAACAACCGAACCTCCTCGAGATCCTTCTCATGGGGACTTGGCTACGAATGCGGCTATGGTTTTAGCCAAACCTGCACAAAGAAATCCGCGAGAGCTGGGTGAATTAATGGGTGAAGAATTGAAGATCCTCCCTTACGTTGAAGAGGTTTCAATCGCAGGGCCTGGTTTTGTAAACCTTAAACTCTCTCCCTCATTTTGGTATCAACACCTCATCACCATTTTAGACAAAAAAGAAGATTACGGGTCATCCACAATAGGGCTTGGAGAAAAAATTAACCTTGAATATGTTTCAGCCAACCCCACAGGGCCTATTCATGCGGGTCATGGGCGTGTGGCTGTTGTTGCTGATGTTCTTGCAAATCTTCTCGAAAAAGTTGGGTATCGTGTTTTGCGTGAGTATTATGTCAATGATGCAGGTGCCCAGGCTGAAAAACTCGCGAAGTCAACCTATTTACGCTATCGAGAAGCTTTGGGAGAAAAAATACCGGCCATCCCAGAAGGGTATTATCCGGGCGACTATTTAAAAGAGGTAGGAAAGGCTCTCGCCGAACGTGATGGGACACGATGGCTCTCCATTCCAGAAAAGGAATGGCTTGAGCCCTTCCGTGAATTTGCCGTTAATGCCATGATGGCTCAAATCCGGAAAGCTTTAGATCTCATGGGAATTTTTCATGAAGTTTTTACGTTTGAAACCGAACTTCACCATGCGGGTACTATGGAGGCTGCCGTTAAAGTCCTTACGGAAGAGGGCTTTATTTATGAAGGCATCCTGCCCCCTCCCAAAGGAAAAGTCATAGACGATTGGGAACCGCGCCTTCAAATGCTCTTCCGTTCCACTGAATTTGGGGATGATACGGACCGCGCTCTTCAAAAATCCAATGGGTCATGGACTTATTTTGCAGGAGATATTGCGTATCACTATGATAAATTCCGCCGCGGATATTTCCAAATGATCAATGTATGGGGGGCAGACCATATTGGCTCGGTTAAACGAGTGACCGCCGCTGTTAAGGCGGTTACGAAAGGAAAAGGACATCTCGATATCATTATGTGTCAGCTTGTGAATTTTACAGAAGGGGGGCGACCTGTTAAAATGTCGAAGCGAGCGGGAACTTTTATTGAAGTTCGCGATGTGATTGAAAAAGTAGGGAAAGATGTTTTTCGTTTTATGATGATCAGTCGAAAAAGCGATGCTCCCCTCGATTTTGATTTTCAAAAGGTTCTCGAACAAACAAAAGACAACCCCGTTTTCTATATTCAATATGCTCATGCGCGTTGTCATTCAGTTATGCGCATGGCAAGTGAATTGCTCCCCAATTGGGAAAAGACACCTGCCCATTCTTTAGCTCTTTTAAAGGATGCAGATGAGCTGCATCTTTTAAAACTTTTAGCAGGTTGGCCTCGGCAAGTCGAAATTGCAGCGCTTGCGCGTGAGCCGCATCGGCTCTGTTATTATCTCTATGAAATCGCCCAACAATTTCATATGTTATGGAACAAAGGAAAGGAAAATACTGTGTTGCGCTTTATTGTTCCTCAAAATCAAGAACTTACCCGAGCTCGGCTTGCCATGCTCGAAGGCGTTTCTTATGTCATTGCAGCAGGCCTGCACATATTTGGTGTTACCCCTGTTAAGGAGATGAGAGAATGACATTTTCACCCAATGATGATGATCGTTTGTGGAAAGAACCTCAACAAGAAGGTTGGTTTCATTTCTCTAGTCCCCTTCGTTACATTATTTTTCTTCTCCTTCTCGTGATACTGATTATCACCCTTTGGTATTTATATTCATCCGCAAATCGAAACGATAATAAGATTGAGCTTACTCTTATTAAGACCGATGAGACTCCTTTTAAAATTAAAGCTGAGGATCAGGGTGTTCCCAATATTAGCCATCAAGATAAACTTGTATATGGACGTATCCGGAGTGATCAAAATACCCCTGTGGTGGAACATATTCTCCCCGATCCTCATCCTCCTTTAACGCAAAACAAGGATGATGAGTCAAATGATGCTTCCCCTATGAAGATGGTTGAACAATATGTACCTCAAGATCTTGAGCTGGAAAAACCAACAGAACTTCCAACCCGTATTACATCTATCGAGGAGTTGATTGAAGAATTGCCTGAAAAAAAACTTGGGCTAGCCGAAAAAGGGATCCAAGGAAGTATTTTCATTCAATTAGCTTCCCTCAAAAGCCAGGATATGGCTGAATCAGAATGGGAGCGGCTTTCGAAAAACCATAAGGATATTTTAGAAGGGCTTGAACCAACCATCCAAAAAGTTGATCTAGGAGCGGACCAAGGGATTTATTATCGGTTACGCACAGGGCCCTTTGAAAATGCTGAAGAAGCAAAAAAGACGTGCACAAACCTTAAAGGCAGAAAGGTGGGGTGTCTTGTCATTCAGTAATTCCTCTTCTCCTGTTATTTTTGGATGTTCAGGCCCTTCACTAACGAAAGAAGAAAGAATTTTTTTTAAAAATACCCAGCCTTTAGGCTTTATTCTTTTTAAACGGAATATCCAGGATAAACCTCAACTTAAAGGCTTGATTGATGAGTTAAAATCAACTCTTCATCATGAAAATCCGCCTATCCTCATTGATCAAGAGGGGGGGCGAGTGGCGCGTTTGAGAGAACCTTTCTGGTCCCCCCCTCCCTCAAGTGCAGATCTTGCTATAGGAACACTTGAAGAATCAAAAAAGCGGGTCTATACAGCTTATACACACATCGCACAGGATTTAAGGGAAGTTGGCATTACAGTAAACTGTGCCCCTGTTTTGGACCTTAGAATTCCAGGTGCAGATCCTATTATGGGAGATCGCACTTTTAGTGCTGATCCTTACGTTGTTGCTGAATGGGGATCGATTGCCATTCAAGCCCTTCAAGAACAAGGGATTATTCCTGTTATGAAGCATATTCCTGGCCATGGAGCTGCTACGTGTGATAGCCACCATGCTTTGCCCGTTATATCTCTTTCTCATCAGGAGTTACGTGCTCATTTTCTACCCTTTAAACTGAACGCCAATTGTCCATGGGCTATGACCGCCCATATTGTGTATTCTGCAATCGACCCTTATCATCCCGCAACCCAATCTTCCCTCGTAATTGAAGAAGTTATAAGGGGAGAAATTGGCTTTCGAGGCTTTCTTATCAGTGATGATTTGGGAATGAAAGCTCTCACAGGTTCTTTTGCCATGCGCGCCTATTCTTCCTTACAAGCAGGATGTGATGCTGTTTTGCATTGTTCTGGACAAATAGACGAGATGAGAGAAGTTATGGAAGGCCTCACTTCCTTTTCTTTCCAAGTACATAAGAAGGCCTTATAATGGACATTCTTCTTCGTATCATCATTATGGGTATGCCTATTCTTTTAGCCATCACCCTTCATGAAGCAGCCCATGGGTACGCAGCCCTTCGTTTTGGAGATAACACCGCAAAGCTGATGGGACGGATTTCTTTGAATCCTTTGCGTCATGTGGACCTTTTTGGAACACTTCTTTTGCCCGGTATTTTACTGCTTATCGGCTCGCCTGTTCTATTTGGGTATGCTAAACCCGTTCCTGTCAACTTTGATCGTCTTCACAATCCCAGAAGAGATAGTATTTTTGTGGCGGGAGCCGGTCCTGCAACGAATCTATTATTAGCTTATATTTCCGCACTCTTCTTTCATCTTCTTGTCTTTTCCCCTCCTGACATTAGCCCCCTCTTTCAAGAAATGTTGACGGTTTCTCTTTGGATAAACGTGACCCTTGCTGTCTTTAATATGATTCCTCTTCCTCCCTTGGACGGAGGCCGTGTGGTGGTAGGACTTTTACCAGATTTCCTTGCCCTTCCGTTGAGCCGTCTTGAGCCCTATGGTATTTTAGTAATTTTTGGCTTTCTTTTGATCCCACCCCTTTTTGGTATTAACGTTCTTTCCTGGCTTATTTTGCATCCGATTAAAATAATTATTGAATTTATCTCGCTTTTAGCTGGATTATCCTGAAAAAAGAGATATATATTGGTATTGCATTGGGATAATATATCATGAGACGTGAAAAAGGAATTTTCTTATGGGACTCAGTTTAAGCCATCTTCTTCTTGTTCTCATCGCGGTGCTTATGGTCTTTGGCGCCAAGCGACTTCCTTCCATTATGACCGATCTAGCAAAAGGGCTTAGAGCTTTCAAGGACGGCCTGAAAGAAGGGGAGGGCAAGCCCCACCTTCTTTCAGACACCTCCAAATCAGAGAAAGATTCATGAACCTTGCAAGCTGGGTTGAGTTTCTTGTCATTGTCCTTTTGGCTTTTGTGATCATTGGCCCTAAAGATCTGCCCAAGTTTCTTTATATGTTGGGACGGTTTATCCGGACCTTGCGTGCCCTTTCAAATGAGTTTATGGCTGAATTTGGAGCCATTCATCCTATAAAAGAGGTAGAGGATTACAAAGAAAAACAAAAAAAGAATAAAAAATAGAATAAAATTTTATGTTTCCTTTTATGGTAACTTTATACCATAATGCCATCCCCGCCTTCGCGAGGATTGGGGGGGGCGCGCTAGAGAAAACGTTATTCCCAATGGGGCGAGGGGCTAACATTTTTCATTAGAATTCATCAAATTATAAGAAGTTGTTTCCTAAAAGTCGCTATGTAGTTTCAATTTAACTTTTCTTTAAAGAAGTATTTGACTTTTGTTAAAGACTCAGCCTTTAAGATGGTCATCTGACGAGAGTTTTTTTTAAAGTATGAAAATAATGTCATTTGAAAAATTGGGATTGACTCCTAAAACCCTTCAAGCGGTTGCAGAGGCGGGATATGAATCACCAACTCCCATACAACAACAAGCGATTCCCTTTCTTCTCGAAGGACGGGATCTCATTGCTTTAGCTCAAACAGGATCCGGCAAAACAGCATCCTTCATTTTACCTCTTTTAGATATGCTGACGCGGGGACGCGCAAAAGCGAGAATGCCGCGCTCATTGATTATTGAACCGACGCGTGAGCTTGCGGGACAAGTTGCTGATGACTTTGCTGTTTATGGAAAGTATCATAATTTTACGGTGGCTCTTTTAATTGGAGGCGAGTCTTTTGCTGATCAAGAAAAAAAGCTGACTAAAGGGGTGGATGTTCTCATTGCAACGCCAGGTCGGCTTTTAGATTTATATGATCGCGGAAAAATTCTTTTAAACGATGTTAAAGTCTTTGTTATTGATGAGGCCGATCGAATGTTGGATATGGGGTTTATTCCTGACATTGAACGGATTGCATCTCTTCTTCCTTCTCATCAGACCGCTCTTTTTTCAGCCACCATGCCGCAACCGATTCGGGTGCTGACTCAAAAATTTTTAAATCAGCCCAAAGAGATTACGATTTCTCCTTCAACAAAAACGGCAACAAACATTGAACAATATATCGTGCGCGTTTTAGAAAAAGATAAGCGGGAAGCTTTAAAAACTCTTTTGAAACACCAGAAACTTGAGCAAGCCATTATTTTTTGTAATCGGAAACGCGAGGTTGATAGTGTTTATAATGCAATGCTGAAAAGTGGATTTAAAGCGGGTGCTCTTCATGGAGATCTTGCACAAACGAATCGAAATGAAACGTTAAAAGCGTTTAAAGAAGGGCATCTCAACATACTTATCGCAAGTGATATCGCTGCCCGAGGGCTTGATATCGAAGATTTGCCAGGAGTTATTAACTTCCATGTGCCGACCAGTTCCGAAGACTACATTCATCGCATTGGACGCACGGGGCGCGCGGGTAAGGAAGGAAAAGCTTTTACACTTGTTTCTCCCCCTGAAGAAAAACATCTTGCACTCATTTTCAAAGCGTTAAATAAAAAGATTGCAGAATATTCCTTAGATCTGGAGTTTAAGCATCCCTCGAAAAAAACGAAAACACCCGCGCCGGTGAAAAAAACGACAGCGACATCAGAATCCCAGAAGCCTTCCCAAAAAGAAACCGGCTTTGGAGATCATGTTCCTGCCTTTATGTATCCTAAGAGCGGAAATGAGAAAATTTAAGGTATGTTTCAGTGTTTCATCACCCGTGTGTGAAACATGGGTGATTTCTTTCTCTTAAAAGCTCGTCATAAACAGCAAGGGTTTTAGATATCATCGCGTCTTTAGAAAAATAAGATTTAACCCGCATGCGGCCTTTCTTTCCCATTTCATCACGCGTGTCGGGAGGAAGGTCAAGTAAGTCATCTAAAGCTTGTGCTAAGGCATTGGGTTCTCCGGGGGGAGTAAGCCAGCCCGTAACGCCATCTTTGATAACTTCTCTTGCGGCTCCATGATTTGAAGAAACAATAGGCTTTCTCATAGCTTGGGCTTCTGCCAACACTCTTCCAAATCCTTCAGGTACAAAAGAGGGACATACAACGATATCAGCGAGCTGGTAAGCGAGCGGCATATCTAAAAAAGGAGGAATCCACTTAACACGTCCTTCTAAATCGAGAGACGAGGCCAGCTGTAAGAGATTGTCACGGTAGGTTTCGTGTCCTTGGGCAGATCCAAGAAGGACTGCGGTCACCTCTGCATGTCGCATGCGAGAAAGAGCTTCGATTAATAAATCTTGTCCTTTTGATCGGCTTATCCTTCCGGGTAAAAGAATAAGACGCATTTCAGGAGAGATCCCCCAGCTTTTTCGCAACTGCTTTAAATGTTCATCGGAAAGAGTGTCAGGATTAAAGACCTCAGGATCAATACCCCGCTGAATGAGACGTAGTTTTGAAGGATCAAACCAAGAGCCTTCCCCATATCTTTCCAGAAGGTGATCTAAAATAAATTGGGAAATGGCAATGACGCGGTCACCTTTTGCCATAATAGAATTATAAAATGTCTTAAAAACTGTCCTTGAACTATAAGCGGCATGATAGGTCGTTACAAGAGGGACACCGAGAGCACGCGTCGCTTTATAAGCGCTCCAAGCGGGAGCCCGTGAGCGCACGTGAACGATATCGACTTTTTCTTTTAAGATCAGCTCTTTCAAAAGCTTCACGTTCTTAGAGATTTTGAGAGGATTCTTGGTATCGAGAGGCAAATTTTTGAAGTTTATTTCTTCATTTAATCTCTTTTCCTTTGCCTTTCCTATATTGGCAGCGATGAGAGCTTTTCCTCCCGCATGGACAATGGCATGTGCGATTTCAAGTGTTTCAATTTCTACGCCACCATTCCCAAGCGTCGGAATAACTTGTAAAATTATAGGAGTCGTATTAAATGAACGAAACGACAGATCCTGTGAAAAGGTTGACAATGAATGATTCTCCTTCCTCTGTTCCTCCTCACTTTTTGAAGCTTAAAAGAGGAACATCTGATTTTATAGCTTATCATCGTCTTGTCAAAAAGGATAAAGGTTTTCCCGAAGTCCTTTTCTTAGGAGGGTTTAACTCTGACATGAGTGGCACGAAGGCTACTTTTTTGGGATCTATTTGTGAACAGAAAAATCAAACCTACACACGTTTTGATTATTTTGGACATGGGTTTTCTTCTGGTGTTTTTACACAAGGGACAATTGGACAGTGGCTATCTGATACCCTTGCGATGATTGATGAGGTGACGAAAGGTCCTCTTATCCTTGTGGGATCTAGCATGGGAGGCTGGCTTATGATCCTGGCAGCTCTTGCGCGACCTGAACGGATCAAAGCTCTTGTAGGGATAGCCTCCGCTCCTGATTTTACGGAAGAGTTGATTTGGGCTTCTTTAAATGAGAACCAACGTAAAGATTTTATGCGCCAAGGAATTATACAAACCCCTTCTCAGTATGAAGAACAAGGATTTCCTATAACTCTTCAACTGATTGAAGAAGGAAGAGAACATCTTGTGCTTCCTAGATCTCTTGATATTCATTGCCCTGTTCATCTTATTCATGGTGCTGCTGATCAAGATGTTCCTTGGACTTTTTCCCAGCGGCTGGCTCAGCGCATAAAAAGTCCTGAAGTGACTTTGACCTTGATCAAAAATGGAGATCATCGTCTTAATTCGAGGCTTGCTTTGGGGCGCCTTGCGTCCTTTTTAAGTGAGCTTATTGATGAACAAACGTTAACAATGAATTGACAGAAGCCCTCATAGCCGGCTAGAAAATTAAAAATACTCATTAGGAGGGGTGGCCGAGCGGCTGAAGGCGGCGGTTTGCTAAACCGTTATACGGGTTAAACTGTATCGTGGGTTCGAATCCCATCCCCTCCGCCATTTTCTAGGGATTTTTGATAAGAAATTTTCTCCTTAAAATGACTCCATGGGACACTCACGGGACAGTTGAGAATAACAAATGAGATCTGATGAGAGTCATTGATGCTCCTTTATTCACTCCTAAATCTCAGAGTTTTCTCCCGTAAATTTTTGCGAACTGTCCCAATAATGTCCCACACCACAATAAAGATCGTATGTTTTTGCAGGCTTCCTACAAAAATATAAAACTATCTAGCGGTTTAAGTCCTGTTGCCATTGTTTATGTTTCGCTATAGACTCCTCTCGTCAATGAGGGATGGACGATGGCGACGATCGAAACACGACGCAGCGCTGATGGGATAACAGGATACAGGGCGAAGATCCGTCTAAAAGGCTTCCCATCTCAATCTGCCACTTTTGAACGTAAAACGGACGCAAAAGAATGGGCGAAACAAACTGAGGCTAGCATAAGAGAGGGTAAATACTTTAAGACTGCAGAAGCTAAGAAGCATACCATTGAAGATTTTATTGATCGGTATCTTCGTGAAATTGAGAAGAAAAATCCTAAGCGTTTTGTGGATGTTAAAAAGCTACTGAATTGGTGGAAGAAGGAGATTGGCACCTATCTTTTGTCTGATCTCACCAGGGCGCTCATTATCGAGCAGCGAGATAAGCTTCTTAGTTCCACCGGCAGAAATACTTCTAAAAGCAGAAACATTGCACAACGCAGCCCTGCTACTGTCAATCGATATATGATGGCCTTAGGCCATGCTCTCACTATAGCGGCCAATGAGTGGGAATGGATAGAGGAGAATCCCATGAGGAAAATCTCTAACCTACCTGAGCCTAGGGGGCGCGTTCGTTGCCTGAGCGATGAGGAACGGGAGAGACTGTTGGAAGCCTGCAAAGTCTCAACGAATCCTTATCTTCATACACTTGTTGTTTTAGCTTTAAGTACAGGAGCAAGATATGGAGAGCTTATTAAGTTACGCTGGGACGATATAGACTGGGATCGCAAGGTCATTACTTTGCATGACACAAAAAACAAAGAACGGCGTCTTTTACCTTTAATGCACTATGCGCTTCAGTTGATGGAAGCTTATCACAACAACAGAAACATAGATTCTGACTTAGTTTTTCCTTCTCCTTTCAACCGCATGAGACCTTGGAATAGTCGGACTTCTTGGGTATCAGTTTTAAAAAAAGCAAATGTTGAAGACTTTCGATTTCACGACCTTCGTCATAGTTGTGCTAGTTATCTGGCAATGAATGGCGCTTCCCTTGCTGAAATCGCTGAGGTATTAGGTCACAAGACTCTTCAAATGGTGAAACGCTACGCCCACCTGAGTGAAGCGCACACAGCTAAAGTTGTCCAAAGTATGAACGAAAGGATCTTTGGGTGAATAAATCGGCTTTAAGAGTAGTGCATGAGAATGAGGTCGAGTCTTACAAAAAGTGGCTATGTGACAATACAGAGATAAACGTTTCAAGAGGATTGAGTGAGATACTCTTCAACCTCGATATATTTGGACCTTTAGACGATGAGCAAAAAAAACACTTTGAACATAAGCTGATAGTGAACACGAAGCTTGCCGAGATCTCAGTTACCGCTTTAGATGGTATTGTAACCGTAGATGGCGTTGTCACGCTTGAAGCAAATCCTTACGATCCTTATATGTTGCAATATTTTATTAGAGCTCGCCCCCAATTTGTAAAACTTATGTATCAATACATCTCCTACTTTTCGGACGCACTTTATGAAGCTTATAAAGAAGTCACTGGAGAAAATTTAATATTAGATGACCTTTCTCAGGTCAGAGAATTGTATAAAAATTGCTCTTCTTTTGATTCTTGGACCGCACATCAACTTTGCGCTTATATCAGTCACTCAGATCCAGAAGTCTTAGATTTGAAATCTGACAATCCAGAAAGCTATCTTCCTGATAGGCTTTCTCGCATCTTTACGAGATCAGACCTTTATGAGAAGAACTTGCCCTTGGTAAAAGCCGCTATTCTTGCAGGGGCTTTTGAACTTATCCATGTTGATCGTAGCAACTGGGCGCAAAGTACCCTAAAGCCTCAAAAGGGGTTGGAGTGGGCAAAGAAGAAGGGGATTGATTATCATCCTGTGCTTGATGAGTATCTTCTCACTTTACATACAGAACCTGCGATTTCTTCGGGATATACCACGCCCTACTTAGAGATGATGCAAGAGGTTATAAGGGAGCTCGAACTTTCAAGAGAAAATCAGGGAAAAAAAGAGGCCATAGCCGCTGTATTTGAGAAAAAACTAGCTGATCATAAGATTACTCCTCCCAGCCAAAAACTAGCCGATGCGATGGCGACCTTGGTACGTTTACCTGAATCGCAACAAGGGCGAGCAAAACATAAGGGGTGACCCCATCGGAAATCGCCTTCACGTATCCTATTGAATTTAAACATATTTTAAAGGGGGAATGGGTTTCCCCCTTTTGTCCTGACCCCTTTAACGATTTTTTTCCTTTCGGAATTAACGTTTACTCCATGAGGAGGCGGCAATTGTGCTGCTTCTTATAACTCAAAGGAGTAAAAAGAATGCAAATTCATAACCAATCTACACAACCCTCTATAAATGTGGATGATTTCGTCACCATCAGACAACTCACCACGAGTAACCCGGCCTTCACAGAAGGAGGGATTCGAGCCCTTATTTTCCGAGCTAAATACAACGGCTTTAACAGTTGTATCCGTCGGATAGGGCGGAAGATCCTCATCTCTAAAAGCGCTTTTGCTCGTTGGATTGAAGCCCAAAATGGAGAAATGCAATGAGGAAGGGAAAACGAGAAAAGCCCCTCCGTGGTGGGAAGGGGCTTATTAAGCTTTCGTATTTTATTTCTAACATTGTTACCCATAGGGATCAACTGATTTGTGCTCGCTCAAAAAGGCGTATCCGTATTCGGTCTAAGGAGGTGTCAAAATGATGTCTCCCCCTATTGACTGGATCGCACACCAGCTGGGTAAAGCAACGCGCACCAGGAATGGTTGGTCATGCCTTTGTCCTGCCCATGATGATCATAATCCCAGCCTCTCTTTATCCTTAAGCGAGGGTGGGACATTATTAGCTCATTGTTATGCGGGGTGTTCATTTTCAGACATTATGTTTGCTCTGCGCAAGAGAGGGATGTTGGAAAATGGGAGGCTTATTCAAGGGAATGAAAACTACCAGTATATCCCACTTAAGCCACCTAAAGCGCCAGATGAGATGGTTTTGCGGATATGGCGTGAAACCTTCTCCGCAGAAGATTCCCCTGTTCAGACTTATTTGAAGGGACGAGGCTATCAGGGAATGATTCCCCCAGTTCTTAAGTTTCATCCCACCCTCTTTCATCCCTCCAGAACATATCATCCTGCCATGGTCGCCGCCGTTACCAAGTGGCCTAGCAAAATTATCTCTGGCGTGCATAGGACGTATCTCACTGTAGATGGATCGGGCAAGGCCTCTCTATGCCCGAATAAGATGATGTTGGGCTCTATAAAGGGAGGAGCTGTAAGGCTTGCCTCTCCAGGCTCACAGCTAATTCTTGCAGAGGGCATCGAAACAGCCCTGAGCTGTTTTTGTGCAACCAACATACCCACTTGGTCCTGTCTTTCCACATCTGGGATGATGGAGATTGTCGTGCCTCCCCTGGAGATCACCCAAGAAATCATCATCAGTGTTGATGGGGATGGTGCAGGACAAAATGCCGCAGATAAATTAGCAGAAAGATTACATAGAGCTGGGTATGGCGTTCGTATTGCACTATCCCCTCAAGGTCAAGATTTCAATGATGTCTTAAGGGGACAAATATGAGCGTCATCAATGTACAAGAAAGAATCCATCGAGCGGAGCCATATATCGCTCTTCAGATGGAACAAACAAGGTCTCCTTTACGTTCCTTGAATGTGAGGGAACTCTTGGAATTAGAAATCCCTCCACGTGAGATGATCCTCAATCCCATTTTGCCGGAACAGGGACTGGTGATGCTCTACGCACCCCGGGGGATTGGGAAGACCCATGTTGCGCTTTGGATGGCCTATACGATTGCTTGTGGGGATAAGATGTTTGGCAATAAATGGCAGTGTGAGAAACCTCGCAAGGTTTTGTTCGTAGATGGAGAAATGCCTGCCAGCACTTTGCAAGAGAGATTATCTAATATTATTGCCAGCTCAGAAAAAGAATTAGAAGATGTTGATAACTTAAAAATTATCACACCAGACTACCAAGAATTAGGGATTCCTGACCTCTCCAACCCTTCAGGCCAAGAATGGCTGGAACCTCATTTAAAAGGAACCAATCTGCTAATCTTAGACAACCTTTCCTCCTTGTGCAGGAGCGGCAGAGAGAATGAATCTGAAAGTTGGAACCCCTTGCAGGGCTGGTTGTTGAAGCTGCGGAAGGCAGGCATATCAGTTCTTTTTGTTCATCACGCAGGCAAGGGGGGAAATCAGCGAGGAACATCTAAAAAAGAAGATATTTTGGATACAGTTATTGTTCTTCGTAAACCAAATGATTATGACCCAAAAGAAGGCGCCCGCTTTGAAGTTCATTATGAAAAAGCGCGTGGTTTTTATGGAGACGAGGCAAGTCCCTTTGAAGCTTGGTTAAAGGGGGAAAATGGGAAAATGTCTTGGCAAGTCCAGGAAATGGAGGACCTTCAATTAAATAGACTCATAAACCTTCATAAAGACGGCTTGAAACAAAGGGAGATAGCACAGGAACTCGGGCTTGGTCTCGGCACGGTGAATCGCTGGGTCAAACGCGCCAAAGAGGAGGGCAAGGTCCAATGATATTTCCTTCTCATCCCTCCTCTGTTCCACCGTTCCATTCCCTAAGGAGTGGAACAGTGGAACAAAACCAAGCCATGCGGAACACCCTGGGGAACACTGATGGAACAAACTCTCTAAAAGCCTTGGCAAACAAGGTTTTAGAGCGGAACAGGGAACGGAACAAACAGGGAACGAGAGTCCTAAAACCTGTTCCACCTATGCCTCAAAGCTCCTCTGCTTGTGGAACAAATGCTAAGGTTGACTGCAAAAGTGAGGCAGATAACTTTCTTTATGAATTCAATGGAACTGACAGATTGGACCCAAAAACGAATGTATCAGTAGTGTCAGTTCCTGCCCAGGGACCATTTGATAAAGATTCTCTCCAATACGATTTTGAAGAACGCCTTGCCATTGCTGAATATGATGGGGGCCTAACTCCTGCTCAAGCACAGAGGATTGCTTACTTGGATGCCTTCATCTCTATCTTATCCACCCTGACTGAAGATGACCTCCACCAGGGCTGGCTTGCTCAAAAAATCCAAACAGCATTAGCGACTCTAGAGAGGCAGAATTTTCCTACGCTGAATTGAAGTTCAACCAATTGGGCTCGGACTCGTGTATGTTGAATAGGTTACGCGCATTTCACCTCACCTTCCTACTCATTCTCTAAAAGAAAAAGAGAATCAATAGATTCCGATAGGTCATGCAGCTTTTTCTGAAGGATCTTTTTATCGATTAACTTTGTTTCGTATTCTGCAATCATTGTGGGAGAAACATTCCGAGCTAAAGCATACTGAACCACTTCCTCATCTTTTGTCTTACAGATGAGAATGCCAATACTGGGGTTTTCATGTGGTTTCTTGACGTCGCGATCCAGAGCTTCAAGGTAAAACTGTAATTTTCCAATATATTCTGGACGAAAGTCAGTCACTTTAAGCTCAATAGCAACAAGACAATTTAGCCCCCTATGGTGCATTAAGATATCAATTCGAAAGTCTTTTAACCCAACTTGTAAAATGTACTCCTCTCCAATGAGGCTATAATCCGGCCCCATTTCAATGAGGAATTTCTTCAGATTCTGAATAAGTCCTTTGCGCAAGTCTTCTTCCTTGCCATTGTCAGGAATTGTTATAAATTCGAAAACATAACTGTCTTTGAAAATTCCTTGAGTATTCGTAGGAAAAGACGCCAGCGCTGAAGACCTTGTTTTATCGGCGATCTTTGTCCGCTCATAGGTGGAAGTATCTATAATTCTGGCTAGATCACGCTCAGAATAGCGGTTTGTAGCCGTAAGTTGTAAGTAAAACTCTTTCTCTTCCAGTGACTTTGTTTTTGAAAGAATATGAAGGTGATTTGTCCAAGTAATTTCTGTCAGCACTGCTGACAGATTTTCAATCCCTTGATATGTCTCATAAAATTTCTTCATTCGCCATATGTTGCGGGCGGAGAATCCTTTTTGATTGGGATTATCTAATGAAATATAGGAGGATAGCTCTTCAACAACACTTTGCCCCCAACCTTCTGTAAGCGCCTTTTCGCTGACATATTTTCCGATGCTCCAATAAAGACTGATAAGAGAGTGATTGACTTGTTGCCATACTTTTTCTTTTGCTTTGTTGATGATATTTAAAACATGAGAAAAATCATGATGATAATTTTTGACGAGTGTGTCCTTTTTGGCTTTAGCTGGCATTTTTATTCCTTCACTTCCATCTCTGCCTCAATTTTATCATTGATATATAAACGCCAACGCTCGCTTTTTTCAAATGCTGTATCCGGGCGACCCGGGATCAGATAGCCAAAGCTAGGTTGGTATTTAAGAATATATTCCGCTAAAGAATCGGCGCTTTCTTGAAAACCCACACAATCTAAAAGGTAGCCAAGTCTTTGCCCGTATATCCATTCCCCGTGTTCCTGACATATTCCTCTCACAAGGGTCGCCAATCTCTTCGGTCGTAGGTGCTCGCCCAGCTCTGTTAGAACCATTGCGATGTGCTGGTAATGGTCGGAAGCACGTGGATAGCGAACCAGGTCAAATGCCGTTAGTTCTGGCGTCGAGACATTGATAAAACCTGTGGGAGTTTTCTTTTGCTCAATCCCTCTCTCATAAATATAACGGCTTTGGTATACATGGATATCCATACTGGGCACATGGATGACCCTCGGATATTTCGATGTCACTACCTGAAAGATCATAGGTTGTTGATGAGTTGCTCCATGAAGAGCTGCTGCTGATAAGAGGCCCACATAATAGTTTGTGCCCATATGTTCCATGAGAGGCGCAATAAACCAATTAGGGGGAGGACACCCCATATTTTGGTATTCCAAAGGAACAATAATATAAAAATTGCGATACGCTCTAAAAATGCGTTTCTTTTTAGAAAGTCTATGGGCAGAAAGACGTGCTGCAACAAGGGTTATTCCTAACGTTGATGCGGCTTCATCTAGTCGAAATGAAATTTTTCCTTGTTTTTGAAGAGCGTTAGCATAAGCACTAAGAGTTTTGAGAGAGATATCTTCTTCTATCATTTTTGTAACATATCAAAGTATAATATGTTTTGCAAATCATAAAAACGAGCGCTTGCTCCCTTATATATTGATTTATAAAGGATAATAAAATGCAAAAATATCTTGCCTTTTAGAAATAAGCCTTTAAAATAAAAAAGCTAGCTCATATCGGGCTGGCGCGACGGGCAAATGCTCGAACACTTGACCGCCGCTAACCACAAAAGATATGGAGATATCTATCATGGCTAAAATGACAATAGCTCAACTTGAGTATCTTTCTCAACAACTC
>CALBSK010000062.1 GCA_937967795.1 uncultured Alphaproteobacteria bacterium | reverse complement strand
TCTAAAATATAACAAATTTTCTTTTAAATTTATAGATAAATTTTAATTTGTATTAGACCGCCCTGGCATAGACCCTGATTTTAAAACCTTTTTCTTGACAAGTATCTTTCTCTAATGCTTTGCTGATAATTCTCTTTTCGAGGGACTTAACCTTTTTTTAAATAGGAGATTTGATATGCTTAAAAATATTCGACTTCGACTTACGAAAAATGTATTGAAACGAAACCCATTTTATCATTTTAAAAATAAGGATTTTTCATCATGGATATCAAATCAGCCATCAAAGTCGTAAGTTTTTCTTTAACAATCGCTTTATTTTCTTCTTCTCTCGGTGCTCTTTCTCCTTCGTCTCCCCCTACAGTTGCCATTACCCAAATTATTGAACATCCTTCTTCTGACTCTGTTCGCAAAGGGATTTTAGACGCTCTTAAAGACAATGGGTACGAAAACGGTGATACTTTTAAAATAATTTATGAAAATGCTCAAGGAAGTCCCGTTACAGCCGCTCAAATTGCACAAAAATTTGTTGCTTTAAAACCGAAAGTGCTCATCCCCATTACAACAACCTCTACTCAAGCCATGGTAAAAGCCGATGAGGTTTTTGGTATTCCTCTTGTTTTTGCAGCAGTTACCGATCCCGTTGGCGCAGGCATTGTATCATCCCTTTCTCATCCGGGAGGACATATTACAGGAGCTACGGATATGGCTCCTATCAAAACCCAGCTTGAAACTTTTAAAGCGGTCCTTCCTGATCTCAAAATCCTCGGAATTATTTATAACCCTGGCGATAGTAGCTCCGCATCACCCTTAAAAGTTGTCCGAGAAATTTCGAAAGATATGGGTCTTACTCTTGTGGAAGCCACTGCTTTTAAAACATCTGATATTCCGGCGGCCTTACAACAACTTGTAGGGAAAAAAGTAGACGCCATCTTTGTCCCTCTCGACAATACCGTTTTATCTGCTATGGATGCTGTTTTAAAAATTGGGTTTCAATATAATATTCCTATATTCTCAAGCGATAGTGATTCTGTGGCTCAAGGAGCTTTAGCTTCCTCTGGCTATACTCACTATGACACAGGATATGCAGCTGGCGAAATTGTCGTCAAAGTTCTTAAAGGAGAAAATCCAGGAGACATTCCTGTTGCGAGTTCTCAAGACTTAAATATTTATATTAATCCTAGAACGGCTCTAAAGCTCAATATAGAATTGCCTAAACCTATCTTAGAAAAGGCCAAAAAAATGTAATTTTGTCAACGAGAATGTAGAGTAAATTCCTTTCTTATTAAGAGAGGAATTTACTATAAAATCTCTCCAACAGTTACTTTTATTAAACTTTGAGGGGTTTTTAAAATCATAGCACCCTCCGTATCAATCCCCTTAAACGTTCCTTCTTGAATTCTTTCCTGCAAAACTAAAGAAATTTTTTTATCAAGATTTGCCGCACTTTTCATCCATAAGGTTTGGATGGGGTGAAAGCCTTCATTTTGCCAAAGAAGGATGTAACATTGCAGCGATTTAGCTATTCCGTGAAGAACTTCTTCTAATGACAAATAAATTCCTTCATTTTGAAAAGATGTGGCAGGATAACGCCCTTCTTTCGGCTGAGTTTTGAGATTTAACCCACATCCAATTAAATAACCTACTTCTTTTTTTTCAGAAAGGGGAACAGCTTCAAGCAAAAGTCCACCCACCTTTTTTTCATTCAACAAAAGGTCATTTGGCCATTTATAAGTGAGGTGATGAGTGGGAGGAAGAAAAGAACGTAACTTTTCCCCTACTGCAACACACGCAACGAGGGAAAGTTGAGGAGCTCGTGAAATAGGGATATTTAAATACGTCATATAAGTTAAATATATATTGCCAGGAAGGGATTCCCATCTTCGTCCTCGACGTCCTCGACCTTCTGTTTGTTGAAGGGCGATAATGAGGGTTCCATCTTCCTCTCCTTGTAAAATCCGCGTTCGAGCTTCATCCATTGTACTGGGGAGAGAGTCAAAAAAATAAAAAGACGCCATTATTTATCTCTCAAATCAGAAGGGCGAGGGCAGCTCGTTGTGCCATTTCAAGCAAAGGGTGTGGAAATATAAAGAAAAACAAAATAATAATAACACAGACATTCAATATAATTCTTATTTCTGGTGATAAAAGAAGCACGTGTCCATAACATATTCCTGGAGAAAGAGGGGACTCATCAAAATACATGACCTTTACAATTTTTAAATAATAATAGGCCGCTAAAACTGAAGATAATACGCCAACAACAGCAAGACCAAAAAAACCAGCGGCAATAGCTGCTTTAAAAATATACAATTTTGCAAAAAAACCTGCTAAAGGAGGAATGCCCGCCAGTGAAAACATAAAAACAGCCAGAGTGAAGCTGATCTTGGGGTGAAGAGCTGAAATGCCTGATAAATCCTCGATGTTCTGAACACCTTCGGATCCTTTGCCCCGCAAGCACAAAAGACATCCAAAAGTTCCAATGATCATGATCAGATAAAGCGTCAAGTAAACACATACGGCTTGTACACCTTCATCATTACCAGCGGCGACCCCTATGAGAACGTACCCCATTTGTCCAATAGCACTATAGGCTAAAAGCCGCTTGAGATTGGTTTGGTTTAAAGCTGCAAAGGCGCCCAGAATCATCGAGGCAAAAGAAATAAAAGTGATCAACGCCTCCCATTCTCCGTACATTAACAAAAAAGGTCCCACCATGAGGCGTAAAAAAACAACCATCGCTGCAACTTTAGGTGTTGCAGCAATAAAAGCCGTTATGGGTGTGGGGCATCCTTGATAGACATCAGGTGTCCACATATGAAAAGGGACTGCAGAAACTTTAAAGGAAAAAGACCCTATAATGAAAACAAGGCCAACAAGCAGTCCGAGAGGAAAACCCTCCATACTTGCGTTACGGATCACAGAAGTAATGATCTCAAAATTGGTTGAACCTGAAAATCCATAAATAAGACTTGCTCCATAAAGATAAAAACAGGTCGTAAGTCCACCTAAGATAAAATATTTAAGGGCGGCTTCTGACGCTGTTACCTGATCTCGACTTAAAGCTGCCAGAATGTAAAGAGACAATCCTTGCATCTCTAGCCCTATAAAAAGAGTCAGAAAATCATTAGCTTCCACCATTAAAAGCATCCCTACAGTTGCGAGCAAAATTAAAGGGGAATATTCAAAACAGGTTATATGCTCTTTCGTCATGCTGGGCAATGAAATGGCGAGGACGGCTCCCGACCCTGTCAGGATTAAAATTTTGGCGAAAAAAATAAAATCATCCTGAAAGATTTGTCCTTCAAAAGTGATCCATTTTTCGCCCGGCGTATGTTGAAAAATTAAAATAATCAGTGCCCCTGTAAGGGCTAAAATACTATAATGAATATAACGACGGTAAGACCCAAAGGTGCCATTCTTTTGAAAAATTCCTTCCATTAAGATAAACAATGCCGAGATAACTAACAGGCTCTCAGGTAGGATAAGTTTAAAATCAGGCATATAAAAGCCGGTCACGCGTCGCTCCTTTTATTCATGAAATGCCATTTCTAAGAATTTTCTTGGATCTATAAGCCCTCCTCCATCGGATTCAAAGGAAAGGTTATATTGATCAATAACATTGGCAACAGATGCTTCCATCATCGTCAAAAGAGGCATGGGGTAAACGCCAAAAATTAAAACCCCCCCGACAAGGGGAGCGAAGATAAGATCTTCTTGCCAATTCAAATCTGTTATGGATTTAAGATTTGGTTTTGCTAAGGCTCCAAAAATAATTCGTCGATAAAGCCAAAGAGCGTAAGCTGCACCCAGTATCATTCCTGTGGTTGCCAAGGTTGTGGCCCAAGTGCTTACTTGATACGTTCCTAACAGAACGAGAAACTCTCCTACGAATCCGCTTGTACCAGGGAGTCCTACGGAGGCTAAAATAAAAAACATAAAGACAGTCGCATATCGTGGCATGTTATGCACAAGCCCCCCATAGTCCGCTATTTTTCGACTATGAATTCGGTCATACACAACCCCTACACACAAGAAAAGGGCTGCAGAAATAAGTCCGTGACTCACCATTTGAGTTATAGCTCCTTGAACCCCTTGAGCATCTGCCGCGAAAATTCCAAGCGTCACAAATCCCATATGGGCCACGGAAGAATAGGCAATCAACTTTTTCATGTCCTTCTGAACAAGCGCCACAAGTGAGGTATAAATGATGGCAATAACACTGAGGGTAAAAATCAAGGGCGTGAAATAGGCACACGCTTCTGGAAACATGGGAAGAGAAAATCTTATAAACCCGTACCCTCCCATTTTTAAAAGAATGCCGGCAAGAATAACCGATCCCGCTGTGGGGGCTTCAACATGAGCATCCGGTAACCACGTATGAAAAGGCCACATGGGAATTTTAACGGCAAAGGAAGAAAAAAAGGCAATCCATAACCACATCTGAATTTTAGGATCAAAAGGAGTTGTCAGCGCTAAAGGAATATCACTGCTTCCCACTTCAAAATAAATATAAAGAATGGCAAGTAAGCTAAGAACCGAGCCTAATAGGGTATAAAGAAAGAATTTAAAAGCTGCATAAACGCGATCAGGGCCTCCCCACATCCCAATAATAAGAAACATGGGAATGAGGACTCCTTCAAAAAAGACATAAAAAAGTACAAAATCTAAAGCTGCAAACATGCCGACCAACAGGGTTTCAAGAACCAAAAAAGCAATCATATATTCTGCAACTCTATATTGGATTGACGTCCAGCTGGTAAGGATACAAATAGGAATCAAAAGAGCAGAAAGAATAACGAAAGGAAGAGAGATCCCATCAACGCCAACATGGTAGCTTATATTTAAAAAGGGCATCCATTGAAATTTATCTTCAAACTGAAAATTTGAAGAAGCAGCGTCAAAATTTCCCCATAAAATTAATGTGAGACCTAAAGTCACAAGGGAGGTCCAAAGAGCAACCCATCTAGCATTATTCGCTTGAGTAGAATCCTGCTGACTCCAATTTAAAAAAATTGCCAAAGCCCCTACGAGGGGGAGGAAAATTGTCATACTTAGAAAAGGAAGAGTTGCCATTTTTTATCCCTTTTTTTACACCCAAAAATACCAGCTAAGCATGAAAATAAGACCTATAATCATGGTAAGGGCATAATGGTAGATATAGCCTGTTTGAAAGCGGCATAAGATTTTTCCTGTTGCAATCGATAGGGCCGCAAATCCATTAGGTCCTAACCCATCGATAGCTTCTTGGTCGCCTTCTTCCCACAAAATCTTTCCAAGTTTCAAAGCGGGTTTAACAAAAAGCCATTCATAAACTTCATCAAAATACCATTTATGGTAGAATAGAGCGTAGATACCCCTAAAAGTAGTTGAGAGAGTTTGTGGCCAATTTTTTGCAAACGTGTACATAAGATAGGCAAGCCCAATCCCCAAAAAGGCAGCAATCGTAGGAGACCATTCAACCCAATTTTCTACATAATGAGCAGATTGAATAACTTCGTCTCCCGGTAAAACAAAAATAGCAGATCCCCAAAAAGTCGTATCTTCTCCCACAAAAAGATCATACAAAAGACTTCCTGAAAAGAGGGATCCCATGGCTAAAATAAGAAGAGGGAAAAGCATGACAAGGGGCGCCTCGTGGATATGGCCCATAACAGCTTCATTAGCTCTTGGTTTGCCATGGAAGGTGAGCAATAGAAGGCGCCAGGAATAAAATGCAGTAAGAATGGCAGTCGCTAGACCACAGACGAAGGCGAGTTTACCCACAGGTAAATAAGAAACCCAATCCACTTCTAGGATCATATCCTTGGAATAAAAACCTGCAAAAAAGGGAATTCCTGCTAAGGCTAAACTTCCAATCCACATCACAACATAGGTGACGGGCACATATCTCCATATCCCTCCCATTTTCTGAATGTTCTGTTCATCAGACATGGCGTGTATAATCGATCCTGCCCCTAAAAAGAGCAACGCCTTAAAAAAGGCATGGGTTGTCAGATGAAACATGGATGCACTATAGCCCGAAAGACCAGCTGCCATAAACATATACCCAAGCTGACTACATGTTGAATACGCAATGATCCTTTTAATATCATTTTGAACGCACGCAATAGTCGCTGTGAAAAGAGCTGTAATGGTCCCAATTAAAGTGATGAATTCTCGCGTTAAGGATGCATATTCTAACAAGGGTGAAATACGCACGACCATAAATACACCTGCTGTTACCATCGTCGCTGCATGGATAAGTGCTGAAACGGGCGTTGGGCCTTCCATAGCGTCAGGGAGCCAGGTATGTAATCCAATTTGGGCTGACTTTCCCATAGCTCCTATAAAAAGCAGAAAAGTCGCCAGTGTCAGCACATGATACTGGATCCCGAGGAATGTAAAAGTATCACTTTGATGTTCATCGATAAGTTCAAAAATATCTATAAAATCAAGGGTTCCAAAAAGAACAAATAGGGTTAAAGTCCCTAGAAGGAATCCCACGTCTCCGATTCGATTAACAAGAAAAGCCTTAATTGCTGCTGCATTTGCGCCTTCTCGGTCGTACCAATATCCAATTAAGAGATAGGAACAAAGTCCCACTCCTTCCCATCCAAAGAACATTTGGAGAAAGTTAGGAGCTGTAACCAGCGTGAGCATGAAGAAAGAAAAAAGACTTAAGTAAGCCATAAAGCGAGAGATGCCGCGGTCGTTCTTCATATACCCCACAGAATACACATGAACCATAAAAGACACCAACGTGACAACAGCCATCATTACAAGGCTAAGGCTGTCGAGTTGAATCCCCCAGTTGATAGAAAAAAATTCCACATGCATCCAGGTAAAAAGAGGAATGAGAAGCGTTTTTTCCTTAAGTCCCATTTCAATAAATAAATAGATTGCAAAGACCGTTGATAAGCCCATTAAGGTACATGTAAGAATTTGAGAAAAATTATTTTTTAATTTCTCTCCTAAAGTTCCTGCTAAAAGAAAACCTGTAAGAGGCAAGAAAATAGTTAAAATAGCCAAAATATTCATTATTAACCCTTCAGGACGGAGATACTATCCACATGAATATCACCACGGTTGCGAAAATAAACCACGAGAATAGCAAGACCGATTGCAGCTTCAGCCGCAGCCACGGTAAGGACAAAAAGCGTAAAAACTTGGCCCGTCAAATCTCCGAGGAATTGTGAAAAAGCAACAAAGTTTATATTGACGGCCAGCAACATGAGTTCAAGAGACATGAGGATGACGATCACATTGCGACGATTCAGAAAGATTCCAACCCCGCCAATCGTAAAAAGAAGAGCCGCTACGGCGAGGTAATGATCTAAACTAATAATCATTATGATGGCTCACCATTCTTTCTAGAGATGTCATCCTCGGCACAAGAAAAGATAACCTTTTTTTCGAAAAACCAGCCTTTTCTTGGCCAAGGATGACACGTGTGTGCGAGTCGTTATTCATCATCTTCTCTCCTAAATCCCTGATCGACTTGAAATGTCTACAAGCCTAATACTATCTGTGGGCTGGCTAGCTATTTGTGCTTTAACCTTTTGTTTTCTAACACCTTCTCGTTGGCGTAAAGTCAAAACGATTGCCCCTATCATCGCAATAAGCAAAATAAGTCCCGCTCCTTGAAAAATAAGAGCATAATGAGTATACAACAAATTTCCAAGAACTTGCGTATTCGGCATACCGTCATAAAAAGTAAAGGGCGCGGACGTTACATCGAAGGCTTCGGGATAGGTCGTCCAACTGATGACCATAAGGAGAAGCTCAACAGCCAAAATGCTTCCTACCAATAAGCTAACCAGTGAATAACTTTTTAGTGATATTCGAAGGTTCTGTCCTAATTCCACATTCAGCATCATAACAACAAAAAGAAAGAGAACGGCAACCGCTCCCACATAGACGACAACCAAGATCATGGCTAAAAATTCAGCATGAGCCAAGAGGAAGAGCCCCGCAGCATTCACAAAAGCTAAGATAAGAAACAGCACACCGTGGACCGTATTACGAGAGGTGACAACCATCATAGCGGATGTTAAAAGAATGCCTGAAAAAATATAAAACATAAAGGCTGAGAGGCTAATCATATCTCATCCTCCTGCTGATAAAGTGTCTCACGCTCAAGACGCGCTGCAATTTCGACTTCCCAGCGATCTCCATTGGACAACAACTTTTCTTTATCATAAAAAAGTTCCTGCCGCGTTTCGGTCGAAAATTCGAAGTTAGGACCTTCAACGATCGCATCTACAGGACAAGATTCTTCGCAAAGCCCACAATATATACATTTTGTCATATCAATGTCATAACGCGTTGTGCGACGACTTCCATCTTCCCGTTCTTCAGCTTCTATGGTTATGGCTTGGGACGGACATACAGCCTCGCAAAGCTTGCAAGCAATGCATCTCTCTTCTCCATTTGAGTAACGCCTGAGCGCATGTTCTCCACGAAACCGAGGGGATAAGGTCCCCTTTTCATAAGGATAAGCAATTGTCACTTTCTTTTTAAAGAACATATACTTCAATGTGAGACCCATTCCTACCCAAAGTTCCGTCAAAGCAAAGGCTTTAATAAGGCAAACGAATTTCTTTGAAAGAGAAGATTTTGCCATAGGGTCAGCTTTGCGATAAAAGGTTAAAGATCATTAAAATACTTGCCGTGAGAATGACCCAAGTTAAAGAGAAGGGTAGAAAAATCTTCCACCCTAAACGCATGAGTTGATCATATCGATAACGGGGGAATGTGGCTCGTACCCATAAAAAAATAAAAAGAAGAAAAGAAATTTTTAAAGCGAACCATACTATCCCGGGAACCCAAATAAAAGGCACGACGTTAAAAGGCGGAAGCCATCCTCCCAAAAAGAGAAGACTTCCTATCGCACTCATAAGGATCATATTGGCGTATTCACCTAAGAAAAAGAGTGCAAAAGTCATCGAGGAGTATTCAACGTTATACCCTGCAACAAGTTCAGCTTCTGCCTCTGGCAAATCAAAAGGAGCTCGATTCGTTTCTGCAAGTGCTGATATCATGAAAATGACTGCCATCGGCAAATGAGGGATAACGAACCAAAGACTCTTTTGAGACTCCACAATGTGAGTTAGGTTTAAAGATCCCACACATAAAAGGATCGTAATAATCACAAGCCCTATCGAAATTTCATAGGATACCATTTGAGCGGCTGATCTTAACGCTCCTAAGAAGGCATATTTAGAATTGCTAGACCAGCCTGCTATAATGATTCCATAAACCCCCAAAGAAGAGATCGCGAAAAGGTAAAGAACGCCAACATTAATGTTACTTATTACTTTTCCCGGGCCAAAGGGAATAACCGCCCAAGCCGAAAGGCTGAGTCCAAAAGTGATCAAAGGCGCAATTAAAAAAAGAAGGGGGTTGGATCGCGTTGGAATAATGGTTTCCTTATGCAGAAGTTTAAGGCCATCCGCAAAAGGTTGCAAAAGACCAAACCACCCTACAACATTTGGGCCTATACGTCGTTGCATGGCCGCAAGGATTTTTCTCTCTGCATAAGTTAAGTATGCAATTGCTAAGATCAAGGGAACGATGATTAAGAAAATATGCCCCGTTGTATGGAGAAGGGGGTGAAGAACTTCATTCCAAAGGTGTTCGATCTTGGTCATGAACATTTATCCAAACGGGCATCATCCCGAACTTGTTTCGGGATCTTTTTGTTAAGAAGATCCTGAATCCCGGCTTTGCGGATCTCAGGATGATCTGTGAAAGAAATAGAGAGAAGTTTCATCTTCTTCCTCCCAAAATCTCACGCGTACATTTTGCCATTGTCATGGAATGTCGAGAAATGGAATCGGTCATATAAAAGTTTTGAATCTTCCCAACAAGTGTCATCCTTGGCCAAAAAAAGGTTGATTTTTCGGAGAAAAATCTTACCTTTTCTTGAGCCGAGGATCTCACCTGGCAATTGTTTCTGCTAAATCTTTCCACTGAGGATTCCGTTCTTCGATGAGTTTAATTTTCCATTCTCTTTTCCAATGCTTTATGTTTTTTTCTCTCTGTAGAGCATTGTAAACGTAAGCATGGCTTTCAAAATAAACGAGTTTCTTAATTTTATAATTTTTAGTGAATCCATCTATTACCTCATTCTTATGCTCATAAATACGCCGCCCCAGATTGTTTGTCACTCCTACATAGAGCGTCCCCTTTGCTTTATTTGTCATGATATAAACAAAATATTCCATACAATAGATCTCATTTTAGATCCTCGGCTCAAGAAATGCTAATGTTTTTCCTTGAAAAACAAAGCATTTCTTGGCCAAGGATGACACCCTGTTATCCTCCCAAAATCTCATGGGTACATTTGGCCATTGTTGGGGAATGTCGAGAAATGGAATCGGTCATATAAAAGTTTTTAATCACAGGCAAAAAAGGATCTGGAGAAAGAATTCCCTCTTGACCAAATTCACTCCAGGGCGCGCGTTGGACGTAATCAACTTCATCAAAAAGAGGATTCACTTCAACAAGACGTGCGCGTACGTCTTCAAGTGTATTATAAGGTAATTCTAAGCCCAGTCTTTCAGAAAGCGCTCTTAAAATCTTCCAATCCTCTTTGGCTTCTCCTGGCGGTGCAACTGCCTTTAAGGCACGTTGAACCCTTCCTTCTGTATTCACATAGGTTCCTGATTTCTCTGTGAAAGCTGCCCCTGGCAAGATAATATCAGCAATGGCCGCTCCTCGATCACCATGATGTCCTTGGTAGATGACAAAAACCTTTTTAAGAGAGGTCATATCCATTTCATCCACATCCAAAAGATAAACAGCTTCAATTTTTTTTTGACGGGCCGCTTCTAATATTTCTCTTACATTATATCCTTTTGCTCCGGGTAAAAATCCTAAATCGAGGCCGCCCACACGGCTTGCAGCGGTTTGCAAGACATTAAATCCATTCCAATGATCATCAGGGGGGGCTTTTGTTTTATGGACAAAACCATATTTTTCCGCAATTTGTTGAGCAAGATGCAAAATAATAGGCCCATCTTCGCGCCTTAAAGCCCCTTGCCCCAAAATCATCATCGGATATTTTGCAGCTTTTAGGGCTGTTGAAAGAGAATGTTTTCCTTTCAAGATTTTCTCGAGAAGGGTAGGGTCATTTCCGAGATGATGAAGAGGATACCCTTGCTCATGAAAAGGGCCAATAAGAGCTATAGGAAGACCTGTGGAAAGGTAATTTTTGCGAATTCGGGCATTAATAAGAGGCGCTTCCCAGCGAGGATTTGTCCCAATTAAAAGGCAGAAATCAGCGCGCTCAATCCCCGCTATCGTTGTATTAAAAAGGTAACTACAGCGAGGGGCTTCTCCTCCCCACGCCCCTTCTTGACGACAATCAAGATGGGGAGATCCTATTGCGTTCATTAAATCTTTCAAGACGACCATGGCTTCAGCATCCACCATATTCCCTACAATGGCGCCTACGTGATCACCAGGAAGATGTTGAAGACGATCCACAACCGCGTTAAGAGCTTCATCCCAACTGACAGGATGGAGACGGCCATCCTTTCCCCGCGCATAGGGACGATCCAAACGCTGATATTTAAGGCCATCATAAGCAAAACGTGTTTTATCCGAAATCCACTCTTCATTGACCGCATCATTCTGGCGCGGAAGAATGCGCATCACTTCCCTGCCTTTTGTGTCGATACGAATCGAACTTCCTACTGCATCTAAAACATCAACAGAAGGCGTATGGGAAAGTTCCCAAGATCTTCCTCGATAATTATAGGGTTTAGAGGTCAGCGCTCCCACGGGACAAATGTCAATCATATTTCCCGAAAGCTCAGAGGTAATCGCTTTGTGTACATAAGTGCCAATTTCCATATCCTCGCCTCGTCCTGTGACCCCCAATTCAGGAACACCTGCAATTTCAGTGGCAAAACGAACACAGCGGGTGCACTGAATGCACCGATTCATGGCTGTTTCAATAAGAGGACCAAACTCTTTATCAGGAACAGCGCGTTTATTAAACGCAAAGCGACTTGAGTCTCCCCCATAGGCCATGGTGATATCTTGAAGATCGCACTCACCTCCTTGATCACAAATAGGACAATCCAAGGGATGGTTAATGAGTAAAAATTCGAGAACACCACGCCGTGCCTTTTTCACCATAGGGGTTTGGGTACGAATGACCATGCCTTCACAAGCAGGCATCGCGCAGCTCGCGATAGGTTTTGATGATTTTTCCATTTCGACGAGGCACATACGGCAATTACCTGCAATAGAAAGCTTAGGATGATAACAAAACACAGGAATTTCAATTCCTAATACGTGTGCAGCTTGAAGGACAGTCATTCCTTCAGGTACCTCGATTTCTTCATCATCAATAAGAAGCTTTGGCATTTTCTCTAACACTTTCCCAGCTCTTGGATATTTTCCTCCGTTGTCATCCCGAACTTGTTTCGGGATCTCCTTGAGAAGGAGATCCTGAGACCCCTCGCGTAACGCGAAGGAGACTCAGGATGACACTTTAGTGAGAGATGATTAGACATACACTCCAAACTATCCTCCTTCCGCTCTTAAGCGACGTTCAAGTTCGGGACGAAAATGACGAATCAACCCTTGCACAGGCCAAGCTGCCGCGTCTCCCAGTGCACAAATGGTATGCCCCTCAACCTCGTAAGTTACCTCTTCTAAACGATCGATATCTTCAACTGTACCGATGCCATCGGCAAGGCGCGTCAACATACGCCACATCCATCCTGTCCCTTCACGACAAGGGGTACATTGGCCACAACTTTCGTGCATGTAAAATTTGGAAAGGCGAGCAATCGCTCGAACGATATCGGTCGATTTGTCCATTACAATGACAGCCGCTGTTCCCAAACTGCATTTAGCTTGAGCAAGAGATGAAAAATCCATTAAAACGGTTTCACAAATTTCTTTAGGGATTAAGGGCACGGAAGACCCCCCCGGGATTACAGCAAGAAGATTGTTCCATCCTCCCCGCACGCCTCCTCCATATTTTTCAATCAGCTCTTTAAGCGGAATCCCCATGGCTTCTTCCACAACACACGGTGTATTGATGTGCCCTGAAAGACAAAAGAGTCTTGGACCTGCGCTGTCAGCTGTTCCAATTCCTGCAAACCATGCGCCTCCTCTTCGTAAAATAGTGGGAACAACCGCAATGGTTTCAACATTATTAACAATAGTTGGACATCCATAAAGACCCACAACGGCAGGAAAAGGTGGTTTAAGGCGCGGCATTCCCTTTCGCCCCTCCAAACTTTCCAAAAGCGCCGTTTCCTCTCCACAAATATAAGCGCCGGCCCCTCGATGAACATAAAGATCAAAGTCCCATCCCGACCCTGCAGCATTTTTTCCTAAAAGACCTGATTGATAGGCTTCTGCAAGAGCTGTTTCAAGATGGTGTGCTTCTCGATAAAACTCGCCTCGAATATAAATATAACCTGTATGCGCCCCTATAGCGAATCCCGCAAGAAGTGCTCCTTCCAAAAGCTTATGAGGCTCATGACGTAAAATCTCTCTATCTTTACAGGTTCCTGGCTCACTTTCATCCGCATTGATGATCAAATACCGGGGTGTCACACCGTCATCTTTCGGGAGGAATGACCATTTGCGCCCTGTCGGAAAACCAGCTCCCCCTCGTCCCCGGAGGCCTGAAGTGATCACCTCTTGGATAATCCATGCGGGTCCTTTTGCCATCAAATTTTTTGTTTTATCCCAATCGCCTCTTTTCTTGGCTCCTTTAAGCCCCTTCTCCTGAGTCCTATAGAGGTTTGTGAAAATGCGATCGCTTTCTTTCAGCATGCCTTGCCTGCCTTTAAATCTTTAAGAAGTTTCAGAAAGCTGGTCTTATTTAAATTCTCAACGTAATCCTCATTGATTTGAACAACAGGACCGTTCGTACAAGCGGCGAGGCACTCCACTTCGTTTAAGGTAAATAATCCATCTTTTGTGGTTTCACCTGACTCAATCCCCAAATGTTTTTTACAGACAGACATAAGATCTTCACTTCCCCTAAGCATGCAGGGTGTTGTTCCACACACCTGAAGATGATACTTTCCCACCGGTTTTAAGTTAAACAGGGTATAAAAGGTGGCCACCTCATAGCCTCTGATTGTGGAAACGCCTAATATTTCCGTAATTTTTTCAATAGCACTGTTGGGGAGCCATCCCCCACATTGGCGTTGCGCAAGCTCAAATAAAGGAAGAATGGCACTGGCCTCTCGCCCTGGAGGATAGTGCTTTAAAACCTCTTCTACACGCGCCTGATTTTCTTTGGAAAAATCAAAAGTCTTAAAATCATTATCAGCAGAAGGTATTGATTTTTTCATCGATCAATCTCCCCAAAAACGATATCTAACGACCCAATAATACTGGTTATATCCGCAAGCATATGCCCTTTTGACATAAAATCTAACGCTTGAAGAAACGCAAAACTGGGAGGCCTAATTTTACAGCGATAGGGTCGGTTACTTCCATCAGCCACTAAATAAACCCCAAACTCTCCTTTCGGCGCCTCCACAACAGTATAAGTCTCACCCTCTGGCACGTGGTAGCCTTCTGTGTAAAGCTTAAAGTGGTGAATCATCGCTTCCATCGATGTTTTCATTTCACTGCGGGGCGGCGGCGTAACTTTATAATTTTTGACTTTTATGGGACCTTCTGGCATGTGTTCTAAACATTGTTTTATAATACGCACACTTTGACGCATTTCTTCCATTCGCACGAGATAACGATCATAACAATCACCATTTTTCCCAACGGGAATTAAAAAGTCGAGTTGCTCATAAACCTCATAAGGCTGAGCCCGACGCAAATCCCAAGCCACATTGGATGCTCGTAACATGGGGCCGCTAAAGCCCCAATCTAAAGCTTGTTCATCGGTTACAACACCAATATTGACGGTACGTTGTTTAAAGATACGATTCGCTGTTAAAAGCCCTTCAAGATCATCAATAACACGAGGGAATCGCTCGGCAAAAGCTGCAATGTCTTCCGCAAGACCAGGAGGCAAATTCTTATGTACTCCCCCTGGACGAAAATAATTTGCATGCATTCGGGCTCCAGAAACACGCTCATAAAAACCCATGAGTATTTCTCGCTCTTCAAAACCCCACAAAAGAGGGGTTATGGCGCCTACGTCGATGGCCATGGTGGTAATATTGAGGAGGTGATTTAAGATACGCGTTATCTCAGAAAATAGAACCCGGATATATTTAGCCCTTAGGGGAATTTCAAGTCCTAATAGTTTTTCCACCGCCAACGCAAAGGCATGTTCTTGGCACATGGGAGAGACGTAATCTAAACGGTCAAAGTAAGGGATCGCCTGAAGATAGGTTTTGTACTCAATCAGTTTTTCAGTCCCCCGATGAAGGAGCCCTATGTGAGGGTCTGCGCGTTCAATAACCTCTCCATCCATTTCTAAAATCAGCCGTAAAACCCCATGGGCTGCGGGATGTTGAGGACCAAAATTGAGAGTAAAGCTCTGATTTTTTTTTTCGTCTTTTCGTAAAGAGCCAACCATCACTTTTTCTCCAGTGATTGCACGGCAACCTCCATTCCTTCCCAGGGGCTTTCAAAATCAAAATTGCGGAAGGCTTGTGGCAATTCCACAGGTTCATAGACAACACGTTTTTGTTCTTCATCATAACGCACCTCAACATAGCCTGTTAGAGGAAAATCTTTTCGAAGAGGATGCCCTTCAAAACCATAATCTGTTAGAATTCGCCTTAAGTCAGGGTGATCTTCAAAAGGAATGCCATAAAGGTCAAAAACCTCTCTCTCCCACCAATTGGCGCTGCTATAAATAGAGGTTACAGACGGAACGGGCATGCCTTCTTCCACCTTCAGTTTAATACGAATACGCCGATTATAAACCAAACTTAAAAGGTTATAAACCACATCAAACCGAGGCTCGCGACCCAAATAATCAACGCCGCAAACATCCATAAGCTGCGCAAACTGGAGGGGAGTGGAATCCCTTAAATAGGTCAAAACGCGAATGATAGAGGACCTCTCCACCGTCATCATTAATTCATGGTCCACAACCGACCAGGAAAGAATATCAGGCCCAATTTCTTCTGCGATTAGTTTTCCTAAATCTTGAAGGTCTCGAGGAGCAATCATGTTTTTAACACCGTGAAAAATGTTTTTCGCGCTGAATTTTTCGTTGCAATTGTAAGATACCATAAAGCAAAGCTTCAGCTGTAGGAGGGCATCCTGGCACGTAAACATCAACCGGCACAATTCGGTCACATCCTCGCGTTACAGAATAAGAATAATGATAATATCCCCCTCCATTTGCACACGATCCCATCGAAATGACATACCGAGGCTCGGCCATTTGGTCATAGACTTTTCTCAAGGGGGCCGCCATTTTATTGGTGAGTGTTCCTGCGACAATCATCAGGTCGGCTTGTCGAGGGCTGGGGCGAAACACGACCCCGAATCGATCCAAATCATAGCGAGAAGCCGCTGTCTGCATCATTTCAATCGCACAGCATGCCAGGCCAAAGGTCATGGGCCAAAGAGAACCAGATTGAGCCCAAGCCGCCAATTTATCCAGCTGCGTTACGATAAATCCTCTTTGACTTACTTCTTGGCCAAGCGTTTCAAGAAGAACATCAGGCGAAACGCCTTCTGGAATGGCCTCTATTCCATATCCTGCTCTTAAAGCTTCTTTAGGCAAAAATGGCTTTTTTATTCCCATTCCAACGCCCCTTTGCGCCATTCATAAATAAACCCTACCGTCAAAAAAGCCAAGAAAAGCATCATCGACAAAAATCCAAAAAGGCCGATATCTTTTAAGCTCACCGCCCACGGAAAAAGAAAGGCAATTTCCAAGTCAAAAATAATGAATAAAATCGCTATAAGATAAAAGCGAACATCAAACGTGAGGCGTGCATCACTAAACGGTTCAAAACCGCACTCGTAAGGAGAGAGTTTTTGAGCGTTCGGTTTTCGAGGGCCTCGCCAAAAAGATAAAAGAACAAGCAAAATAGAAAAGCCAAACGCGATCCCTAAAAACACAAGAATATTAAAGTAATCCGCAAGACTTCCTCCTAAAGGGGTGCTCATCAATTGGCTTGAAGAAAAATTCACGCGTCTTAGCCTATCTTATTCTTTGTTCTATTCTTACAACGAATAGGCTCAATTGGAAACTCTAAATTTTCTTTCTTCATCGTTATCCATACAATTAAAAATGATGATTTCTAAGAAAGGTACGAACGTTAACATTCATTTAATAGTTTTGTGGTTATCTGAGGAATATACGTCCAATATAAATAAAAAGGAGAAACTTATGGCTCAGATTTCATTGAAAAAATATTTGTGGAGGACTTTTCTGCTCTCCGTTGTATTTTATGGGAACTTAGAGAATTCTAAAGCAACTGAGATTACAATCTATTGCCCTAAATCAGGTACAATTACAACGACTGGAAATAAAAATTGTGGGTATACCTATGTAGGGAATATAAAGAGTAACTTGTCAAATATAAACAAAATAATTCAATCTCCACCTCTTCAAACCAACGGAAATATACCCACCCAATTTAAGGAAGTCACTTTTAATTCATGGGGACAATCTTATTCTTCCATAGAGATGAATTGTCATTATGAAAATCCAAATATTGTGCTTAGTGGGCGCATCCAATTACCCGCGCTTAGTACATGCAATACAGTGTGTCCGTCAGGATCTGATGTAAAAACATGTTATGTTAACTGCACGCTCGTGAAGTAGAATACAAATAAAAAGAGACTTAAAAATGGTGTTTCAATGTTTCACCCACAGGAGATGAAACGGTGAAACACACACGGTATCGTCATCCCCGTCCTCGCGAAAGCGAGAAACACGGGGATCCAGGAGAAGGTTGGAGAGAAGGGGTTTGTATATTGATAAGGAACAAAGACGTATTGAATGGAATATATTAAAAAATGGCTTTCTTTCAAGGTCTTAATGGATCACCGCCTTCGCAGGGATGACAAAGTGGAAGAGTTTTCAAGTATGTTGCTGGGCATTAGGCTCCGTGCACAAAATTTTCGTGAACATTCCTATCTATCCTCCTAACTGTCATCCCCGCGAAGGCGGGGATCCAGTCATATCAAACCTTCGCACAAATCTTTCCATTCAGAATTTGTTTCTTCAATCAATCTTATTTTCCACACCCGATTCCATTTTTTAAGACATTTTTCTCGATAAATGGCATCTTTCACATCATTATATTAATTCCATGTAAACGAGTTTATTAATCTCATATTTTTCCGTGAACCCTTTCACTCTCTTATTTTTATGTTCATCCATCCGGCGTATTAAATCGTTCGTAACTCCAATGTATAAAGTTCCATTTCTTTGTGAGCAAAGCATATAAACGTAATAAGTCATTGTGTATGAACAACTTTCCTGGATCCCCGCCTCCGCGGGGATGACAATTGTATAATGTAATGATCTAAAATTTTATCATTCGTAGGTCGTGCAAATGTCAACTACAAAAAGGGGCACTACAAACCGCTGTTTAAACCCTCACTCAGTCTTTCTTACGCTTTCAAGTCTCCTTGTCCCTCATAAGTGCCGAAGTCAAGAAAAAGCCTGGATTGCTTCGCTCCGCTCGCAATTGACGAAACCCGGCGTCATTGAGAACCCCCCAAAAGTGGGGCGAAGTAATCCAGAAAAAGAATGGTGTTTAGTGTTTCAATGTTTCACACACACGGGATGAAACGTTATACTAGGATGACATCGTATAGGGAAGTGGTGAATACCTCTTCTTCATCTCTTCAATCGCAATGAATTTGCAACCACAATCACACTGCTGGCCGCCATGGCAGCTCCTGCAATTTCAGGACTTAAATGACCAAAAGCCGCAAACCCGATACCGACGATATTGAAAATGAAAGCCCAAAAAAGATTCTCTTGGATAATGCGAAAGGTTCTTTGGGCAAGTTTAAATGTTTGAGGAATTAACTCGAGGGCAGGACGCATTAAGGTGATGGGGGCTGCATCCATAGCAACGTCTGTCCCCGATCCCATAGCAAATCCTACAGTTGCGGCCGCTAAAGCGGGGCCGTCATTGACACCATCTCCGACCATAGCCACCCAATGATGGCTTTGTTCTTGAGCTTTAACATAATTGATTTTATCTTTTGGCTGGAGTTGGGCCATGATTTCATCGATTCCCACCCTTTCTCCGATAAGTTGCGCAGGTTCTTTCATATCTCCTGTCAGCATCACTGTTTTTAAACCCATGTGTTTTAAGGTTTGAATCGTTTCGGAAGCTCGACGGCGTGGGACGTCTAAAAGATAAAAAATTCCTAGAACTTGACTGTTCTTTGCCAAATAAAGGATCGTTTGTTCGCCTTTGCGGGCAGGAGGAACCTCCATCCCCTGGTCGGTCATAAAATTTTCCGATCCCAAATAATAAAGAGTATCATTTATTTTCCCCTGAACCCCTTTTCCGGGAAGAGAGATAAAATCATCAACGGGAAGGAGCTTATGATCTTTTGCGGCTTTTAAAAAAGCTTTTGCGAGGGGGTGCTCACTTCCTTTTTGAAGAGAAGCTGCAAGAACAAGCAATTGATCCAAAGAAACCTCAGAGAGAGATTTAGAAAAAGTAAGACTAAATTCTCCTTTTGTGAGAGTCCCTGTTTTGTCAAATACAATCAAATCAACTTTACGAAGAGCTTCTAGGCTTTCAAGATCTTTAATAAGAATTCCCTTTCGCGCGCCAACGCCCATAGCAACAACAATGGCCGTAGGGGTAGCAAGACCCAAAGCACAAGGGCAAGCCACCACGAGAACAGAAATGGCTGCCAAGAGGGCATACTGAAAGGAAGCTCCCGCAAGGAGCCATCCCCCCAGCGTCAAAACACTGATCAAAAGAACCGTGGGAACAAAGAGGGCAGCAACTTGATCGACGAGTTTCTGAATAGGCGGACGAGAAGATTGAGCTTTTTCCACCATATGGATCATTCGAGAAAGGGTTGATTGTTCTCCAATATGTGTTGCTTGAAGATAAAGGATTCCTGAGGTGTTTGTTGTGCCTCCTGTAACGGTGTCTCCTTCTTCTTTCAAAACAGGAATACTTTCTCCTGTAATCATAGATTCATCAACTTCGCTTTTCCCTTGAAAAACAAGCCCATCTGTGGGAATGTGCTGCCAAGCCCTTACCATAACATGGTCTCCTTTTTTGATGTCATGGCTTAGAACTTCTACATAAGCTCCGTCTTTTTCTACAAACGCTGTCGGAGGAGTAAGGTTTATTAAAGATTTTACAGCAGCATTAGCCGAGTGTTTGGCCCGTTCTTCGACAATTCGTCCTAAAAGAACAAGAGTGATCACGACAGCCGCGGCTTCGAAATAGAGCTCATGGGCCTGAAGAAAGACGCCTATAAGGCTATAGCTATACGCAGCTGAAGTGCCTAAGGTTACAAGAAGATCCATGTCTCCTCTTAATCGTTTAAGAGAATACCAGGCGGCTTTATAAAATCTTCTTCCTGACCAAAATTGAACAATGGTTCCACAAGCCAGTTGTATATAAGGTGAAAGATGAAAACCAGCCATATGACCGATAAGGGGAAGAGTAAAAATGATTGCGATCACGAGATCTGTATAATTGGGAACAGAATGGCTTCCCTCATGAGGATCATTCGATTTTTGATGAAGAATCTTGGCTTGATACCCTTCACTTTTAATTGCCGTAAGAATGGCTTTGACGAGAGAAGAAGAGGGTTCCTTAATTTCAATTTCTGCTTTTTCATTGACAAAATTGACGGTGGCTTTTTTAACGCCTTCCACAGAATCTATAGCTCTTTCTACTCGATTTGCACACGTCACGCAACGCATGCCCATAATTTTAAGTTGAAGAGAGTTTGTCATAGACCACCTCATCTTTTAACTTTAAAAAGAAAGCCTAAAAAAAACGTTAATGCTTAAAATTTATGAATACTTTAGGGTTTTTATTTCCTGGTCCAGCCGTACGAGTTAAGCGGATAACAACGTCATAGGATGCCTTATTAATGAATCGTGTCCGTCGTTTTTTTCGAGTACGTGTTTTGCAGCTGGTTATTTGGAATTGAAAAAATTTTCTGGCACGTTTAAGGTTGAGAGCAATATGAATACCAAAAATATTAATTCAAACATGACGAGTCATTCCATGAAGTTATTGACTACTGAATCGGTTCTTTCTCACATTAAAGAGCAAAATGTATCTTTTGTTGATTTCCGTTTCACTGATCTTTGTGGGGCCTGGCACCACATGACTTTGCATGTAGATGGTGTTGATAAAGATGTTTTAAACCAAGGAATCATGTTTGATGGATCTTCTCTTGCGGGATGGAAATCTATTGATGATTCTGATATGCAAATGAAAGCTGACCTTTCGACCGCTGTTTTGGATCCTTTTGCGGCTCAAGCAACGCTTGTTTTAAACTGTGATATTCTTGATCCCCTTTCAGGAAAATCCTATAGCAGGGATCCTCGTGGTGTTGCTAGGCGCGCAGAAGCATACCTCCAAGATTCGGGATTAGCAGATACAGCTTATTTTGGTCCTGAGGCTGAGTTCTTCATCTTTGACGATGTTCGTTATGATGTCGCCATGCAACATGGGTTTTATTATATTGATTCAGAGGAGGGAGACTATAATTCTGGGCGAATAGATCCTCAGGGAAACCTTGCGCATCGCCCAGGAGTGAAGGGGGGATATGTGCCAGTTAGCCCCGTTGATCAACTTTTTGATATACGTTCTGAAATGCTGACAACTCTAAAAGAGATGGGAGTTGAAGTTGAAAAACATCATCATGAAGTTGCCCCCGCTCAACATGAACTTGGATTTAAATTTGATACATTAACGAAAACCGCGGATCATCTCCAGATTTATAAATATGTGATCAAAAACGTCGCCCGAATGTATGGGAAAACAGCCACTTTTATGCCGAAACCCATTCATAATGATAATGGGTCAGGTATGCATGTACATCAATCTCTTTGGCACAAAGGCAAACCTCTTTTTCCCGGGAATACATACGCTCATCTCTCCCAAGAAGCCCTCTATTATATTGGAGGAATTATAAAGCACGGCCGTGCTCTCAATGCGTTTACGAACCCCACCACGAATAGCTATAAACGACTTGTCCCTGGGTATGAAGCGCCGGTTATGTTAACTTATTCAGCGCGCAATCGATCAGCTTCCATCCGTATTCCCCATACGCCAACACTAAATTCGAAACGAATCGAAACGCGTTTCCCGGATCCAGCGGCCAATCCCTACCTTGCTTTTTCAGCTCTGTTGATGGCCGGACTTGATGGGATTCGAAATAAGATTCATCCAGGCGAAGCCCATGAGGGGAATCTTTATGATGCTGAAGTTTCTCGCGGAATTCCAACGGTTGCGCGATCTCTTTGTCAAGCTTTAAAAGCTCTTGAGGAAGATCGCGAATTCTTGAAGAGTGGAGATGTTTTCAGTGATGATCTTATTGATGGATTTATTAAACTGAAGCAAGTAGAAGTGGAGGCCTTTAATCGTACACCTCAGCCTATTGAATTTAAGATGTATTATGGGGTGTAATGGAGCCATGAAGATTTGGAGCGCTCTTTTTTTTATCGCTTTCATGAGTGAAGGAAAGGCTGACCTTATAGAAGTTGTTGAAGAAGAGCCCGATAGTTCTGTTATCCTTCCTCGTTTAGAGGAACCTCAAGAAGAGACGAAAGGAAAAGATACCCCTTCTTCTGAAGAGAAAGGGATTCATCAACAAGATGAAAAACCGAAATCAGATCTTATTTCTTCGAGTAGAAATGAAACAGCCGCGTCTCCTGGAGCAGGCCGTCGAGACCTTAACCCACGCTATTTAAAAGTTAATATTACTTTTCCTACTATTGAGGCCCCTTGGTGGGAACGGTGGTGGCTTATAGTGAAGGGATGGTTTCAATAAGAGGCGTCTTCTCCTGTTTTAGGGAGAGGGCGTGGTTTGCGATTTTCGTCAATAGCAACAAAAGTAAAAAGACCTTCTGTGACTTTATGGCTCTCTCCATTTCTAAAGCGACGGACCCAAGCCTCAACATTTACCTGCATTGACGTCGTTCCTACCTTCACCATATGAACATAACAACTGACCTCATCTCCCACAAAAACAGGGCGAAGAAAAGACATTTTGTCTATCGCAGCAAGAACAACACGACCTTGAGAGATATGGATTGCAAACGTCCCGCCGGCCATATCCATCATAGAAACAAGCCAACCTCCAAAGATATCTCCCGAAGGGTTAGTATCGCTCGGCATAGCAATCATGCGTAACGAAAGTTGTTCAATGGGAGGATGAGTTTCATTCATAGCTGAGATTTCCTTAAATTAAATTGCTTGCGATAGCTTACACCATATATGATAAGAAAGTTAACTTGAGAGTATCAAAAAAGATGAAAAAAGTTTTGCACCATAAGAGAAGTCTGTTATCTTTGCGTAGTATAAGAAATATAGGATTTTTTGATAAGTACGAGAAGGAAAAAACAAACAATGCTCTCAAAGTTTCTAGATCCTAAAAATGACTTTGCTTTTAAAAAGATCTTTGGCACAGAAAAAAACAAAGATATTTTGATTCATTTTTTGAATGATATGATTACGTTCAAGGAAAGAGCACCTATTGAGGAAGTCATCTTTCTCAAGACGATTCAAGATCCTGAGACCGCAGCTAAAAAAACAAGTATTGTTGATATCTTATGCAAAGATGAAAAAGGTCACCAATATATTGTAGAGATGCAAGTGGCCAAAGAAAAAGGATTTGAAAAGCGTGCCCAATACTATGCCTCCAAGGCTTATATTTCTCAGGTACGGGCAGGGGGAGAATATCATGATCTTAAAGAAATCATTTTCTTAGCCATAGCTGAGTTTGTGATGTTTCCGAAAAAGAAGCAATGGAAATCAGATTATGTCATTTTAGATAAGGATAGCTACGAGAATGATTTAAAAGATTTTTCGTTTACATTCTTAGAGCTGCCTAAATTCCATAAAAAAATTGAGGAACTTTCGAATATCACTGAGAAATGGGTTTATTTTTTAAAGAATGCAGAAGAAACTTTGGAAAAAGACTTACAAAAGCTAATTGGGCACGATATTATCATTGAAAGAGCTTATGAAGAACTTGATCGATTTCATTGGAATGAAGAAGAACTCCTAACATACGATCAAGCAGAGAAATATGAGGGAGCGTATCAGGCTTCTATGAGTCAAAAGTTTGATGAGGGAATGGAAAAAGGAATTGAGAAAGGAATTGAGAAAGTAGCTAGAAGTATGCTTGAAAAAGGGATAGATGCGGAGACAATCGCAGGCGTAACGGAGCTTTCTCTCGCAGATATCCAGAAATTGATGCCCGAAAACCGACGATAACTCTCGTTCGGTATGAGAAATGTAGCTGTGATTTCCCTGCTCTATATCCAAAGCAAAATATCACTTAAAAATCCAGGTCAGTATAATGGGTAGGGGGAGTAAGTCCCGGTACAACATCGCCTAAAATATCCCGAAAGCTTGGGCGAGATTTCACGCGCGCATACCAGAGTTTCGCAACGGGATGTTTATCCCATGGCACATCCCCCAGATAATCAATGCAGGAAAGATGAGCAGAAGCTGAAATATCTGCGAGAGAAAAGTCATCTCCCGCCAGCCATTTGCGGCGGTCACAAAGCCAAGAAATATATTCAAGGTGATCATGAATATTAGTGTTTCCAATGCGAATGACGGCTGAGTCTGGCCCCCCTTGCCCCATCTTGCGCTTAAGAACTTTTTCATAGACAAGATTATGAGTGACCTCTCCATTAAATTTTTCATCAAACCAGGCCACAAGACGACGAACTTCGGCGCGTTGAGTTGATGCTTTCCCTAAAAAAGAAGGTTCAAGATAGGCCTCTTCCAAATATTCAGTAATGGGATAGGCGTTTGCGATATGCTTTCCATCCTCATCAGTGAGAACTGGAGGGAGGCCTTCAGGATTCAGAGGCAAAAAAGAGGAATTGGGTTCCCATGGTTTAATAGTCACTAAATCAAAATCAAGTTTTTTTTCCGCAAGAAGAAGACGAACCTTTCTAGAAAAAGGGCATAGCCAATAATGATATAGTTTTCGCATGAACGATTAATCCTTGGACTGATTTACGTTATATGATATTCAAGCTTAATTTCTATCATAAAGTGGATCCATGACTCTAGAGCAAATCTTACTTCTTTCTTTTATTCAGGGCGTCACCGAATTTCTTCCTATTAGTTCTTCAGGTCATTTGGTCCTTATACCCGCTTTATGCGGGTGGCGAGATCAGGGATTGATGATGGATGTGGCGGCACACGTGGGAACCTTGGGGTCGGTTCTTTTTTATTTTCGTAAAGATGTGGCGTCCCTTTTCAGGGGATCTTTCTCACTTTTGAAAGGAAAAATGGATGAGAATACCCAGCTTCTTTTGAACCTCGTCATTGCGACCATTCCTGCGGTTTTAGTAGGGGTGTTTTTTGAAAAAATAGTTGGAGATGAATTGAGAAGTGTGACAGTCATTGCATGGGTAGGAATTATATTTGGTATTGTCCTTTATTTTGCAGATAAGTATGGAAGTCTTATCGAAACCGTGCAGGATACAACTTTCAAAAGAGCTTTGTTTTTTGGATTGGCTCAACCTCTCGCATTTATTAATGGAGCCAGCCGTTCTGGAATTTGTATGACCGTAGGACGCTTTATGAATTATAAACGTATGGATGCCGCGCGGTTTGCTTTCTTAATGTCCATTCCAACAATGATGGCGGCGGGAACCTTGAAAGGATATGGTCTCTTTAAATCTGGAGATCTTACCCTCCTCAATGATGCTATTTTAATGATCATCTTTTCTTTTATTTTTGGTTTTTGTGCCATTGCCTTTATGATGCGTTGGCTCCGGAAAGCAACCCTTACTCCTTTTGTCATCTATCGCATTCTTTTAGGGCTTTTCCTTCTCGGAAGTGTGTATGCGGGATTTTTAAACTCAACAACGCCCTGTGGTTAAATTAGCCGCATATATTAAACTTCAAACAATGTATTTCATATAGACTTGAATTTTTATCACAAATAATTATCTTATATTAAGTTTGTATTTAAAATGGATTTTGTTGTGATTCTAAAAAAATATTTTGGCTTACCATTTTTTGTTTTGATGGGAATTATATATGCCCACTTTCTGAGTACGGCTCATGCGGTTTTCCTTGTGAGTATAGATCAACCTATAGATGATCGTTGGTTGGAAGATATCTACCATCACATACGACGGTGTAGTTTTCCTCCTATGGGGCCTTTTGAATCCACTTGGGAAGCAGAAGAGAAAATCACGAAAGCGCTTTCTCTGCCTGGAGAAAAAATCGCGCAAACTATTTTAGAAGATAAATTATTTTTCCACTCTATTGGCTTTGAAACACTCAAAATAAAAGAAGTCCCAAATCTTATTTGGAATTTGCATGTCATTACAGAGTGTCTTACCCATGCTCCTGACGATAAGGAGTTTTTTAGTTTACTCAGCCAATATAAAAATAATGGCCCAAAATCTTTTCAGGCGTATTTTACTCTCTCTAATCGCTTGGCTAAAAAATTAGAGCCTTTTGGCGAGGAACCCAGCCTTGAAGATTACCAACAAAAGATTTTACCTGCTTTCTTGGAACAGCTGAAGAATAAGTCCTTTACTGGAGCGAGAGAAACACTCAGCAGCATCCTTTTAAAAGACTATGAGTTGATCATTCAAGGTGCTCCTACTATTCTTTCGGCCGCTCTGAAATGTGAGCTTGACGGCATGAAAAAAAATCAAGTGGTGTTGTTTCGAGCGACCAATGGTTTTTCGTCCCCTTACCAAGATATAGACGAATTTACACTTCAAACGGCCTACCAGGTTTTCGAAAACAACTTGCCTTCCTTTCGTCATAAAGGGAAAGAAGAAACCAGTGGAAGTTATGAGAATTTTAAACAATTTATTAAAAATTTTAACTTATTAACTTTTAAAGAAGTAATGAATAATTCTCTAATGAATGAGAGAGGCAAAGAATTAATTGAGACCAAATTGAAGGTTCAAGTTGAAAAAGAAAACTATATTAATGAAGATGGAACACTTAAACAAAAAAGTATTCCTTATAAAACTGCAGTGGATTTATATATTTCTCATATTAGAGTCATATGTGCTGATTTCTTATGTATAATTCCTTTCGATGAGGAAATGGCTCATTTTCAAAATATTCACCAGGAGCTTTCCGCAAGACAATTGTTGGACTTTTGTGGAGAGAGCGAAGGATTAAAATTAGAAGTTTCTCAACCCGAACAAATTCTTCCTCAAGGAACTTCTGTTGCTCGTAATCTCTCTTATTCGTTAAATATTCTGGATGGTTATCTATTTGATGGACCTACGAGTCCGCAGCCAGGGATGTCTGCTTGTACCTATCAGTATTATCACAATTGCAACTCAAAATATGTCTATACACTCTCTTTTAATAAGGAAGAGTATTATAAACATTATCATCAATTTTTTCATCTGGGAGAGGGGAGTGATGATCAAAAAGTTTTGGGTGCGGGAGAAAGATTTCATCCAAGATTGAGAAGCCTTCAAAATATAGAAAGTAAGCAGCGCGACTATTTCGGTTCCCCTCTATCTCAATTCTCTCCTCGAGAAGACGTTGCTTCTTTTAAGGCTAAAAATTTAACGCGAGATCAAAGGAAGACAGCTGGTTGGATACTCGAGATAAATGATTTAATGGCCGCTCGATCGACAATCCTTTCTATCCAGGGTCGAATTCTCTCTTCCTCGGACGATCCACAAGCCCAAAAAATCTTAATCAATCACAAAGAGGCTTCCGAGAGATTTCGCCAAAATATTGAAAAAAACTTTCAATAACTCAGGAGAGTAGACCAAAGCTAGGCTACATTTAATTTCCTGCCGAATACGTTTTGTGGCTAATGGAGTGTATCCACCATTTTCTTTATTGAAGTAGAAGCATGATAATCTTCTATCAGCATGACAGCCATTAATCGTAAAGCTTCTAGAGGGGGGGCTTTAGAGGTTGGCATGTAGATCGTTTCTTCAAAGAGAGGACGCGCAGGCGGATATTGGTCACACTCATAAAACCTCATGGTCATGGTGTAACGCTCAGGAGACGGTTCATAATTGAGTGAATAGGAGACATAATTTTGAATCACTTCCTTAGATCTTTTTTTAGGGGGCTCTGCGGGTAGAATGGCATAATCAACTAAAACAAGAGTTACATTTTTAAGGCTCTTATGAGGAAAATAGTGCATGTCAAAGCGGAGTTGTTGAGCAATAATATGAAAATCAACATCTTTGAAAGCGATTGTTCTTTTGGTAGGAAGAACCTGTACCCAGGGAAGGGGAGCCGTTCCTTGAAGAGGATAGTTTGTACTGGGGGAGGGGCCTGTATCGACCTTCAAGCTTTGGTGATAGCAGCTTGTGAGAAAACAACATAGAGTGATTCCTATTATTTTTTTCATGGGCTCCCTTTTACTTTTTCGTGCCTCTATTTTCTACAGTATGCCAGAAGAGGAAAAAAAGACCAAGGAAGTATTTACTTAGAGTCCCAGTTTGTATTTTCTATGCATCGTATTCTTAAGGCTGGCTGACGCCTGTGCATGATTTTCCAGAATTTCTTTTCCCTTTGTTGACTCAACAACGTGCCCAGAAATCATCAAAATTTGCGCATAGGAAGACATTAAATCATTGACGGCGAGCGTCCATGCCAACACCTTCTTTTGAGAATCAGAAAGTGAAAGTTGAGAGAATTCAGGGGGTAAATTCGGTCCATCTAAATTTTCAGCTACGATAACGTGACATTCCTCAAGACGAATAGAAGAGGCTAATTTTTTATCATTCCGAGCGTCTTCGGATTCAAAAAGGCGACGTATCTTTGGATGAAATGTTTCGCCAGAAGAAAAAACACGTTCATCATCTAATCGATCTCCAAAATGAAAGAATTGCTCAAAATCTTTTAATAATCTTCCCTTTTCCATAAGGAGAGCGTACAAAAACTTATTTTTGCTAAGCCGAATATATGAGTAAGTGCAGGCCGATTTTGTACCACCACCATCACAAATTATAATTATTCCTTCTAAAGGATCAAAAGAGAAGGAAAAATCTCTTGTTGCTCGAAGTCGATTGTTTTCAACACACCATATACCCTGGTTATATTCAGAAAAGTTTATCTTTAACAACCATTTAATTTTTATAAAATGCAATCCCATTCTATATAGGCATTCTAAATTACATTGAAAAAAAAGTATTCATATTTTTTTTCAGCAATTTTTTCGGATTTAAAAATTATTTGGAAGGAGCCTATATGACTCACGTATTTATATTTATCGAAAGCTACGGTTTAACTTTTGACCAGACTTGTTTCATGACAAAGCCCATTAAAATGGTAAAGACAAGGAAATAGATTAAAACCCTATATCCCATTCTCTTCCTTTCTTCGAGTTCTGGTTCTGCGGCCCATGACAAAAAAGTAACCACATCTTTTGCCATCTGATTGAGAGAAGGCTGTGAGCCATCACTGTAGGTGACAAGACCTTCGGAAAGGGGGGGGATCATAGCAATCTGTCCGCCTGGAAAAAAAGGATTATAATGCATGCCTTCTGCTAAATGAACGTCTTGGGGGGGGACGGTTTCATACCCTGTGAGAAGCGCATAAACATAATTGGCGCCACCTTCGCGTGCTTTTGTGATGAGAGAAAGATCAGGAGGAAGAGCACCATTATTAGCCGCACGAGCGGCTTCTTCATTTTTATAGGGCCCTGAAATGACATCTGTAGGAAGGGCAGGTTTTTCAATGACGTTTCCTTCGTCATCAATCGTTTCAACTTTATATTCAGCTGCAAGGGCTTTAATTTCTTCCGAATTAAACCCTAAAGCCGCTAAATCACGAAATCTGAGTTGTTTTAAGCCATGACAAGCGGAGCACACTTGTTTATAAATTTGAAATCCATGCTGAAGCTCAGTTCTATCAAAAGTCCCTGTAGGTCCTTGAAAAGACCAGCTTTCATGGGGCAGGGGGGCGGCATCCGTCCCATAAAGAGGGCTTAAACTTCCCCAAAAAAGAAAAATGAATAAAGTCGTTATTTTGATTTTTGTGTGTTTGCTTAAGACAGGTTCACTTAAGCTGTGAGGTAAGGGTTTTGTTTTTTCATACCTTCCTAACAAGGGAAGAGCGATAAAAAAGAAAGCAAAATAAAGAAGGGTTGTTATTTGACCGAGTGTTTGATTAGAAAGACCACCCAAACTGGTGTAAATATAATCAGGAGAATGGGCCCCTACACATCCTAAAATAAAGCAATCGACCACAAACCCCCAAAAAAACCATTTATAGAGAGGTCTAAAAATCGCACTGCGGACTTTAGAGGTATCAAGCCATGGAAGAAAGAAAAGAACGAAGACCGCGCTAAACATAGCTACAACGCCTAAGAGTTTATTCGGGATAGAGCGTAAAATGGCGTAGAAAGGGAGGAAATACCATTCAGGCACAATATGAGGAGGCGTTACTAAAGGATTTGCGGGAATATAGTTGTCAGGTTCTCCAAAAAAATTGGGGTTAAAGAAAATGAAATAAGACCAAACAAGGGCAAAAATGCCGAGGCCAAATAGATCTTTGACAGTATAATAGGGATGAAAGGGAATGCTATCACGAGGTTCCTTTCTCTCAATTCCTAAGGGGTTGTTTGATCCATGTTGATGCAAGGCAATTAAATGAAGAACCACAACGCCTACAATTAAAAAAGGAAAAAGATAATGAAGGGCAAAAAAGCGATTTAGTGTAGGATTGTCGACAGAAAATCCTCCCCATAACCATTCCACAATGGATTCACCAAAAGGAAAAACGGAGAAAAGGTTTGTAATAACGGTGGCGCCCCAATAGCTCATCTGTCCCCACGGCAGGACATACCCCATAAAGGCCGTGGCCATCATGAGGAGTAAGATGACGACGCCTAGAATCCACAAAAGTTCGCGTGGAGCTTTGTAAGATCCGTAGTAGAGTCCTCGGAACATGTGGATATAAACGACGATGAAAAACATGGTGGCTCCATTGGCGTGCAAATAACGAAGAAACCACCCGTAGTTTACATTGCGCATAATATATTCAACGCTATCAAAAGCGTGCTTGGTATTAGGTTCATAATGCATGGCCAAGAAAATACCAGAGAGAATCATCACAACTAGGGTGATGCCTGCGAGCGAGCCGAAATTCCACCAATAGTTGAGGTTTTTCGGCGTGGGGTATGCCCTGAGCTCATGATCGATAAAAGAAAAAAAAGGTAACCGATAATCAATCCAGCGTGCAACTTTAGTCAGTTTACCCATGGGAAATCTCCTCAACGCCAATGCGAATATGAGAGGGGTTTAAAAACGTATAGGGGGGGATGGCAAGGTTCAAAGGAGCAGGTCCGCGTCTGACACGTCCTGATGTATCGTAAAGGGATCCATGGCAAGGGCAGGCCCATCCTCCATATTTTCCTCGATTTTGAGTGGGTTTGTTCCCTGTGGGGATACACCCTAAATGGGTACAAATGCCCACCACAATCAGCCATTCGTCATGGCCTTTTTTAACGCGCGCTTGATCCGTTTCGGGATCAATGAGCTCGGAGAGAGGAACTTGTTCGGCAGCTTTGATTTCCTCTGGTGTTCTTCGGCGGACAAAAATAGGTTTGCCTCGCCAAACAACGGTAATGGCTTGTCCCAAAAGGATGGGTGAAAGATCGACATCCACCGTGGACTGAGCTAAAACATCCGCAGCAGGGTTCATGCTATCGATAAAAGGCCACGCAAAATAAGCTGCTCCTCCAGCTCCTACGGCACTAGCCGTTAAAATTAAAAAATCACGACGGGTGGGTTCTTTCTTTGAGGGAGAAGGGGAGATGAGCGTTTCTTCTGTCATATTTTGTATCTGCTCTAGCGTTTACATAAGAACCTGATATACGATCTAGGGGTAAGATAGTTTTAATAGACTTTTAGTGAAATTTAAAGGACTCAAATGCATCTTGTGTTATTTCAGCCCGAAATTCCTCAAAATGTGGGAACTCTCATGAGATTTGCGGCGTGTGTGGGGGTTCCTCTTGACATTGTGGAGCCATGTGGGTTTCTTTTTGCAGATAAACATTTAAAAAGGGCCGGGATGGATTATATGGAGCTTGCCACCACCACTCGTTTTGCTTCCTGGCAAATGTTTTGTGAGGCGCATAAAGGCACAAGACGTGTTGCAGTCACTCCGCTTTCCTCTCAGACTTATTGTGATTTTATTTTTGAGCCTGATGATTTTCTCATTATGGGGCAAGAAAGTACTGGATTTCCCTCCTCTGTCTTGGATGATTGCCATGAGAAAGTTGCGATTCCGATGGTTTCGGGAAGAAGATCTCTTAATATTGCTTTAGCTGCATCGATTGTGACGATGGAAGCCTTACGTCAAACTCACCAACTGCCACGAGGGTCAAATGAATGAGAAAAAAAAGCGGGCGTCTCAATGGTTTTCTTCTCTTCAAAACCAGCTCATTGAATTATTTGAAACCATTGAAAAGGAAACACCTCATCCTCAATACGATCAAAAGCCGGGTCAATTTGTTCGTAAACCTTGGCTTCGAGAAGGAGGGGGAGGGGGCACTATGGCGATTTTAGAAGGACGGGTCTTTGAAAAAGCAGGGGTCAATGTTTCAACTGTTTTCGGAGAATTTTCTAAGGAGTTTTGTGCGCAAATTCCGGGGGCTGACCAAAATCCTGAATTTTGGGCAAGCGGGGTATCCGTCGTCGTCCACCCGCGTAATCCTCATGTGCCTATTATCCATATGAATACGCGCATGATTGTGACTCAAAAGCTTTGGTTTGGGGGAGGTTCAGACTTAACCCCCTGTTTTGTGGTGGAAAAAGACACACATGATTTTCATGCGGCCTTGCAAAACGCCTGTGATCCTTTTGGTCCTACCTATTATGAGACATTTAAAAAGGAGGCTGATACTTATTTTTATCTTCCCCATCGGCAAGAACCTCGTGGAGTGGGCGGGATTTTCTATGATTATCTGAATAGTGGGGACTGGGAAAAGGATTTTGCCTTTACGCAAGAGGTGGGGCGGGTGTTTGCTAAGATTTATCATGAAATTATTCAGCGTCATGTGAATACCCCATGGACGGAAGAAGACCGAAAAGCTCAACTTAAAAAACGTGGACGCTATGTGGAATTTAACCTTCTCTATGACAGAGGAACGCAATTCGGTCTTAAGACCGGTGGCAATGTAGAAGCGATCCTCATGTCCCTTCCTCCTCTTGTGGAATGGAGAGGATAAAATAAAAGTATTTTATTATTGAAATAAAATTTATTATCTACTATATAATTTATGTATTGTTTTTTATAAAGGTATTTTTATGATAAGTTTAAAGAAGAGTTTAATTTCGCTGGTCGGTGTTTTTGCCTTGTTGACCCTACCTGTAGCTCATGCCGGGCCTGGGGATGAAGATAAAATTCCTTCCTTAAAAATTCTTGCGGCCAGAAAGATACGAGCTGAATTAGGTATGAAATATCTGGATATTCCAGAAGAAAAAATTCAAGGGATTTTTTTTGAGCCGACCGTATATTCTGAAGAGGAATCGGCTAAATTTGAAAGCTATATTAAATCTATTGCTGAAACTCCAGAAATTTTAACGGCTCTTTTCTCTGATACTTTTTATATTGGTTTTCCGCAGGCTCCTCTCCCTCTCTTAACAGAATGGCTTGTTTCAGTGGTCCCAGACATTACTTTTTTGCATAACAAGTGGAGGGATTGGGGAAAAGAAAATAAAGGTGCAGAGATTTCTTCACTTTGCTCTCTTATTAAAAAAGCTAAAAATGCAAAAAAGATTTCCATCGTTATGGAGAGCTTATTTTTTGATCTTCATGGTTTCACGACTCAGGACCTAAAGGGTATTATAGATTCTCTTAATCTATGTTCTAACTTGAGAAACATAAATTTAAGCCTCTATAGTATGTTATCTCTTCCCGATAATTTTTCTGACCTTACAAACATTCGAAACCTTAATCTTAGATACAATGGACTTGAAGATTTACGTGTTGTGGAGCATTTGACAAATTTACAAACCCTTAATCTTAGTTACAATAGTTCATTAAAAGATCTGAGGTTTTTGAAGGGGTTAAAAAACTTACAAGAATTAAATCTTGAATGGAGTCATCTCACCGATCTTCCCCAAGAATTTTCCCATCTTATGAACCTCCGCATTTTGAATCTTGGTTTCAATAAACCTAAAGATATAAGCAATATTAAACACATGCCTAAGTTGGAAGACCTAAGTTTAAGGGGTTGTGGTGTTAAAATCCTTCCGCAAGAAATTAAAACCCTCAAAAATTTAAGATACCTCGATCTTCGAGGAAATAAGATTGAAAATCCGGAAGTTTTGGGAGAATTAACAAACTTAGAGGACTTAAACCTTAAAGGCTGCTGGCTTACTTCTCTTCCTCAAGAAATTCAAAATCTTTTAAAACTTCGGCGGCTAAATCTTTATTCAAATTCTCTTCAAAACATCGAAAGTATAAAGTACTTGATAAATTTAGAGAATCTGAGTCTTTTAAAGCCTGTAGACGTTTCGAAAAACATTCAGGCTCTTACAAATCTTCAAAGACTCAAATTGGGTTCCCTGAACCCGAATGAAAGGATTGATTTCCTTACGTATTTGACAAATATTCAAAAGTTATCAATTAATTTCAGGTGGTCTAAAAAGCTTGCTAAAGAGCCTACAAAATTTCCTAAAGAACTTCAACGTCTTCCTAAGCTTCGTATCCTAAATCTTAGATGGTCTTACTTCCATACAGACATTAGTTTAGAAGGACTTGGGACCTTGGTAAATTTAGAGCATTTAAGGCTTTATGAACATATCTCCCTTCCAGAAGAAATTTGTCATATTAAAAATCTTAAGGTGTTGAATCTTAGCGGAAGTAAGCTGGAAGGTATCCATAATCTTCAGTTTTTAACGACTCTTGAGGATTTGAATATGCGAGGCTGTTATTTGAAGAAGATCCCCGAAGAAGTTTTAAAAATGAAAAATCTTCGCAAATTTGATATCAGCAATAACCCTTTGGAGAGTATGCGCAATACAAATAATTCCGAGAATGCTGAACCTCTTCATCAAATGCTATCGAGTAGAGATTCTGACATTCTTACAATCCTTAAGGCGCAAGGTACACATATTGTGCAGTAGAGGTGTTAATCACGAAGGATTTTCAGAGCCTAGTATAGCTTTTTGCTAAAACGTTTACATATTGAGTGTCATTCCCGTCTTGCGCGGGGGGTGCGGAGGGTTTCTAAATTCCGAGATGACGGGGTTTTTTATTTTCCCCGGCCACCAGTGTGCGAAGGCGAGGATGACAACAGTGTGCTAGAAAAAATGATTATTTTAATGTGGATAGAGTCAAGAGAACCATAAAATTAATCTCCTGTATTTGATGTTTCCTGATGGGGATTTGTCATTCCGTATTCCATTTTAAATATCTTGGGGCAATTCGGACAAGTGAAGGCCGTGATAGGGGCAGGTGCGCCAGAATACTTATTGTAAATCTCAATGTCAGTTTCTTGCTTCTCCTTCAACCACTGTTCGATAGCTGATTTATGAAATGCCAGCCAACTATTGAGAGCTGTTTCATGATTTTCTCTCTTTTCTGTGTATCTTCAAAGCCATCCCGTATTTTTGTATATAAACATTGAAAACCGCCAAAAATCATTTCCTCAGTGTGATGTTTTGGAGGAGAATAAAAATCACTTCTAAATATAATTTCAATAGCGTGTTTATACTTATTCAGTGCGTCTGGATCTAAATAGAGGGCATAAGTTTTATTAAACTCTTCATAAGTGGTAGGTCTTTTAAGAAGTGGATGTTTAACGTCGCTCTTATTTTTGGAGGCTTCTTTTTTCTCTTGGCGGCTTTGAAGTTTAATCTTGGTCTTAAGAAGGATCAAAAATTCTCTTATACCTTTTTATCATAGGTATGATGCAAAAATTTTAGTGGTTAAAAGAAATGATATAGCTTATATACAAAGGTATCAGCACAGGAAACACCTCCCTGTACCTGTGCTGAATTATCATCCGGGCGCAACGCCTAGATGAAGGGTCTTCGGACCCGAAGGGTCGATGATTATCGATCCTACGTCTCCCAGACGTAAAGCCTCCCTGTTAAACTTGGCCGGGTTTTTACCCGGTCTTTTTTTTATGGACCAGGCAAGAAGGATTTGAAATAAGGAATGCTTCTCATTTAATTATTGCATAAAAAGTATGTGTTAAGGTTATAGCTCATTCTCGTGACTTAATCATTTATGCGAAGATATAAGAGAGAAGGGAGCTGTCTCATAAGAAAAATCCGCCCTTCTTGAAAAGGTTTTCCTCTTGGCATAAATCACACTCACCAGGCCTACAATTGCGCCTAAGATAATGTAAAATGCGGGCGTAGCTGGATTGTCTGTTAAATTAACAAGGAATGTAGCAATCATCGGCGTTGTTCCCCCAAAAACAGCCATTCCTACACAGTAGCTAAAAGCAAGGCCACTATACCGCGTTTCCGGTGGAAAAAGGTTTGCCATGAAAAGATTCATGGGCCCTTGAAACCATGCAGCAAGGATAACAAGGGAAAACTGCGCAATCACGACGGAGAGAATACTGGGTGATGTTAAAAGAGAAAGGCAAGAATAAATTCCTAAAAGAGTCGCTATAGCTGCCGTTGTCATTATAATTTTCCCTCCAAATTTATCAGACAGCCATCCACTTAAGGGAGCTAAAATAATGTAAGTTAAGATTCCAATAGATGTTAAGGAAAGGGCTTCAGAAGGAGACCATTTTTGAAAAGTTGTGAGAAACACATTTACATATTTCATAGAGATCGTAGACATTATTCCTGAAAAAGCAGCAATGCCAATGGTACAAAAAATAGAAGAAGGATTATTTTTGATGACTTCCATTAAGGGAAAATTGATACGTTGCTTCTTTTTATTTAAAAACTCTTCAAGATAGATATCGGTAATCCGTCGACGAATATAAAATCCAACTATACCAACAATGATTCCAAATAGGAAAGCAACGCGCCAAGCCCAAGATGGCATGATCTGCAATGTACATAAAGAAGCAGCTGCTGATCCCATAAGAGATCCAATGGCACTGGAGGCTGTGATCATCCCCCCTGCAAAGCCTGCTCTATGGGGCTCAACATTTTCAACAACAAAAATACCTGCTCCATTATATTCTCCTCCCGTGCAGAGCCCCTGTAATAGCCTCAATAAAATTAAAGCTACAGGCGCAAGAATCCCTAAGATTTCGTAAGAAGGGAGTAATCCCACACAAAATGTTGGAATAGCCATTAAAATTATAGAGAGGGTTAAGGCGCGTTTGCGACCATATTTATCTCCGATATATCCAAAAACAATAGCCCCAATAGGACGCATAAGGAATCCGACGGCAAATGTTCCGAGACCCGCGAGAATAGAGATAATTTTATCTTCAGAAGGGAAGAAAAGAGGGCTAATCACAGGCGCTAGAAAAACAAAAAGAGTAAAATCATAATATTCGAGAGAATTTCCAATCATTGCTGCCGCAATAAGTTTGTTAGATTTTCTTTTTTCCACAATGACCTCCTAGTGTTTAAGGGCTATTGCCCCAATCATTTCCCTCCCATCAGCTTTCATATCTGAAGGGTGCTCGTCAATCGCGGAAACAAATCCCATGTCTTCAATAATAAAGCCTGCCTTTATGAGAGATCGTGAGAGAGTTGCCTCATCAAGGAGATTCACATGATAAGGTAAATCACGTGCACGCTCTGGAGCATAAAAGGGAATATCTTCTATAAATCCAGGCCAAGGATGCCCTTCGGCTTTGCGCTTTTGATAAAGAGGGAGAAATTTATTAAATGTACCCATATGGGGGCTACCTCCCAGAAAAAAGAACTTTCCTCCTGGTTTTAGCCACCTAAAAATTTTTTTTAAAGATAATTCAAATTCATCGGGTAATACAAAACTGAGAGCTCGTGAGGTAAGAATAGCTCCCAAGCTGTTTTCTTCAAAGTCAAGTTCATTTGGCATTCTTCCCACTTTAATTTCAAGATGATCCAAATATTTGGGTAAAGCTTTACTCTTCAGAATTTGCAAATGACGTTCGTCGAGGTCATTGGCAATAACATAAGCTCCTTTTTCAAGGGCTGGAAGAGTCGCTAATCCATAAGCCGCGCCGATATCAAGGACAGGTCCTGGAGCATGGGGAGAAAAATCAATAAAAGCTTGATTATATTTTTCTGGTTGTGAAAGCATGTAACCCATACTGTTCAAGGTTACAATAAGTGCATCTTTGGGCTCAGGTTGTCTTAAAGTTTCTGATATCATGTCTCTTTTTTACAATGCAATTTTGTGTTGTGCTATTCTTTCATTATTTAATAAAAATTTAACCAATAAATGTAAAGCATAAAATTTAAATATTTTTCCTATGTAATCTTTTGAACATCTTTTCCATAATCGCGTGTAAAAACCTCTTCTAGGTATTGATGAAGGGCGATGACTTTTTTTGAATTTGCGAGTTCTTTAGGATAAATATAATAAGATTCAACAATAGGCCCCGGAAGATCAGGTAGAATTGGAATAAGGCCAGAGTTTTCAAGATCGGGATGTTCTTTAGAAAGAGCAATGATGCCCAAACCCGCTTTAGCCAGTGTAAATCTGGCTTGGGCCGAATTTATTTGAAGAAATGGCTCACGAATCTCTCCAGATTCTGTTCCGAGCGTTAAATGCCAATTCATGGCTTTGAAAGGTTCGGCTTCAATATGATCACCGTAGGCTATAAGTCGGTGATTGTTGAGGTCTTTGGGAGCTTTCGGAATTCCAAATTCTTCAAGATAGTCTTGACTTGCATAAAGCCCCGTATAATTTTTTAATAAAGGTTTTTGGATTAAACCTTCACTTTCAGATCCTGGAAGAGCGGGACGAATTATAATATGAGCCTCTCCAAATTCCAGTGAGGGAACAGCATCTGTGATTTGGAGGGTTAATCGTATGTCAGGATATAATTTTAAAAACCCTGGAATGTACGGGAGAAGATAAAGCTCAAGTAACCCCTTGTTAGCGACCACCTTAAGAGGCCCTTTTGGTTCTTTTTCTTCTTCATAGAGCTTCTCTGTTACACCATCAAGCTTATTCAAGAATGCCCCGATGATCGGAGCCAAAAGTTCTCCTTGGGCGGTTAATGTTAATCCTCTGGCGTGCCGGTAAAATAATTTTATTCCAAGCCGTTCTTCAAGAAGTTGAATGCTTCGGCTTAAAGCAGGTTGGCTAATATTTAAAAGCTCGGCAGCAATAGTGAATTTCTTTGCTTTGGCGACATAATAAAATATTTTGAGTTTATCTAGGTCTAGATTTAACCTCATTAAGCCAATCTCCAAATACCAAGTTTTTTAAAAATTCAGAAAAATCAAAATCTTTCTTATTTTGCAACGTAAATAAAAATAAAATCAACAAATTTTAACACATCTTTAAGATCATTCTATTTAAGATAAAAGTTTTAAAAAGGGCCGAGTCGTAACTCGGCCAAGTTTAACAGGGAGGTTTTACGTCCATAAGACGGAGGGTCGATCATACCGACCCTTGGGATACAAATCCCTCATCCCGGCATTGCGCCCAGACGATTATCAGCGCAGGTACAGGGAGTGTTTCCTGCGCTGATATTCAATATGTAGGTATATTTTTTATTTTTACAATATTTATTTTTTAGTAAAGAAAAATTTATGAATAATAATTTGTATTTAGTTTATTTTTGCGTTCTCAGCCCTCTCTCAAATCAAAAGCAGCTTTTAGCAGAGCCCGCGTATAGGGTTTCTGGGGTGATGTAAAAATGACGTTGGTTGATCCTTGTTCAATGATTTTTCCTTTTTTCATCACAAGAACCTCGTGGCTGAGAGCCCGGACAACGGCCAAATCGTGGCTAATAAAAAGATAGGCAAGTTTGTGGGTGAGTTGTAACTTTCGTAACAAATCAATGATATCTACTTGCACAGAGCGATCAAGGGCAGAAGTGGGCTCATCCAAGACCACAAGTTTAGGCTTTAAGACAATCGCTCGCGCAATGGAAATCCGCTGTCTTTGACCGCCTGAAAATTCGTGCGGATAACGATGTCTTGATTCGGGATCGAGGCCGACTTCCATAAGCGCTTGAATGACTTGAAGATCTCGCGCTTCGGGTGTTTTCCCAAGACCATGAATCTCAAGCCCCTCTGCTACAATTTGCCCGATACTCATGCGCGGACTTAAGGCTCCATAGGGGTCTTGAAAAACGACCTGCATTTGTCGGCGTAAGGGGCGTAAATCTCTTCTGGAAAAATTTTGGATGTCATGCCCATCAAACCATATATTTCCTTGGCTTTTTTCAAGCCGTAAGAGGGCCATGGCAAGGGTTGTTTTACCTGATCCACTTTCCCCTACAATCCCTAAGGTATGACCTTCTTTGATCGTAAAACTCACATCATCAACCGCACGAATATCGGCTACTTTTCGCCGGAGTAACCCTTCGCGAATATCAAAATAAACTTTCAAATGTGCTGCTTTGAGAATCGGAGGAGCCTCAGAAGAAGCCGGAACGGCCTCACCTCTGGGAAACGCGTTTATCAGATGACGTGCATAGGAAGATGTGGGATGGGAAAGGAGAGTTTTCTTTTCACCTTCCTCGACCACATGGCCATTTTTCATGACCACAATACGGTCTGCCATTTTGCGCACAATCCCTAAATCATGAGTGATGAGCAACATAGCCATCCCCAATTGGGCTTGAAGTTTTTGCAAAAGATCTAAAAGTTTGGCTTGAATCGTCACATCCAAAGCTGTCGTCGGTTCATCGGCAATAAGAATCTGAGGCTCACACGCAAGCGCCATAGCGATCATTACCCGCTGTCGTTGTCCTCCGGAAAGCTGATGAGGATAGGCCTGAAGGCGTGATTTTCCATCTTTAAACCCCGCCATTTCAAGCACCTCAATACATCGATTCCGCAAGGGTATCCCACTCAGGCCTTTGTGAATTTGTAAGACTTCTCCGATTTGTTTTTCAACCGTATGGAGAGGGTTCAGAGAGGTCATGGGCTCTTGAAAAATCATAGCAATTTTATTGCCCCGAATCTTCCGAAGAGAATCTTCGTCTCCTCCTACTAAATCGTGGCCATGAAAATAGATCTGTCCTGAGGGGTGGGACGCTTTAGGATATGGCAGCAGTTGGAGAATCGAAAGCGCTGTCACCGATTTTCCAGATCCGCTTTCGCCCACGAGCGCAACTGTTTCATGAGGGTTAAGATGAAAGGAAACTGATTTAACAGCTTCTATCACTTTTTCTCGCTGACGGAAATGAACACTTAGATTTTCAACAGATAATAACGGTTTAGTCATGCGTTTGTCTTTCGAGGATCAAAAGCATCTCGCACTGCTTCTCCTATAAAAATCAAAAGAGTGAGCATCACCGCCAGAACAACAAAGGTTGTAATTCCCAGCCATGGAGCTTGAAGATTATTCTTTCCTTGATTGAGCATCTCTCCTAAAGAAGGCGATCCTAGAGGAAGGCCAAAACCCAAAAAATCAAGAGAGGTCAACGTCGTCACTGATCCATTAAGAATGAAAGGCATAAAGGTCAAGGTTGCAACCATGGCATTAGGAAGAACGTGACGATAGATTATCCGAGGGGTCGATAACCCCAAGGCCCGCGCTGCTTTAACATAATCAAGATTTCTGGCGCGTAAAAACTCGGCTCTTACTACAGGGACAAGAGCCATCCAGCTAAATAAAAGCATCAACCCTAAAAGCCACCAGAAATTAGGTTGAACAAGGCTTGCTAAAATAATGAGTAAATAGAGCACGGGCATGCCAGACCAAATTTCCATAAATCTTTGGAACATAAGATCCGTAAGACCACCGAAGTATCCTTGAATAGCACCTGCAGCCACGCCTACGATTGAGCTAAAAAGGGTGAGAGTCAGGCCAAATAAAACAGAAATCCGAAAGCCATAAATCAGCCGAGCAAGGACATCTCTCCCTTGATCATCGGTGCCCAACCAATTCTCCCGTGAAGGGGGGGCAGGCGCCGGAACGGGCAAATCATAGTTGACTGTGTTGTAACTATAAGGAATCAAGGGCCAAATCATCCACCCTTTCTTATCGATCAACGCACGGACAAATGAATCTCGATAGTTGGCTTCTGTTTCAAATTCTCCCCCAAAAGTCGTTTCAGGATATTCTTTAAAAATGGGAAAATAAAAATGATCGTTATATTTCAAAAGGAGAGGCTTATCATTTGCGATAAATTCAGCAAAGAGCGTTAAAAAAAACAAAATCAAAAAAATCCAGAACGAAAGGTATCCCCTTTTGTTAGCCTTAAATTGGTAAAGGCGTCTTTGTGTTAAAGGGGAGAAAGTCATTATCCTCTTCTCCGTTCAAAATCAATGCGTGGATCCACAAAAGTATAGCTTAAATCAGCAATAATATGCAGAAGAAGACCTAAGAGCGTAAAGATATATAAAGTTCCAAAAACGACTGGATAATCTCGCCCGACGGCCGATTCAAATCCCAAAAGTCCCAACCCATCCAATGAAAAAATAACCTCAATCAGAAGAGACCCTGCAAAGAAAACATGGATTAAAGCAGCAGGCATACCCGCAATCACAATTAACATGGCATTGCGAAAGACATGGCCAAAAAGAACGCGCCCTTCCGTGAGTCCTTTCGCGCGCGCTGTAACGACGTATTGTTTATTAATTTCCTCTAAAAATGAATTTTTTGTCAAAAGCGTAAGGCTTGCAAAGCCGCTAATGACAAGAGCCGAAATGGGTAAAACCATGTGCCATAAGTAATCGAGAATTTTCCCCATAAGGTTCAGATCATGCCAATTATCAGAGACAAGGCCTCTTAAAGGAAAAATAGACCAAAAGCTACCTCCTGCAAAAAGAACAATCAAGAGAATTGCAAATAAAAAACTGGGAATAGCATAGCCAATAATGACAACAGCGCTTGACCACACATCAAATGGTTCACCATCAAGAACCGCTTTGCGAATCCCGAGAGGGATGGAAATAAGATAGACAAAGAGAGTCGTCCATATACCAATGCTTATAGAAACAGGCATTTTTTCAATAATAAGGCCTATGACGGAACGGTCTTTAAAATAACTGTCTCCAAAATTAAAAGTTAAATAATTTTTCATCATGAGTAAAAAACGTTCGAAAGGCGGCTTGTCAAATCCGAACATTTTTTCGAGTTTGGCTATAAATTCAGGATCAAGACCTTGAGCGCCTCGATATTTGGATTCATAGACGTGAGACTCTCCAAATTGTTCAAGGCTATGAGTTGTTTCCATTCCTGCTCCCGTTAGACGTGCGGTCGCATCCACATTGCTTCCCCGAATTTTGGCAATCATTTGTTCAACAGGGCCTCCTGGGGCTGCTTGAATAATGATAAAATTAATCACCATAATCCCAAAAAGAGTCGGAATAATGAGAAGAAATCGTCTAAATAAATAAGAGATCATGGAGCTACTCTAATAACGTCATCTTGAACTGCTACTGGTTTAGTGCTTACATGAGCCCTTCCATCCAACGCTGTCATCCCGAATTTATTTCGGGATCTCATTGTCGAGAAGATCCTGAGTTCCCCTCGCGTAACGCGAAGGGTCTCAGGATGACACTTCAATGGTGATGGTTTTGCTCGAATTTGTGTCATTGCGAACGAAGCGAAGCCATCCAGTTTAAGATATACCAAAAAATTCCCCCCTTACTTCCCCGATTTTGTCGCTAAAACAGGATCTATCCACCATGTCGTAAATCCAACGCCATCTTTGGGTTTCTTTTCGGGTTGACCAAACTTATTCCAATACGCAACACGGCTCAGAGCGCTATGCCAACCTGGAACGCCATAATAGCCCCACTGCAAAACGCGATCAAGGGCACGAACGCGCGTTTCTAAAGCTGGTCTATCGGGAGATTGGATCACAAGCTCAATCAACTCATCTACTACGGGATCTTTAACCCCTGCATGATTTCTGCCATCTCTCGCATCTGCAAACTTTGATCCCCAGAAATCCCGCTGCTCGTTACCAGGAGACTCTGACGCAGGGATTGCGTCTAAAATCATATCATAATCAAAATTTCCAACGCGCGCTATGTATTCGGAGGGTGTTACAGTCCGGGTGGTCATCGTAATTCCTAAGGCTCCTAAGTTTCTTTGCAACGCTAAAGCGGCACGCTCATAAGCCGGATCGGCCAGTAAAAATTCAAAAGTTAAAGGGGCGGCCCTCTTTTCATTCACCCTTTTGCCGTCTTTAACAATCCATCCTGCTTCTTTCAAAAGTTGATCAGCTTCTGCCAATACCTTACGATCACTTCCCGATCCATTGGTTATGGGGAGTTTAAATTCTTTTGTAAATACCTCGATAGGCAATTTATCTTTAAACCGCTCTAAGATCTTGAGTTCTTCCCCCTGGGGAAGACCAGAAGAAGCCATGGGAGAGTTGCTAAAATAACTGAGGCTTCGCTTATAGGCGTTGAAAAAAAGATTCTTATTCGCCCATTCAAAATCAAAAACTTTGGCAATGGCTTCTCTAACTTTGCGATCCTGAAAGACGGGTTTACGCGTGTTAAACACAAACATCTGCATCCCCTGAGGCAATGTATTAGGGACTTCTTTTAAAAGGATTTTTCCTTCCTTCACAGAAGGAATGTTATACCCTTGAGCCCAATTTTTAGCGATGTTTTCTGTTCGAAAATCATGGTCACCCGACTTAAAAGCTTCAAAAAGAACATTTTGATCTCTGTAATACACATAGGTAATATCAAAATTGTATTCTCCTACCTGAGAAGGAAAGTTCCCAGCCCACCAATTCGGGATACGTTCGTAATTGATGGATTGCCCTGCTTTAAAACTTGCAATTTTATAAGGACCACATCCCACAGGAGGTGTTAAATCTGCTTTTTCAAAAGGATGTTTTTCATAAAAGGCTTTAGAAAAAACAGGAAGATGCCCTAAGATTAAGGGAAGTTCTCGATTTTGATCTGTTGAAAAAACAAACCGAACTTGACCTTCTCCAACTTTTTCAACATTTTTTACATCTCTATAATATTGGACAAAGAGAGGGCTCCCTTTTTTCATGAGTGTATGAAAAGAAAAAATTACATCATCCACCGTAACGGGGGTTCCATCGGAGAATTTTGCGTTTTTATTTAAAGTAAACATTACGCTTTTACGATCAGGTGCAAGTTCAACTTTTTCTGCAAGGTACGCATACATCGAAAAAGGTTCATCATTAGATGAGGCTAAAAGGGTACAATGAAGAAGACTTGCCCCAGCAGCTGGATTTCCCTTAATAATATAGGGATTGAAAGTATCAAAACTCCCAAATGCAGCCAACTTTGCTATTCCTCCTTTGGGAGCCTTCGGATTTACATAGTCAAAATGTGTAAAGTTCGCGGGGTATTTTAAATCTCCAAAAATAGCAATTCCATGGGTTGGAGGAGGCGATGTTTCGGCGTGAAGAAAAGGGGAAGAGAGAACTAAAGCATTTAATAAATAGGTTGTGAATAATTTCATCTTTTTATCTCTCCTTTAGAAAAACACCTTACTTTTACCTTATACGTCAACCTTCGTCAATTTTTTCAAAGAGTTGCGAAGCCTCACAGAAACGTTAAATGAATGTTAGGTCCTTTAACCTATTATTTTACGAACATGAGCTAGGAAAATAGGTAAGTTTTTTCACATTCAAAGAATGAAAGGAAAAAATATGAAGAAAATTTTTTGGAAAGGTTTCTTTCTGTGTATGATTTTAATAGCTGCTGATCTCCACGCCAGCTGTAATGATACAAGCGGAGATTGCATAATTCAGGAAACAAATCAGCACATCGCTTCGCTGAGTGTAGGATGTTGTTGGGTTTGGAAAGACTTTGGATGTAAGGTTTGTCACGACTCTGCGACCTTAAATGAGCAATGCAATTCTCAACTTCCGGCATGTGAGGGTAAATGTGTGATGGCGAATGTCGGCTCTTGTGGTGGATTTGATAAAGAATAGTCAATCGCCGCATTATTAATTTAATGCGCTTGCTTAATGTGCGGGCAATGATTTCGTATCTGGCAGGGGAGGCGGATTATCCGTTTGCTTTTTTAAATAAGCGATAAGGTCCGCTCTTTCTTTATCATCTTTAATTCCGATAAAGGACATTTTGGTTCCCGGCACGAAGTCACGCGGACTATATAAATACACGTTCAGATCATCATAGGTCCATGTGCCGCCCTTTTTCTCCATGGCTTGAGAGTAGGCATAACCAGGATGCTTGGCCTTTTGTGCCCCTACAATGTTGTGAAGATTGGGACCTACCCTATTAGGGCCTCCGGCCTCTATGGTATGACAGCTTGTGCATTTCTTAAAAATCTGTTCTCCCTTTTCAGCACTGGCCATGACAAGCAAGGGTTCGATTGGAGCAGGTCCTTTCTTTTCGGCGACTTCTCCTCCCGCTGATGCTGTAATCCCCTCAATTTTAAAAACATTTTCAGAAAGTGTGTGAGGATCAATTAAAATCCCTGAAATCAGGTCGGCTCCTTTAAGAGTAAGCAGGGCAATGAGAATCGCTGCCGCAATTTTATTAAACTCAAAGCTATCCATTGGCTCGTTATTTTTACCTCATCAAGTGGGGTTACTATAGAGGATCCTTTGCAAAGATGGTAGTCATTCTTCTCGCATTTTTTCTGGTTTTTGATAGAAGCCATATAAAATTTGACATGAGGCACGTGGGCTTAGGTCATATATATTCATCACTTTTTTAAAGATCTTATAAGGCAATGGCTTATGCCCTGGATGGGCAAGATGTCCTCCCATAGCCTTCAAGCTTCGTAAAAATTCAAGGGCATTTGAAGGAGTTGCCGTCACCCATTCTTCTTCGATCTGACGGACCCCTGAAACAGGCAACCAATCTCTCAGCTGGCCAAACGTCATAAAATCTAAAATGCCACATGGCGCCTCTACAAGGCTATGAGCTGTTCGCCATTCGTGAAAAGAATTATTTCCAAGTGTTGTTATGTAAAGTCGACCTCCGGGCTTTAAACATGCCACAAGACGGGTCAAAGCACTTTTAGGATCAGAAAACCAGTGAAGAGCTAAATTTGATACAATGATATCAAATGAAGCTGTAAAACAAGGGCGTTCCCCATTGAGCACCAAAGGCAATACGTGTTCTTTTTCTATTTTCTGATAAGCTTTTTGAAGAAGGGCAAAGGAAATATCCGTTAAAACATACTGTTCAGCATAAGGAGCTAAGTGGATGCTAAGGGCTCCCGTCCCACAGCCCACCTCTAAAAGGGTTCCTAAAGAGGAACTTTCTTGGTTTAAAATTTTGGAAGCAAGGCGTTGAGCTGTAAAATTTTGAACCAAAGCATGTTGATCATAGGTCTTCGCCGCGCGAGAAAAAGTTTGTGAAACCTTTAAAAGCCGGTTCATCTTATCACATCCACGTTTAAATTATTTTGATTAGAGTATACTTTGAATCTCATTTTTAATGCAAACTTTTCTCTTTGTTAACGATTTGGTAATACTTTTTGACGTAAGCATGAGAAATAAAAATTTTTAAGAGAAAAACAAATGCCTACATTCCTTTGGCCCTTATGCAAACTAACTCTTCTGATTGCGTTTCTTTGGATGGCTCTTGCTTATTTTGCTTTAAAAGGAGAGAGCTATGGGGCTCCGTATTCTTCTTCCCTTAACGGCTGCGCTGTTTATGTTGCCCAATATGAAAAGCAGCATAACATTCCTCAAGGTCTTTTACAGGCGATCTCCAAAGTTGAGTCAGGACGGCGCGATAGGACAGGGCGCTTGATCGCTTGGCCCTGGACCGTTAATGCAGAAGGGCAAGGTTATCACTTCCCAACAAAAGAGGCTGCTGTTTCCGCTGTTCGAAACATGCAATTCCAAGGAATTAAAAGCATTGATGTGGGGTGTATGCAAGTTAATCTTTATCATCATCCTCATGCTTTTAGAAATTTGAACGATGCATTCGACCCATCTAAAAATGTGGCGTACGCTGCGCGATTTTTGAACGGATTAAAAAATGAGCACGCCTCATGGTATAAGGCCGTTGCCCATTATCACTCTGCCAATCCCCTCTATCACATTCCCTATCGAAAGAATGTCATGGGGATTTGGAATCGCGAAAAAAGCAAAGAAGACATTTTACTTGCTAGTGGAATCTTTGAGGAACGTTCAAGTCCCGTGACTAATCGCATCCGTCGCTTAAAGGGGGCAAAAGTTTTAAGCGTAAAAAAAGGCATGTTTACTCACACTTCACATAAAGGGGTCTCTCGAAGAATAATTTCTAGGAATTCCACTCGTTTACGAAGAATTAATTTTAAGTCGCATCAAGGCTCTCGAAAAACACTTAAGGTTTCTTAACTTCTCCTCACACTTTGCCCTTGCAGTTTTGTTATAATTCGACTAAGAAGAGCACAAATAACGGGCGCCCGTAGCTCAATTGGATAGAGCACCTGACTACGGATCAGGAGGTTAGGAGTTCGACTCTTCTCGGGCGCGCCAGTAATTCATAATTAATTTCTGCAGGTTGTCTTCAAGATATAATTTCTGTGGGTCTACCCCGGGTATGCTTTTGAATGAAAGAGTTATTCTCCGTTTCCTAAATTAGAATCGATCTTGATTTTTCTTAAAAGGATGCTTATCTTTATAAGAAGAAAGAACTATAGGTTATACGTATCATGAAGACCATCTCTCGATAGCCCTGCAAGACGGGCAAAAGCTTAAAACCAGATGTGGTTTTAAGCATCTTTTAAAAAGCCCTGAATTTCGAGAGATTACTATGCATCATAAACCTATTTTCTTCCACAATGTGGGATTATCTTTTCCTCAAAAAATTTGTTTTGAAGGATTTACAACCCAAATTCAACCCGGGCAGCGCGTGGCCATTATCGGTCAAAATGGCAGTGGTAAATCCACGTTGCTTAAAATGCTGCAAGGCCTTGTTGAGCCAAGCCAAGGCAGCCTCCATCTTCCTGACGCTATTGTCTTTGGTTACGTTCCGCAAGTCATTAATGAATTTGATTCTTTAAGCGGGGGGCAACGACTCAATGAAGCTCTGACGCAAGCGTTAGCTCTTGATCCTACCCTCTTGCTTTTAGACGAGCCAAGCAACCACTTGGATTTGCGCAACCGCCGCTCTCTCCTGCGGATGTTGCAGCATTACCCAGGTACTCTCGTCATCGTTTCTCATGATACGGAGCTCCTGCGCACTTGTATTGATACCCTGTGGCATATTGAGAATGGGAAGATATATATTTTCTCAGGAAATTATGATGATTATATGAGGGAAATCAGGATAAAGAGAGCATCTCTTAAGCAAGAACTCATCCACCTGGATCGACAGAAAAAAGAGACCCATCAAGCCCTGATGAAGGAACAGGTACGAGCTGCTAAAAGTCGTGCAAAAGGAGAAAAACATATTGAGCAGAGGAAATGGCCAACGATTGTGTCCGCTGCAAAAGCAAGACGAGCTACAGAAACTTCAGGTCGCAAGAAAAAAGCCATTACCCATAAAAAACAAGACTTGATCGATCAGTTGTCCAAATTGCGATTGCCTGAAATTCTCAAGCCAATGTTTTCTCTAGAAACTTCTGGAAGTGGTTCGAAACTTCTTGTTTCCATCCAAGAGGGAGTTTGTGGATATGGTGAACCGATTCTCCAAAACATTTATTTCTCTGTTGGACCTCAAGATCGTATAGCCATAAGGGGCGATAATGGATCGGGTAAAACAACTCTCATCAAAGCCATTTTGAATGATCCAAGCGTTGTAAAATCAGGTCATTGGCACGTTCCAAACCGTGAAGATGCGGGCTATTTGGATCAAAATTACAAAACTTTGAATCCTCACAAAACGGTTTTAGAGACAATTTCCGATGCAGCTCCAACGTGGACACATACTGATATTCGAAGACACCTCAATGACTTTTTGTTTCGCAGGAATGAAGAAGTGAATGCTTTTGTCGATACTCTTTCAGGAGGAGAAAAGGCGCGCCTTTCTTTGGCACAAATGGCTGCAAAAACGCCAAGTCTATTGATTCTGGATGAAATCACCAACAATTTGGATCTAGAAACGCGAGAACACGTCATCCAAGTCCTTAACGCTTATCCCGGCGCCATGATCGTCATTTCTCATGATGAAAATTTCTTAAAGACCATTTCGATTGAAAATTTTTATGTGATAAACCCTTTGGAGGATAAATAAATGACCTATTCAACCTATCAACTTCCCAAAATCTTACCTACGTTTATCTGGCATTTCTTAAAACCCTATAAATTCATAGTTGGGATTTTTGTGTCCACGGCTATATTAGCCGGTTTTTTTGGACCGTTTAACAATATACTCATTAAAACCATTATTAACACTTTGCCTCAGTTAAATACGGAAGATCTGTCTCCCTTAACGTGGCCAGCGATATTGCTTGTTTTAAACTTCATCGTTTTTGACAATTTCACGTGGCGCTCTATCAATTATATGAATTGTAAGGTTCAACCTCTCATTAAAAATCAAATTATTGGGGACACTTTACGTTTTGTTTTGGGGAGCTCTTATCAGTTCTTTCAAAACAACCTATCGGGACGTATTGCAAATCAAATAACGATCCTTGCTGACAATGTTGAGATTATTTTACAGAGAATTGCTGTTGAATTTATTCGAGGGATCTCATTACTTGTAGTGTCATTTGTAACGGCCTATTTTGCAAACCCTCTTTTCTTTTATACGTTGTTTGTGTGGTTTATTGTTTTTGCAATCGTTAGTATTTTAATGTCTAAGCGTTTTGTAGACTTAGCCGATAGACATGCGGAATGCGAATCTCTTGTTTCTGGTCAATTGGTTGATTGTATCTCTAATCAAAGCAATGTCAGAATCTTCTCGAAAAAAGAATACGAAATTTCAAGAATGCACCCTTTCTTCTTGAGGTCTCAAAAAGCGTTTCAAACGAAAGAACAGTTCGGCATTCTTTTGTGGAGTCTTCAAGGTTTAATGATCAGCATTATGATGGGTTTTTCAGTTTATTTCTTGATCATCCTTTATAAGAAAGGTTTCGTCAGCATTGGAGACTTCGCTTTGATTTTAGGACTTTCCATGCAATTAGGACATATGATGTGGTACATGATGTCATTCGTAGACCAATTCAACCAAGCTGTTGGCAAATGTAAGCAAAGCCTCTCGTCTCTTCTTGTAAAGCCCGAAATTACGGATGAGCCAGATGCACACGATTTACAGGTAAGACAAGGCCAGATCACTTTTGAGAACGTTAAATTTCACTATAAAGGAAATGATCCTCTTTTCCAAAACAAATCCGTAACCATTGAGGCAGGACAAAAAGTGGGGCTCGTGGGATACTCAGGTGGAGGTAAGACAACCTTCGTCAACCTTATTCTGCGACTGTATGATGTGACAGAAGGGCACATTCTGATTGATGAGCAAGATATTCGTAATGTGACTCAAAATAGTCTCCATGCAGCTATTGCCATGATTCCTCAAGACCCGTCTCTCTTCCATCGGAGTCTCATGGATAATATTCGCTATGGAAGGACAGATGCTACGGATGCTGAAGTTATCGAAGCTGCCAAACGAGCCCATGCTCATGAATTTATCAACGGGCTCCCTCAAGGATATGATTCTCTCGTTGGTGAACGAGGCGTTAAGCTTTCAGGTGGGCAACGGCAACGCATTGCCATTGCCCGCGCGATCCTTAAAAACGCCCCTCTGTTGATTTTAGATGAAGCCACGTCACAACTTGATTCTGTGACAGAGCGCCTCATTCAAGACTCTTTATGGGACTTGATGCGAGAGAAGACGACCCTTGTCATTGCACACCGACTCTCTACTCTCCTTCACATGGATCGCATCCTTGTTTTTGATCGTGGGAAAATTGTGGAAGATGGAACACACAAAACTCTTCTTGCCAAAGGAGGTATTTACAAAACGCTCTGGGAAACGCAAGTGAACGGTTTTTTGCCGGATAAAAAAATCAAGACCTAAAAATACTCCTTTTATGATATAAAAATGTAGAAGATTACTCGCTGATTAATAAGTGTATGCGTGTTTGTAATGGAGATAAAATTATCATGAAAAACAAAAAGTCTGATATATCCACTCTGGAAAACGATACCAAAATTCGTGGCTTCGGAGGAGATCCTGGCAAGAAATTTTAGGCCTATTATCATGAATGGGGTGTTCCCTCCCATGATGATCGGCACTTATTCGAGATGCTCATTCTTGAAGGCGCACAAGCAGGACTTAGTTATCCTTAAGAAACGGAAAGGGTATTGCAAGGCTTTCCACGCATTTGAGGTGCGACGGAATGAATCACCTCCAGCAAAGCTGGAGGTGATTCATTCTTCCTTGCTTATTTTTCCGTGCAATTTGGATTGTTTGGATATTTAGAACAACACCTTTTGAGACTTTGTTGGGTACAAAAAATGGCTTCCATTCTTGCATCTATTGCATTGGATAATTGGTTTTTTATTGTCTGGTCTTGGCTCTGCGCTGTTGGATTTTCCGTAACGGCCGGCGTTTTTTGTTCCTGTGTAATCCGATCTTTAACAGCCTTTAGGTTTGCGGCTTGTTTTCGAAGAGCTGCTGCAAAAGGAGACTCTCCTCCTTCGTTTTCTTCAATCTCTTTTTCTACCTGCCCAACGATTTCTTCTTTCGTTTCATTCATTTCACTGGCAACGCTTTCTCCTCCCGGAGGAGTTCCTTTCCCTTCTGGACCTTTTTCAATTTCGGCTTTTGTTGCAGGAGTTTCTTCATAAAAAGTGGTTTCAGCTTTTTCAATTTGAGCTTCAATTTTCTTTGCATTTGCGACAAGCTGACCATAATCTTGAATGGCTTGTGTATCTTCTTGAGATGCGACTACTAAAGCCTGATAAGTTGTAGGATTGGGGTCTTCAACGTAATCTTCATGGGCAGAAAGAAGAGCGTTATAAGCTTTCTTCACCTTTCTTTCTTGCAGAAGAAGGGCTTTGTTAACTTTATAAAGAAGATTCGCTACATCAGACGCTTGCGCCTTGCTTTCAGAGGTTAGACCTGTGGCCGCTAAAAAGCAACTCACTAAAATTCCCAGTTTAATCATTTTTTTCTCCCTTAATTATGCTTTTCGTCGTTGAACTTTTTCCCTAAGATATTGAGAAGGCTTGAAAGAAAGAACACGCCGTGGTGTAATGACGGCTTCTTTTCCTGTTTTAGGATTACGTCCTACACGTTTTGATTTTTGACGAACATTAAAGGATCCAAAAGAAGAAATCTTCACAAGGCCTTGATCCGTTAAAGAGCTCATCGTTATTTCGAGAGTAGCTTCTAAAAAGTCACTCGCTTCCAGACGAGAAAATCCCGTCTCTTGAACAAGACCATCAATGATATCGGCACGCGTAAGAGTCGTGGTTGTCATCTTCATCCCCTCTTTCATAACTTTTTACCCTTTTAGAGGATACCAAAAAATTTCAAAAAATTATACCCATAATTCTGAATTCTATAATGAAAAGGTTAAGTCTTGGTAAACTCCTTTTAAGATTCTAAAATTTCAGCCTTAGCTATACCATCGTAAAAATGAATTTGAATTTTTTCATAAAGAGTTAAGTTCGATTGAGAAGAAATGAGAGTTTGATCCGGTCTTGTAATAAATGTAAAACCCCGTTCAAGTGTGCGCGTATAAGAATAGCTTTCCAAAAGCTGCGTGAGCGATTCAAACTGGTGAAAAACTTTCTGCAGAATATGGGTAAGCGCTGGAGACAAGCGCTGGATCAAGTAGTCGAGAGTCACTTTCTCTTGCTCAATAAGCCGCCCCTTTGCATTGACCAATCGCTCAAAGAGTTCATCAAGCTTTTGCCTATTTTCGTCGAGCCAAGCGCCAAGAGGGGGTAATCCTCGTCCTAAAGCCTCAAGACGGCTTTCATAAAGAGAAAGCATGTGTTGAAAACGGGTTAAAAGCCGAGTTTCATATTGAAGAAGGGTTTGAGCAAGTTGAGATCTTACTGGAACCGCGAATTCAGCAGCAGCTGTCGGTGTAGGAGCACGTTTATCTGCTGCAAAATCCACAAGCGTTACATCGGTTTCATGTCCTACAGCGGAAATAACGGGAATCTGACTTTCAGCAACGGCTCTTACGACATTTTCTTCATTAAAAGCCCACAAGTCTTCGAGGCTTCCCCCTCCTCGTGCCACAATCAGGACGTCTGGTTTTATATCTAACCCATTTAATCCTTTTATAGCAACCGTAATTTGAGAAGAAGCTCCTTCTCCTTGGACAGCCACAGGCCATAAAAGAACAGAAACAGGGAAGCGATCGCCTAAACGATGAAGCATATCCTGAAGAACAGCTCCCGTTGGGGAGGTAACCATTCCAATAAGTGCCGGCAAAAAAGGAAGAGGTCTTTTTCGCGCTTCCTCAAAGAGCCCTTCTGCTGCTAATTTTCGTTTACGTTCTTCCAAAAGTTTTAAAAGAGCCCCTTCTCCAGCAAGCTCGATGGTCTCAACCACAATTTGATACTTCGATCGCCCTGGGTAAGTGGTCAACTTTCCGGTGGCAATAATTTCCATTCCTTCTTGAGGGATGAAGGGAAGCCCTTGAAAACTCCCTCGCCAACACACCGCATCCAATACCGCATCATGATCTTTCAGCGTAAAATAAACATGCCCTGAGCTATGACGTTTTAAACCGGAAATTTCGCCTCTCACTCGCACACGCAAAAACCCTGTTTCAACAAGTTTTTTTAAAGCCAGAGAGAGTTCCGTAACTGTATATTCAATAAGAGTGGAGGTCAAAGGTAGCATAATTTGGTATTCCGTGTGTAAAATAATCGGGTTTAAAAAACCCATTCTGCGTCTCTTCATCAGAACTGTTCAAAAAATACCCTGCTCCTCCAAAAAACACAAGCGATCCTGAACAAGGTGCTGTCGTGCCGGATTCATTTCGGAATTTCATTGTCAAAGAGTACCTCGGATTCATGAATCGAACCATTTCTTAAAAAAATTTAAAATTTTATCATTAATAGGCTTTGCCTTGAGGGGATTATCTCTTGTTCTTCCGCCACCTCTAAGATTATCTTTTAGAGAAATAAACTTGCATCTTAACCTTACATTCTTTAAAAACTAAAACACTGCCGAAGTAGCTCAGTTGGTAGAGCAACTGATTCGTAATCAGTAGGTCGGGTGTTCGATTCACCTCTTCGGCACCATGTTTTCTGGGGTGTTTAGAGAGTTTCAAGGTAGGCTAAATTTCTCTGGGTATACCCCGGGCATACTTTGGGATTAAATCAAAGAATTTGTAAAAAGAAAAACTATCCCTTGAAAACTATACAAGTTACGGTACTTGAATTATAAAAATCCTAAGCCATTTAAAGGGATCAACCCTACCCCGTGGTAACCCACGGGGCAGAATTGAGGCACTTTTCATCTAGAGATTAGAAAAAGCCTTGACGAACTCAGTCGTGACAGGATTGCCCCGTGCTTGTTGATAATATGTTCGATAGGCAGGAAGAACGTTTCCTGTGTTTAAAGACGTTTGAGGAGAAGGATTTTGTTGACCCGTGGTATTGAACCCAGATCCTTGATTCCCATTAGGAGAAGACCCTTTAGAAGTTTGATACCCCAGAGGAACTTCCCACATATCTGGTAATGGAACTAGCTTGTATTTCGTCTGATCACCCAAGACAGCGTTCTCAATAGCGGTAGAAATGCCGGCAACCTGGCCTATAAAAGGAATCGTCCAGCCCCACCAAGGGATACCATCGCGGGATACTTTGTAGCTTTCTTCTTGCAGCCGACCTGTGATATGGGTTCCCTGGCAATGTCTTCCATGGACTCCTCCTTGACCCCCTGCACCTGCAGTTCCAGCAGCACCAGAACCTCCGTCAGAAGATGTTGTTTTTCCAGATTCATATCCATCGATTTTAGAATCGCCTTTAAAGCCTCCTTTTCCCCCGCAGCCACCTTTACCACCATTTCCGCCACGTTCTCCATCTGTTCCTGGATCGTTATAGCTATATTCATTTTCAAATGTAATAAATTTCGATTCATTTACTAATCTTTTTCCGACAGCGGCATACAGTTGCTCTTCGCCTCTGAGTCCTTCATGTATAACTTTACGTTGTCTTAATATTGTTTTACTTAAATCTCCATCTTTTCCATCGGTACCATTACTTCCTTTAGCTCCATCTCCGCCTTTTCCCCCAGGGCCTCCATTGGTATTAACGGTTAGAAGATTAACTTGATAAAAATTTTCTCCTTTTCCATAGAAGTTTCCGCCGTTACCTCCAGGGCCTCCGGGTTGGCCATTTGCTCCTGGAGTTGTACCATTCGCTCCTGTGTATCCAGTAGAACCACTGATATTGATGGTTTTGTTACCCGTAACTTTCCAATAGGGGGCAATAAGATTAAGTGAAAGCCCATGATGCGTGATGTTTTCATCAATTATAATCGTATTAAATGCAAAAATATCTGCCTGGGTAATGGGTTGTTGTATCGTATTGAGATCGCTTACTCCTATAAGAGCTCCCTTCATTTTGAGGACGCCATTTGTAACATTTGTATCTAAGGTTGTTAAAGATTTCACTTTGTCGATAAGTGTACTCCAACTCTGTGCCCAGGCGCCTGCATCATACTTAACAGTAGGGTCTATGGTTTTAAGGAAAGAGAGAGCTTCAATCATTCCTCTAAGAGAAGTGGTCGGCGGAAGAGACATTATATTTTGCGTAAAAAGGGTATTTAAGTATGGGGAGAGATCGTTCCCTTGGACATTGGGAAGCCCCAAAAGGCCCTTTTTAAACCCATCTAAATATTCCTCCATCGTTCTAAAGGTTGTTCGTAATGCTCCTACATTTCCAACATGGTTATTGATATGAGTATTACAATAATCAGCGATGGCTTGGGACCCTTCTCTCCTAATCAAATCACAGATCTTATCATTAAGAGTTTGCGCATAGTTTCTGACAAGAAGACCTGCTTTTTCAGATACAACTAAATTTACGCTTGGATTTTCGACAGGTTGCACAGAATTGATGCTAGCAAGTATGTTAGACCTATGATCAGCAGGGTAAGCTCCTAGAGTTGCTGGTTCAGGAAAAGCAGCATTTCGATGCTGAGTCCCCAATAATGCAACAAGATTCTTAACTGGGGCATTATCGCGAAACTCATGAGTTTTGCTCGTATTCAGTTGATTAAGAATGCTTTGCAAAAGAACCGAAGGATCATAATACCGTTGGTTGGTGAGGACGAAAGAAATTCCTTGAGAAGGGGGACTGAGCTGTGTCGAATTAGGTAGCACATCAGAAATCCTCTTTAATAGAGCTAGAAATACCTCCGCTCGATCTTCAGCATCAGTTTCTTTGGCAACCACGACAATTTTAATACGTACAGGGTTTTTAAACAGCTGATGAATGGCAAAAGCATTTGTAATTTCCTGCACATCTCCCCGTGAATCTCTAAATCCTGTACAATCCCAGTAAACGATGTTCTTACTTGAATCATACCAAGAAGAAGGAAAAAGTGTTCCTGAATCAACGGTAGGAGCTGGTCCGCTAGATCCCTTAAGAAGGTTCTGGGAATCAACATCAAGAAAATATTTCTTACTGTTAGGAATTTGTTTTACGTGGAGATCTTTTCCAGCTAAATAATGCAGAAGGGTCGTTTTTCCTCTGCCTGTATCACCAACCAGAATTACCCTTGTCGCGTCTCTGCCATAATTAGGGTCTTGATGTATAGTGCTTATCGCTTCTTGGATAGAACGATGGAGATCGTCTACGTCATGGGTAGGAGACGGCGTCCTTGTTGAATGACGAGGAGTGGAAGTATTATTGTCATGATCCATCCCCCAAAGAGGTGCTGATTGTGAAAGAAGAAGTGTTAGGAGTAATAAGTGTTTATTTTTTATTTTCATTATTTTTCTTTCTTAATTATTGCTAAGCTGAAAAGCTGTCTTTCAATGTATAAAAATTATTTTCCCCATAATTATTCTGGCATTGCACTGACTTTAACTTACTTGGGAAATTCTCTCAACCTATAAAAAACATATCCCTGAAGATCATATTGGATCTGCACGAGCCCTAGCCTCTTTAGGAAATTTTATAGAGAGATTGGGAAGTATAAACAAGCAAAAAACTTATTTAAGGAGAGCCTTGCAAAATACAAACAATTCTCTTCTGAAGATGAAGCTCGTAATATTGCCTGGATATTAACCTGCTTGGGACGAGTCTATGTTGAGCTTGCCCAATATGATAAAGTTAAGGATTTGCTTGAGCAGGCCTTTATAATTAACAAAACGCTTTTTTCTGTGAATCATCCTTATGTTGCTTGGATAGGGGAAGCGTTAGGACATGCTCATATCGGCTTAGGAAATTACGAAACTGCAATAAGATATTTAAAGCAAGGGCTTATCGTTTATGAAAATAATTATGACGAAGATAACCTAG
>CALBSK010000061.1 GCA_937967795.1 uncultured Alphaproteobacteria bacterium | reverse complement strand
GGTGACTGGAGTTCAGACGTGTGCTCTTCCGATCTGAACCCATTGAGCTCTGTTTTACCATAGATAGATTTACCTTAAGTCAAGAGCAAAAAAACGCCATCGCCTGGAAACTAGCTGAGACTAAACCCTTTGAGCTCTGTTTGACCATAAAAAGATTTACCTTAAGTCAAGAGCAAAAAAACGCCATCGCCTGGAAATTAGCTGAGAAAAAACCTTATACTCTCAGTAAAAACATAAAAAAATTTACCTTAAGTGAAGAGCAAAAAAATGCCATTGCCTGGAAATTAGCTGAGACCGTACCTAATGCGCTCTTTTACGACATAGATAGATTTTCCTTAAGTGAAGAGCAAAAAAACGCCATCGCCTGGAAATTAGCTGAGATAGCACCCTATGCTCTCAGTGAAAACATAAAAAAATTTACCTTAAGTGAAGAGCATCGATATTTATTGGCATTGAAACTGATCAAAACAGATCCATTATATTTTAAAGACGATTCAATATCAATGAGCTTAAATGAGTCTAATCGATTTGCGTGTAAGATTTTTGTCATGGTGATAATGCTGAATGAAGATTCATTATTAAAAAGTGGAGGCCTTGAAAGAGCCGTTGGCCAGAACGAGGAGATCAAGGCTCTTCTCAAGTCTTTAGAAGAAAATGAGATCCCTAACGTTCCTTGGCTGCGCAAGTATCTGGACAACAAAACGCCATTTGTACAACAGAATGTATTGAAATGGTTTTATAAAGTTCAAATACTCTGTAAGCTTTACGAGCCCATTTCAGGTGTTCTAGAGTCTAAGGTATTGGAGCAAATAATAAAGTGCTCAGCAGGTAATCGGTATCTGATGACAAAAAAATTGTTGGAATTGCATCTCCCTCATCAGGCAGAAGCATTGCAAATGTGGCAACAATTAGAAGACAAGGCCAAGAATGCAGTGCACGTTCAGATCCCCTCGGTCCTCCTTGCATCCCTCCCTCCCGAAATGAAAGAAACATGTATGTCCGTTCTTGAAAAGATAAAAAGTAAATCTGAGAGGGAATTTTTGAGGCAAGGAGCCAATCAAGCCTTACTGATTGCTACTTTGCATCAGTTAAGCGAATCTTCTTTATCGTCGGAGCTTAAAAAGCGCCTTCTTGAAGGGTTATTTGAGGTTCCCTTGGATCAACGTAAAGAGGTATGGCGTCTTGTCACCGATCTTATCAACTTAGGCGGAGGCCATGAGATTACGGTTCCGTTATCTTCAGAGGGATTAAAAGGCTCCCTGGAAAGATTTTTCAATAAAAAGTTTCAAATTCAAGTGGAAGGCTTTTACAATAAATTCGTCAATACAATAGGACGTTGGCGTAATCAAGAAGCGCTGATGACTTGGGCTGGAGGCTTGGAAACTTTGAGAGAGGATAATAAGGAGAAGGCTCATCGTTTCTTTCAGGATTTTATGCGTTATGTTTTAGAAGGAGATTTTAGCGATCAGCGGATGGCATTAGAAAATCCACACTTAGAAACGATTTTCAAGGATAGAAGCGATCTTAAAAAAGCATGGGTTGAACAAGTGTCTCTTGCAGCTGAAGAAATGGCCGTGCAGAAGAGTGAGTTAAAAGAAGAAGAGCCAGGTGAAAGAGTGAAGCGGCTCTTTGCTACACAATTCCTTGTAGACAGGCACCTTGGCGGCGCAGAGCAGGAAATAAAGTATCCACATTTAACTCAGTATTTGAATAATCCCCAAGAAGGGGCTGCATCGATTCAGAAGATCTCTGCCAAGATGTCGGAGCTTGAGGCCAAGGTGCAAGAAGGTCTTTCTATGAAAGCACGAAATCAAGCTCTTGCAAAACTGAAAGAGGGGGATGACTATAAAGGCCTCCAAATCGAACGGGCTGCCCTAGAGCTTTTATTGAATGAAGAGCCGAGCTTAATCAAGGAAAAGACAGAAGCGCTAATCAAGCTGCTTCCTCCAAATAACGAATTCAGACACGATTTATCAGGACTCCTACATGAGCAAAGTACAAACGAGTATGTTTATACAGTCCTTGATAGCGATCATCCGAATGATTTTCTTCTGATGGGAACGGAGGTAGAAGGCAGCTGTCAACGTGTGAACGGTGATCCAAGTAAGAATTGTTGCATTTTGGGTTATGCTTTGGATGCCAAGCATCGACTGGCACTTGTCAAAGATGCAGAAGGCCGCATCGTCGCGCGTTCTGTATTGAGGTTATTAATTGATTCGGAAGGCAATCCGGTATTATTCCAGGAAAGAGTGTATGTGGCCAATCCAGATCCAAAATGGCCAGAGCTGATAAGAAAAATCGCTCTGAAAAAAGCAAACAGCTTAGGAGTCCCGCTACTGATTAGCCCGTTAGATTTTGATAACCATATAGGTAAGGCTTATCAGCACCCTATTTTAGCAGGTAATAAACCGGTTCCCTTCGAGTACGTGGATGCATTGGGAGGTCGTCATCCTGGGCCTTATGAGATTAATAATGTCAGGCAGGTGAATGACTCAATTTGACCTTACTACTTCTTCTCGGGAGCTTTCTGCTTTGGCTCTTCTTTTTCCGTGGTTAAGAATAGTTTTTCTTAATTGAACCCAAAGATTCTTTGAGCTCGGCCCAATCCCATTTTGGATGTTTGCAAAGTACTGTGAGTT
>CALBSK010000060.1 GCA_937967795.1 uncultured Alphaproteobacteria bacterium | reverse complement strand
TATAAAATATAATAAGATTTATTATTAATATTTCTACAAGGGAGATTTAAGATGGCAACGCTCACTGAATATGCATTAATTCTTGCAGAATTTTCTCTCCTTACAGGACCTACTCTAACGGAGGTTGGAACCTCAAAATCCAATCTTTTGTTGGGAACATCGGGAGACGATGTGATCTCAGGAGATGCAAATTCAATAACTCTAATAGATGTTACGTCCCACTTTAAAGTGGGAAATGATACGATTTTTGGAAATGGAGGGATGGACATTATATATGGAGATACTCGCTTCTTAAGCGCTGCAGGAGATGGCGCGGGCTCTAAGGTTTTTCTTGGAAATGATTCACTAAACGCTTCAGGAGTACTCATAGGAGACGCAAGTTTTTTTGGTATGGGCAATGCTCAGCATTACAGTATATCAATGGGAAATGATTTACTTACGGGAACAGGTTTCCTTTTGGGAGATTCGGGCTTAAACATACTCATCAATTCTTCTTCAAATGTATTAACTTATGGAAATGATACAATTGATGCGGGACAAGCTGTAACATCCAATACCATTATGGGGGATACTTTACACTTCATTATAGACGCTACATCTCATAATAACCTCTTTTATATGGGAAATGATATTCTTATGGGAGGATCTGGGGGAGATGTCTTAGGCGGAGATGCAGCTTTTTTGCGCATCCAGGGGTCAGGGAATATTTTTGCTCTCGGAAACGATAGTATCCATGGAGGAATGGGAAATGATACAATATCGCCTGATTTAGGAGTGGCTCCCGATATTGCTGCTGGAAACACAGTTGTGGGAGGGAACGACACTATTTGGGGAGGTGGAGGGACGGATAGCTTCTTCTTCACCATGGATCCACATGTTCCCCTGGGTCATGATATAATTATGGATTTTGAAGCTGGAGAGACATTACAGTTTAGTGGTGTGGTCGACGCAGGTGCTTCTGGGCTTGCTGATGATTTTGATGCAAACCTTGCTTTCTCTGTGGCTGATAACGGTCATGATGTAACAATGAGCTTTGGCCCTGATAGCCAAGTGGTATTGGCAGGCATGGGTAATGGACTCCTCCAAAGCTTCGAGGACTTAATGGCTGCAGGCGTAAACATGACTACAGTTGCATAAATATAGAAAATGATAAATATTTGAACGGTTCCCTCCGCCTTTGGCGGAGGATCTTTTTGTTCTCCTGGATCAGATATATTAAGAGTTACTAATAATTTCTCAGTCTTCTTCAAACAGCCCTTTCATGCTACTTTTCATCATCTTCTTCTTCAACTTCTTAGCTGCTGACCCGTCGTTCGCATCCCAATATTCTTCAATGGCCTTCTTTACGGCTGGCAATTTATCTTCCTTTTTTCTAGCTTTGGTACGCGCCTCGAAATCATCTTGAGGCACAACGATCGAAAAATGGCCCACTGCATCAAATAACACGTGCTTATTGGGCGCACCTGGTTTCTTCCAAATGATTGGATTTCCATTTACTCTCTCGTAGTCACCGCTTGTCGCATTCTGTTGCCATACGTGGATATTATAAGGCGGATTATGGAGGTATCCTGCAATAGTTAAAGTCCCAGGGCTAAGAGATTCCTCAGGGATAGCTAAATTAGCTTGTGCCTCTGGTAGAAGATAGGAAGCGTTAGCATCTGGATGGGAAGGAAGCTTGCTTAGAGCTTGGGGATCGTTGACGAGAGCTAAGGCATTTTCACGAGAGATGCCAATGGCTGAAAGACCACAATCACCATTAGCAAGTGTTGTATATTCAAGAAGATCTATATTTTTTCCATTGAAGTTTACCGTGATTTTTCTCCTGTTTTGTTCTGTAAGATCATTATTAAAGGGTACAGGGGGAGAAGAGGAGGGAATAGGAGTCTTTTTTTCCTCAACCTTAGGAGCAGAGGATGTCCTCGAGCTTGATGTAGAAGCTGAACTTTTCTTCTCAACTTCTCGGCTAAGCCAAAGCCGCCCATGGTCGCCTAAGTCATCATAAAGCTTTCCAAACTCTATAGAGGTCGAATGTTCTCGTAATAAGACCTCAACGGTTTTTTTCTCATTTTTAACCATCTCGCGAAGCGTCTCAATGACGGCATTAATACCATATCCTGAATTAGTAATAATGTCTTTATATGTTTCTGAGACACCCGCCGTCGGAGCGGTAGCTGATGAAATGGAAGGCGTTCTAGTCCCTGTCCCACTTGTAGCTGTTCCACCGGTAGAAGAAGAGGATATAACAGAGGGTGTGGTTCTTCCAGAAGAGCTTCGTGGGGGAGATGCTTTAGCTGCGGTCAGCTCATTGTCTGTCCTTTCATATATACTACATAGGAATGCTGGGCTCTGACCCCGCTCAAAGGTTTCGTTTTGTAAACGTTTTAATTGCCCTATTTGAGCGTTAAGTTTTGCAATAATAACAGGGTTCTTATCCTTGTTTTTTTTCTTTTCTTCTGCTGCAAGCTCGGTGTTTTTTTCACGGATTTTATGACCTATATTTTCTTTAGTAATCTTAAATTTAGAGGCAGAAAATGCGTGCCAAAAGGTATCGAGGTGTGCTCTTTCAACGCGTTCTCTTTCAACACGCGCTGCTTCATCCCGAATGCGGCGTTCTTCTGCTTCCCGGCGAGTGGCTTCTTCACGACGAGTGGTTTCTTCACGACGAGCGGTTTCAGCGCGTTCTCTTTCAAGACGCACTGCTTCTTCTCGAGCATGACGTTCTTCAGCCTCACGCCGTACAGTTTCTTCTCGACGGGCTGCTTCAGCGCGTTCTCTTTCAACACGCGCTGCTTCTTCTCGAGCATGACGTTCTTCAGCCTCATGCCGTACAGTTTCTTCTCGACGGTGTTCTTCTTCACGACGGGCGGCTTCAGCGCGTTCTCTTTCAACACGCGCTGCTTCATCCCGAATGCGGCGTTCTTCTGCGTCCCGGCGAGTGACTGCAGCACGTTCTCTCTTCAGGCGCTCAGCTTCTGCGGCTTTACGGTTCGCTTCTTCTTTTATAGCTCTTTGCTGTGCTGCCTTAAGTGCTGAATCTTTTGCAGCGGAATTGGGATTTTTTATCGCTGACACTTTAGCATGTTGAGCATTTTTTCCTCTGGTCGCTTGAGCCTTCCCTCTGGGTGATCCAGCGGAACGTTGAGCATTTTTTCCTCTGGTCGCTTGGGCCTTTCCTCTGGGTGATCCAGCGGAATGTTGAGCATTTTTTCCTCTGATCGCTTGGGCCTTCCCTTTAGGGGATCCAGCGGAACGTTGAGCCGCTCTTCCTCTGGTAGCATTGAGGTGAGATCCTTTCCTGGGAGGTGCATTTTTCCTTACACCGACATTCGAATGCTTTGTAACATGTTGTTTTTCTTTCCCGTGGGAAAGCGGAATTTTTGCTTCCGCTATTGCAGAGTTTAGGGTAAGAAGAGAAAGAATACTTAAGATCTTTCTTAAAAGCTTATTTCTAAGATGCCTATGATTCATTTGAAATACCTACCAAAAAATTATCTAACCATTAACTACACACCTACAATATAAATATAGCACATAAAAATTAAAATACCATAACTAAAATTTTTAAAAGAAAATTTATGGAAGGATTTTTTCAAGAGAAGATATTTTTATTTATATCCTACCGTCCTACGCTTGACACGCTGTTGAGAGAGTTTAAGTTGTTTTTTGAGCAGATTGTCCCTATAAAGAAGAAAACTTATTATAAAAAAAGGGGAAAATAGGGATGAGCGTTCTATCCTCAATATTAACTTTTTTATGTTTCATTGTTTTTAATTTCTCAACAATAGGGTGTCAAACGGATACTCAGTGCAGGCATGGTGTAGCGGCCGAAAATATCTGTTGCAAGAAAAATGGTGCTAGCCAGGGACGGTGTTGTGGTTGGTGGAGAAGTTGTGATACGACGACGGGCTGTTGTGAAGGAGAAACCTTTTGTGGAGGCGTATGTTGCGAGGGGCCATGTTGTGACGGTGTTTGTTGTGCATGGAATGATTCTTGCCTTCCAGATAGTTTTACGGGTGATAATGAATGTTGCTCACCCGAAAGGGTCTGTCCCCTTGCAGAGGGAGGAAATAATTGTTGTCAAGAGGGAACTGAATGCGCTTATGATCAGGAGAAGGGCGGAATGGTCTGTTGTCCTGCATCGTCCGTATCTAATGGTCAGTGTTTAATTTCAAAAAATATGAGTCTTCCTGCGAAACCAACGGAAAAGTAGTCTTTTTCTTCATAATTTAGTAAACTGTAATGGATAAGATGAACTATTAAATTTGACGAGGTTTGTGAAGAGATCTATCATAAAAGAAAAGAGATCATAAGAAAGAAAGGCAGGGTCAATGCAGATTCAAATTACAGGAAAGAAAATTGAAGTGAGCGAGGCGCTTAGGCGCCAAGCGGAGGATAAAATTCGTAGTGTGTGTCAAAAATATGCTTTGAGCCCTCTTGAATGTTCGGTGACCTTCTCAAGAAATGGTCCCTTAGTTCGGTGTGATTTGGAGATGCATTTGGGGAGGGGCGTTTATGTAAGCGCTTATCAAGATACCGACGATGCCTATTTAAGCCTCGAGCAGTCCATTGAGACGTTTGAAAAACGATTAAGGCGGTACAAAAAAAAATTAATTGATCATAATAAAAAACGAGATGTAACTTATCAAAAAACCCCTGCTTTTCAGTACGTTATTAATTCTCAAAGTGAAAAGGAGGTTGAGGAAGAGAACCCCCTCATCATTGCAGAGATGAAAACAGAAATTCCCACCTTAACGGTGAGTGAGGCCGTCATGCATTTGGACTTGGCCGATGCTCAAGCCATGCTTTTTAATAATGTGGCTCATAATCAGCTGAATGTAGTTTATCGCCGCACGGATGGTAATATTGGGTGGATCTCTCCCTCAAAGAACACAGGCGTATAGAAAATGAGAGGAAATATGGGGAAAACAGCGATACTCTTTTGGGGAATTTTACCATTTTTATGGAGTGAGGCAAGGGCAGATCCGAAACCTAAAACGGAAACGATGTATATTGAAACAGACCAGCTTCCTCCAGCTTCAGCGGAGGAGGTGGTCCCAAAACATCCTTTCTTCTCCGAACCTACGACAGGTAATGAGGTGATGGAAAAAGTCATGGAACTTGAAGAGAGAATTGAAGAACTTGAAAAGCAAGTTTCCCAGTTAGCTGAAAAGCATTAAGAATTAATTCTTGCGGTTAATTGGAAGAAGAGGATTCTCCCTCCTTGTGTGCATAAATTAGCCCCTTGTGGGAGAGGTGGCTGCCCAGCAGCGGGTGGGGGGCTTTAAGGCAGTCTCGTGTTAAAAAAGTTTCAAAAGACACTCCGGACAAATCACACTGAGGCCGAAAAACTGCTGTGGCGCCAGCTCAGAAATCGGAGATTTCAGGGATGGAAGTTTAGACGTCAACATATATTGCAAGGATATATCGTTGATTTCGTATGCCTTGAGAGAAAACTCGTGATTGAACTGGATGGAGGCCAACACGCAGTCCAAGAAGCCTATGATCAACAGCGCACACAAACTCTGGAAGGAGAAGGGTTTAGAGTGGTGCGATTTTGGAATAATGAGGTGCTGAATAATTTAGAGGGAGTGTTGGAGACACTGTTAGAGATGACCCCCTCACCCGCCGCTGCGCAGCGACCTCTCCCACAAGGGGAGAGGTTATAAATTTTCTCGAAGGTTGATGACATTTTCCGCTTGTTGAGTATGATGAATTCACCTCTCCCCTTGTGGGAGAGGTCGCTGCGCAGCAGCGGGTGAGGGGGGCTTAGTAGTATTTTACATCCTTATTGACAAATATAAAAATAGGTAATTATATTGATAATAGGTTTACATTTAATTAGGTGATATTGTGTGTTGTTTTTTTAAAATAAATGCTGAAAATTTTTCCTTTAATAAAAGTTCCCTTCTTTTTTTCTTTCTATTGCTGAGTATGGGTGTATATCCATTTTCTTCCCCTCTCTCTGCTATGGAGGGTGAAAAAGCGCACAAACCCCCTCCTCGCAAGAAGAGAAAATTAAATCCGAAAGAGGAAAAAAAATCTTATTTAGATGAGTTACCGGAGGAGATTGTTGTATGCTACATATTTCCTTTTGTAGAGCATGAAGCAGTGAAAAAGGGAAAACTACCCCCCTTAGTTTTTGTTTCTAAAAAATTTTATTTACTGTTTTATAACCAATGCCAAGCTCAACAAGAAATCAAGCTCTCCTTCTCTTTTGCTCTTTCTTCGGCTGATAATCCTCCCCAGGAATTTACGTGTACTGAAGAAACAGGCTTTGGCAACCTTAAAAAGGTATATATATTTGCCTCATCTCAGGAGAAAAAAATAGAGTTTTTTACGAGAGATAGCCTGTGTGAGGACGAAAAAATATACCCCACGTTGTGCATTCCTGATTCAGAGGAGAGAAAAGCTACTAAAAGCTTTCTAACGTTAGGTAAGAAAGATTTTCCTTTAAAAATATCTTACCGATTAGAAAGTGAAAAGGGAATAGCAAAACCCCTAGGAAACATCCAACAAGCCGTTCTTTGTTATTCGTCTACTTACTCTAACAAGGAATGTTACCCCCGCCTCACCTATTTTTTAACGTCTGAACAAGAGTGTGGAACAGTAGAATGGTCTGATCTCTCTAAGGGGAAGTGGACAGTTGCGGAAAAGTCGAAACTTCCAAACATAGAGTTTGTTTTTGTGCTTGGTGATCAAGAGGATACTCTCTTGCCTCGTCTCTACAGATATCAGGAGGAAGATGAGAATGGGGATGAGGAGAGCACGCTCATCTTCAGCCAAAAAAGAAAGGGTCTTTGAAAAAGAGAAAAAACCGCTTCTTGAAAAGCGGCGATTGCCCGCCCAAGCTCCCCTAGCCGCATGTACTCGAC
>CALBSK010000059.1 GCA_937967795.1 uncultured Alphaproteobacteria bacterium | reverse complement strand
TTTTATGGTCCGGAAGAGTGGACGTTAAAGAGCCTACGAGTGAAAGTTCTAATGTATCAGAGTATGTATTCTATCCCACCATTAAAATTACCTATGAAGAGAATGTTTACCAAATTCTTCCCGATGAGTGGGGATCAACATGTGATCGACTTGAGGAAAAAGCGGACCGTGGTCTCTGCACTTATCATTCAAAGGTTTGTTCTCAAGGGCGCCAAACCCGCATTATCAATAGGGTACCTATTACGAGAGATTGCTGGCAAGAAACCTTTACCTATTCCTGCTCCTATCCCTCCAAAAATGATTGTGGTCCTTTAAGAGCGCGAGGTTGTGTCCAAATCAATTCGGCTTGCAAGCAAACGGTTGGCAGAACTTGTGTAATTTATTCTCAAACTTATCAATGCAAGGGAGGAGCACGCACATCTTATCACATTCAAGGAGGAAACACGCCTTTCTGCCTTGATGGAAACTGTCGTGATCAAAGCTGGGAAAATAATGATGAAATGATGTCCACCTTGGCTCAGCTTAGTATTTTAAAAGAGCTGCAAGGACAATTTCAAAACGGAGTTCTCTTTAAAGGAGAAGAAAATCGCTGTTCGAAACAACCCATAGGATTTAAAGACTGCTGCGGATCCGGAAAGGGATGGGGGAATGATTTAGGTCTCTCATCCTGTAGCGCACGAGAAAAAGCTCTGAGTCAAAAAAGAAAAAAAGGTCTTTGCCATTATGTTGGAACTTATTGTGCCAAGAAAGTCTTAGGACAATGCGTTAAGAAGAAAGCCAGTTATTGTTGCTTTACCAACAAGCTCCTCAAGGCTTTTCATGAACAAGGTCGTCCGCAAATAGGCTTGGGATGGGGAAGTGGGAAAGAACCTCTTTGTCGAGGCTTCACTGTTGAAGAAATTCAGCGCATCGATTTCTCCAAATTGGACCTCAGGGAAGTTTTTGAAGACTTCATGAAAAACTATGCACCGGGTAAAACTCAAAACATAGGCCAAAAAGTTAATGAAAGGCTCGAAACCATCAAGCAAGGCCTCATTCCCAAAGCAACGAAACAACCGAAGCAAAGGAACGAAGGCTAATGAAACCGCCAGTTCTCCCGTCGTGCCTTCTTATTCTATTTAGTCTTTCACCTTTAAGCGGGGAATCTCACGAGTCCTCATTTTTTGAAAAAAGAGCTGAGGGATGGCATTGGTACCAAGACAGGAATCGGTCGTCCGTCATTGGTGACGAGAAAGAAGCGGCTCAAACACCAACACAACACATTGAAAAACAGCGAAAGAATTTAGAAACGAAGCTGCATACAGCGATTGTTGAACCTAACCGTGAGAATATCGTCGCTTATATCTTGGCTCAAAAAGCACTCATGGACCAAAGTCAGCTGTTTTCTGAAGCGTGGAAACGGGTGGTTCTAACCACGCCCTCTCTTGATGAAACTCTGGTTCATCCCGTCGATCAAAATGCCCGCCATATTTATTACGCTGAAAAAAACAAAGACCTTTCAAAACGTATAAAGGTCTTAGCCCAAGACTATGGTTTGTTCTTTTTCTTCCGGCAGAATTGTCCTTACTGCCATCATTTTGCACCCATTGTGAAGCATTTTGCTGAAAAGCATGGCTGGTTCGTGTTGCCCATCTCTCTTGATGGGGGAGCATTGCCTGAATTTCCCCATGCCAAACGGGATAATGGGATTGCTGGGCGATTACAAATTCAGCATGTACCAGCCTTGATTGCCCTTCATCCGCAATCAGGACACATCATTCCTTTGGCCTATGGATTGGTCTCTGAAAGCGAAATTGAAGAGCGGGTGAGCCTGTTAGCACAAATTCCTCAAGGAGAGAACCCATGAAAAGGATTTTATTTTGTCTTATTTTCTTAAGTTCATCTCTTAAAGCTGGCATGCAAGAAAATCTTGAACAGGCCTTTCAAACCTTGGGAATGGGTCATAACGTAACGACGAGCGGCGGCTATCAAGATCAAACGGGGGGATTTTATACGGGCGGCAGTGTATTTGCCCGCTCTAAAGTCAATAATGCGGATCTCTTTTCCTTGCAAATGCCTCATTACCGCGCAGGTTGTGGCGGAATTGACCTTTTTTTGGGAGGATTCAGCTATATCAATACGCAACAATTCACTCAGCTCCTTCGAAACATTGGAAGCAATGCTCAAGGTTATGCCTTTAACTTAGCCCTTGCAACGGTTACGCCTCAGATTAAGAGCGTACTGGACGATCTCGCAGCTAAAGTTCAGAAGATGACCAATCAAAGCATCAATTCCTGTGAGGCCGCTGCAACGCTAGTGGGAGGAGCGTGGCCACAATCCGATGCCTCATCTCAACTATTGTGTAATGCCATGAGTAAAGATTTAGGTGTGGCCAGCGATTGGGCTCAAGCTCGTCAAAAGTGTGGTGCTGAATTAAAAAGAGACGAAGTTAATAATCGAAAAGGAGAAAAAGAAGGCTTTAAAGACATCTTAGGGGATGAATTCAATATCGCTTGGAAAGCCATTCAAAAAAATGGCTTTTTAAGATCAGACCCCCAGCTTGCCGAGTTCTTTATGACCCTTTCGGGGACAATCGTTTCGAGGCATGTAGGTGATCATACAGAAGCAGTCGTTTTGGCTTCTAAAAGCACAGATCCCGAGCTTATTTCGGGGATGATTAGAGGAAATACTCAGATCGAAATTTATAAATGCGATAATGTTTCAGAAGACAAATGCCTTTTTCCCTCCCCTCAAAAAATAAGCATTCCTGAAGCTAAAGCCCTTTATGGGAAAGTTCAAAAGCTTCTCGTTGATATTTCCAAAAAAGTAAGGGAAGACAATCGGCCTCTTTTAGAACACGAAGAAGGCTTTGTGAATTCTACTCAAATCCCTGTCCTTAAAATCATGGCTGTGGAATTGGCTTTTAAGGAAGGAGGGAGCCCCATGAGTGTGACGGATTTTAGTGAAGCTATTGCTCACGATATTCTTCTCCAGTATCTCGACGAAGTGATGTCTCTTGTCTGGAACAGTGTCACTCAGTTGAAAAAGGTTCAAATTAACGATGGGATGATTGAGGAGTTAAGATCCGGCATCGCGAGTTCTCGCAAGTTGCTTTATGCCAAACGCACGGCTCTCTTTGAACAAATGGCAATCACCTTAGACCTCATTGAGCGAACCCAACAGATCGAATCCAAATTGCAGCATATGTTTGTTTCCTCTCAACAGGGCACAAAAGCAGGGGGGCAATGAGATGAGTTATGTCATAACTACCTACGGAGGCGGCGAGCTCTTTTCTCTTGTTTTTAATGGTATTGCTGCTTTGTTTAAGGAAGATAACACAGGAATGGTCATTCCCTTAATACGTGTAGGGCTTATGGTCGGCTCCGTCTATGTGGTTATCCTCATGCTGTTTCAAAATCAATTGATGGAAGGACTTAAGTGGTTTTTGTGGGTCGTTGTGGCAACCAACCTGATCTTCTTACCCAAAACAACCATCTTTATTCATGACCCTCTTGCGAATACTAAAAGCAAAGTCGATCATGTCCCTCTTGCCTTAGGTGCTTTTGCAAGCCTTGTCAGTCAGGTTGGGAAAGCTGTTACGGAACAGTTTGAATCTCGATTCTCTCTCCCAGATTATATGCCCTATCATCAAACAGGAACAGTTTTTGCGTCAGCCCTCATGCGTCAGGTGGGACAGTTTCGCATTGTGGATCCGGTATTTAAAGGCAATATGGAGCGCTTTGTGAACCAATGTGTGGTTTATGATGCCATGATTGGCCACAAATACACACTTACAGATCTTCAGAATACGCCTGATATTTGGACTTTTGTGAGCGGTAAAGCGTCGTCCGTTCTGGGATTTCTTTACAAAGAGGGAACGAACCCTGGAAGTATCCTTACCTGTAAAGTTGGAGCTCAAAAATTAAGTGCTCAATGGTCGCAGGCCATTAAAGAAGCCGTGAGCATTCATGGTTCTCGAGTGAATGATAGGACTTTAACCCAAAGCGCTTTTAGCTCAAAGCTTCTCCAAAGTGCGCACCTTTTAGAAGTCGCCAAAAAGACGGCCAATGATGCAACAGCCCTTCTCAAACAAGAAATGATGGTCAATGCTCTTGAGGAAGCCGCAAACAATAAACTTTCAGAGTTAGGCTCAACCTCTAATTACGCCGCAACAAAAGCGCTATTGCAGCAAAGGTCAGCTTATGCCGTTGCCGGAGAAATTGCTGCACGAACGTTGCCGTTATTTAAGAATGTCATCGAAGCCTTAAGTTATGCCCTATTCATTTTTATTGTGGTGTTAGCGCTTTTGCCGAATGGGTATCGTATTCTCCTGACTTATGCAGGCATTCTCGTCTGGACCCAGCTTTGGGCGCCCCTTTATGCAGTTTTGAACTTAATTATGACCCTCTATGGGAAAGCTGAAACACGAGCCTTAGCTAAAGTATTTACGGACCAAGATACGCAGCAAGAGTGGGGACTTACTCTTCTTAATTCTTCAGCTATCGTTAATGCCAATGCGGATATGTGCACGCTTGCTGCCTGGCTTTCCGTCAGTATTCCTTTTATTTCTTACAGCATTCTCAAGCAAGGTGCTGGCGCTTTTGTGGGTCTCGCTCAGCATTTAGGATCGGCTATGCAACAGGCCGCCAGTGGCGCTGCATCTGAAGCCGTCTCGGGAAATATCAGCTTGGGCAATGTAAGTATGGGCACTCAAGCTTATCAAACTACAACCGCTTTTCAACACAATACGACTCCTTCCTATAGCGCTTCTCAATTTAGAGCTCTCTCTCCCTCAGGCTTTGAACAATCCACCTTTGCTGATGGGAATCAGGCCTTTAACGATCAGGCCATGTCTCATCTCAGTGTTCAAATCATGGGCACAGAAAATACAAACTTTGCAGAACAGCAAAACTTTTCCAATGCCGAGAACGTTGCGCGAACAAAAAGTGCAGCAGCGACTGACGCAGCGGAAGCCTTCATTCAAAAATCTACAAACCTTCTTTCCCGATTGGCGAAAGATGAATTTTCTGGAGAAGACTTTAATAATACGGTCAGCGCTTCAGAAGCGGAGAGTCTGCAAAACTTCAAGAACCAAATAAATGATATTCGTCAAAGCAAGAATTTAAATGAAACTCAAGCGGTTGAAGCGATGCTTGGTGCGAGTCTTGGCTTGCATAGACTTTTTGGGGGAATAGAAGCAAAGGGAAGTTTCTCAAGCACAGCAGCACGCCTTGATGCCATTGAAGCCGCAGATGCAATTGCAACACAAAAAGGCTATTCAGATAGTGTTGAGAAAATCATGTCCTCAGCTCAATCTTTTACAGCGGGAAACAACAATACGAAAGGAGATGAATTAGGAGCAGCTGCCTTTGCCAGTCTCAATCATACCAAAAGCTTAAGGGAAGAAGCATCAATAGCTCAAAATCAATTGGATACAATTTCAAAGGAGATAAGCTCAAGCCAAGGAAAGAGCTTCACTGTCAATAAAGATCTCACCCAAGATATTCTTAGCTTCATTGCCCATCAGCCCTCAAACCCTGGTCCCAATGGCACATCAGGAGGACAAATCGGATACAAAGAGGCCCGCCGTATTCTTGAAAACGGGGGAGAAGAACGAGAGGCTTACCTCAAAAGTTTTCAAGCCCAGAATCCTCAATATGCCATTCAAAGTATTAACGTTGCAGGCCATCAAAGCACTCTCAAAGCTCAATATGAAACTCAGGCTCAGCAGCAAAGAAGCCGTTCTGGCGCTCAAGCTCAACATCTCACCAATACTCAAGGAGTTCAGCATCGCGCACAAGAAAAAGGAATTTCATTTGAAGATAAACCGCCTTCAAGCAGCCCCGTCAAGCAAAACACTTTGGCTCAGTTAAAGGAGAGAGAAGATAAAATAAAGACGGGACTTGAAACGATTAAGCAACAAGAAAAGGTCCTTAAAGAAGCCGAGAAAGCATCAAAGGAGAAAACCTTGGGTGTTACAGCCGTGAAGAATTTAGCAAAAAGCGCAGGGAGGGGAGCGGCAAGTGTCTTAGAAGACATGAACTCTTTAGATACTCCGATCCTGCTGCCTTAGAAATGAGAGGGAGGTAAAAAATGTCTTTTTTCAAAACCATGACCCAAGGCGGTCAAGTCCATATCCATCAGCTTCACATGCTGAAACAAGTCATTGTAGCGGGAGGGATTGCTTCCCTCGTTGCAGGAGGAGGATATTTTGTTTGGAGAGGATTTGACCCTCCTTCAACTTTTCCTCCCCATGGCTGGAAAATGGCAGGGGCAACTTATTGGGCTAAGTTTATGCTGGCCACAGTTCCCCCTGAAAAGCAGAAAGCGCTAACTCAAATTTATACACCTCTTCGGGGAAATCCCTATCGAAGAAGTTGTCTGAGTATTCTGAAAGATCCTCTCATTCAAAAAACAACCCGACAAGTGGAAATGTTTGTGGAGGAAACAGGCTACAAAAGTCTGGCTTTTGCAGGCTGGGCTTTTTTTGGGGTTCTCGGTTTTTGGTTTGTTTTTGGGAGGATTCAGAAGCGAACTCATCACAAGCGAGGAAACATACTTGTTTCTTGGAAAGAATTTAAAAAAATCATCAAATGGAGGAACCAAATGTCTGATCTAAAACTTGAAAAATTGCCACTATTAAAAGAGAAGGAAACGTCTCATGTCCTCATCACAGGAACAACTGGATCAGGAAAAACCAATGCGTTTCATATTCTTCTCCCTCAAATTCGTAAAAGAAAAAATCGCGCCATTGTTCTGGATATTACAGGGGATTATGTCTCTCGTTATTACAATGAGAAAACAGATGTTCTGCTGAATCCTTTAGATACAAGGTCTCTTTCCTGGACTCCCTGGGCAGATTGTCATTTGGATTCCCATTATGATGTTCTTGCTGAATCTCTCATTCAGCCTAAAGAAAACACGAAAGAACCCTTTTGGGATAATGCGAGCCGGGTAGTTTTAAAAACAGCTCTCAGGAAGTATGCGTTTCAAGGAGAAAGGGATATTCAAAAATTGACCACATTTCTTTTAAGTTCTTCGGATAAAGAGTTCGAAGATTTCTTCAAAGGGACAGAAGCGGCAACCTTTGCCTTTAAGAATAATGAAAAGACCACAAATTCTATCCGAAGCGTTCTCTCTTCCCAAATTGAAGGATTGCGTCAACTTGAGCCTACCCTTACACCTTTCTCTCTTCGAGAGTGGGCCATGAATGAAACACGAACAGGATGGATCTTCATCACAGCACGTGCGGATCAACGGCAAACTCTAACACCGCTGATTTCAGCTTGGATGGATATCGCCATTAATGCCCTGATGGTTCTTCCTGAAAACCAGAAGCGACGTTTGTGGTTTATTATGGATGAACTTGCTGCTCTTCAAAGACTTCCACGGCTTCAGATGGGACTTGCAGAAGCTCGAAAGTATGGGGGGTGTTTCCTCGTTGGCTTTCAAAGTAAGCCGCAATTGGAAGAGATTTACGGCCGGAATAGTGCCGAATCTATGTTGGATCTTTTTAATACGAAACTTTTCTTTCGCTGTACCGAACCTTCCACTCAAACCTGGATTTCGAAAGTTTTGGGCGACAAGGAAGAAGCTGAACCTCAAGAAAATATTTCCTTTGGCGCCCACAGTATGCGTGACGGGGTTTCCTTAAGTCGCCACACGCGCCAAAGACCTCTGGTTATGCCTACAGAACTTTCTCAATTGAAAGACCTCGAGTGTTACGTCAAGTATCCAGGGGATTTTCCTTGCACGAAACTCCAGACAACGTACCGAGAACCTCCTCCTCTAAAGAAGGAACCTTTTCTTTTGAAACCAGAAAAAGAAAGAACTTACGAGAGTTCATCTTCGGGTGCGCAAAATTCTCAAAAGGAAGAAATCCTGTGCCCCTCGCCTTCGCAAGGGCAAGACTTAACAAAGTTTACCGGTAACATCTATGCGTCAGTCGAATCGCCGGTAAAAACCCCTGGGTCAAAAGTGCCTCTTTAGGGCCCAGGGGGGCGCGAAGTCTCAAGTGGCCTTGGATTTCTTCCAAGGTCATTTGGGCCTATCCAACATTCATTGTCAACTCTTAGAAAGGAACAAATTTTATGGAACAAGCTGAACAAGATATCCGGCGTTTCATGCAAATTCGCAATGAAATCCAGAATGAAATTAGCAAAATTGGCCCACATGTAAATCAGCTTCAGGAAGCGGGAAAGAACCTTGTTTCTCATTTTGATGTTTTTCGTCAGATCGCTAAAGATGCGCAAACTCAACTGCCAGTCATTATTCAAAACGCATCTCATAATATGGCCAAAACAGCCGCAGAACAACTATCTCTTGTTCTGGAAAGTATGCTTCAAGATAAGGTAAAAACTCTTGATCATTCCGTTCATTACGCAAGTGAAATTCTTAATGAGTGGATGAGTACAAAGTATCGAAAAGTGATCTTTTTCGCATTCATAGGAGTTTTGTTGAGTGGGCTCTTTGGTTTCGGCGGAGGCTACATTTATGCACGTCAGAATACTTATGCTCTTCCATCGGATTTTATCAAGATGTATGCTCTGGGACTCAGTGTTAAGGACGCGACTTTACCGGTTGAGCCAAAGGAGGAGGTTCAACAAAAACAAAAAATAGAAAGGAAATCGCTTAAGAAAAATTAATTCGTGAGTATACGGCGATCATGCTATTTCAGACCTTCTTTGAGAAGGAGTTTTTCATAAACAAATATGGATTTATCAGAGGTACTTTCAAAGGAGGATCTTATCAAAAGATCTTTCAATATGGTGGAGGGATACAAAAGAAAGAAGTTTAAAAAGCAAGTTTGAAAAATGGATTGATTTTTGTCAGAAAAACTTATAATATTTCTTATATATGGAGTAAAGTATTATGATGACAAAAATTATTCAGGATCGCATTTCAGCAAATGGGATGGGCTGGATATTTAGTGCAATGGATTTTGCTGATATTGCTAACCGCAATCTCGTGGATCAAACTCTGTGTCGTTTTTCCAAGAAGGGTATCATTCGAAAACTGACGACAGGGCTTTATGATACTCCAATTGTAAATCAACGCTTTGGCGTCATACCTCCAAACCCCGATAAGGTTGCGGAAGTGATTGCCAAAAAGTTTGATTATCAGATCCAGGTTAATCCTGCTCAGGCTGCTTATGCTTTAGGGTTATCACAGCAAGTTCCTGCTCAGGCCGTTTATCTGACAGATGGATTATCGAAAGTTGTGAGAGTTGGCAATCAAACATTAAGATTTTCCCATGTTTCACATAAGAAAATGCTGGGCGTAGGCACAACGGCTGGCCTCGTTATTCAGGCTTTGTATTATTTCGGTAAGGATAAACTTGATGATGGCTTTCTTATAACACGAATCCGCTCTTTGCTAAATGTCAAAGATAAGGATACATTGCAGGTGCTGATGCCCAAGACACCGTTATGGATGCAGCCTACGTTAAAGAGAATCCTTCAAGATGCTTAAACAAAATGTGAAACGCGGAGATCTTCGTGATGTTTTTACAATTGTTGCTGACCGCAAAGGGGTACTCCCCTTGATCGTAGAGAAAGATTTTTGGATCACTTGGTGCCTTAAGAAGCTATTCGCTCTTCCTCTTCCGGTAAGTATGGTTTTTAAAGGAGGCACCTCGCTCTCAAAGGGTTATAACCTCATAAACCGACTCTCAGAAGATTGTGATATTACCCTGAATAGGGCAAATTTGGGCTTTGAAGGCGACAAGGATCCCCTTGGTCCACATTCGCGAAAAAAACGAAATAAATTGCTCGACGAATTAAAACAGGTTTGTTGTAATTTTGTGGCATCAAATCTCAAAACTGCGCTCAAAGAATCTTTACGACAAGAACTTGAAGGTGAAATATGGGATCTAGGGCCGGATAACGACCCACAATGCTTGCGGTTTTATTATCCGCAAACGCTTCCAGAAAAAAATTATAGCGGTAAAGATTATCTACGCAGAAGTGTATTATTAGAATTTGGAGTCCGTGGTGACATCTATCCCACAGAAGATTTATTTTTAAAATCATATGTTGCAGAAGAATTTGAAACTTTTAAAGAAGATTCAATTTTAATCCCTTGTTTGTCGCCCTTACGAACCTTTTGGGAAAAAGCAACGTTACTGCATGCAGAACGCTATCGTCCTTTGGAAAAACCAACTCCTCTCCGTCTTTCAAGGCATTATTACGATATCAGTATGTTGTTTAAGGCTGGATTTGCAGAAAAGGCTATGCAAAACTGGGAATTGCTTCAAGATGTTATCAAAAATAAAACCATATTATTTTCTTCAGCTTGGGCAAATTACTCATTGATTCCTACGGAAGGTCTAAAGCTCCTTCCCCTCCCTCAACGCCTCAAAGACCTTGAAAAAGACTATAACCAAACAAAAGAAATGATGTTGTTTGGTACCAAACCTTCATTTGAAGATCTGCTTCTCGACATGGCCACACTCGAAGAACAATTGAGAGATCTTCGCCCTATTTTAGTATATACCCATTCCAATTGATTATGCAGAATTACGGACAACTTTCAGATCATAAATCCTGCATAATCAATTGGAATGGGTGAAGTGAAAAAGAGACCCTTTCTGGCATTAAAAACATTCGCATGATTCAAAAAGGACAAGTCATTGAGCAAATCGCTTCTCAATCTGCTTTCAGAAATTTCAAGACCCTAATGGCGTAATTCGTCCCCGCAAGTCTTCTTTCCTCTTCTTCCTCGCTTACTCCTCATAGATACGACAGATCCGTTTTATGAGGATATTTTTTTTAAAAACTGAGATATTCGAGTGTCTTGTGGACAAGTGTATGAAAGGGGTTTAAGTTTAGACTTTATAAGACACACGAAATTGCACGTACTCAAAAAAATAGATATTTTTTCATTTAGTATTTCGCTTAAATTTCTAAATTTATCTAAGTTGTTTACATATAGTAAATTAATTTGGGTGTTTTCTGGTGCTGTGGCAAAAACGTAAGATTCTGCGAAAAAGGGCGTTTTTTTATAAATTGTAAGACCATTTCCAATTCTATTGTCATTCAAATCTGGGATCATTGAGGTAGGCTGAGCAATCCACAGAGAAGCATACGAACTATTTTCTTGAACTTTTTGAAAATGAGGTTGATAGAGGAAAACGTCGTTATAGTACTCCCTCTCAAAGTATATTTTTGCCCACGAAGAATGATTGGAAATTCTTAAAATTTTTCCATCTTGGAAAAATTTGTAATAGGCAAAAAAAGTTATGCCAAAGGGCTCAAGTAATGAAGAGCAAATCTCTGATAATTTATCTGTTATTTCAAGATTAAAATTTAATGCATTTTGGTTGACATTAGTTGCTGTATACAACATTTATATTTTGATCCTATGTTAGAGTCAATAATTAGTTGGAAAAAGAGAAGCGCTTCGAGCAAATTGGAGGATATCGCTTTTATTAAAGTAGCATGTTTTTTCTTTTATATTATTGAGGTAAACTTCTATCGTACGAACAGATAAGTTCAGTAAGGAGGCTATTTTTTTTGTATTAAATCCTTTCGCTAGATAAGCTAAACATTCCGCTTCTCGTTTTGAAAACTGAATAGTTCTGTCGCCAATGTCTAAATAATATTTGGATAGCTGTGTGTCTTTAAAGAATTTTTCAACGTGAAGACTTTCTTGAGCCTCCTTGTTTTTTTTAAAGTAATCAATATTCGTCGTTATATAAGCTAACGGATTTGAAAAATCCACACTAGGAAAAAACTTTTCTTTAAAGTAAACGATAAATTTTTTTAGTAAATCGCTGTGATTTAAGTAAATATTTAGAATTTCTGTATTTTGACTTCTTGCACCAAAAAACCAGAAATTCCCGTAATCTTCAAATCTCTCATAGACGAGCAAGAAATTCCACATATCAAAATCATTATATAATGCCTTGCAATGTTCACTCTGAGGCTCGCCTACTAATAAGAAAGATGAAGTGCCATTCAGCGGCGTTTTACTTAAATTATAAAGATCAAGGTCATTATAGAAATTATATTCAAAATATTTATCTGACCATAGAGAATTATTTGCGATGCGCAACATTTTGTGATTTGGGAAAATACGTATATAACCAAAATGAACAATTCCAAAGGAATTAAAGAGTGGTTCGCAAATAGAATGAACAGAAGAAGCTATAGATTTATTAAACTGTAAAGCATCTAAATTACGCTCTGCTGTCATTAGAAAACCCTCAGTTAAGTTGCACTTTCAAATAAAAAGTTATCAGAGTAGAAGGAAATGAGCATCCGTAAAAACTACAGAATGCGATAGAAATAAAAAATCATTAAATTGATAACCTACCCCAAGGAGTAAGCATGATTAATTAACAGGGAAGGTAATTTATGGGAACCTTTACAGATCAACAAAATAAACAAGCCCTTGCTTATGCTGAAACAACGGCTCCTCTTATTGCAGAAATTTGTAAGCCTCTTTTTACATATTTTAATTTTACCGCCTTCGTTTATATGAAGTTGTTACCTAACGGGAAAATGATACAACTTGCTTCAGATCCTGCGTGGTCTCGAATTTACTTTGAAAATGAATTTTATAATGAAGATGATCGCTTTCGTCGTTTTCGGATGTCACTTTTAGAAAACGAAGTCAAGTCTTCTATTTTAACAGGAGAACCTCAAGGTAACCATTGTTCTAGGATTTATGATTTTGGAGCCTGGCATGCCTATACTTTATATCGGAGGACACATCATACTATTGAAGGATGGAGTTTTTCTACCACTCGCGATAATTATCAAATTCTTAATCTTTATTTAAACACACGCCACCTATTAGCACATTTTATTCAATATTTTAATGGAAAAGCAAAAGAGATTATCGATGTATCACACAAAGAGAGGCTCATTACCTTAAACTATGAAGAAAAACCATATGATAACCCAGAAGATACTATACAAAAATATTTAAAAACGATTCAAATTTCGCATCTCCCTATTAGTATAATGGGAAAAAATATTGGCCTTACAACGCAAGAACTCATATGCTTAAAATATTTAGCGCAAGGATTATCAATGAAAGAGATTGCGAAATTTATGAAAATTTCTCCTCGAACAGTAGAAAATTTTTTAAACAGAGTAAAAAACAAGACGAAATATTATAAAAAAATAGATCTTATCTACTTTTTTAATGAGATTGTTAAAGAATGGATCTCCTTCCCCTTAACTGTTGATAAATGAATTGAAGAGTAAAACTTATTTGGAGCTTATATTTCTCTGACTAGCAAATAATTTACGCTGGAAATCGAAGGGCTTAACAATTTCATTGATAAGCTATTATCTTCCATCATCCAAGTATTAAACTAATTGCTGGCGGGAGTAATAACCTGCTTTTGCTTAAACATTAAAAAAGCAGGGGTCTCTCCGTAAAAATTACTGATGGATTATCTCTTAAAATTTTGTAAGTTATATAATCAGCAAGGGTGTATTTTTATGCGAATTGATAAAAAATTTTTCCTTATCATATTAGGATCAAGTTTAGAGTATTACGATTTTGTGCTTTATGGACTCCTTGCTACTCAAATCAGCAAAACTTTTTTTCCAGCCTCTAATAGTAAGCTTCAGTTGATTCAGGGTCTGAGCGTTTTTGCTTTAGGGTATTTAGTGAGGCCTCTTGCAGGAACCATATTAGGTATGATTGCCGATAGATATAATAATGTTAAGATTTTTGCATTTTCAATTTTGTTAATGGGAACCTCAACACTTTTCATTGGAGTACTTCCGTCTTACGAAACAATAGGTATAGCTGCCCCTCTTCTCTTAATTCTTGCAAGAATTATGCAGGGAATTTCTTTTGCCGCAGAGATTCCGGGAGCCGTGACGATACTGAGTAACTCTTATTGGAAGCAAAACATTTCTAGCTCTATCGGGTACTTAATGTCTTCTACAAATTTTGGGTTTATTATGGCTTCCATCCTCATTTACTTGGTCCATTTGTTCTTTACAGAGGAGACGGTTTTAAGCTGGGGGTGGAGAATACCTTTTCTTATAGGAGGAGTTTTAGCTTTCATAAGCTACTATATTAGACGTGATCTTACTCTATTTTTTGATTTGAAAAAAAATTGTCCTTCTAGAATTTCTTTAAAGCAATTCTTGTCAGAAATAGTTGTAGCCAACTTTAAAGGGATATTGCAGGGAACTGGAATCACAAGTTTAATTGCTTCTGGCACAATGTTCTTTATTTACTTACCTCATCTTCTAGAGGAGCACTATACCCTAAGTTCGCACGATATCAGATTATTTTTCTTTCTGGGCCTTATAACATTTATAGTTTTCTGCTTAGTATTTGGAAAGCTGCTTAAAAATTACGACATTCGAACTTTCTTTATTGGAACCATTTTAACTTTTCCTCTAATGGTTTATTTTCTTATTCTCCAAATTAATTTAATTGGAGGAAGGCCCTCACTTTTTCTCTTATTTGCTTGTTATGAGATTTATATGGCCGCTATTTTTACCTCAGGCTTAAGTTTATTATCTCAATTGTTTCCTTTACATTTAAGAAATACGTCGATCTCATGGTGTTATAACCTTTCATTTTCAATTTTTTCTTTTATGCCAGCTATAGTTACTTATATTATTGCAGAGACAAAGAGAGCTGAAATCATATCTCTATTATTTTTTGTTTTATCTCTCATTTTAATTGTAGCTTTATTTTCAAAAAATTTGAATTTTATTAAAAGAACATAAATCCTAGAATTTTTTTGCAATGCATTGTAGTATAATGGAGAAGATAAATTTTACAATTAGAGAGATAAAAAGGCAAGATTTGAGAGAGGTATTCCAAATGCTTTCGTGTCTCGTAAAGTATGAGAAACTAGAAGAGAAATTCAAACTCTCAGAAAAGAAGATGGCAAATTACCTTTTTGGAAAAAACCATGACTGGTTCTGCTTGGTTGTACAAGACTTAATGGATAATTGCCTAAAGGGGTTTGTTCTCTACACTTTTAGCAATATTAACAGGGCCTTTCATCTTTCTCCTCTCCTTCAGATAGACCATCTTTATATTAAGCCAAGTTATAGGAACTATGGCCTCGGAGAGAGCTTGATTAATGAGTTAAAGAATCGCGCAAAGATTAAGGGGGCTAATAGATTAGAAGTTTGGTGCCTGGCTTCTAATGAAATTGGAAATAGATTTTATAAAAAGACACAAGCCGAAAAACTAGATTTTATTAATATTTATAGAATAAAAAATGAGTAGCTTTTTAATAAAATAGGGTTCTTTATGAACTATAATCTATATGAATCAGTAAAGCCCATAATTGATTATAATCTTTCAATACAAAGCAAGGTTTTAGAAATTTGCAAGCCTCTATTTAATAGTTTTGATATAACGTATTTTGAATATGATAAGATATTTAATGATGGGAAAGTTTTTTATATTTGTACGAATAAAAACTGGTTGCAATTTAGTTTAGAAAATAAAATGTTTGACGATGAAGAGCACATTCGTCTTTGCTCAATTGCAAAAGCTCATAACTATCGTTATGCACTTTGGAATACACTAAAATTAGAAAATACGCGATTGCTTTCTAATTATTTTCAGCATGATGTATGGAATGGGCTTACAATTAACGAGAGTGAAGAAGATAGTTTTAATACTTACTCATTTGCTGCAACAAGAAATAATACAGAATTAAGTGAGTTTTTTCTTAACAATTTACATTTATTTGATCACTTTATTGTCTATTTTAAACAGAAACTTAAAGAGATTCTTGAATTAGAATCTAAGAAACTAACCTTTAGTGCTACCCCATTAAAAAGTACGATAGAATCAGAAACACTTGCTCAATATAACAACAAAGTGAGCACATTTTTAGAGCAAACAACACTTCAACAACTTGAAGTTAAAATAAACAACATAACGACTCACCTAACAAAAAGAGAACTGCAATGCCTTAAGATGCTTTCGGTAGGAAAATCGTCGAAAGAAATAGGAAATCAACTAGGAATTTCGCACAGAACAGTTGAAACCTACATTAATGGTATAAAAAGCAAAACTAACCTACAGTTTAAGAATGAACTAATATCTTTTTTCGAAAAGAACTCTATAAAATTTTATAAATCTGTATAATATTTAAAATCTCGAATCGTGCATTTCTTGTCCCTATGAATTGAAAAAATATACTTCAACTAACCACCATTAGTTGAAGTATATATGTGCTATCTATATGGATACCATTTAATTATTACTTTTCATTTTTTCTAAATCTTTTCGATCTGCAGTTTTATATTCTTTGTGAAAGAAATAAATTTTCTGTTTTTGACCTTTAATGCTTTCAGTAATATAAAAATTACGGCTCATTTTGTTTTTCAGAAAATACTTCTCTGCCAAAATTAAATAATACATACTTTTAGGTTTAGTTTGTAGACCTTCTCTATCATAATCCTCAAAATACTCTATTTTATTTGGCCAGTCTTCATCCTCTTGATTATAGGTTTTTTTAAAATTGCTTATTTTTTTTACGAAGTGTTTTTTTGCAGCTTCTTTTGACTCAAACTCTTTCGTAATGAAGCAGTTTTTAAGATCAGCTTTTAAATCCAGCAATGACACCCCATGATTTAAAGCATCACCTAGTTCAACAATATCAAAAGGACGTTTTTTAAGAACATCTTTTAAAGGTTGGTTATATTCTACTTTTATACTACCCTCATATGTCCGCCTTTGGATAACAGGATATTGAGACGTTCCATCTTCTATAATATCACGTTGAGTGCTTGTGTCCCCTGCGTCGGTCACCGACTCATCTCTATCTCCAAAATCAACTGTATGTTCCTTTTTATCTTCGCGTACTTTCTTTGCTCCAACATGGCCTTCTATTCTAGTGTTTGCCTCTGCCTCAATAATAAGGGGTATTCCCGCTCGCCCTTTAACTTCAGCCGAAGGTTTGACATACACCTCCATTGTAGTCGTCTTGCCACGAGTTCGATTTCGAGTATCTTTATATTCTTTTATATTATTGACAGAAGATTTTGCATTTTTGTTGTTCAATTTATTTGTTTGTATCGTATTATGTTCATCATGATCTATTTTTCTACTGTAAAAAGCTACTTCATTATATTCCGTCATAACAATATGGGGTTTTTCAGTTTTCTGGGTGGCCTTATTAGAAGAAGCATCCACTACTTTATAAGAGCGCCCATGAACCTTCTTTTGGTTGAAATGATTAATCTTACAGATAACTTTTTTCATGTCATCTGGAAGAATCTCTTTTTTTCCTTGTGCATCTGACGAAAGAATAAGTGAAGTGCAAGATAAAAAAATATATGTAGTTTGCTTGATGTTTTGCATGTTTTTGATACTCATTTTACTCTCCTATACGTTCGAATTGATGTTATATTTAAGTGATTCATATAAATAAAAGTACCTGAATCACTATAAAATCTTATCAACTTCTATGCCTTAAAGAATTCCGAAAAGATTACTCCCGTAGAAACTACTTAAGACTACTTTATCAGGATCTATCGCATGTGTTGAAAGGAGGTGGAGTGGTGTATAAGAAGGAGAGAATTTAAGATAGGATTGTTAGATGTTCCAAATATATTCTACTTTTCTTCCAAAAACTAAAGGTTTTGCTCTTCATCAGGTATAGTACTTCCTGTCTACCTTCTGCTATGGAATTATTTACATCTCCATCCCTCTTTCCTTGTCAAATGACTGACTCTGTTCAAAATGGTGGAGTTCTTTTGCGAGATCTTGGTCATGAGCTTTGACAGCCTCCAAGGTTCTCTCATTTTTACGCAAGGTTTCCATATAAGCCTTCAATTCCTGTCTGGCTTTATCTGCGAGGTATGATCCTTCAAAAGCTTTCATTTCCTTGATTGCGGAGTTCAAATATTGAGAGATGGATTCGATAGAATTTGGCTCAGGAGCTGGATTCATGGGTGTCTTTGTCTCCTGGGGGACTTCTTGGTTTCTAAAGTGCGGAGTTGATTCGTGGATTTTGGGGTGTGGATCAAGATAAGGCGTCACATATTCCTGAACGCCCTTTTTGCCTTCCTTCTTGAGGACATCGTTGAAGTCATCGCCTGATTGAGAGGGCTTGATGATAGAGACGGATTTTTCTTGGGCTGTAAATTGGGCTTGTGCTTTTTCGATGGTCTCAAAGGTTTTGGAACTGGCTTTATGGTCATCATTATCAGCACAAAGAATGATTTCCTTTTCGGGCCCTTGATAGTTTGAGATATTATGAATCCCCATGGAAGCGACAATTTTACCGATAACATTGGCTTCTTTGATTGAGAGAGCTGTTTCAACGCCTTCTGCAATAAAGACTCGATCTGAATTTTGGCCTTCCTGCAACAAGACAAAAGATCCCCCTGCAAGTCCATATTGAAGCTTGTTGAGTTTGTCTCCCTCAGAGTTAAGAGCTCGCTTTCCCTGATCATTCAGCCTTGTCATTTGAACCGAGCTTAAGCGCCCTTCATGATTATGCCCAAAAGCGGCCAAGCAAGGGTAAGTTATAGTTTTCCACTCTGCCCGGTACATAAATGTGGTTCCTCTAGGAAGGTACCGCAAATCTGGTGAGAGCTCTCCTTTAATACCGCGTTCTTGACGCAAATAGGTTTCAGCAAGGGTCCCATTGAGAGGCTGCGATTTCATTTCTAATTCAGAAAGCGAATTGAGAAGGGAAGCTATCTCTTTGGCTTTATCAACAGAAGATTCTTTTTGTCGAGAAACTTTTGGAGACGAAATAAGGGGAGAATCTAGCCCTACATTTAAGATATCGGCCAAATAAGCTATGGACTCTTTAAAGTTCAAGCTTTTTTCTCTTTGAATAAGGGTAAAGATATTACCGCTCTCTCCTGTTTCATAATCCCGCCAATACCCTTTTTCAGAATTAATATCTATGCTCAGAGACCCTTTGTTGCCAAATCGCAGTTCCGTCTTCTTGCTCATGTGCTGATTTGGTTGCCCAAACAAACCCATGGCTATGGAGTCGTAGTTTCCCTTTGCTGCTGCTAAAACTTGCTCAGCTGAGATAAAGGCTTTTGTTGGCGTTTCGTCTGAAACTTTTCTTTCAATAACCCCAGCGTGTTGAATGACACGGCTTTGAATTCCTTGTCTCATGCCTGAGATCACGGATAAAGCCACTTGATCATTAACAAGACGCTGCGCATTTTCATTGCGGGCTTGAAGAGAAAGCTCCCAATCTTTTTTGAGCGTTTCTATATTTTCTTGGTCTTTCAGCTGCACCATCTTCCATAAACGAGCAGCTTCTCTTGACGTATGGAGATAGTTTTGGATGGGTTTATAGATTTGATCAGGATGGGTAGCAGCTGAAATCTCTCTCCTCTTAACTTTGTCATAAAAAGCGATATCAAAAATCAACCGATTGAAGTCAAGACCGCTTTCTTTAAAGAGACGATAATCCTTTGAGGTTGTAAGAATGTGTTTAAGTTCCTGAGCTTGAGAGGCTCGCTTAGAGATATCTGTTTCGGTTGCGTAGGTCTGGAGTTTTTCTCGTATTTCTCCTGCAACCGCATGCTCTAAGAGCTTACCTTCTTTGACCTTAAACTTTTCAAAGAATTCCTGATACTTTTCAGGGGATTCGATAATCTTGAGAGCCAAGCTGTCTCGCTTACCTTGAAGTTCGTGAAATTTCTCGATAGTGAGAAAGGTCTCAGGTGAGGTCATGTGAAGAGGTTCTTCTTTTTGCTTTTGCAAATGGCTGTAAAGAGCCGCAGATTCATTACGTGCAGTGATATAGGATTTTACGACATCGTAATGGCCTTTTTGTTCCGGGGTGAGCTTTTCGTAATAAAGATTCTGCAATTGAGACTGATGATGGGCTTCGGCATGGGATTTAAGCGCACTGATATAAACGCGCGTCTCTGGGGTGATTTGCTCTCCCCAATAATTGGTGAGCTCACCTGCCTCATCTTTTGTCACCCTAAAGAAAGGAGTGTAAAGTTTGAGATTTTCTTGAAAGGCAGCCGCAAGTGAATCTCTTTCTGTTTTAAGAGCTTTATAGTCTTCATAAAGGGCATGAGATTGGGCTAGGGTCCCCGGATGGGTTTCGGAGATCTCTTTCCACAAGGTTCGTGTTTTATTGACAAGATCAACGTACCCTTCCACTTGAATGGAGGCCCGGCATTCAAGGTCCGAAAGTAAGCGAGGACGGAGACCTGCCTCCACTTCCAAGACATCTTTACGAATCCCTATAAGACGGAGAAAAGGAACGTGGTTTTGCCAATCTTGAAGAATGGCTTCTGCCACACGCTTTTTCTCTTCATAGTAACTTTGATAAACTGGATAGAGGGCCTGCTTATAGAGAGGCACCGTAGACTCAAGATCTCCTTCCATTTCTTCCCGTAAAGTGACAGCTTCAACCATTAAATCCCGGTATTGCTGAACCCGCTCAAAATAAGGACGTTCCTCTTCGGAGATGGAGTAATCTTGCAAATTTTCTTTAACGAGAACCTTCCCTATTTGCTCAATCAGGTCTTTGAAATCGATGAATTGCTCTCGATTGATGTAAACGTGTACATCATCTCGATGACGGGTCATCGCTACCAACAATGTGGTAGGGTCTATTAAAGGATCAGGTGAGACAAAGGATTTATCAAAGGTAGATCCCTCTGATTTATGAATGCCCATGGCATAGCCATAGGTAAAGTGGCGATAGTCTTCTGGGTTGAATTGGATCCGTCTACCTTTCTCAAGGCGCACGGTGAAGAGGTTCTTTTCCGTGTCATAAGCTTCGATAATCCCAAAAGTGCCGTTCTTTACACCTTTAGGTTGGCCTTTCACTGTCTTGAAGTTTTGCACATAACGCCCGTGATTCTCATTTTCGAGAAATCGAATCTGGTCTCCAATGGCGTAGTCTTCACCGTTAATTTTAAAAGAATCTTGAAGATATCCGTGCTCCTTTAAACCCTCCCGAATAACTTGATTAAGCTCATAAACTTCTGTATTGCGATAACCGAGAGCGATGCGGCTTTTATGAGGATTTTCGATAAAATCTTTAACATAATCTTGGGCAAGAGCTTGGTGAACTTGCGCAGAATTTTCAAACCATTTTAAGTGACCTTTATCATAATAAGGTTTCAGTCCATCGAGGACCTGATAATCATTTAACAACTTTGAGCATTCGCGTTGCCAAGGAATGCGTTGCCGCACGACCTCACTCGTTTCACAAAACCCAAACCGTTCCGCCAAAAGACGTCCATAATCTCCCGGCTCTCGAGATTTAATTTGAGCGGGATCTTGGACAATAAGAACTTTGGCTCCTTTATCGGTTGCTTCTTTCAGAAAAACATCCCACAAATGGCCACCAATCATATTGGCTTCATCAACAATGATCACATTTTTGTTTGTGAATCTTTGGGGTTCAAATTCTTTTGCTCGATGATAAGCATAATAATAAGCCCTGCTTCCGCCTTGAATAGGGAAACAGGATTGAAACCTTTTCATGAATTCTTTCTGCTGTTCCTCCTTTTCCCAAGCACATCTAAAACTATCCAAAGTCTTACAAGGAATACCAATTTCTTGCTCCATGATCTCAACCGCTTTGCCTTGGAAAGACGTGCCTATGACTTGATACCCTGACTTCTCATAAGCTTCTGCAACGGCCTTTAAAAGAGTGGTTTTTCCTGTACCGGCCTTACCATTTAAGATGCGAATATCGGGTCCGGAACAGAGATGGGTAATAGCGGCTTGTTGCTCGGAAGAGAGCTCATTTCCAAGCTCGGCTTCACGGTTTTTGATTGCCACTTGAATCAGCTCTTCGGGGACGGTTTTAGTTTGTCTTCCATGAAGAGCGTCCCCCGTTTCAATCATTTTTTCTTCTTGTTTTTTATGAGCAGCAGAAGCAAAAATGGGATTACGATTGATGTTTTCTCCAACCGTATGCGTTATTTCTTTATCGGTTAACAACCGATCTGTGAGTTTTTCAGCAAGGCCTCGAAGCTCAGAGGCAAAAACTCCCTCAAAGACTTTGTTATCATTGGCTCCCTTCAAAACCATTTCTGCGGGAAGCTCTAAGTCATCAACTTTCGCCTTTAAAACAGCAAAGAGTTTTTCATCTCCCCCTACACGGCGAATGATTTCATCTTCAATATGTTTACGGGTAAAAGTCGTGCGTTTCGATGCCACTTCTTGAATAACGGCCGCAGGATTCTCACACAGAATTTTGATATTTTGCTGGCGAATGACTTCATTATCTGCCACAATTCGCGAATATTGGCCCTGCTCTACAAGCTGTTGCGCGTAATATCCTTCGTGCTCTGTAGGCAGAAATAAAGACCCTCGATCAGCATGAGAGCGACTGTCGATACGAACCTCGTGACCTCCTAGTTCGAGGTGTTTATTAGCAACCGTTTCCCACAATTTTCGGGTAACAAGAAGCTCTTCTTTCGTAACAATTTCATGATCTTTTCGCCCTGAGAACTCCCCATCAATTAACGGGCGCCTTGTTATCATTCCATGAAAATGGGGATTACCGCTCTTCCAATGAGTGGCATATTGGACGACCAAGTCTCGAGACACAAATCGCTCTTTGAGAAATTCTTCAATACAAGCTTCGGCCTCTTCTTGAGAGAACTCATAAGGAATCGCCCCCATAATCGTTTGGGCCGTCTGTGCTGTATTAATAAATCGTTCTCTGGCATCCAGGCTTTTCTGATTTTTATCGGGATCATGAGCATCCCCTCTAAAACGAAGACACGCCATTAGATCTTCAAACTGATCGACTTTATTCCATAAAGTGAAGGGATTCTTGGCCCACTCTGGAGCATGTTCAGGAGCTAACACACGGCTCATCAGGACATCGCTTTTGCAATCGTAATTATAAACGATTCCTGTGCGCAAATCCTCTTGACGAGTTGCCGCAATGTACGCGCTAAAGCCTACCGCAGAGCGACCTTCACTGCGAGCCACAAATCCAAGATTGAGCGAATAAATCGCCATGCACCTAATGCTCTTAGGCGTCAGTCCTTGGGGTTATTACGCGAAAAGTCTCTAAAGTGATCAGTGAACCTGCATGGCTTTATCTCAGGGTTCATGCCTCCGATCAATCCTTATAATAACGCCCGTGGCCGTAAAGCACAAGCGATTTGAAATCGGAGATTTCAAATCGTACATAAGTGCGCATCCAAAGGATGATAACTTATGAAGAGTAATTTAGTGGTGCCAGAAGGCAAGAGCAAGCCAGCTATTTCAACACGTTAGGATTGTGAAAAGAGCATATTCCCTCATGCTCCTTGAAATTAGCTGTCATATGAGAAGAATTGATTATTTTTGCAAAAGATTTAGGAACTCGGATTATTGGGGGGCGATGAGAATACTCTCTTCGCTCTGGGGCAGGAGAAAAAAAGCCAAAAGGTTAAAATTTCACCCATGTCTCAGCGGCAAAATGGGCATTCTGGAGGGGTTGAAAAAGCAGCTCCTTCCAGAAAAAACCTTTGAGCTTTCTCCAAAAGCTTATTCTCCCTTTATATTTCGTTGTTGATTAAAGGTTGGTCTTTCAATTTAGGGATTTATTAAATGGCTCTTTGTATCTCCGTCCTTAAACATATAAAGGCGCGGAATAATGTCCTCACCATCTTCGTCAGGGACAAAGTGAAAAAGAAGAGTTACTTCCGGAAACCTTAACCGTTGTTCCCTGGCCACCTTCTTGTCAAAAAATACGGAAGAATTTATTTCTCCCCATCCTTGTTTTTCTTCTGAGAAAGAAATAAGCCCAACAGCTTTAGTCTTTGGGTCATCTATCTTGGGGAAATGCACGGCACATTCAGAATATCCGTCTAGAGAAGATTTTCTCTCTCCCTTGCTTCGCAACTGATAGCTTATAGATAAAGGAAAATGAGAGAGAGGTAAATGCAGTAATTCTAGACTTGGCTTGTTTTCCATGGAAGTAGGGGATATGAAGTACTCATATTCCAAAGGAGAAAATGTGGAAAACTTTCTTTCTTCTTTTCTTTTCCCAAGAAATATATCTATACCTGCCAGGTTATTAACTCTATATCCCTTAAAAGAGGACTCATTCATCTTAAAGAAATCATTATTGGATAGACGTGCCTGCTGAGCGAAAAGACTTTCAGGTCGCTCATTTTCCCAAGAGATCGAACACGTGATTTTTACAGCTATTCCCCGCAATCTTTTCCAGATTTCATAAAATCTTTTACATGTTTTGGCTGCATTAGGGAGTTTCAGTGTGTTGAGTGCACTAGGATCAGTAAAAGTAAATATGTGAGAAAGAAGTTCATTTGGTAAATTGTTGAGCGGAAAGATTTCTCTTTTCTGTTTTTTGGAGATCTGGTTGCCTTCTTTCGCAGTTTCTGGGGCTTTCCTTTTTACGCTAGACCGATCTTTTTCTTCCATCGCATACAGAGAAGAAAAAAATGGTATTAAAAGGACAAAGGAGAAACAGAAAAAAATAAACAAGCTTTTACTAAAAAACAAATTTTTGATATGTTTTAAAAACACCATTTCTATACCCTAACTTTAAATCATTAAGTATAACCTATATGATTTTTTTCCTTTCTTTTTCAACAAAAATTTTTTAAATGCTAAAAAAAGAGAATGCGTTTTATATTGGAGAAAACCCTAAAATTTGATAAACTTATCTCCTAAAGAGGCAATCAACACTTTAATAAAAGGAACCCATCCGATGAGTGCCTCTCTTAAACCTATCCGCAAGTCTGCCCTTCAGGGTATGCGTCAGCTTAAATCTAAAATTTCAGATCTAGAAACTCAATACCAACGCTATGTCGAGCATCGCCAAAAGGAAATCACGACTCTTTTAACCTGCATCGATTTAACCCAGATGGAGGATCTAAACCTTACGGGAGCCTTCCTCTTTATCAAAGAAAAAGAAGCCACCAACGATTCTTTGATGGAGAAATGGCATGCGGCCGGAATGCGATTTCTGCGACAAAATAGAACAAACAAACCCCGCCTCTCAGAAGGAAATGCACCATCTCAAAAAATCAATCGTTCGCCTCAAAAACAGCCTCAATCGGGAGAAGCATAAGATGAAAACCCAGCAACAATCTGACCGTAAACGTCGTACGAGGCAACTTGTTCAGACCGGCGGCCTTTTGCAAAAATCTGGATTGTTAGACGCCTTCCTCATCGCTCCAGGGGACGATTTGCAGGACTATGAAAACCTCCACAAAGCGGCAAAACTTTTAGGGTTTTTAAGTTCATGTTTTGAGGAAAATAACTTCGATGAGACAAATTTAGAAAGGTGGCAAACTCTTGGGGAAAGGTTGTTAAGATCGTAAAAGTGTTACATCGCTCAGGAGCCTGCTACTTTTGTGTAACAGGTTCTTAAAATATGAAAAAATTTTTAGACAATTTCCCTAAGAAAAGATGTATAATGGTAACGTCAAGTGATACGGGGTGGTAAGGTTCAGCTATGATTCTTGAAAAAAGAAAACGTCTTAAAAAACGGTCTCTTTATATTTTTCCTTTTGGAAGTGTTCCTTCCTCTACCCTGCTGACTTTCCTTATTGGGGGAAGTCTTGCTTGCGCCTTTCTCATTAAGTTATACTGAGTTAAAAGTTGATATAAGACGCCCTCAATGACTAAAAAATTTAAAGCAAGAACCAAAAATTTTACGTCCCCAGGCAAAAGTCATAGTTTTGTCTATCCCCATTCTCTCCCTGATCCTATTGAGGAAGAAAGACGGGCTCAACAGCAAGAACACCTCAGAAAACAGCAGCAAGAGGAGGATATATTTCTTGGAAATGAACCTGCCCGGACTCAACCTCAATTCACTCGAAACTCCTCCTCAGAGAATACAATTTTTGACAAAAGTCTTGAGCGAACTTGGCAATGGATTGAACAAACCTTCCCCTTTCTTTTTGATCCGACGAACCCCATCAAGCCCCTTGATAAGCACATTATAAGGGATATCAAAGATCACTATAGAAAATACCACCTTAAAAACCGTTATCCTAAGGACTTGGTCATTAAAGCAGCTCTTCACCGATATATGATAAAGCCAGAGTATCTGCACTGCCTTCAAGCAGGAACTTCCCGCTATGATTGTCAAGGAAATCCAACGGATAAAGTGACAGAAGCAGAACAGGAAGAAGCCTTAAAAATTTTAAAATTTACCCTTTAGCTCTTACCACAAATCCACAAACAAGAAGAGATAAATGGTAAATCTAAAAACCCTTCTTTTATTTTGTTTACTGCTTGTTTTTAAAAAATCTTTTTCCGATTTTTTTGAGAAAAAATGAGCGAGTTCAGATAGAAGTGAGACAATTTTTTAGATAGAAAGTCATAAAAAGC
>CALBSK010000058.1 GCA_937967795.1 uncultured Alphaproteobacteria bacterium | reverse complement strand
ACCTTTCTCAAGGAAACGTAAGGTCTGCCGTTCATCTTCTCCAAGAGAATAACTCTATTCATTGGAAGAAGACAAAAGAAGAAGCTCTTGCAGATCTCTTAAAAGATTGGGGAAAAGAATTCCTTTCTGACCCTCAAGGAACCCGGTTGATGCTTGCTCAACGGAATATGGATGTGGATATATTGAACCAAGGGGCTCGAGATCTTCTTCGAGAGAGGGGGAGATTGGGAAGTTTAGAAGTGACCTGTATAACCCAAAGGGGCAAGATGAACTTTGCGGAAGGAGACCGAATTCAATTTACCAAAACAGATAAAACCCAAGACCTTTTTAATTCCCATTTTGGCGTGGTTCAAAAAATTGATGTTCAAACAAAAAAGCTCAGCATTCTCCTTGATGGTGGGCAAGTGAAAGAAGTCGATCCTGCCACTTACGATGGGCTCCGTCATGGGTATGCTTCAACCGTTTATAAGGGCCAAGGATCAACTTTAAATCATGTGTACGTGCTTCACAGTAAGGTCGTCAATAAAAGTGTGAATTATGTCGCCTTAACGCGTCAAACACGGTCCCTTTCTCTTTATGTCTCTCAGGATGAGACGCCTTCTGAGTTTCATCTGATTCGTCAAATGAGCCGGGATGAGGGAAACAAAATCAGTCTTTCTTTTGCAACCCCAAAAGACATTGAAAAGCGCCAAAGTGAAATAACCCTTGCCACTTCTCTTAAACAAGGGGCAGAAAACCTTGTGACCAAAGTTAAAGACTTTTTCCATACCAATGAAGATTTTTACAAATTTGATCAGCTAAAAGAAAATCCTCCTCATGAAGTTTCTCTGTCTTTTTCTAAAAACCCTGCCCTTCAATCTGTTTATGAAGATATGAAGCAACCTCCCTTTGCGCATAGCCATGCCAAAGTAAATGCTGTTCGGACAGCTTTTGAAAAAGGATTAAAAGAATATGGTGAAACAAGGGCCATTGCTTATTGGGAAGGCAAAAAAGAAGGGCTCTTCCGTCTTTATCAAGAACAACTTATGCATGTTGAAAAGGAACTCACCTCTCCTGCCTTAAATACCTTCACTTCACAGTGGAAGGAAGAAGCCCGAGAACTTGCCAAAGGCGATCCCACGAAAGTTCTGACCCTCCTCCAAAAGCTAAAAGCAGATCACCTCAGCAGGCGTGAGACCTCTTTAGAAGAAAAATTCCACTCAGAGGAAAAAATAGGAGATGAAATGAAGAATTCTGTAGACTCTCCTTTAAAAGAGCCTTACCTCCGTTTCAAGGCTTTACAAAGCCTTTTGAAAAACAATCCTAAAGAAAAGGAGTATTTTAAAGAAGAGCTTAAACGGCTTGGGCAACAACTTGCCCAAGACAAAGACTTTATGACTACCCTCCAACATGAAAATCCCAAGGCCGCAAAGCTTATTGACCATCTTTTAGAAGAAGAACGCTCACAGTCTTTAAACTTAGGAAAAGGCGGGTATTCCAGATAAGTTTAGCGAGAAGATTTTTTCTTTGGGGGTTCTGAAGTCATTTTCTCATTTTGGAGTTTCTTGTATAGATTTAAAATGCTGGTGTTGGTCTTTCCTAAATCATAAACTCTTCGCGTTTCCTCATTCATCAAAAATACCGCAACAGGGGATATTTGAAGGAGGAAAAGGCCTATGCCCATTAAAGCCCCGGTAAGTGCTGTTGCCCCTATGAGGGTAAGGAAAGGTTTGCTCCATCTAAATTTATATCGGTTTTGGATCTCCTCACAAAGCCTATTTGTTCGGTTAATCTCGTTATTAAGATTTCTGATATCTTCTTCGACCTTTCCTACGAGAGATGAAAACATGTGAGAGATTTTATCTTGGCAAGAATGTGCCACTTCCTGAAAGTGCTTTCTGAACTGGAGGACAGTGTGCTTTGCAAGGGTTTCTCGAATTTCCTGGCAGCATCTTTCTTCAATTTTAGCCATTTTTTCCTCGATTTCTTCCATCTGCTTTCGATGATTTTTATTCATAAATCGCTGAAGGTCAGACGTCAAAGCGTCCAAAGAGGAGGCATTAAATGAGACTGATTCAAGGGCTTTGTCTTCTAATCTAGAAAAATCTTTGTCTTTGTTTTCGGGATGGGTCATAAGGTTTCCTTTCTGTTTAGGTTGGGGTTAAAGAGTTATTTTTAATTTGTGTTGGAAGAGTAACGTTCCAGCGAGATGCAAAATCTTCTAACGAAGGTGTTGTGCAGCCAAACTTAGCGTTTCTTTTCAGGTTTTTTCTCCTTCTTTATCTGGGAAGTGTTCTCATAAGTTCTTTGTTCTTCAAAAAGCTCGACATCCTGGAGTTTGTAGGTGATCTGCCTTCCGACTTTTAAAAATTTAGGGCCGTATCCATTCCATCTCCACTGACTGAGGGTATGCGTGGTAATGTTCCATCGTGCCGCTAAAGAGTTTGCTGTGAGTCGGTTATCTTTTGTGTCTTTATTCATCATTTCTCCTGTACAAAAATTGTATTTGTGTAGCTTTTATAAAATTTATCTTAATTTTGTCGTTTGTCAATATTTTTTATTAATGGACAAAAATCTTAAAATTGATTATAAGAAAATATATGATATACAGATAAGATTAGATAATTTTATATAAAGTGATACAGATAGAATTGAGTGTTTTATATCGAACATGTAAAAATGAGAGGAAGCCCGATGACCCCTATAGCTAAACAAATTGATGCTCGCATGAAGGTTCAGAATCTCTCCATCACCGTCCTTGAAGCAAAATCAGGTGTTAAACCTCATGCTGTTAGAAATATCCTCACGGGCAAATCTAAAAGTCCAAGTGCTGTAAATTTACAAGCCATTGCAGATGTTTTGGGATGTAGCGTAAAAGACCTTCTCGAAACACCTGTGGCTTTACAGGAAGAAACATCTCCTAAATCCTTAGACGACCTCCTGCAAGAAAAACATGCAAATCCTCTCCTCATGGAAGAATGTATAAAGGTCATTGAAGAAGGCTTACAAAAAACTCAAAAAAATATAAATACAGCTCAGTTTCTCACAAGTGTGAGAGAGGTCTATCTCCATTCTCTACAAAAGGACCCTTCTCAAGTGAATAAGGAGTTTGCAGAGTGGTTTATAAATTTGATGGATTAGTGAAGGGTATATGGGAAAGAAGGAGAAATTCTTTCTTGAAGAAAGGCTGAAACAATAGGAAAAGCAACAGTCGTGCGAAACTCTTCGCCTTTTGATTCTAAAGTATATTGGACTCCATTTTGTGCACAGATTTCTTGTAATTTGTGATTTTCAATGAGGAATTCACGAGGAAATTTGAGGTACTGTTTTCCTTCCGGGCTAAGAGAATACTGGGTTCCCTTTACCTCCATCTGAACGAAGTGATCATCTTGTGTGACAAGAACGGAGAGTTTGCCATTTTTGGGCATGCTATAGAGAGGATAACCAATGACATTGAGGAGGATCAGGTTCATAAAAAGAGAATCTCCTTCAAGAGTTAAATTTGGAGGACATGTGATATTTAATTGAAGGTTAAGCTTTTGAATTTGAAGTGCAAGGTGACTTTTTACCTGATCAAGAAGGTCCCTCATATTAAGAGATTCTCTTGTATAATTGCAATAAGCCCCGCTCGATAGGTCTTCTGCTAATTCCGTGATCGCTTTTATTAAAGTTTTTTCTTCGTTATTACTCTGATAAGGAGAAGATCCTTGGGAAGAGGGCTCTACCTTCTTCATGGATTTATGAATCACTGTGGTGAACTCCTTAAAACGCTGAATGATATGGCGTTGTAATAGGGTTTCTCCTTCTAAGAAAGAACGGTGCGTGTTCACACTCTCCAGTTCTTGATTTAATTGGTTAAAGATAGAGCTTGCTTTCTTTTTAAGAATCCGACTCTGAAGGGGTGGAAAAATACCGCACACCAGAACAGTGAAGGCCACAATCCAGAAGTATAAAGAATGAGATCCCATATACTCGTAATAAGAAAGAGGGGGTTGAGAGGAAACAGGTAAGAGTTGTTTTTGAGCGTTTTTCTTGTCTGCTTTCTTAAATGTTCCGGAAGTCTCGGAGATGCTTATTGGATTGAGGGATTCTGCTTCTTGTCTATGGGTGGCCCAATAATCCTCTATATAGAGGTTATATCGCCAATCTAAATACAAAAAACACGATATAAAAGGTAGGCCAACGAAACAAACAATCCAAACCAAAATATCCTTTAAGCTATCTTTTAAATGGGAGGAAGAATTCATACGTTAAAGAAGCCTCGCTTGTCTTGATTTGGTAAGAAAAAAGTATAAAGTAAAAATAATGCCCTGAGAAGTTTTAATAAGTTTGCTTGCGCCAATAACGGAATTAAAACGCTAATAATACTCGGGATTGCTGTCTATCGATTGTAGAAAGATCCGATTCTTTTATTCTCTATCCGTTAATAACTGTCCAAAATCAATGACCTCTGCAAAAAATCCGCTATTTATTATGTCTTCGTGGACCCCATTGACATGAATCAGGATAGGCCTACAAGAAAACCCTTTAGGGTAACTTAGGTCCCTTAATTTCTGTTGAACCTCGCTAAGAACTTCTTTACCAATAGGATGCCTTGAAAATTTAACTTCGCAAATATAAAGATTCCCAAACTTTGTTTGGATGAGATAATCAATTTGGCATCCGGGATATTTATGTGTCCTTCTTTGAAAATAAGGATTATCTGAAATAATTTCTTCTGGTTTAATGCCTAAATAAGTCTTTATATACGTTCTATTAGAAAGGACGAGATTTTCAAATTGTAGACTCATCATTGTATCCCAACCCGGAAGAGAAGAAAGCGATTTAAAGGTAAACTCATCATTCTCAATTTTAAGTTGGATCTTATCTATGTATTTCAGATAGAACCTTATATAGTTATCACTCAGACGAAAATGGCTTAATCGCGAAACAGCTCCCGAAGAAATCTGCCAAGTGTAGTCTCTGCTAATAAAACCAGATTTGACAAGATCTTCTAGATATGTACTGATAAATCCTGTTTGCGTTATTCCGAGCAAACGGCAGATATCTTTAATTTCTGTTGGACCATTAGAAAGTGTTTGCACAATTTTTTTATAAGTAGAACTTCGGTGGGAAAAAAGGTCAGAGAAAATATCATTAAACTCATTTACTAATGGTCCACCTTTTGTAAAGCACAGGTCCCTAATATTTTCCTCTGCAGATAAGCTAGGCTTGATTTCCTCAAGATAGCGAGGAACTCCTCCTGTAATGGAAAGAACTTTAAGTTTTTCATAAGGAGATACATAATCTCCCATCCGTAACCAGAATTGATTACAATCTTTCAAAGGTAATTCTTGAAGTGTAAGCCTGTAGGATATTCTTCCTAAGAAGCCCGTATTGGATAAAATGTTTTTATCAATCCAGGTGGATACAGAACCACAAAGTATAAAAATAAGCTTTGGATTCTTTTTAAAATACAAATCCCAGGCGTTCTTCAACTTTCCAAGGAAATCTGGATCTTTTGAGCCCATCCATGAAATTTCATCGAAAAGAATAATAATCCGTCCTGCTTTAATTTTCTCAGCAAGCAAAGCAAATAACTTACTCCAATCATCTGCGTAAACCTCGGGAAGACCAGTCTGCATACTTAATTGACGAGAAAATTCATCTCTTTGAGATTGAACTGTTGTTTCATCTGTGGGGGGTAGTCCAGAAAATTGATAAAAAGTATGTTTTTTAGCAAACTCTTGGATAAGGCGACTTTTTCCAATTCTCCTTCGTCCTTGAACCACAACAAGACTTGCAACATTCTTTTTAAAGAGCTTGGAAAGAGCTTGAAGTTCATTTTGGCGGCCAATAAAAGGAAGAGACATTGGTAATGAATCCTTATAAAAAACGTAGGATCCTCATAGTATGACTAATGAATAAAAAAAGTCAATTATTAGTCGTAAAAATGAAGAAAAAGTCTACGACGATAAACAGATGTTTAACTGTTTTTAGTTTCCAAGCTCTTTAGCAACTGCGCACTGATTTTTTCACTGGCCTCGATAAGAGGTTGACCAATAAGATGAGCATAACGGGCGGTTGTCTGGGTTTGTTTGTGCCCTAAAAGAGCCCCTATAATAGGCAGAGAGAGTCCATTACTTGCCGCAATAGAAGCGAACGTATGCCTTAAATCATGAATACGAACATCCTCCAATCCAATCTTTGCACGGATACGTCGCCAAGGTTTTTGGAGATTAATAAGATGAGCTCCTTCTTTGCCTCCGCAAATGACAAAGGGATTCCCTACCTCTTGAGGAATACGCTTTAAAAGGCCAATGGTGGGAGTGGAAAGATAAACCGGCTTTTTTCCTGTTTTACTATCTCGGAGGCGTAAACATTGGTTATCAAAATCCACTTCTTCCCATTTAAGGCTCAAGATTTCATTAAGCCTGCATCCTGTAAGAAGCAATAAGCGGATTGCATGGAGGGGCCAGGGATTTTCATTACCTTGCTCTTCCTGATCTAACACTTCCATTAACCGGTTCACTTCTTCCTGGCTTAAAAAGCGTTCTCGTTTGTTCTCTGTATACTTCTTTATATGAAGGCAGGGATTAGAATGATTCGGCCGGTAGCCCCATAGCTCTGCTAAATTCAGAGCCTTTGAGAGAACGCTCAGCACACGGTTTGCGGTCGTAGGCAAATGTTGCAGCGAGTGGTGAAGCTTAGCAATGTCACTTCTATCTAAAGATGAAACCTTTAAAGTCCCTAATGCAGGAAGAATGTACTGATTCCATAAGCGCCTGTCTTCCTTTTGGCTTGAGGATTTTTTACGAGGGCCGTGTTCCTTCATATATTGATCTGCAAGCTCTTTCACTGTTGGCGTGGTTCGTAGCTCCTGTTTTTCTGAGGAAGGGTCGCGTCCTTGGCTCACTTCTAGAAGCCATCGCTGCGCCATACTACGCGCCTGCTCGCAGGTCACTGCGCCATGATCTCCGATCTTGGGGCGACGTTGTCTTCGATCATGAGTGCGATAGTAAAGAAAATAACTTTTCTTGCCCGCAGGCGTTATTTTACACATGAACCCACTCACTTCTAAATCCCAGAGGATAAGATCCTTTTTTTGTGGTAAGGTAGCTTCAACAATTTTCTTGGTCAGTTTTTGCATAATCAGCGGCCCTTATTCTTCTTAATAGGTAGCATATAAGTAGCAACATAAAAAGAATCTGGCAATACGAAAAAGAACAAGATAGATCAAAAAATGAGGAAAATGAAGAGAAAATAGATTCTCAAAGAATGAAAAAGAACGAGAAGGATCTCTGAATCTAAGACTCTTAATCAGCGGGTCGCAGGTTCGAATCCTGCAGCGCCC
>CALBSK010000057.1 GCA_937967795.1 uncultured Alphaproteobacteria bacterium | reverse complement strand
ATTCATTCTTCCTATCTCAACGTCGCCTGAGTCTCATTTCTTATGAACTTATACAGAGATTTCAAATCGCTTGTGCTTTACGGCCACGGGCGTTATTATAGAGTTGATCAGAGGCAATTGAATCAATGCGCCTTTCTGCGTTGATTCACTGATCATCTCAAGAGACTTTCGCATCGTAATCCCAAGGACTGACGCCTAAGAGTGTTAGGCGCATGGCGATTTATTCGCTCAATCTCGGATTTGTTGCCCGTAGCGAAGGTCGCTCAGCGGTGGGCGTTAGCGCGTATATCGCAGGTGCCCGTCAAGAAGATCTACGCACGGGAATCGTTTATAATTACGATTGCAAAAGCGATGTCCTGATGAGCCGCGTTTTAGCTCCTGATGATGCGCCAGAGTGGGCCAAGAATCCTTCCACCTTATGGAATAAAGTCGATCAGTTTGAAGATCTTATGGCTGCTCTCCGTTTTCGGGGAGACCCTCATAATCCTGATAAAAATCAGAAAAGCTTAGAGCCCAGAGAAAAGTTTATTAATACAACACAAACCGCTCAAACGATTATGGGAGCGATTCCTTTTGAGTTCTCTCAAATTGAGGCCGAAGCCTGTATCGAAGATTTTCTCAAAGAAAGATTCGTGCTTCGAGGATTGGTCGTCCAATATGCCCTTCATTGGAAGAGCGGCAATCCTCATTTTCATGGGATGATCGCAAGGCGCTCCTTAATAGATGAGGAGTTCTCCCAGCGAAAAGATCATAAGATTGTTTCTAAAGAAGAGCTGCTTGTGACCCGAAAACTCTGGGAAACAGTGGTCAATAAATATCTTGAGTTAGGCGGGCATGAGGTCCGTATTGATAGCCGTTCTCATGCCGAGAGGGGTTCTCTTTTCCTCCCCACAGAACATGAAGGATATTACGCACAACGACTTGCTGAACGGGGTCAATATTCGCGCATTGTGGCGGATAATGAAGTTATTCGACAGCAAAATCTCAAAATTCTGTGTGAGAATCCCGCAGCTGTCATTCAAGAAGTTGCGCTTAAGCGAACCACTTTTACCCGCAAGCACATTGAAGAGGAAATCATTCGTCGAGTGGGCGGCGATGCGCAACTCTTCGCCCTTTTAAAGGCGAGAGTTGAGGGTTTTGAGCTTCCCTCAGAAATGGTTTTGAAACAAGCCAATGACAATAAAGTCTTTGAAGGCCTGTTGGCCTCCGAGCTTCGAGGCCTTGCAGAAAAACTCACGAATCGGCTGCTCGATGATAAAGAGGTGACTCATGCGGTGGGAGAAAATATTAACCGAGACCCCATTTTTGCATCGGCCGCTTATAAAAAACAAGAAGAGGAAATGATTGAAAGGGTCGATAGTCTCCATGGAAGACAAACCAAAACTGTTGCTCAAGAGCGGATTCAAGACGCCATCAAAAACTGCGAAGCCGAACTTGGGAATGGGCTCTCTTCTGAACAGAAATCCGCTATTACCCATCTCTGTTCAGGTCCTGATATACGCATTTTAAATGGCAAAGCCGGCACGGGGAAAACAACCTTATTGAAGGCCGTTGCAGAAAATTTTTGAAAATTGATAATTTTCAAGCAGATGATGAAGATGCTGTCCCTACGCGAGGGCACCATGGTGTTCCATTTCCATGGTTTATTCCTGATAACCTTAGAAAATCAGAGCAATTTTTAAAAAGTTTTTTAGGTAAAAAGCTATTTGGAGAATATAAAGAATTATGTAAGAAGACTATTAATTTTGATGGAAGCCTCAATAGAGGCGACTTCGCATTATCTATTCTAGAATTTCTACCTCTCATTACATTTAACTCTTCTATAAAAGAAGAAGGAGAAAAGCTAGGCATCTCCCTTCCAACAGGAGAAAGGCCTTTAAAGGCTAATCCTTCTGTCGCCTATTCTGAAACTCCTACTTATATTAATATAAGAAAAGCTTTTTTCTTATTTGACGAAAAGAAGCTCATTGAAGATGACAACGAAGAATTTTTTAAGATTCAGAAGTTATTACCTAAAAATAAATTAAGAGCATTTATCGTAGACCAAGAAGAGGTCGATACCAATCCTGGTTTATGGTACACAGATGAACAGGTAAAAGGTTTATTAAGTGATCATTTATCAGATGAAAATAAATTTACTGTAAGTGCTCCTGCCGCAAATGTATTTGATGACGCTCATTTATTAAAAACTGCCACACAAAATGCTATGCAAGCGGCTATTGCAGGTACGGTGGTTGTTATGCCGATCCATTTACATGGAAATCACTGGGTCGGAGCTGTATTTAGAGTTCAAAAAGTTAATGAAAATATCACAAAAATTCAGGTAATATTTAATAATCCTCAAGGGTACATCATTGACTTAGAATCTAATGCAGTTGCATTTGTAGAAACTATACAAGCAGTGGCGCAAGAAATAGCGCCAGGAGTTTCTCCAACTATCATTGATCTTCATTTTAAACAGCAACTCAATGGAAATGATTGTGGGCCATTTATGGTTGATACTTTGATAAAACTAGCTACGACAAATGGATTAGAAAACTTAACTGAAAGAGACGCCATTCTTGCAAAAGTTTCGCTTTTGTCTGGAAACGCAAATACCATTAGAAATTCACATAATGGCGTTCTTTCTATATTAGGCTTGCCTATCCCTACGGCTAATGATGACATGGACGATTAGAGAGACAAAGAACGTTCTGAAACCGGGAGAAAAATTTTTGTTAAAGGAGGATTTGAAAAAATATCAACTCCTCTTCCAATAAAAGAATATTTAAAAGTCGAAATCGAATTAGAACAGTAGAAAAAATTAATGTAAAGGTAGGCTTATGTTTAATCGCAGTATTATCATGTTCATATTTTTTACGTTTTTCACTTTTACTTATAATACTTTAAATGGTGCAATTATAATAAATTTTGAAAGAGACGAAGCGGAGGATAAGCTTAGAGTAGTTTCATTTAATACTCATACACAGAAATTACTTCGCTATGAGCTTATAAACATACCTTGCACTGGGAGAAAACTTAAAGAATACCTTAATGATACATTTTCTTCAACAGGGGGGCTGCAAGAATTAGATTATTTTATTGAATATACTTCTAATAAAAACCTTAGAATTATAGATCTTATTAATAATAGTGAAAGGATTTTATACAAAGAGAGTAATGAAAATTTTATTATATTGTTTCAGGGAAAAATTTCATCCTCGCCCAAAGGAGAAATTGGAGAGTTCCGTAATAAAAATTTTTGGTCTTCTCAAGAAATAGATGAAAAAAGCCCTTTAGAAATAAAGAAAATAATTCCTAAATCAAAATTAAGAGAAGCGTATGAAGCATCTTTTCCTATAATCCACCAAGATGTAACTCCCCCCTTAACTTTGGCATCACTTAGCAAAAACAAGAAGGCAAATTTAGGGGAGCTTCTTACAACTCTTACTCTTTTTTCTTTTGGCTATACTCAAATTTCCACAAAGTATGGAGGAAACAAAGGTTTTGATGGAGCATTTGAAAGTAAGAGTCGAAAATATCTTTTCGTAACTCAATCTAAACAAGAAAAAAAAGAACGGACTGCAAAAAATATAATGAAACATCAATTAGATGAAAAAAAATCTATGAAACTGTAAAAATAATGGAGAATGATAATAATCCAGGTGTCCAGCTTACTGCAGGAAAAATAAGACATTACTTAGAAAATAAACCAGATAATTTTTTTAAGCTTGCTCAGCGCATTATGGATAAAGGAAAAGTCCAAACGGAAATTGAGAAAATTAATTTTGAGTGCTTTCCAAAAGAAGATATAAAACTTTTTAAAGTTAGAGATGTAGATAAAGCACGATCATTAAAAAATACACTTGCAGCTTTTGAACCCGATCCAGAGAATCAATCAAAGTTGGTTTTAAATATATTGAAAGATGCAGTGCCAGTAGACCGAATGTTGGCTCTTCTCTCTGAAGTTTATGGCATTAAAAATCCCTAACTTATTACCCTTTTATCCCTACCAATTAATCAAGCTCCACTGCCAGTTATCAAAAAAGTCTCTCAAAAAAACAAAGAAATACAGAACAAAAAAGAAGAAACTACTCAAATAGAAAGAACAAGCGATAACATAGTGGGACTGCCTAAGACACCAAATAAACCATTAGTTGCACTGGGTGTTCCTGTTTCTGCTGAAGCGTCTTCGTTTATCCTACAAGTCTCCCCTTCTCAACCTCCTATAGCCTTTGCATTGCAGTTGCCTATTTATTCTCCTGAAAATTTAAAAAAAGTGCTCACTAATCTAGAGGGTGCTCTTGCTAAAGCATTGGGAAAAAGCAAGGCTCAAGCAAGAAAGGACATCGCAAAGCAATTAGGGGTAAGTGAGAAGACAGTGAATCGAATGCAAGGTAAAGAGATGAGAAAGGCAGGGGATCTTTCTTGCAAGATTGCCTGGGGAAAATTAGAAAACTGGTTGCCTCAAATCGTTACTTTATATAATTTAAGTGGCGATATCATTTTGAAAGGATTAGAAAACTCCTAAAACCCTTATTCATGGTAGATTTCAGATGTGGAAAGAGTCAGCTAACTCATTAACTAAGGGAATAGAAAAACAAATGCTGTTTTAAGGTCTACCTATGAACTTGTTTATTGTACTTAATTTTTATTAATAAATTTCTTTTCATTTGTTGGTTTTACTGACTCTTTTGTTTTGATTTAATTTGTATACTTTTGTCCCCAACATTCAACCCCAGAGCATACATCTTTATAAAATCCGCTGGAAGTGAATAAGTATTCTGACGTGCATAAATATATCCTCCGCCGAAACCGAAGAGTCCGCTCAAGAGAATTCCTATGAATAAGAAGAAAATCAATTTTCGATATTTTGAGCCCATCGCCTCGTTAAGAATTTCGCTTGCATGATGAACAGATTGGTCGAGAGCCCTTATCTTGCTCTGAAGCATGCTCTCCAGAAGGAGCGCCATTTGATCTGAGGTCGTCTTGGCCATGTTATGGGAAGCGGTTTGAATAATGACTGGCAGTTGCGTTTGCGTCTCCTTCACGATCTGCCGAAAGACATCAAAATGAGAAACAAGGTTCTTTCCCGCTTCCTGAAGCTGGTCGACGTGTGGTCCAATTTTGCTGATTTCATCTCGAATTTCATTACGAATTTGCATGAAACGTCGGATATCTTGTTCAGTTTGTTCCATAATTTTTGTTCCTTTCTAAGAGTTGACAATGAATATTGAATAATCTCAAATGACCTTGGAAGAAATCCAAGGCCACTTGAGACTTCGCGTCCCCCTGGGCCCTAAAGAGGCACTTTTGACCCAGGGTGTTACCGGCGATTCGACTGACGCATAGGTTAGGGCCGGTAAACTTGGTTAAGGGCACAGGATTTCTTCCTTTTGAGAATTTTGTGCACCTGAGAATGCAGTGTCATATGTTCTTTCTTTTTCCGGTTTCAGCAGAAAAGGCTCCTTCTTTAGTGAAGGAGGTTTTTGGTACGTTGTTTGAAGCTTTGCGCAAGGATAGTCTCCGGGGTATTTGACATAACATTCAAGGTCTTTCAGTTGAGAGAGTTCTGTCGGCATAACAAGAGGCTTCTGGCGGGTCTGGCGGCTTAAGGAAACCCCATCGCGCATACTGTGGGCCCCAAAAGAAATATTCTCTTGAGGCTCAGCCTCTTCCTTGTCACCTAAAACTTTCGCAACCCATGTTTGAGTCGAAGGTTCTGTAGAGCGAAAGAAAAGCTTTGTATTGAAAAGATCCAGCATGGATTCGGCTGTATTTCGACCATAGATATCTTCCAATTGGGGTTTGCTTTGAAAGCCTACCAAGAAGAAACCGCCATATTTTCGGGCTTCAGCAAGACCCATTTGCAAACGGGGAAGCCTTTGAAGAGCAGCTAGCTCATCTATGATAAACCATAACCGTCGCTTCTGATTTTCAGGAAGAACCATCAAGGCGTTAATGGCGATATCCATCCAAGCTGAAATAAGTGGTGTTAAGGTTTGTCGCTGATCGGCACGTGCTGTAATAAAGAGCCAGCCTTGTCGCTTTTCATCATTTACCCAATCTCGGATGGAAAAAAAGGTGTTTGATGAGTCCAATTGATGAAGGTTTTCAATTTGGGAAGAGAGAACGCTTCGGATAGAGTTTGTTGTTTTCTCATTATTCTTAAAGGCAAAGGTTGCCGCTTCTGTTCCTTTAAAGAAGTCTTCAAACTCCTTATCCGATGAACTTATATCAATTCGCAATCTTTTAATGAGGAAATTATAAAAATGTGATATGATATATCTGAATCCACAAGGAGGCAGGTATGTCACAAAGGACCTATGATTTTTCAGAAGAAACTGCGAAGGCTGTATTTCAGCTAATGCATGAGGCAAAAGATCTTGATCAATACAAAAGAATGCAAGCTGTATATTTTCGAGCTTACTTTAAAGAAAAAGCTCATAAAATTTCCGAGAGAACAGGGCTTTCTATAGGAACGATTTGGAACGTTCACAATCGGTGGAAGCATTATGGTCCGCATATTTTTGAGATAAAAAATACTGGAGGTCGACTTAGAGAAAACCTTACGTTAGAAGAAGAAAAAAAGCTTCTCAAACGATTTAAAAAAGCAGGAGAGGGAGGTGGAATTTTAGAAGTTAAGGTGATTCATGAGGCTTATCAAAAAGCTATGGGGAAAAACATAGCTCTTTCTACAATTTACCGTATGCTTGACCGTCATAATTGGCGTAAGATCATGCCTCGTCCTCGGCATCCTAAAGTGGATCTTGCAGCACAAGCTACTTTTAAAAAAAATGTCCAAAAGTCCTTAAGCAAGCTCAACGACAAGCAGAAAAAGTAGGGAAGCCTCTTAAGGTTTTCTTTCAGGATGAAGCCCGGTTTGGGCGAATTAATGATCCGCGGCGCTGTTGGGCTCCCAAGGGCGTGCGTCCAATTGTGCCAAAGCAAATCATTCGAGAATATACCTATGCTTATGGAGCTATCTGCCCTTTCAATGGAGATTCTTGTTATCTCATCCTGCCAGCTATGAATAGCATCTGCATGAATCTCTTTCTTGCAGAGCTTTCTATGCGATTCTCCGATTATTATCTCCTGATCGTCTACGATGGGGCTCCTCTCACAGCGAAGGGGCCTTATCCATACCCGAAAATATAAAGGTTATTTCTTTACCGCCCTAGGTTCTGTGTTGGATTCACCTCTTCGGCACCAGGAAAACCAATGAGCTTTGAAGGGTTGCCAGTCTTATTCCCTTCGGATTAAGAAAAATCGCTTACATCTTTAAGAATGGTTGCTTTTTTTGCAATTTCAACTCTATTGCGTCCTAAGGACTTTGCCTCATAGAGAGCTTGGTCAATTGAATTAATAAGTTCTTTATAAGAGAGGCCGTTTTGAGGATATATACCAACGCCCAAGGAAACAGAGAGATTTTTAATTTCTTGGCCCTCAAAAATTAAATTTAGTTTTGTGACAGCGTGCTTTAATTTCTCGGCTCTTTCAAGAGCACTCTTCAGGGTAGTTTCAGGCAAAATCAAAACAAATTCTTCCCCCCCAAATCGGCAGGCAATATCGCTCTTACGTGAGTATTCTTTCAATAAAGTTCCAATTTGCTTTAGCACCTCATCTCCTGCATCATGACCATATACATCATTGATATTTTTAAAATGGTCAATATCTATCATAAGAAGAGCTATAGGATGGCCCTGACGCTGTGCTCGAGGGATTTCACGTTGTAATGATTCATTAAGGTAGCGTCTATTATATAGAGCTGTTAGAGGGTCACGAGTAGCTTGATAGCTTAATAAATCTCGTAATTTTAAATCTGAAAACGAAAGAGAAAGTTGTCGGGCAAACGTTTCTACTAGTAAAAGTTTTTTTTTCTGTTCACTTTTGGGTTTGGATGAAATCTTGTTATCATGAATATATAAAAGACCAAAAGGACCTCTTTGATCATGAAGAGGTATACAGAGGAAAGATTCATTAACGTTTTTAGATGAAAGTCTCTGGATATGGGCACAACCATTATGAGGGCCCATGCTTATATGTAAGAAATTTCCTTTATCAAAAGCTAAGCATTTGTTTTTTGAAAAAGGAAATAATTTTGAATTTTTTGTGCCCCAATGCGCAAAAGGGCTTAAATTTTCATTATGCTTATCTAATAAGTATATAATACCGTCTGTTGATGGAAAAAAGAGCTTACAAAACTTTATAACAGGAATAGCAGCTTTTCCTAAAGAGGTACACGTTTGTAAATTCTCTGTCATCTCTTTTAAATAACGAAGTTCCTTGGCATATCGACTTGACTCGACAAGCTGAAATTCAAGGCTTTCCTTAGTTTTTTGAAGACGAAGAGAACGATCTTTCAATGTTTGTCGAGAACGAATAACGCCAAATAACAAGAATGCCATAAATATTCCAATAGTAAGAATTAAATTGGAAAGAAATGAATAGACATGATGACTATAAAATTCCACAGAAGGCCAAGCCCTAACCACCCATCGTAAATTAAAAACACGTACTTCTTCTTTAGAATTGACTTGTTGAACATAAGGAATACCTAATTGAAAAAAAATCTTTTTAGGGGGAAAAGTTTCAAAAAGAGCAACTTCAAATCCAGGCTTCGGATTTTTGTTGAGAGTATTTTTTAAGAGAAGATCAACATCAATCATCGCAAGAATAAATCCTTTAAGAGAAGCCCCTTTCAAAAGAGGAGTAGAAACGAGAAAACCTTGTCCTTTAGGAACAAAGTTAATGACCCTGCTAATTTTTATCTGTTTATCTTTCTTTGAGTCTTCTAAAGTTTCATACATGAAAGGGAGATCGTGAGAAGTGAGACTTAATATAGCCCCATAGCCATCAATAGGCGTTGCTTCTTGAATATGGAAAGATGAATCGACCCATTCGATGGATTTATAGATGGGTTTATTTTTTTTATATTCTTCAAAAGAGCGCTCCCAATTGATTTCAGAGCCTGGAGAAAAAATTTGCCATTGAAAGCTCAGTTCGTGCATGTCGGATGTTATCGCGGTAATTTTTTCTCTTATATTTTCCTTAATTCTTTCAGCCTCTTTATTTGTGAGCTCTTGGAGAGTTTCTGTCATCTCTTGTAAGGAGGCATGCCAGAGTAAAGCAGTGATGCAAAGGACGAATAAAGCTGCAAAGTAGGCGAGCATTGAAGAGAGGTTAGTCTCTCCTGAAATGTATTTTACATAAACATAAAAAATAATTCCGCTACTTGCAATTAAAAAGGAAATCGCTGTATGGACTGCCATAGGAGTTAATTTTGCCCATTGGTAAGTTGCAGGGAGATTTGCTGCATACCCCAACAGAGAAATGGAAGCTAAAGCTAGAACAAACAAAGTCATAACCACAACAATACAATAAAGGAATCTTGATGATCCTAAAGAAAGCAACAATATTGCTGTTCCGCATAAGGCAGAGGAGAGAGCAGAGTGAGGACTCATACGACCGGGAGAAGACGTGTGAAAACTCATGTACGTTTTAAAAAAGAACTGACTAATCCCTATGTTGATACCGAATACATATTCAAGAAGGGTTAGTCCTGCAATAATTATAACTGCAGTTGCTGGAATGATCACCAGTTTTTTATAACGGGTAAGGAGAAGTAACATTCCTATTCCAAGAAGAACGAGGCAGAGAGCTGTGTTGAAGTACATGGGTGTTAAATTTGGTTGAATTTGAAAGAGTACTGACGTATGCGTATACCAGCCAATAAGGGTTGAGGTTCCAATTCCCACAATTAAGAATCCCCCAAGAAATGTGATAAGGTTATTTTTATAAATATGTACTGAATACAAGTTTTTAATTCTTAACCAGAAGGCCATTGTTCTCCTCAGTTTTTGATTATCTTGCACGAGAGACTTTTAGTCTAAGAGCAAGTTTTAACCTTTATCAATCGTCATTCTACATGCTACTAGGTTAGAGAAAAAACCTAGTAAATCTTTAAATTATCTATCTCAAATTATATGGAAAATTTATTTTTAAAATCTTAAAATGTCTTTAAAAAACTCAAAAATAAAAAGCGGAACACTTTCAAATTGGTGAACTTGTCGTGGCTATACAGATTAAAGCAATAGCGCTTTTATATAATCAAATAAGTTGAATTGTTAATACTTAAGTGGATTTTATAAATCAGTTGAAACTGAGAATTTAATATTACCGGACGCTTATAGGAAATTTTCTCAATACACTTCGCAATTGAACAGTACCACTTTTTTATTTAATTTTTAGATAAGTGCGTAGAATCTAATAAATTCTTAAATTTATTTTTTTTCAACAGTGCGGAAAACTCTTGAGGGGGAACAGCTTTACTAAAAAGAAAGCCCTGGCACATATCGCAGGAATGGTTCCGTAAGAAAGAAAGTTGTTCTGTTGTTTCAATGCCTTCCGCAATAACTTCTAAATTTAGTTGGTTTGCCAGGGCAAGGATTGCCCGAACAATACCTGCATCATGAGCATCATTGGGAAGACCAGAAACGAATGATTTATCGATCTTAAGCTTATCCACAGGAAAGCGCTTGAGGTAACTTAAACTTGAATACCCCGTTCCAAAATCATCAATGACCAAGCCCACTCCAAGTTCTTTCAGTTGTAACATATATTTAAGATAAATTTCAGAGTTTTCCATAACAATACTTTCTGTCAATTCTAAATTTAAATATTTTGCATCCATTTTGGTTTCTTTTAGAATTTTATTCACAAGCTGTGTAATATCTCTTTGCCTGAATTGTTGTCCTGATAAGTTGATTGATATGGGAATGGGCGGAAATTTTTCTTGTTGCCAGCTCACGTTTTGCAAGCAAGCATTACGTAAAACCCACTCTCCGATAGGAAGAATCAGCCCTGTTTCTTCCGCAATGGGAATAAATTCTTGAGACGGAATCAATCCTCTCTTTGGATGATACCAGCGAAGCAATGCTTCAGCTCCAACGATAGTTCCACTTTGAAGATCAATTATAGGCTGATAATACACCTTAAGTTGGTTAGCTTTTAGAGCCTCATGTAAATCGTTTATTAATATTAATTTTCTTTCTTTATTTTTATTCATATCACAAGAATAGAATTTATAATTATTTCGACCTGAAGATTTTGCCTCGTACATCGCACTATCTGCATTTTTCAGAAGAGCGGTAACCGTTGTCCCATCCCTAGGCAGGATCGTAATTCCCACGCTACTCGTGACAGTCACTGTATGTTTCTCTATAATAAATGGCTCTTCTATTGCTTCAAGACATTTACGAACGATGGGGATAATCTCTGTCTCTTGAGAAAGTGAAGTTAACAAAATGACAAATTCATCTCCTCCCCATCTCGCAACCGTATCTTGTTCTCTAACGCACCGTTCTAACCTCCTGGCGACAGACTGCAGGAGAATATCTCCAAAATCATGGCCGAGACTATCATTGATAAGTTTAAATTCATCAAGATCAAAAAATAATATGGTCGCCATTTTATTTGAACGTTTCGAATAACGAAGTTCTTGTTGAATACGGTCGTGAAGAATTATTCGATTAGGAAGCAATGTAAGGGCATCATGGGTTGCCTGTTGTAAAAGTTGCTCTTCCATGGCTTTTCGTTGCGTAACATCTCGAAAACTGAACACGCGTCCGATGATCTCCTTACCTCGCAGCTGCGGCATAGTATAGCGTTCAAAAATCCTTCCATCTTTGAATTCTATCTCATCTTTAATTTCTTTTCCGGGCTCTGTATTGTAAAGGCGTTCGAGACCTGCAATAAATTTATCAGGATCTTTTAATTGTCTCATGACATATTTTGCTAATTCTTCATCGTTTCCTGGCCGGTATACTTTACGGGGCGTTTTCCACATCTTAGCAGCCCTTTCATTATGACCCACAACCCTTCTATGTCTATCTACAACCAAAATCCCATCCGCGGTTGCTTCTAATGTTGCACGAGTGAGTGCTAAAGCTTCTTCTAATTTGTTACTTTTTTCTAAATTTTCTCTTTCAATCTCTTTCCGGCGATTGATTTCTTTTTTCAACATGACGCTATTTCTATATAAAAATAATATAAGAAAAATAAAGACAAAAAGCGGACATGAATTAATATTTGATGATGAAAAAGATACCCATTGGTTTCATTGGTTAGAACATAAATTAGCGAATTTAGCCAATGTGCCTGCGATGTCGGTGTTTATTGCTTTAATTGCTTTGTTGATAATGGTTGGCGCTGTTGAAGGTGAAACTAAATTGGTAGT
>CALBSK010000056.1 GCA_937967795.1 uncultured Alphaproteobacteria bacterium | reverse complement strand
AACCTCTAAGGAAGGCAACAGAAGTCTTTGGCAATAAGGTTGATCAGCTTATGGCCAGGGAATAAGGTTTTCACTTAACAAAAAAATACAACAAAAAAATATCATAGGACCGTAAAATGAATAAAAGCCAGAAACAAGATTCACTTCAAGAAATGCTTGATATTGTAAAGGGAGATTACAACTTCCCTGCCAAGCTATGGGTATGGAGCAAAGTGATCCAGGAATGGACAGGGCTTATTATAGGAACAATCATTTTTTTTCTTATCGTCTTATTCATCATATTTTCAATCAGAGGAAGTTCAAAAATTGAGTACGTCAATAGCTCACAGCAAACCGTTCTTCTTCCTATGAAAGATATCGTGACATACATGGCCATTTGTCAACGTTCCATTAATGAGCGACAAGAGATTTTTAAAAGCCTTATGGGTACAATAAAATTGTACACTAATAAACAATTAGATAAGGAAAGATTAGAACGAAAGGTAAAAACTATTTCACTTATTGCAAATACATGTAATACAGCAAGAAGAATAGCTATTAGAGAATTTACGGGAATCAGGAATCCTTTTGAAGATCCAAAGATCTCGTTAACCTTTGACCAATTAATTGAAAATCGAGATGATTTTTTCAAAGAAAACAATAAAGTGCTTAATTCCCAATTGGAGAATGAGCAGTGGGGAAAGCTTTGCGAGCTTTGCCAAGACGAAGTGAAAAAGGCCAATCAAGAACTTGCTCAAATTCTTGGACAAAACAACGTGAGCCGATAAACTGGAAGAGGACGGAAAATTATTACAGAATTAAATGTAGTCATTTAACTTGAGTGATTTGCCCTCACTCATACGCCTCATTTATAGCTCCGAGCGGATTAAACTTTTAAGTATTGTGGGCAAACTTCTAGGGCATACATAAGCCTGTGCTACACAGCGTTATACCCACCTTGCGGATGAACCTTTAAGGAAAGCAACAGAGAGGTCTTTGGCAATAAGGTTGACCAGCTTATGTCTGAGGTCGCTTGAGGGGTTGCTACTCCCTGAGCTAGTGGGTGTTCAACACGCCGCGAGAAAATTTCGAAGGTTTTAGTGATCATATATCGAACCATTGTAAAGGAAATAACAAGTGATCGAGCGTGGAAGAGCTTTTATTTTTAAACACTACTGTTCGACGATAAAATCAAAAAGTTCAAAGAGAGGTGGGAATGTTTCTTTTCAAAAGTAAAGCATTTTAGACGGATTACTCCCAGTGAGCCGGGGCGATCCAATACAAATTAAAATTTAGCCATAAATTTAGCACCTGCTCAGATAGGTATTTGATTCTTACTTTACCGTTTTTAGAATAAACACTAAAATTAAAGGAATAAAATAACTTCCTCGAGGGAGATAGGTATGCAGTGGGATAGACTGAAAACTTTTTATTACGTAGCAAAATTTGAAAGTTTTACAAAAACGGGGCAACACTTGAACATTGCCCAATCGGCTATTAGTCGTCAGATTAGTGATCTCGAATATCAGGTGGGGCATAAATTATTTAAAAGGTTGCCCCGCGGTTTAGCTCTAACCAAGCAAGGACAGCTCCTCTTCCAAAACACTGAAAAAATGTTTGTTTATTCCGAGCTAGCGCTCACACAAATTCACAATGAACAACTAGAACCTCAAGGTGATTTAAGCATCGGTGCAAATGTTGGTCTTGTGGATACATGGCTTTATATGATTATTCCTGAATTTTTGAAGCTTTATCCAAAAATAAATTTGTCTATCTTTTCTAAAGACGGACATCTAGATGTGGAATCTCTAGAGGTTCAAGTTGCGCTTCAACCCTATATTCAGAATCAACCCGAACTGATTCAAAATTTTCTCATGCGGTGGAACCGTAGGCTTTATGCTAGTAAAGAATACATTCAGAAATATGGAAATCCTGAAACAGTTGAAGATCTCGTGCATCACCGTTTGATTGGATTTGGTCCTGAAAAAATTTATCTCTTCGATAACATTAACTGGCATTTAAAATTAAGTGGGAACAAAAGCAATGTTCAAAAACCTTACTGCAGTGCTAATTCGTTACGAGCTTTATTTCATTTTGGCAATAGCGGTTTTGGTATTATCTCGTTCTCACAAGAATCTCCTTTGCTCAAAGGTTCTCAGTTGGTTGAAGTTCTTCCCGAAATTGCCGGCCCCAGCATTGATATTTATTTTGCCTATCCCGTGCAACTCAAAGGCATAAAGAAAATTGATGTTTTAGAAGAATACCTTCAAGCGTATGTTAAAGCCCATCACAAAAAATATATTAGTCCTAACTCTCTTGAGAGTTTAGAATAATTTTCACTCTAGTTTTAAGAAGTTAATCCAAAGCAACAATGAAGCTATCTACTAAATAATAGACTTTAAAGTAGAGAATGCTATAAATTAATAAAATAAATAAAAAGAAGAGAGAAAAATGAAAAAACAAGGGAAAAATTTTGCCGCTGCTTTTATTGGAACGGCCTTAGAGTTTTACGATTTTGCTCTGTTTGGACTTTTAGCACCCGTATTTTCAAAACTATTCTTTCCGAAAGAAGATCCTATTGCAGCGCTTATTGCAAGTTATTGTATATTTGCGGCAGGCTTTCTCATCCGTCCTCTGGGTGGAATTGTTTTTGGCTATGTTGGCGATACATTTGGGCGGAAAAAAGCCATGGTCATATCAATAATCCTTATGATGGTGCCGACGAGTTTGATAGGGTTCCTGCCCACATATAGCCAGATAGGGTTAGTGGCTCCTATGACTTTGGCACTTTGCCGATTGCTTCAAGGTTTATGTGCGGGAGGCGAATTTAGTGGTGCCGCTATTTTCGTCATTGAACACGCGCAAGAAAATAAAAAATACTTTTCGGGAAGTCTGGTTACAGCTTCATCGGTTGTTGGGATGTTAGTGGCCTCTAGCATGGCCTCTTTTTGTGCTCTGGAAGCCGTACCGACTTGGGGATGGAGGATTCCCTTCCTCTTGAGTATCCCTATTGGTTTGTTGGGTTTTTATATAAGAAAAAATACCCAAGAAACATTGGCTTTCAAAAACGCACAAAAAAAGATGAAAAGTGAAATTCCAAATTTTATTTCCCTTTTCAAAAATGATTTCATTTCAATTTTAATAACTTTTGGAATCGGAAGTTTTATAGGGGTAGTGTATTACGTTCCTTTTGTTTTTATGGGACACTATCATACGCTTGTTACATCCCTTTCAACTTCAGCAACGTTATTCGTGATTACGATGGGGCTTGTGGTGTATATGCTTTGTATTTGCTTGGCGGGTTATATAGCAGACAGATTCGGCCCCCAAAAAGTAATGCTAACTGTCGTCTTTGCAACTCTTATTCTAGCCTATCCTGCTTTTTGGTTGATAAACGCCGGTCAATTTTCTCTCATTATTCAAGGTGAGTTAATCCTCTCCATATTAGCTGGCCTATTTGTTGGGCCTGCAAATGGTTTAACAGCAAGCCTATTTGAGGTTAAGGAAAGGTGTAGAGGCGTTTCCTTTAGCTTAAGCTTAGGCATCTCTTTATTCGGTGGATTTACTCCGGTTTTGCTTATTTACGTTATCAGTCAAACCCAGATACTGATGTGGCCAGCGGCTTGGATGATTTTTAGCGCATTTATCGCGGGACTGGCTATCCTTGCCTCAGTTAAAACCCAGAAAGAAATTGTTTTAGAACAGAAATCAGAAAAGTTTGTATATGCAAACTAAAGTGATAAGGCAGGCCAGGTTAAGTCTTGCGTTCGGAATCTAGAAGTTAATAAGGGAATGTACTTTTGAAGCAAATGAGACAAGGGAATAGTCTTTCCCTTCTCTTCCTAAAAAGCTCATTCCAAGAGAACATTTATTTTTGATGTTCCTAAGAGGGATAGTGATTTCCGGAAGTCCCGTGAGTGCTGCAATGCAAGTGTGGCGCGACGCTTTGAGAGAAAAGTCCTTCAGTTGGTCCATCGTACTCGACAATAGAGGAGGAATATCATGAACAGTAGGAAACACGGCCACATCACCTGGCTCTAAGTTATCAACTACAATCTTTCTTATTTCCTTCTGCTTTTTAATGGCAAGCTTGCAATCTTCATATTGAATGGACCTTGCTGTTTTAAGTCTATCTTTTATAATCTCGCCAAAAGTCGGATTTGACTTCAAGATCCATTCCTTATGCTCCTGCCACAGACCATACATGGCAATGGTTCTAATGACAGTGCTCCATTGAGTCAGTTTCTCTTCCTCAATAACTAACGGCGTTGTAGAAGACGTTAGCGTTTTGATAGAATTCAATTTTTCTAAGAAAGCGTTGTTTAAAGTCCCTTCTAGGTGGCCCACTAAGCTTGGGATGATTCTAAGTCGGGTAACTTTTCTCTCCTCTTTCAACTCATAAACTTCTAGAATTTGAGCGATCACCTCAGGATGTCTGGCAAAGATTCCCACCGTATCTAAATGATGAGATATTGGCAAAACGCCAGTGGTTGAGATTTTTCCAAAAGTTGGCCGAAGCCCATAGATTCCACAAAAACTCGCAGGTGCTCTGACGGATCCGCTCGTATCAGCACCTAAGGCAAAGTCGACAAGATTTGCTGAAACGGCTGCGGCAGAACCGCTGGAAGAACCACCTGGTACACACGCAGGGGATTGAGAGTTAATAGGGATTCCATAGTGTTCATTGATCCCAAATAAACTTCCTCCTAATTCGTCAGTGTGTGTTTTCCCAACTAATTTTGCGCCAGCCTTTTGCAAAGTGGAAACGGCTGGTGCGGTCACCTTTGCAACACCTGCTTGTTCGAAGTATTCTGGATTTCCGGCTTGAATACGAAAACCCTCAATATCAAATACATCCTTTACAGCAAATTGATGATCTTTTAGTGGGCCGTTCTGTGTTTTAAGAGAAAAACTCATCAATTGCGAAAACGCGTTAACAGAATCTATAATGGTCGACATATACCACCTTTTTAACCTCAAATTCTAATCTCTTTATAACTTTATTTCAGATTAATTTCATCATCTCTTTATTGAAATTCCTATTCCCATAAGGCATGACTTCCATCTCGAAATAGTGTTTCAAAGTTCTGCATGGATATAATACATTAAAAAGAGTGGTTAAGTTTTTGATGTAAAGATTGAGTTGGTGGTTAGTGATTGGTAAAAATCGCAGAGTGTTCCTTTTGCCTCCCATAAGAACACTCTGCCAATTTTAAATAATGAAGGAGAATAGTGGTGTTGGTTTTTACTTCATATTATTAGATTATAAATGAAAAGGGAGAAATGAGCAATAGCATTTGGTTTTTGTTGAGACTTGGAGACGTTTATGCAAGATGTTAACCTACACTCACGTAAAATATCAGCTCGTGCTAAATATTTTCTAACCAAAGAAACCCCTCCGACTTTCCTGCAAAAAGAAAAAAAGAATTCTTCCAAAAGGAAGAAAGAGCTACAAAAGACCGAGATCTTATTTGGAAACATCCACCTTCAAGCTAACATGTCTATTTCTCTCATCAAAGACCCGCTATGGAAGCGCCTTTGCATAGAAATTGCCAACGTGATGGGACCGTCCTCTGTTCTTAAAATTTGGAGGTGCAAATTAGGCCTTTTTTCCTCTCAAGAAAGTATTGTAGATGTTGAGTGCCCAACGGAAGAAATCGTTCAGTTTGTTCAGCAATATGCTTTTATCATTCGTGGGTGCCTTCAACAGTATTTTCCATCTCTAAAAGAAATAAGAGGCATCCTACTATCTCCTGCTGACAGAACGCTATTTTAAAGATTCCTTTTCAACAATCCAGCGGGCAGAGGGAAGGGCTTTCTCCTGTATCTGCCTTCACTCAATGGAAAAATTATTACAACTTGGACCAATAGTAGCTTAGTCAGGCCAGACCCGCAGAGTCACACTCCCACGAACTCACATCGTAAGAACTCAATATTCCTTATCTTCTTGTGGAACTTCTTCTTCCTCTATCTGTTCTTCATAAGCTGGATATTCTCTCTTTTTTTCTGGCTTTAGTAAGAATGGTGGTATATGCGAAGTCGCTGTTTGGTAGGTCATCTGAAGCTTAGTGCAAGGGTAGTCTCCAGGCAATTTGACGTAGCATTCCAGATCTTGCAGTTGTGAGAATT
>CALBSK010000055.1 GCA_937967795.1 uncultured Alphaproteobacteria bacterium | reverse complement strand
ATAATTCAGGTAATGTGAAATTAAATAAAAAAATAATCAATTAAGTTACAATTATTTATTTTGTCAAATCAAGTTATAATAAAATCTAAAAACTAAGAGCAAACATATTGTAAATTATAAATTAAATATTTATATAGTAATTATGCGTTAATCTAAATGTTTACAGTTTCTTTTATTAAAATCAAATTCTTAACGATTCTCAGTATGGTCTTTATGGGCCTATTCTCTAAATTTGTGCTAGGTTTTCCCTTGCTGATTTCAAGCTCTATGCCCTTCTTTCACATATTTCCCGAGAATTACCGTTTTCCTGATAGTGGCAACCGCACCTCCTTACGGTTTTTACCCATCCCTCGTGGTACAAAAAAACGTCGTTGTAAAAACGGAAGAGGGTATGAAGAAGAATTAACTTTCTACCACTCTGAAGATGAACTCCTCAGCTTTGACTTTATCGGCGAAGTTATTGAAAGCAGCCGTACTTTAAAGCTAAGTTAATCAAAAAAACAAAAAAATAGTCGTTGTAGGGTGTCTTTTCTCCTGTTAAGGTAAAAAGTCTATAAATCAGGGAGGGAAAAATGGACTTCAAAACACTTACCAGTGCATTCGCCTTAAGTTTATTAATGACAAGCTCCGTAGCTCTTGGAATGGAGGGTGAAGAGAATAAATCAATCATTCATCAGACTCCTATAGAACAATCAGCAACGATTAAGCAAGAGGAGAATCCTATCGTCTCTCCTCACGCATCTGCGGGAGAACCTATTGAAGTAAAAGAAGAACAAGGGGGATGGTGGAACTGGCTCACACGTTCTAAACCTCAACGGCCAAAAGTAGAAGAGCCAAAAGATAATATTATTGTAATACCACCTCCTCCATCGGATGAGAGCGAGGGAAAAGATGAACAGGTCCCTCAAGCGATAGTGGGTGCACCTGAAGACACGCAAAGCACTGAAGCGCCCAAAACCGCAGCTCCTCCAGCTTCAAAAAGCTGGTTCTCTTTATTTAAATGGTGGGAATCTCAGTCAGCGCTTGATTCAGGTTCCTTTATAAACGTAGAAGGAAAAACTTTAGATGAGCAGAACGTTAAAAATGCTCTCAGCCAAAGCACTCAATTTGATCTAAAAGAACTTAAAAAAGCCATGGAAGAAAACGACCCGAAGAAGTTTCAGGAAAAAATAGCAGCCATTTCTGCAAAAGGTCCAAAGGGAGAAACTGGACAATAACTTTAATTTTTAAGCGTTTCTTTTTCCTCACCTCCCCTCGTGGAGGTGAGGTTTTTTCTTGGGAAGAGCCTACTCCTCTCAAGGCACTTTCCTGAAATCTACAAAAATTTCTTAAATAAATTTAATAATCCGCCCGCTCAG
>CALBSK010000054.1 GCA_937967795.1 uncultured Alphaproteobacteria bacterium | reverse complement strand
TAATACTAATAAATGTTATTATATTTATGGATATTTTTACTATGGTAACTTTAATAGAGTTATTTTACGATGGTGATATTTAATTCTGAAAATGAATGCGACAGTGCGACAAATGCGACAGCACCCCTCTAGTCAGCAGAAATACTGGGATTTTGGTGTCGCATTGAGTTTCAAGGAGAATGCGACAAAGTGCGACACTTTCGCCATTTTAACTTTTGGAAAGTTATTGTTTAGCTAAAGCGTTGTAAATCACTGAGTTTGTGGTTCGAGTCTGTCCGGTGAGCCAGTGAAACCAAGGCCTCCCAAGATCTTTAACATAAATCAAATTTTTCTGAGTATATCTTGGGCATACTTTTGAAAAGGAAGAACCGAAGAACTAAAATTACGAGAAAAACCATAAATGAAAATTCTTCGGAATCTTGTAAAAGGCAATGAATAGTCAGAACCATGCGCTTATTTAAGAAGTCAACCCTACCCTGTAGCATAGCATTACCACAAGGTAGGATTGAGGGGTTTCTTATTTAGAGATTAGAAAAATTCCTGACAAAGTCAGCCGTCGCAGGGTTTTGCTGGGCTTGCTGATAATATGTACGATACTCAGAAAGAATCGCTGTTTTATCTAAAGTCTCTTGAGCAGGAGGTTCTTGTCGACCCTTGGTATTGTACCCAGTTCCTGCACTACCGTTAGGAGCTGATCCTCTGGAAGACTGGTATCCCAGAGGGACTTCCCACACATCTGGTACTGGGACTATCTTATATCGCGTATCAGCTGGATCTCTAGCGTTTTCAATAGCTGTAACAGTGCCTGTAATCTGGCCTGCAACAGGAATTAACCAGACCCACCAAGGGGATCCCTTGCGGGGTACCACATATGCTTCTTCTCCTTTACGGCCTGTAACGTGAGTTCCTTGGCAATGTCTTCCATGGACTCCTCCCTGCCCCCCTGTACCGGCAGTTCCATTAGTGCCAAGACCTCCGTCAGAAGATGTTATTTCTCCGGATTCATATCCATCGATTATAGAAGAACCTTTAAGACCTCCTTTTCCTCCAGCGCCTCCTCTACCGCCATTTCCGCCAGTTTGCCCGTTTGTGCCTTGATCGTTATAGTGATACTCATTTGCAAGCGTGGTGAACTTTGATTCACTTACTGAGCTGGACCTTCCTGAGCTTATATAAGTTGCCAAAAGGGCTGCACGCTGCAGTTCGTCTCTGGTATGTTCGTGTATAATTTTACGTTGTCCTAATGTTGACCTACTTAAATCTCCATCTCGGCCATTGGCACCATCCCTTCCTTTTGCGCCACGGCCTCCAGCTCCACCTCGGCCGCCATCGGTATCAATGGTTAGAAGATCAACTTGATAAAAATCTGATCCTTTTCCATAAAGAATTCCACCGTTACCCCCAGGTCCTCCTGGTTGCCCATCCTCTCCTGGATTTGCACCATCCGCTCCTACCGATCCTGCACGACCACTAATATCAATGGTTTTGTCACCTATAACTTTCCAAGAGGGGGCAATAAAGTTAAGTGAAGCCCCAGGATATGTAACATCTTCATCAAATATAATCGTATTAAATGCGAAAATATCTGCCTGTATAATAGGCTGTTGGATGGCGTTAAGGTCACTGGTTCCGATAAGAGTCCCCCTCATTTTAAGAACGCCATTCGTAACATTTGTATCTAAAGCTGTTAAAGAGCTCACCTTGTCGATAAGTGTACTCCAACTTTGAGCCCAAGCGCCTGTATTATATTGAGTAGTTTCTTCTATGGTTTTAAGGAAAAAGAGAGCTTCAATCATTCCTCTGAGAGAAGCAGCTGGAGGAAGAGACATTATATTTTGCGTAAAAAGGGTATTTAAATATGTTGGGAGATCATTCTCTTGGATATTGGGAAGCTCCAAAAGGCCCTTTTTAAACCCATCTAAATATTTCCCCATCGTGCTAAAGGTTGTTCGTAACGTCCCTACAGATCCTGCATGATTATTGATTTGAGTATTGCAATAATTAACTATGGCTTCGGACCCTTCTCCATTAATCAAGTCACAGATCTTATCGTTAAGGGTTTGCGAATAGTTTTTGACGAGAAGTTTTGCATCTGCAGATACAACAAGATTGACCCTTGGGTTGTCTATAGGTTGCACAGAATGGATGCTAGAAAGTATGCTAGATCTGTGATCAACAGGGTACGACCCTAGAGCTTTTGGTTCAGGCAAAGCAGCACTTCGATTGCTAGAGCTCAATAATTCAATAAGATCTCTGACAGGACCTGTACGAAACTGATGAGGTGGGTTACTGCTATCCAGTTGATTAGCAATCCTTTGTAAAAGGACAGGAGGGTCATAATTCCGTTGTCCAGTGATCACGAGGGATACCCCTTGAGTGGGTGGATTGAGTTGTGTAGAGTCCGGCAAGATCTCAGAGACCCTCTTTAATAAACCGAGGAACTCGGCAGCACGCCCTGGCTGTATTTCGGCATCATTTTCTAATGCAACTAAGACAACTTTAACTCGTGAAGGACTTTTAAACAGCTGGTGAATAGCAAGGGCATTTATAATTTCTTGCTTCTCCCCTGCTGGATCTCTAAATCCTGTACAATCCCAATAAACGATGTCATTTTGTTGGTCATACCAAGAAGAAGGAAAGAATGAGCCTGCGTTAACAGTCTGACCAATACCATCAGATCCAGAAAGAAGATCCTGGGGATCAACATCAAGAAAATATTTTGTACTGTTAGGAACTTGTTTTACCTCAAGATCTTTTCCAGCCAGATAATGAAGAAGGGTTGTCTTGCCTCTTCCCGTATCGCCAACAAGAATTACTCTTGTTGCGTCCCTGTCGTAATTAGGGTCTCGCTGTATTTTCCTTATCGCTTTTTGGATAGAGCGGTGTAGATCATCTACTTCATGAGTAAAAGACGGGGCCCGTGTCGTTGAACGATGAGGAGTAGAAGTTCCGTCTTCTTTACCCTCCATCCCCCAAACAGGTGCTGATTGTGAAAGAAGGAGAGTTAAAAGTAATAAATGTTTGCGGTTCATGTTTTTTCCTTTCTTGATATTTAATTTGAAAAGCTGTGCCTTAGAGACAACGGGAGGATAAACTAAACGCCAAGGCACTCTGACAGAGTAGGTGAGGGTATGGCACATTTTTTAGCAGGAAAATTTACTCCAGGGCGCCCTGGAGTGAAAAATACCCTAGTCAGGAGGAGAAGGATTATCTAAAGTCAATCCGAATTAAACCAAGAAAAAGCGCTAAATTAAGAGAATGTTTTAAGTATTCAGGTTAACAAACAGGATAAATCTTTTTATGGAGGAAAATTACAATTTATCTCTGCTTGTTCCTTTTTCACCATCTATAAATACCATCAACGGTATAAAATTCTCTTCTCGAGAAATCGATATTTTAGCTTGTATTCTTGGTGGACGAACAACTAAGAAAATTGCTTCTTTCTTGTCGCTTTCCCCCAAAACTGTTGAAAACTATATCCGTAATATTACGCTTAAGATTGACTGCAATTCACGGGAAGGTATCATCGATTTCGTTGAGCAATCAGATAAACTTTTTCTTACAAAGGATCATTATTCAAACCTACTCCTCCAAGCAGAATTCGAAAAAAGCTTAAAAGAGATCTTCAAATTAAACGGTGAGAAAACGTTCCGTTGTTTACTTCTTTATGGAGAAGAATATGCGTTTCACTCTTCTTTTATTCCCTGCCTTCAAAGACATCTAGGGCTTGCAGGATTAACCGTCACCATCGAGGCTCAGAGAGGGCTCACCCTTTTTTCAGAGGGTATCCTTGAATTTCGCACCGAAGAAGAACCTGTCAGCCAAACAGATTCTTCTTCTAAGAAAAGCTTTTTTTTCCTCCATGAGAAAGATGACGCTAAAGATGGGTTAGAGGAATTCACGAAATACGGTAACATCGAAATTATCAAAGAGAAAAATTATTACTTTTTAGTTCTTCATGTCCTGCAAAAGCTCTTATTTCAACTTAATCTTGGACGAATTGTCTCAGAATTTAAGGAAAAACATGAAACTTTTCATAAGAGAAGTTATTCTCACATTTCTTCACAAGGTCCTCAGCAAGACCACACGGTTCATCATCCAATAAAAAACTTTATACAAAAAAGGAAGTGGCCTTTAGCCTCAGCCCTTGTTGTGGGGGGGATCGTCGGCATGGGGTTCTTTACGATAGGAGGACGCCAAGACGGTCACCACAATCCATCTCATATTCAGGTAAATCAAGTAGCAAGCCCTATTCGATCAGATCTTATTCTTCCGACTAAAACGGTTTATCTTGATCGTCCACAACTCATAACACAAATAGAAGAAAAATTAAAAGCACAAGGCGACATCCAAACGATTGCCCTCGTGGGTGTGGGGGGAGCAGGAAAAACAACACTTGCAAGGGAGTATGCTCGTTCTCAAAAAGCGCCTCTTATCTGGGAGATAAATGCAGAAACCCATGTAAGCCTTATCAGTTCATTTGAAAAGATGGCTGAACGCTTAGCTCAAACAGAGGAGGAAAAGAAGGTATTTCAAAGTATACAAAACCTTAAGGACACTGAAAAAAAGGAAGAAAAACTTTTCTTATTTGTAAAAGAAAAACTCAAAACCCTTTCTGGTTGGTTTTTAATTTATGATAACGTTGAAAAATTTGCAGATATTCAAAATTATTTTCCTTTAGATAGCGGGACATGGGGACAGGGTAAGGTTATTCTAACAACGCGAGATAATAATATTCAAAACAATAAGCACGTTAATTACGTTATTCCTGTCGAAGCGTTAAATACCCAGCAGAAATTAGATCTTTTTACGAAAATTATGTATAATGGTAAGGTTAAGTCTGTAACACTTGCTCAGCGCGAAGAAGATAGAAAATTTTTAGAAGCTCTTCCGCCTTTTCCTTTGGATATATCTATTGCTGCTTATTATTTAAAAGCAACACAAATTCCTTATGGTAAATATTTAAATAGTTTGCATAAAGATGATGAAGATTTCATAAATCTACAAAAAAATATTTTAAAAGATTCAGGAGAGTATGTTAAAACACGGTATCATATTATCACGTTATCTTTGCAACATTTCATAAATTGTCACAAAGATTTTGGAGACCTTTTATTATTCATAAGCTTGCTCGATTCTCAAAATATTCCCAGAGAAGTTCTCGATAAATATAAAAAAGGAACCATCGTTGATAACTTTATCTATCATTTAAAGAAATACTCTCTGATTACCAATCAATCAGCTTCTTCTCCGTTAGGAATAACTTTTTCAATCCATCGTAGTACTCAAGAAATAAGCTTAAATTATCTTATAAAGACATTAAACCTCGCAGAAAACAATCAACTTCTTCAATCAATTGCTAACAACCTAAGAGATTATGTCGAGAAGATTACAGAACAAAGAAACTACCATGGAGCAGAATTTCTAATAAGCCATTGCAAAAGATTTTTTACTCATAATTTATTAACAAGTGAAACTAGAGGAACTGTAGGCTGTGCATTAGGAAATATTTATACTTATCTACATTATTTTGCAAAAGCTAAAGAAGTCCTAGAACCAATTCTCGCAAATTTAAAGGAAGATGAACATAAAAATCGCACTCAAATTGCTCGTATTTTAGGTTATCTAGGGTTTATTTATAGAGAACAGGGCGCTTATGAAAAAGCGAAGAATTTACTCGAGCAGAGTATTGTAATTTACAAAAAAAATCTTCCTGAAGATAATATTAGCCTTGCTGAGACTTCAATCCATTTAGGAAATGTTTACAACGCATTGGGAAACTATGAAAAAGCGAAAGATTTACTTGAACAAAATTTTATCATTTACAAGAAACATCTTCCTGAAAACCATGTAGAGATTGCATGGGCTTCAGGTTATTTAGGGTTTACTTATAGTAGGCTTGGTAATTATAAAAAAGCGAAAGACTTATTTGAGAAAAGCGTTGTAATATACAAAAATCTTTCCATTGAGGGAAGATCAATCGGATGGGCTTTAGGTAATTTAGGAAATGTTTATGTGAAGCTAGGTAACTATGAAAAAGCGAAGGACTTACTTGAACGAAGCTTTGCAATCTATAAGAAACATCTTCCTGAAGATGATACTGAACTTGCAAGGGCTTCAGTCAATTTAGGGAAGATTTATGCAGCTTTAAATAATTATGAAAAAGCTAAAAACTTATTTCAGCGGGGTCTTATAATTTACCGAAAGTATCTTTCTGAAAATCATCTACTTATTACTGACGCCTTAGTAAGCTTGGGAAACGCTTATAAAAACCTAGGTCACTATGCAAAAGCAAAAACCTTACTTGAGCAATCTCTTCGAGTTTATGAAAATCACTTTGGTAAAGAGCACATTGAAACAGCCCGAGTTTTAAAAGATTTAGGAGAAATATGCCTTCTTGAAGATGACCTGGGTAAAGCAGAAGGCTTCCTTTATACATCTTTAAAAATCTTCCAAAAGAGCAATCATCCTGACATTTACATGGTTTTAGAAAGTCTTGCACAATTTTCTCTCAAGAAGTCAAAGAACGAAGAAAGCAAAGGAAATTATCAACCTGAAGCCTTTAAAACTAAAGCTATAGATTTCTTAAAGCAAGCTCTAGACGTTGCAAACGCCAACTTCCCCGAAGAGTCACAACATATAGTAAAAATCAAAAATAAGCTCGAAAATATTAACGAAAAATAGAAAAAGTCCAATTTTTATTTTCCCTTCAATATTAGATCTATTAATTATTTGAAATAAAAGAAAAACAAGTTTATAATTTTTATCGCCATTCCTAACAAGAGAATTTATGCTACCCTCTCCACTCATCAAAGATCCTGTAAATCAAAACTTCTCTGACTTTGAAAAGGAAGCTTTAGGAGAGGCGATTTTAGCAGAGGTGAAGTCCGATCTTCAACAGTACCTTTATGGATTCCATCAGCAGCAGCTGAGAGACTTGGAAGAAAAGATGACAAGCTTTGAAAAGAGGTGCACTAATGAGATTCAAGAAGTTCTTGAGAAAACTGTCAAGATCGAGCTTGAAGCCCACTTTAAGCAGGTTGCCCAAGCTTGTCAAAAGGACATTTCTCAAGTGACCTCACCGCTTTTTAAACGTGCGGAGAAAGATGTAGAGGGTCTGGCTCATACGGTCACAAAAGCCCAAGAATTTTGTAAGGATATTCAAACCCAATATGCTCTCAAATGGGATAAGCCTTTCTTCACCCTTTTTATTTCAACAGTGTTTACAGGAGCTCTGATGGGGCTCTTTCTCCTGCTTTTGCAAACACCTCTTGTGTCTGTGTTTCTTATGAACGCCCATACGCGGGAAGTCTATGAAGTGGGGTTGAGTCTAATGAACTACAGAAAAGAGCTTGAAGTTCAACCAGTACTACGAGAATCAGTGGTTCAAAAGACCCCGTCAACGTCTCCCAAAAAAAAGAAGAAGAAAGGGTCAAAGTGAATATCCACCCCTTCCTCGACCTAAGGAATGAAAGTGTTCTTCAATGTTTTTGCTTTGGGCAATATGTTGGATTTTTTCTGCTTCTTCCTCATCTCTTAGTTTGAGACGGCTCATAAAGGCGTAATCTTGCGCGAGCGTCTTGCTAAACTTTTTTAAATCCTTTTTCAAAGATTGAGGCGCCTTCCGCGTGTCTTTTAGGATATCGTATAAGCTTTTAAACCGCAGGTAAGTGTCTTTTATATGCTCACGATGGGCTTGCCGTTCTTTTTCAGCACGTTCTTCTGCAGCAATCTTTTCCTGTCTTTCCCTTTCTTCTGCAGCAATTCGTTCATATCTCTCAGCTTCTTTCCCTTTTACCTTCGTAAGGAGGTTAAGAACTCTCCCTGGATCTTGCTGTGCAAACGTACGGGCTTGGTCTTTCCACTCTTCCGTAAGGCGGTTTAAGAGGGGAGAGGCTAATTCGGTTTCAATCTTAGTAAGGGCTTGTTGGTAGGTTTGCATGAAGCCTTCTTTTCGTTGGGTCCAATAGGCAATGGCTTGTTCTTCTCCATGGACTTTTAATCCTTTTTCAAAGGCGCGTTTGACGAGAGTCGCGTTCGCAAAAGCCGGGTGTTTCATTTCTTCATAGACAGCCTCCAGCACGTGTGAAGACTCCTTACGCTCAGAAAGAGCAGCTGGCTCTTGAGAGAGCCTTTTTTCCTTTTTAAACTGGTAAAAGGCCTCATTTCGATGAAGCTTATCTTTTATTTTGGTGACCAAAGCTTCTGCGGTATCTTTCACCGGAGACAGACAAGTCTTTTTCTCATTGCGTTTTTCAATGTCTTTGAGAGAGTCAAAAGCAAGGCTTGTGCCGCGTTCTTGTTGCCGTTCCATTTGGCGAATGAGGTGAGCTGTAGAAGGGGTTTGATCCTGAGAGACATAAAGAGATAGTGACTTTGTTTGCCGGGTTAGGGCTACATAATTTGTAGCTTGATTGGTTGTGTAGCTATGGAGAACATAGACCGAACTTAAGGTTGCTCCTTGAGTTTTATAGACTGTAGTAGCGTAGCCATGGCGAAGGCCATCGTAGGTATTGGGGTTCAGCTCTTTGACTTCTCCATTGTCCAAATGAATCGTCATCTTTTTTGTTTTGGAATCTATTTTCTCAATTCTACCAAAGTTTCCATTCATAAGGCCTTGGCTTTTGTCGGTTGTTGTGAATTGGATGCGATCTCCTGTCGCAAAGGCTGCCCTTCCTCGCTGGGTAGAGCAGATAATCTCCTCCTCTCCCAACTGCCCAGATTGACGGAGAAGGTCTCTGGCACCCTGATTAAGAGCGTCCACATCGATGTTGCGTTGAGCAATAATTTGGCGCGTTTCATGAGGACTCAGCAGGGTATCTTTTGTCCAGTCTTGGAGGAGGTTCGTAAACGATTCTTCCCTCGTAGGGTTCCAGACAAGAGCTTTATGCTCTTCAAGCAAATGAACGGCTCGTTTGATATTTTTCTCTGCAAGAGCTTCCGAAATTTCTTTTTGCCAACCAATGGTTTGGCGTCTGACCTTACTCAGCTCTGCTGCTCCATAACGATCGCTTAAAAATCGGAAGGTTCCTCCTCGTTCAACAGAACTTAACTGGCGATCATCCCCTACGAGAACAAGCTTGGCGCCGTTGTTTTTAATCACATGAAAGAGTTCAACAGAAAGAGTTGTCCCTAACATGCCCGCCTCATCCACCACCACAAGTGTCTTGGAATCAAGAGTCTCTCTCTTATTTTTATAGGCAAACAAAAAGGAATGGCAGGTCTTGGCTTCAAATCCTTCTTTCCTTAAATCTTGTGCAACTTTGTTTGTGGGAGCTAATCCTAGAACACGGTAACCTTCGCTCTCATGGGCCCTTCGAAGAGCCTCTAAAAGGTAGCTTTTACCGACACCAGCTCGACCTTGAATGATATTAAGGTTCTTCTCTGAATAAACGCAAAGATCATAAGCCTTTCTTTGTTCCTCACTTAAGGTTTTGCCTTCTAATCCTTTCTCAATAGCATGGGTAGACAACTGAACAGATGATTTTTTAGCAATGCTGTCTGCAAAACGGATGAGTTTTTCTTCTTCCTTCCTTACGAATTGAGTTGTAAAAGAGCCAGTTTTTTTCTGTGTTTCTTTGTCATAGAGCGGAAGGATTTGAGAATGCTCTAACACTTTCTTTAATAAATCTTCTCTTTCAGCAAGAGGCACATGCTTTTGTAAGAAAAAGGCTACGTCCTTTTGAGTAAAGACCGCTTGAGTTCGTGTCAGTTCTTCCAGAATACTCAAAGGGTCTTGAGAGATTTTCTCATTGGCCTTTTCAAGGAGCTGAGCGCGTAGCACAGCCTCATTGAGATGATGGCGCATACGGACAGGACCTAAGTGTTCTTGAGGCACAATCCCGATAGGATCAACCTTAATGGTATAGCCCTTTTCCTCAAAGAAATGATTCTGAAGGTCTCGCCAAACCTCTCCCCAGAGATCGGCTTCAACAACCACCTTGCTTCTGATGACGGGATCAAGATCCGTTGCTTTTTTCTCATGAAATGTAAGTCCGTCTTCCGAAAACCGTCGTGTGGTTACGAGCAAATGACCATGCCAGTTTTTTTCTCCTTCATGGGGAGCGTGAACGTCTATTTGAACAGCGACACCTCTCTCAACAAAAATATGACCAAACCGTCGAGTAAGCTCAATACGATCTTCTAAAGTCACCTCTGCATTGTCAGGAAGGGCAATAACAAATTCCTTAGCCACTTGACTATCTTTGCGCTTTTCACATTTCTCTGCTTCGTTCCACAGAACGGAGCTGTTTTTAAATTTCTCATCTGCTCCGACCGGCAAAAGAATCTCATGGTGAACGTTGCCTCCTTTCTCCTTAAAGGAAAAAAGTTCCCCTGTCCGTTCGCATCGGATTTCTTCTCTTTGGTTATAGCTCGCCTTACGGCAGGCATTGCCTCCCGAGCTTCGTGAAACGTATTGACAGCGCGCAAATTGAATGGCCACGTCTTACACTCCTTTACAAAAAGACCAAGCTTTTGAGCTTTCTGGAATCGTAAAGTGCGAATACGTATAATGTGATGAAAATCTATATAAGTTGACTACAGATAAATGAGATTTTTCTATTGTAATTCCAGCCTTTTTATGAGATCTATTCTATCAGAACGCCGTGTTGGTCACAACACATATTGCGTAGTCGTAAAATTTTTCAAATTTCTCTCCTAACGCTACTCGCGATATTTCATCCAATACTTTCATTTACGATTTATGTTTATGAGATGTAGGCCAGTGATTTGATTTTTATAAAGAATTTCTGTATACTCTTCTTAATAAAAAGCTTTTCTGTTGGAGTAGCGCATGACTTGCGACAGGCCAAGCCTGAGAAAGGAGAAAAAATAAAATAATATTTGGAAACCTTTCACTGCAATCCAGAGGGTTCGACTCCCTTCTGGCAAAGACTAGCCATCAGCTAGAAACGAGTCTTGCATGGGCGTCGGTAACGGCGTTCGTGAAGCGTAGACAGTGGATATTAAAGCCGTGTGATAGAGCCTCGACATCTACTGAATGTTGGAGCCTTTTCTGTGTCATAAGAGGGGGCAGAACTGGATATGCCGAAAAGGCAAGGCATATGCGGTCCGACCGGGGTCTGAGAACAGGGCAGAGATATAGGATGGATTGATCAGGAACCTGTGAGATCCCATGAGTGTCCACACAAAGAAATCGCATGGTACCGCGAGATGGACCTAGCCCTGGACTGACCTCTCAAGCCCAGGGAGTGAATAGGGAGGAAAACGTGTGGGGCTCGAAGGCGAAAACCATAAGCCAACGGGTAGAAACCACGGGAAGTCGTAGTGCTTTTATAGTACCGAGAATGGTGGGGAACTCGACTCACGAGGACCCAGCGGAGGGAAGAGAAGCACCACGAATGTAGAATCGTTTATGGGAAACATGGAGGGTGCTTTGAAACCTGTAAAAGTGTTAACGAAACAGAAACGAATAGCTGAGTTAGCGAATAGATATAAAGGCAAACCTTTAACCTCGCTAAACCACTATTTGGATGAAGAATGGATGAGGTACGCATTTGATCTCACCCGCAAAGACGGTGCAGTAGGCATTGATGGGCAAACGGCTGCAGAATACGAAAGTAACTTGCAGGCAAATTTAAAGAGCCTTTTGGATCGGATCAAATCTGGCCAATATAAAGCTCAACCAGCTCGGCGTGTCTACATACCAAAGGCGGATGGATCCAAGCGTCCCTTAGGCATTCCTTCATTTGAAGAAAAAGTGGCACAACGAGCGATTGTCCTACTACTGGAACCCCTATATGAACAAGATTTTAAAGAGTGTTCATTTGGATTCCGACCAGAAAAGTCTCCACATCAAGCCCTTGAGCAGCTACGGACCGACATTATGGGACGTGGAGGCAAATGGGTCCTAGATGTAGATCTACGTCGATTCTTTGACACAATCGATAAAAGAAAGCTCAGAAATCTTATTGCTAAAAGGGTTGGTGATGGTATTATACGGAAGATGCTAGATAAATGGCTAAAGGCAGGAGTACTCGAAGAAGGCCAAATCACAAGGGATTCTCTTGGAACCCCTCAGGGTTCGGTGTGTTCCCCCCTACTTGCCAACGTGTATTTCCACTATGCACTTGATGAATGGTTCTATAATGATGTTCTGCCACGTCTCAAGAGAAGGACGTCGCTGACACGTTTTTGCGATGATTTTGTTATGGTGTTTGAGGACTATAGTGACTGTGTTCGTGTTCAACGTGTATTGAGGGCCCGTATGGGGCGCTATGCACTTACTCTACATGAGGAAAAGACACAACTGGTTGACTTTCGCTTCAAGCGCCCACAAATAACTGCAAATGCAAAATCCACAACGTTCAACTTTTTAGGATTCACCCATGTCTGGGGAAAATCTCAAAAAGGTAAGGCCGTGGTGCGCCAATATACAGCGAAAGATCGCTACGCTAAAGCACTTAAAGCTCTCAATGAATGGTGCAGAACAAACCGACATCGACCAATAGAGGAGCAACGCGAGAAACTCAAACTGAAGATGCAAAGACACTACGCTTATTATGGCATTACAGGCAATGGTAAGCGGCTACAGTGGTATGCGCATCAAGCAGAGAGAATCTGGCAAAAGTGGTTATCAAGGCGAACCAGGAATGGGTCTATTCCTTGGGAATGTTTTTATAAAATGCTAGAACGACTGCCACTGCCACGACCACGTATCGTACATCAGTATCAATATGCAAACCAAGCAAAACTACATCGTGAGGAACCGGATGCGTAAATTGCGCACGTCCGGGTCTGTGAGGGATGAGGGTGGAGACACCCTCATCTACTCGGCAAAAACAAACCTCATTGAAAAACGAAAAAAGCTCGAGCAACGGAAAAACCGTCTCAAGCAATTGGAAGCCTCTTTAACGATCCAAGAAAGAAAAAATCGAACCCGACGTTTCATTGAGCTTGGGGGACTTGTTTCAAAAGCCCAACTTGACACTTGGAATACAAATGCCCTTTTAGGAGGATTCCTTTCCCTTAAAGAAAAGGAAAGGGACGCAAGCCAGATGAACACCTGGATCCATAAAGGAGGAATGGCGTTTTCTTTGGAAAAGGAGAAAACGGTATAAAACTTACTCTTATCACCAAAAAAGCATTTGCCGATTTTGTGATAAGAAAAAGTATCCGACCAAGCACCCCCAAAACGACAATTGCGATAGAAAAAAAGAGAAGCTACAAAATGTAGCCTCTCCTTTTTTTATTGATCATCCGTTTATTGCTGGGATGGAAGTTTTTGCTCCAAGTCTTTCTCTTTTAACCACTCATCATAAGTCAATGAAAGGCTTCTTATCGTATCCCGGGCAAGTCCGAGTTCGATCCATGCCTTGGAGGTAAGATGCTTCACAATGCTTAATTCTTCAGAGAGTTGTTGAGAAAGATACTCAAGTTGAGCTATTGTCATTTTAGCCATGATAGATCCTTTCCGATCTTTTGTGGTTAGCGGAGCAATTGTGCTCGATACACATTTGCTTCGCGCTATCTCAAATGAGATAGCTTTCTTAGCTTATAGAGGGTTTTTCTAAAAAGCAAACAAAAAATCTCAAATTGGAAATTTTTCTTTCTGAGAAGGTATCTATGTGGTAACATTTTTTTCATATAGATTCTTAGAGAGTTTTTAAATGCTAGACATCGTCAAAACCTTAATCCTCGATTTTCTCGAGACTCCTCTTAAAACAGGCATAGCCCGACGTGTGCAAATTGAACCTGTCCCTGGGAAAGCAACGGTTTGCGTCGGCGTGCGTCGTTGTGGAAAATCAACCTATATGCTTCAAGTCATTCAGAGCCTTCTGGACAAAGGCGTTCTCCGAGAGAATATTTTATACATAAATTTCTTTGATGATCGCCTTCATGACCTTCAACATGAAGGATTGGGAACCATTATCGATGCTTATTATTCCCTTTATCCAGAAAAGAAAAACACTGAAAAGGTTTATTGTTTTTTTGATGAAATTCAAGCAATCCCTGATTGGGAGCCTTTTATAGACCGTTTAATGCGAACTGAAAATTGTGAAATCTACATTACAGGATCCTCAGCCCATTTGCTTTCAAGAGAAATTGCCACTCAAATGCGTGGCCGAGCCTTATCATGGGAAATGTTCCCCTTCTCATTCAAAGAATATTTAGATTATCAGGGAATTCAAATTTCTGGGCATCTCTCTACAAAAAACCGGTATCTCGTTCAAAAGACATTCGAAAACTATTGGGTGACGGGCGGATTTCCTGAAACTGCAGGGCTCAGTCAGAATTTGGGCATCAAAGTTCGCCAAGAATATTATCATGCAATCCTCTTTCGAGACTTGGTCGAACGTCATGATATTTCCCATCCAAAAGCAGTAACAGATTTGGCTCATAGGCTTATTGATACAACGGCCTCCCTTTATTCCATCAATAATCTAACAGGGTATCTTCAGTCTCTCAATCATAAAGCCCCAAAGTCCGCCGTTTCTGCCTATGTAGAATGGTTTGAGGATGCTTATTTTATGTTTACGGCTCGCGTCTTTGATGCATCCCTCACACGGAGTAAGGCTGCCCCGAAGAAAATTTATTGCATAGACCATGCTCTTGTGACGTCCGTCTCTTCAGGAATACTTCTTAATACCGGCCACTTGCTGGAAAATATGGTGTTTATAGCTCTTCGGCGTCTTTCCTCCTCTGTTTACTACTACAAAACGAAGAATGGCCGTGAAGTTGATTTCATTATCCAAACGCAGGACCGGACAAGAACACTCGTCCAAGTTTGTGAATCACTTGCAAATGAGAAAACAAAAAAACGAGAAGTGCTCGCCTTAAACGAAGCTATGACTGAACTCGACTTAAATTCCAGCATTATTGTGACGCGAAATGAAGAAGAACAACTGAACATTGATGGTAAAATGATTAGCATTATGCCGATATGGCGCTTTTTGCTTGAATGGTCTCTCTAAACTCTGTTTCAAAGTATACCCGGCGTATACCCAGATAAAATTCACTCTCTCCACAATCTTCAAAAAACCCTTACATTCACTGGCTCCCCGGGACGGACTCGAACCGCCGACCCAGTGGTTAACAGCCACTTGCTCTACCGACTGAGCTACCGGGGAAGGTGAAGATGTTATAACAAAGTCTTTTAAAAACGACCAGCTTTTTTTGGAGGCCGAGACCGGAATCGAACCGGTATACAAGGATTTGCAGTCCTCTGCATCACCACTCTGCCACCCGGCCACCCTCCAAAAGATATACTGTTCCTAGGTCTACGGTCAAGCAGGTTATAGGGGAGTGTATAAGTTCATAAGAAATGAGACTCAGGCGACGTTGAGATAGGAAGAATGAAT
>CALBSK010000053.1 GCA_937967795.1 uncultured Alphaproteobacteria bacterium | reverse complement strand
TTCACACTCCCTCTACAGCAATCTATTTTGTCTCACTTGTGTTTGGACTTATACATTTGTATTAGACCGCCCTGGGATTCATACACCAGATACCTATTTTTAATATTGACATTAGCATATAAATAAACAAAACTATTTTTTTATTTTTAGATGATTGCGGAGGTGTTAAGATGTTTTTAAGAGAAGAATTTAAGTTAAAGACGAGCGGATATATAGTTTTACTAGGTGCAGTCCTCATCAGTGGTACATCTTCCTTCGCGATGGAGGAGGATTATCTTCCTTCAAATTTAACTCATTTTAAATCTCCTGAAATTGTAAAAGAAGATTCTACTATCGAGAGTTTTATTTCTGCAGGTCAAATTTTCTTAGCTAGAAGTGAGTACAAGAAAGCTGAAAAAAGGTTTAAGCTAGCGTTAGCTTTGTCTCAAAATCCACAAAATATTCTTTCAGCTCTTTACCATAGTCTAAAAGAGAGATTTTTTGATAAAGAATCAGAAAAGCAAACACCTGCTCATTTCAGAAATGCAAGAGATCTTTACACGAATATTTTGACAACTTCCCAAGGAAATAAGTCATGTGAAATTGAAAGTGTGGATAATATTGGTTTAGCTTACTTATCCTATAAAGCAAATGACTTTGAGCAAGCTATTAAATATGCCGAAGCTGTCCTTAAAAAGGAATGGCCACCTAATCAAGAATTAAGCCCCTACATAAGAATAGATGAAATAACTTTTAAGAAATTATTGGCCGAATCTTACTATCGTCAAAAAAATTATGAAAAAGTGATGTCGATTATTGAGAACGACGAAAGCAAAACTGCTCAAGAAATATTTTGGTGTGCTCATTCTTACCTGATGAAAAGCCCAACGGATAAAAATGATATTAATGTTGATAAGTTACAGCATGCTTTTCTTTTTTTTCACCAGGCTTTTCAAACGAAAAAAAACAAAAATCAAGAAATCGTAGGAAATTTAGAAGAGGTAATCAGTGTTTTTGACTTAATATCGAATTTACTAAATACAAAAGAAAGAAAGAAACGGATAGCAGCAGCTCAGCTTGTAGTTTATCTTAATAATGACCTTTCTTTCGATAGGAGCACCAATCCCCTACCAAAGCCGCAAAAGAGTAAAAAGGCGAATGATAAAACAGCCCCATCTCCTCAACAAAAAAAAGAGGAGATGATAAAAACCATATTAAAAAATCGAATTGATCAAAGTAAAATCCTTTATGAGAATTTTGATAAAAAGTATCTTTTTCTATGGGAAAAAACCTCAAAGATATTTACAGAAACAAAAAAAGATTTTTTTAAGGAAATCGATAGCCTGGCAAAAGAAATTGGAAATACTTCTCACAATCTTGTGATATTGGAAAAAGAAGGCCTTTTAAAGAATACGCCAAAGATTACCCAGGCCTATGAGAAACTTCTCTCACTTTATGACAGTTTTGATCTCAAAGTTATCCAAGCAAACCTTGCTATAGATAGATTACAGAAATCTCTTCAAAAAAATAACGGAGAAAATCCCGAATTTGCGCCAGAAGGCACCACTTCCAATTTAAAAAAAGAGTTTAGAGGAATAGAAGACGCTCTTAATTCTAAGATAAAAACAAAAAGGAAAGAAAGGGTAGAAGAAAATCTATCTTCCGATGAATTGGAGGCAGCTCAAGAGTTGCCCGTCATTGGTAGGATTAAAAGCTTTGCGGACAAACGTACAGAGAGAATATGGGAAAAAAAGAATAACCCTATTAGTGAGAATGATATTATTTTTTTAAAAGCTCTTGATTCGTCCTCAAACATGCGTGATTTGCGCACAAAGCTTCCTCTTGGAGCAAAGCTAGAAGTTCTTACAGGAAAGAGAAAAGGGCAAATCAGTTTACGGCTTAACCATAAATATCGTTTGTGTTTCAGCTGGACTACAGGCGTAGGGGCCTCTAACGTCGAAATCATAAATTATCATTAATGATATGTGACAAATGCGCTTACATCGTCCAATCTGTTTTTAGAAAATGGATGAGACGATGTATCTGCAGGGAACACTTGAATCAACTCTTATAAAAGTAATTCAGCGCTTTCCTGTGATTTTGGTTGTAGTGTCACGGCAGATTGGAAAAGCAACCTTACCCTTCTCCACGCTTTCTATAATTTGACAAGCCCTTGTTTTTAACTTAAAAGCTAATCTCAACAAAGACACAAGGGTTGGAGAAGGAATGTCCAAAGAAGATTTAATTGAATTTAATGGCACAATCATGGAATTGCTTCCCAATGCCACCTTTCGCGTTCAGCTCGAAAATGGACATATGGTTTTGGCTCATACCTCGGGGCGAATGCGGAAAAACCGCATTCGTGTCCTTGCGGGAGATAAAGTAACCGTCGAAATGACACCTTATGACCTGACCAAAGGGCGTATTACTTTTCGTCATAAATAGTAATGAAGTTGATTCTTGCTTCTTCTTCACCGCGTCGTCGCGAACTTCTTTCTTCCATTGGGTTGATCCCCGATAAAATTATCAGTCCTGCTGTGGATGAATCCCCTTTAAAAGAAGAGGGAATTCGGGAGTATGTTAAGCGCATAGCCCGCCTTAAAGCAGGTGTCATACATGTTCAATTCCCACAAGCTTATGTTCTAGCTGCGGATACAGCCGTTGGTTTAGGGCGTCATATTCTTTTAAAAGCGGAAAACAAAGAAGAAGCTCGTGACATGCTCAGGCGTTATTCTGGAAGACGCCATAAGGTATATACTGGCGTATGTGTTCTTTCTCCTGAGGGAAAAGAAGCCTGCCGCATTGTTTCGACCCGTATCTCTTTTAAGCGATTGACGGAAGAAGAAATGGACGCTTATTTGGACTCAAGTGAATGGGAAGGGAAAGCCGGTGGCTACTCCATTCAAGGGAGAGCTGCTAAATTTGTAAAGTCTATTTCGGGATCTTATCCTAATGTAGTGGGGCTTCCCCTTTATGAAACAGACTGTCTTCTTAAAGGGCTAGGGTTTCGTGGCTGAACTCTTTTATACAGTTTCGTCAAATCTTCATCGTACAGCGCGGATTGAGAAAGGGGAAGTTGTCGAACTTGATTTTGAGATTCCGGGAAAACCGTCTTCCTTGTTAGGAGGAATTTATTTAGGAAGAGTTGTTGACGTTCAAAAGCCTCTTCGTGCGGCCTTTGTAGATATGGGTGAGAAAAAATTAGGATTTCTTCCTGTGCGAGAGGGCCCACTTCTACCCGTAAAACAAGGAGATGCGGTTCTTGTTCAAGTGAGCCGAGCGGAGAATCCCTTGGAGAGCAAAGGGGTGCGTCTAACACGACTCATCACCTTGTCTTTAGGTCCCCTCCTTTACACTCCTTTTATGCCTGGGTTAAGTCTGTCGAGAAAACTAAAAGAACGAGAATCTTTTAAAAATCTCTTCTCCCTAAGGCCTGAAGAAGGTTTGGTTGTTCGACATGAGGCGTCTTTAGAAGATCCTTTTCTTGATATGTTATTTCAATTAAGAGGTGAATGGGAAGCAATCCAAACACATCCACCTACAAAATCTCCTCTCTGCTTAAGTCCGGGTCTCCCTCTTCTTGAGCGTGTGTTGAGATCTTTAAATTCTGCTGATGTCCTGGTAATGGATGACCAGCGTCTCGCGAATATGACCCAAGGAAAAGCCATGGTGGTTCGTCAACCCGCTTTTGATGAGCGGTGTGCAGACGCATGGGAGAGTCTTTCTTCTATTGAGGTTTCTCTCCCTCAAGGAGGGAATCTTTATATTGAAGAAACACAAGCTCTTGTCGTTATTGATGTAAATAGTCATGGTTCTTTACGTCATCCTCTTTTATTTAATAAAAATGCTCTGCGAGAAGTTTTTAAGCAAATTCGTTTGCGAGAATTAGGAGGGAAAATAGTCGTTGACTTAATTGCGCCTCCCAAAGATATAAGGCTCTTTTTGCAAGAGGTGAGTATTCCCTCACATATAGAAGTTTTAGGCCTTTCCCATATGGGCCTTTTTGAGATGATTGGTCGTAAGAGACGCCTTTCTCTTCCTCAACGATTAAAACTAGGTTTAAACTAAGGTAAAGCTATGGAATTCAAATGCCCGATTTGCAAAAAGCCCTCTGTATTTAAATTTCGTCCTTTTTGTTCCAAGAGATGCGCGGAGGTTGATCTGGCTCGTTGGTTGCGAGGAGATTATTTTGTTGAAGAAGAGAAAGAAAATAAGTGAGCTTGCGAGGATTTCATATGAACCTATACATTTCTTACGTAAGGGATTGTTTTCTGATAATCTTAGCGCTACAAATAGGGGTCAAATGAAGAAGGGGAGAAAACCAAAATGGATTTTTTAATAAGCTTGGGTTGGTATGTGATACCCTTTCTTGTTGTTTTATCAATTCTTGTTTTCATTCATGAGCTTGGACATTATCTCGTGGCGCGGTATAACGGAGTTGGGGTGGACATTTTTTCCATTGGGTTTGGGCCTGAGGTTTTTGGATGGAATGATAAAGCGGGCACACGCTGGAAGGTGAGTTGGTTTCCTTTAGGGGGCTATGTTAAAATGGTGGGAGATGCGGATGCGGCGAGCACTCCTGATCATGCTCTTCTCCAAAATATGGAAGTGAACGAAAGATCTCGTTCACTTTTTTATAAAACCGTATGGCAGCGTATTGCTGTTTCAGCAGCAGGCCCTCTCGCTAATTACTTTTTTGCCATCCTTATTTTTTCCATTCTTTTCTCGACTATTGGCCAACGATACACGGTTCCCATTATTCATGGGTTTCAAGAAGGAAGCGCTGCTGCTCAAGCTGGATTTCAAGTAGGTGATCACATCAAAGCCATTAATGGCGAGTCCGTTGATCGTTTTGAGGATGTGGTAGAGATCGTCCAAACCCATCCTGGAGATGTATTAGAGATTGTTGTCAATCGCAATGGCCATATTCTTACCTTGTCCGTTGTTCCTGTTCTTTCGGAGATAAAGGACCATTTTGGTCATACTCATAAAGTTGGACTTTTGGGAATTAAGGGATCAGAAGCAGGGTATATTAAGCGCGCTTGGTGGAATTCTTGGTATTACGCCGTTCAAGAGACAGTTTCTCTGAGTTGGCAAACCTTAAAATCATTGGGTCAAATCATTATAGGTGCTAAGTCAGCCGATGGCTTGGGGGGGCCTTTGAGGATCGCTCAAATGTCTGGGGATATTGCTCAATCAGGTTTTATTGCACTCATTTGGTTTATGGCTCTTTTGTCTGTTAATTTGGGGCTTATAAACTTTTTCCCCGTCCCTATGTTGGATGGTGGACATTTGTTGTTTTATTTTATTGAAGCTCTCCGGGGGAGACCTCTCTCTGAAAAAGCACAAGAATGGGGTTTTCGTATTGGCTTTGGCGTCATCATAGGACTTATGCTACTCGCTACATGGAATGATATCGTTCATATTTTCTTTAAATGATAAGAGGTTTTTTTGTGTTAACCCGTTCTCTTTTCCTATCAACTGCTTTGGGAGTTCATTTGGCAACAACTTTTGCTTGGGCCCAAGAAAGTTCATGTTTAATTGAAGTAGAAGGAAATCGTCGGGTTGAAACACCGACGATTATGAGCTACATCGATATCAAGCCGGGGGAACGCATAAGCGATAATAAAATTGAAGAAATTCTTAAGGATCTTTATGCTACCGGTCTTTTTGCCGATGTTATGATCGAACAACAAAGAGATCGGTTGCTTATTAAGGTTGTTGAGAACAAGATTATCAATCGGATTGCCTTTGAAGGAAATGACCATCTTAAAGATGAAATTTTACAATCTGAAGTAGGACTCCGGCCTCGAGAAGTATACACACCCGCAAAAGTTCAAGAGGCTGCTCAAAAAATTCGTGATATGTATCGACTGAGTGGTAGGTATGGCGCAAAAGTTGAACCTAAAATAGTAGAGCGTGAACAAAATCGAGTCGACATTGTTTTTGAGATTACTGAAGGAAAGCCAACGCGTATTAATAAAATTATTTTTGTCGGAAATAACCATTTTAGTTCTTCACGTTTAGACTCTATTATTTTGACGAAAGAATCTCGATGGTATCGTTTTTTCAGTTCAGATGATACTTATGACCCAGATCGACTTGCTTACGATAAGGAGCTTTTACGTAGGTATTATCACGAGCATGGCTATGCAGACTTTAAAGTGGACTCTGTTGTGGCGGAGCTCGATCCTGATGAGCAAGAATTTTACATCACCTATACGCTTAATGAAGGCCCTCGATATCAAGTAGGTGATATAAAACTCATCATCAATTTACCTAAGTTCAAAGGAGAAGAAAACCTGAAAGAACTCATATCTTTGGAAAAAGGAGATTGGTTTGATAGCAAAGAGATTGAAAGAATTGTTGATAAGCTGAATATGGCGATTGGAGAAAAAGGTTTTGCTTTTTTAGAAATAGAACCCAAGCTTAAGCGAAATCGGGAAAAGTTAACAGTTGACATAGATTTCACTGTAAAAGAAGGTCGTCATGTCTATATCAATCGCATCGATATTGTAGGAAATGACAGAACGGATGATGAGGTTGTTCGACGAGAAATTCGCCTTGCTGAAGGAGACCCCTATAATAGTGTAAAGCTTAAACGTTCCGAGCAGCGAATTCAAAATTTAGACTTCTTTAAAAAAGTTGAAATTAAACGAGAAGAAACGGCTGCTCCAGATAAAATTGACCTGAAAGTTGAGGTTGAAGACAAACCGACAGGGTCTATGCAATTTTCTGCCGGATATTCAACGACAGATGGGCCTTTGGGAAGTGTTACGGTGAATGAGAGAAACTTAATGGGAAAAGGATACGACCTTTACGGAAGCGCTATGGTTTCCAAACGAGCTATGGATTTTCATACAGGGTTTACAAATCCTTACTTTCTCTCGAAACCTCTTGTAGCAGGAATAGATGCTTTTCATTCTTCTCGCAAATATCCCACCCGAGGGCAGGATTCAACGGGTTATCGTCAGGTAAAGACAGGAGGGACTCTTTCATTTGGATATGACTTGCATGAATATTTAGGTCAATCTTGGAGTTACACAATTCGTGGAGACCTTATTGATGATGTAAGAAAAAATGCGTCCCCTTTTTTAAAAGCGCAAAGAGGAAAGTGGACCGTATCTTCAGCGGGGCATAATTTATTTTATGATAAAAGAGATAGCAGTATTGATCCAACAGAAGGATACTATGCAGGCCTTGCTGATGATTTAGCCGGGCTTGGGGGAAACGTCCGTTATTTTTCTAATGGTGTTCGCGCTGGTATTTACGTTCCTGTGGATGAAGAACACAAGTGGGTTATTGCAACCAAAGGTTCCGCGGGGGCGATGTCGGGCCTTGGGAAGACAACACGTGTGGTCGATCGTTACGAATTAGGAGGAGATAGTTTTCGGGGTTTTACAGATGCAGGTATTGGTCCCCGTGATATCTATACGGGAGATGCCTTAGGAGGTCTTTATTACTACAAAGGGACTGTTGAGCTTTCTTTTCCCTTAGGATTGCCCAAAGAACTTGGCATTAAGGGAAGCTGTTTTTCGGATATGGGAAGCTTATGGCATTCTGGTAATAAGTCCCAACCCCCGGATATTATTGCTAGCAATAATCAAAAATTTCGTGGTTCAATTGGGGCAGGAGTTACATGGCGCTCTCCCTTGGGGCCTATAGGTGTTACTTTTGCAAAACCATTTGCGTATGTAAAAAAGGTTGACCGCAAAGAGGTATTTAGGGTTAACTTTGGAACAATTTTTTAAGGAGACAAACATGAAGAAAATTTTATTACTATCTTTCCTAGCGTCTGCTGCTGTAATAAGTTCTGCACAAGCCGATGCCATACCTTCTCCCCTCATCGGTGTAGTAGAACAAGCAACCTTGGACAAATCTTTAGCTTTTAAGTCCATCATTGATCAAATAGAAAAAAAACGCAATGACGTTCAAAAAGAAATGACGTCTTATGAGAACGATCTTAAGGCTCAAGATAAACAACTTGTTGAAGCGCAAAAAAAACTTTCTGAAAAGGAATTTGCTGAAAAACGACAAGCTTTTGAAAAGCGTGTGCGTGAAGCTCAGGAAAAAATCGAAATTAGAAGAGCTCAGATGGAGCTTGCAGTTGAAGAAGCCAAAAAGAAAGTCTATGAGGCGTTCTTAAAAGCTGCTGAGGAAACACAGGCTGAGGTTGGGGCTAATATTATAATATATAAAGAAACCGTTGTTACGGCTGACAGCGCTTTTGATTTAACGCCTAAAGTTTTAGAAAAACTGAATAAAATTTTGCCGACGGTAAAGGTCGTTTTTAAGTCAGACGCAGAAGTGAAAAAACAACTTATGCAACAGCCGCAGATGTAAAGAGTGGTCAGTACTGAGTAATCCGAAAAACTTTTCGGGTATTGGGAGAAGAGGGAGAGTAGAACTACTCCTCTCATCAACCCAGGGTACTAGGCTACAAGTAAAAGTCCTACCAGTCTCGTCACTTCGAGGTTCTGAAAGAAGCGAAGCAATCGAGTGTTTTTTTGGGTTTCTTGTTTGCCGCGGTCGCTTTGCGGCCGCGCAAAGATGGTTGAGAATTGGAGGTAATCACCTTGCTCACCAAACGACGATAGAAAAATATCTTTTGTGTTTATGAAGAGATCTGGTTATAAATTTTCT
>CALBSK010000052.1 GCA_937967795.1 uncultured Alphaproteobacteria bacterium | reverse complement strand
ATTGGCTTGAGCTTTTGGTGGATTTTCTGTGTTTGGAGCAGCAAAGTTTTGATGTGGCTTATATCACCGAGCTTGACCCCCTTTGGAATGCAGACGAGCTTTCTTTTATCCTGAACCCTGAAGCGGTGCTGTTTGGAAATCCGCTTGCCCAAGCGGCCTGTGCTGTCGATTGCGCCGCGGCAACTGCGGGATTTCCCATGGATAGCCTTTTTTGGTGTGGGGGCTGTCAGGGAAGTCTTTACCCCTTTACAGGAAATAATTCAGCCCACAATGGCGGCGTTCAAGCGAGCCTTCTTATGACAGGTCGTATCTTGGCCAAACTTCATCGAGAGCTTTTATTGTGGGGCACAAGTGGACAAGAGGCACTCTGTCAAAAAGTTCTCCTGCCGATCATCAAGAAATCTCAATACAAAACCCAAATGACCTATCCTCGTCCTACCACACGCGGACCCATGGCGTGTAATCCTTTAGGTAGAACAGAAGTGATTTGGGGATCGGGGCGAGAATTTCCTTATAAAGGCGAAGATTTTGGCTATCTCATTTGGAGAAAGAGGAACTGTTGTGCGCTTTAAGGTACTGTTTTTCCTTATTTTTATGACATCCACCGCTTTTGGAATGGGAGAAAGTTGTCAATCTTTCTCGAAAGAAGTGCTCGAGTTTCAAAATGCGTCTCTTAAGAAAAGCGAATCTCTTCAACAAGAAAAGGAATTTCAGAGTTTCTACGAAGCACTCCTCTCAAAACAAGATCTGCTGGTGGAAAATACCAACAGAGAACTTCAATATAAAAGGAATGAATGTTTTTTACATTCTTGTAAGAGTAAGGAAAAAAGAGGTGTAGAATCAGCCCCTCTCTTCCAAGAGCAGGAAAATACTCTTTACATCTTCGTCTCATTTTCTTTAGGAGAAAAAGCTCTTTTAAATCTTGCCAAAGAAGCAAAGGTATATAACGCCATTCTGGTCTTACGTGGGTTTGTTGAGGGAAGTTATGCGAAAACCGCAAAAGCTTTGCAAAAGATTATTCAACAAACAGGCCAAGGGTTTCTGATTGACCCTGAGCTTTTTCCCCTTTTTTCCATTCAAGCCGTTCCCACCTTTATTCTCTCAAAACCTTTCCGGTTAAATGCACAAGAACGGGTCCAGACGCCACTTCATGATCGTCTTCAAGGGCATGTAAGTATCTCCTACATTTTAGAGAGTTTTGCCAAAGAGGGAGATCTCTATGAAGAAGCCCAACTCCTTTTAAGAAAAGGGCAAGGAACATGAGATTTTTTAAAAGAGCTTTTATTCTCTCCTTTCTTTTCTTTTCTTCCCTAGCAACGGCTGACAACTGGGGGCTCCTTAAACAGGGAGACCAGGTAGCACAACAGTTTTTAAACAACATTGATCAGAAAAAAGCAGAAGCGGGATCTCATCCTTTTTCACAAGGAATTTCAAAGGAAGCCCATTTAACAAGAGAGAATCTTACTACCCAATCTCAAACCCTTTCAAAGAAAGATCTTGCAAGTCAGATGGTTCATGAAAGTTCAGATGCCCGTCCCCAGATAAAGATCGATCCTATCCATGATCCTTTAATAGCGAAAGCTCAACAAATTATGACCAATCCTCTTGAAGACATTGGCGGAAAAGGCACCCATTCTAGCGAGATTCTTCAGAAGGGAAATGATGAAGTTATTCAATGCGAAGAGGCTGGAGAAGATTCTCTGGAAAGCTGCGTTAGTA
>CALBSK010000051.1 GCA_937967795.1 uncultured Alphaproteobacteria bacterium | reverse complement strand
ATGTGAGTTTTGTCTCAAGTGGCATCAAATCGTTGGAATCCTCACACCGGGCCAAGGACAAAAAAAATTCGTAAGAGAAGCAAACAACTTCGTCATGAAGAAATTGAAAATTTCAAAATGCGCACTTAACGGCAATTGTACTTTCAGCATCAATCACCTTAAGCAGATCTGCGGGCGGCCTCGATATTTTTATGCTTGACGTGAACGCGTAAAGTAATTACAATGTATTTACAAAATCAAGGAGAAAATAAAAATGCGCGCTGAAATTATCAGAATTGGAAATTCAAGGGGCCTAAGGATTCCCAAGGCTGTTCTTGAACAATGTGGAATGAAAACCATTGTTGACTTAAGAGTTGAGGATCATTCCATTATCGTCACTCCTTACGAAGACGCAAGAGCGGGATGGGAGGAAGATTTTCAGCTTATGGCTAAAAATAAGGATGACACTCTTTTAGACGCGGAGTTTCTGTCACATTCTTTGGACGAAGACGAATGGCAGTGGTAGAAGCCTATCGATTTGATATCCTTCTCGTTTCTCTTGACCCTTCTCAGGGGGCTGAAATTAAGAAGACAAGACCATGCCTTGTAATTTCCCCTGATGAAATGAATAAGCACATAAAAACGCTCATTGTTGCCCCAATGACAAGCAAGGGGAGAGCTTATCTAGCACGTATTCCTATAACTTTTAATGGTAAAGAAGGAAAGATTCTCCTTGATCAGATTCGTACTATAGACAAATCCAGAATCATCAAAAAGCTTGGAACGTTGGATGCTAAAAAAGCTTCCCTGGTTCTCGAAACTCTAGGAAAAATGTTCAGCTAACACATGAAAATCTCTCAAAAATGCCCTTGTTACTAATTAATTTCAACGCCCGTGGCCGTAAAGCATTCGCGCATTTCAAATTTAAAATTTTGAAATGCGCATAAGTGCGTATGCAAAAAAAATTACATGACAGGGCTCTATGAATTTCAAATGGTTCTCTTGCTCAAAATATTTGACTTTGCTATCTTCTCTCCACAAATAGCAGGAGGGGGCTGCTAACGAACTTGATT
>CALBSK010000050.1 GCA_937967795.1 uncultured Alphaproteobacteria bacterium | reverse complement strand
CGACCTAAAACCTCTTGCCCATTGAGATATCCTTCTTCTTCCCATCCTTGGGTAGGAGAAGGTGATGAAGCTTTACATAGCTGGGTTTCGGGGAACCCAGGCAGGAGGTTAAAAACAAAAGCAATAAGGGTGAGGACGGCGAGGGGTTTTTTCATAGCGGTTTTTTGGGACACCTTATTGGCATTAAAAGAAAGATAGCCACACTTGATGGTACGCTTCAGAAACACCTAACTTCTTAAGACAGTCCAGAAATTCTTGTTTCTTCTCCTCGTAGTTAGAATCATCTTCCTTAATTTGGCGTTTAATTTGATTTAAGTTGCCCGCAATAAGGAGGAATTGTTCAAAATCTTGAGCCAGTCTGTGAATCCATTGTTCTGGGTTATCTTTGTCCGCATAAATATCTACATCAATAATGATAATTTCTCCTTCTTTATAAGGACTAGAAGCTGTAGCTACAAAAATCCCATAGCCATCGATAGTTGCTACAGAATATAAATGATATTGCTGCATATACTCCCAAAACAATACCTCACCTTTGTTACCTTCAATAAAATTAGCTACCATACCTTCTGGATTGAATGACGCAGGACAAACTTCAAAATAACCAACATCAATTCCATTAAGATTAATAGCTTCAACTAATTTTGTGTAAGAATCAGGAATACCGGGTAAAGCAGCCTTAAGCTCTTCAATCTCTTCTTCACAGCACCCAGGAGAAGTCATCATATAAGACCTTTTAAAAATAAGATCATCAAAATCGTCGGCACCTTCTAAAACATATTTTTGTAGTTCTTCAAGAGATTCTATCATTTTTTTTCCTTATTTTTCATGCCATTTCAACTTATTACCTGTTCCTCTATGTAAATCCTTAGGGAGAGGTGTCGTTAGAAATCCATGATCGATATGATGATGTTCCAGAATTTGACCTACATAATTTTGATGCTCGGGAAAATGTTTGAGCCAATGAGAATCAACCTTAGGCACTTCTCTTTTTTGAACTCTCCTTAGGTTGGCCTCGCTCAACGTTCCTGGATATTTTTCATTCCACAGCTTCCAAAATTGTTCAGAGTTTTTAGGAGCTCCTAATTTTGTACAGGGCTTTGTATTTGTAAATAACCTTGAATCAATAGCCATAGGCCCTTTTCGAGTAATGGGATCGATTCGTAAAGAGTAAGCTGCCTGTGGTGTAGAATAATCACAAACGATTTGTTTCTGCGTTACTTTTGTTTCTACCGCACCCTTACTTTCCGCCACTTGTTTCAGTTTTTCAGCAACCTTTTGGTTGAAGGTGGAAGCGGGTTTCCCCGCGGTTTCTTTGATCACCTTAAGGGCGGGTTTTGACGTCGTCTTT
>CALBSK010000049.1 GCA_937967795.1 uncultured Alphaproteobacteria bacterium | reverse complement strand
GTTTAGTAAGACGCATTCATGCAATTCCTGAAAACATGTGGTGGATGGTTTTCCACGTACTGCAAATGTATCTCCGTAAATCTCATAGTGAATTTTTTATCGTAGATAGTTTTCCTGTAAAAGCTTATGAGAATCATAAAAGCTTTAGACCCGTGATTGCCCCCTAATCTCGCTTTGGGGGCAATCACGGGTTTAACATTTCCATTTTCATCTGTTTCTAGATCGATACGTTCTTCAACTAGAATCGCTTCATGGGCTTGAAAATTAGATCGAAACAGAGTTACTTGTCAACAAAAATGGCTTGAATGCAACAACTTCGCTAGTTACCCAGCCTTGGCTATCTCCTGGCAGAAGTTGAATTTGTGATTGTTGAATTCTTAGAGAGGCATGTTGAAAAGAACCACCTTTGCAAAGAAATTCCTCTAGACACTTTTGTGCAGCACAATTTGGCTTACGCGCTAAATCATCATCTTGCTTCAAAGGGAAATATGCTGAAGATTCAGTCGAATAAGAAGCTTCTATAACATATTCATAATGAGAATAAGGCTCTTGGCATGCTTCTTGGATATGGTTGACAAACATGATAAATACTTAATTGATTGGAATGTTAGATTGTCTCAGCTCATACATTAAAACTGCATAAGCCAGAAACGGATCTCTAAACGGAATTTGCTTTTGGACTCCTCTAATTTTATGTTCATAGTAACCTTGTAGAAAAGCCCGTTTTATTTCCGCCATTGTTAAACATAAAATTTCTTCAATCGCTTCCGAATCTTCTGGTGTCGAATCTTGTTTTCCCATTACTCTTGCCATGTAAATTGGAACGACAGTATTGGTTAAACCCGTATCAGGAGGCTTTTCCCCCAAAAGAACATTCCTGTTTCCTCAACAGTCTCAATTTGCTTGCTCACCTACCTTGGGCGTGAATTACGCAACAAAACCCAAAAAATATCGAATAATAGTAAAAATTACTAGATTTTTATTATTATATAATGTATAAATAATGATTTAATCTTTAATTAAAT
>CALBSK010000048.1 GCA_937967795.1 uncultured Alphaproteobacteria bacterium | reverse complement strand
TCTTAGCTTATGCCTCTTTTCTCCTTTGGCTTAGATAAGTGCACAGAACCTAGGAAAAGGTCAAAGAAAATCCCGCTGACCCAAGAAGACAAAAGGAACAACAGGCTATTATCAAGTGACCGTGTTCTCAATGAAAACGTTATCGGGGTTATCAAACGCTTCAAAATCATTTCTGATCGTTATAGAAACAGGCGTAAACGCTTCTCTTTAAGGTTTAATCTTATATCAGCCATCTATAATTTAGAGATCTCTCATTGAGTTTCGAATGAGGCCTATCTTTAAGCAAGAGATGAAGAATTTCTAATATTTGTCATGCGAGGAGAGAGCCCTCTGAGCGTGAGGATTTTAGAAATCCATGCAACATCTCCTTGATTGTTTTGAGATATTCCTGTTGTTGAGCTTGAGTTTTGATGAATTTTTCACCATCGAGAAAGTAATTAGAGGCTAAAGAAAAGATAAGATAGTTAATAATTTCAAGGGGAATATCTTTACGAAGTTCTTGCTTTTCTTGAAGTTCTTTTAGCTCTTTTTCAAAGTATACGACATTCGATCCTGGAATACCGATGAGCAGATCACTTTTTTGGGCTAACCGTTGCCATTGCATAAGACGGACAAGTTCGGGATGGTTAGCATAGAGGTAAAAGCGAAAAGAAAGAAAATCATCTAAGAAAGTTTCAAAGGAAGTCGTATCAAAAGTCTTAGATTTTCCGCTTCGCCCGAGTTGTTCCTCAAGAATACGTTGTTTCACGGCCTTCCAAAGGGCTTCCTTACTGCCATAATGGTGATATATGAGACTTTTATTAATCTTGGCACCTTTGGCTACATCATTGATAGAAGTCCCAGCGAAGCCTTTTTCTAAAAAATGCTTTTGCGCACTGGCAAGAATTTCCTCTGCTGTCTTGTGGGGTTCAACCTTGGGTCGGGGCATTTTAATCTTTTTCTCGGTGTTAAGATGTACTTCCTTATAAAATAAATTAACCGGACGTTCAATTTTTTTGTTGACCTGACGAACAAATAGCTGATAAGTATTGAACGAACGTTCAACTAATTTTATTGTTTAAATGAGAAAAGAAAGGCATACCAAGATGAAAACCTATTTATTCCTAGCCACCCTGTTCATAACTCCAGTGACAGCTTGTGCTGTTAAAGCAGCAGATTCAGTACCTCAATCGGGTATCTTTTTAGCTGAAGCTCTTAAAAAGAATTCGCCAGAATCGTCACCCTTGAAGAAAATCATCCTCAATGTCTTTAAAATAATGACGGATATCAATGCTACTGAAGCCGACTATACCAAACATGTTTCTAAAGACTATATTCAGAGAGTCAATGGGGAAGTGCTGGACTATAATGGCTTTGTTGATCATATGAAGGCCTTAAAGAGAACAATCAAATCCATCAAAATTACCTTCCATGATCTGATTGAAGAAAGAAATAAGGTTGTCACGCGCCATACTGCAAGGGGGATCAAAAATGATAATTCCATAGTGGAAATGGACCTTATCGCCATTTTTGAGATTAAAGATGGGAAAATCATATCATGCAATGAGCTGACACATATGATCAACGGTTCAAAAGCTGATCGAGACCTTGGATCAAGAAAGTAGACTTTTTGTTGAAACCGTCGTTTTTTAGTTTCGAAAGAGGTCTATTCTTGTGCAGTCCAATGATCTGCATAAAGGCCTCCTTTGGATTAGGGTTGAACATTCCTATCCTAGAGGCCTTTTTTGTTACTTGAAAGGGTCTGTGAAAGGGGGGATAACGCTACGCGTTACCCTCCCTTTCACAGACCCCTACAGCAACTCCTATTTATGTCTCACTTGTTTCTGAACTTTTACATATTTGTCGCCAACAAATGATATGTCCGATGAGAAGAGGGACCTGGAAAGGAGATTCATATAAGAAGAACACAAATCCTAAAAGATATACACAAGATAAGCGTTGAAGAGGGATATGGCTTGGACATTCAATTTTTTATCCCATATCTCGATTAAGGTTATAAAAGCTGTGGATTAGAAGGGAATATCAAACTATAAGAGGGAAACGCGTTTAAGGAAGAGAGGGAAGAGTTTTCATATGGTTTTGTCTCAAAGAGTCCGTAATATCCTATGAATCAGATAGGATTCTCGAAAATGCCCTTTAAGGGTCGAACAGCCGGTCGTCTAGCTGCGGTCCAGGCTCTTTTTCAAATTGAGCAGACAGGATCTTCAGCCTCCTTTGTTGTCGTAGAATTTCTTGATCATCGTTTAAAGAATATTAAGAAAGGATCGTTCAAAGTAGATACCACCTTTTTTTCAAAGCTCACAGAAGGAGCTTGGGCAACCCACACTCAGAGCGATGAGATCATCTGCGGTGCATTAAAAGAAGGATGGGTTTTGGATAGAATAGAATCTGTGACGCGAGCGATTTTTCGTGCAGCCCTTTATGAACTTTTAGAAACCAAAACGCCTACCCCTGTGATTATTGATGAGTATCTCAATATTACCCATAATTTTTTTGATGAGGCAGAAGTTGCATTCGTCAATGGTGTTTTAAACACAATTGCTCAGAAAGTAAGAACGCCTTCTTCCGGCCAATAAATGGATGCTCAATTTTCAGTCATTTCCCATGTGCGTTCTCTTTTTGAACAAAGGTATATAAATCCTTGCCTTTTGGCTAATCTTTACATGGACTATAATCCTATACCTGAAATTAATCTTTTTATCACCAAAAGTCAGTCTCTATTTCCAAGGCTTAACTGTGGTATTGCCTCACTCTACCTTAAATATATTTTGGGAGAAGGAGACGTGGTTCAAGGAACCTATGCGGGACAAGTTCATACCTATCTTAGGCTTAGAGGAAAAATCATTGTAGATATTACCGCCGATCAATTCGAGGGGCCCCGCATTTATCGAGGAGCAGAAGAACATCCCTGGAGTAAAGATGAATAACTCTTCTGCGGTGTCGTTAAAGAGGGGGGCCGCACTTCTCAGAGCGTACGAATGACAGGCATTGTCAAATGGCTAGCTCTCGTCTAAAAATAAAGAAAGTTGTTTGTTTAGATGGACTTTACGATGAAGATACCCCAAAAAGTTAAAAAAATCCTCTCCAATTTTGAGAGTGAGTGCCCTGGAACAAAAGCTAATCTTGCTCGTCTTCTCATGCAAGGGCGTCTGGGGGGAACAGGAAAGATGATTATCTTGCCTGTAGACCAAGGTTTTGAGCATGGCCCGGGGCGAAGCTTTGCTATTAACCCGGAGGCTTATGATCCTCTTTATCATTATAAAATGGCTGTGAATGCAGGGCTTTCAGCTTACGCTGCCCCTTTGGGAATGTTAGAACTAGGGGCGAGTACTTTTGCAGGCGCAATCCCCACCATTTTAAAAATGAATAGTTCCATGAGTCTTATTCCTGGGGGAGATGATGCGGATCAAGCCGTTACAGGATCGGTGACAGATGCTTTGCGCCTTGGATGTTCAGCCGTTGGATTTACTCTTTATCCCGGGTCAAATGCCACCCTTGGGATGTTAGAACAATTAAGAGAAATTGCTGAAGAAGCAAAATCTTGTGGTCTTGCCGTGGTTGTATGGTCTTATCCCCGTGGAAATATGTCCAAAGCGGGAGAAACAGCAATTGATACCATTGCCTATGGTGCGCATATCGCAGCGTTGATGGGAGCTCATATTATTAAAGTCAAGCTTCCCTCCGACCATTTAGAAAATTCGGAAGCCAAAAAAGAATATCTTGCCCATAAAGTTGATGTGAGTACCTTAAGAGTGCGGGTCGCTCATGTCGTACAAGCTTGTTTCAAAGGCCGACGTCTTGTTGTTTTCTCAGGCGGAGAGGCGAAAAATCTTGAAAATGTGTACCAAGAAGCTAGAGCAATTCGAGATGGAAACGGCAATGGATCGATCATTGGGCGAAATGCTTTTCGAAGACCGCGGGAGGAAGCGATGAAAATGTTCGATACTCTGGTCCAAATTTATCAAGGCAAATTATGAGGTAAACCATGAAAATTAGTGGAAACGCCATTCGTCCAGGCAATATCATTCAACACAAAAATCGTTTGTGGGTCGCCGTAAAAACCCAGCATACCCAGCCCGGTAAGGGAGGAGCGTATTTACAAGTAGAACTCAAAGATATTCGAGATGGGACAAAACTCAATGAGCGATTTCGCTCAAGTGAATCAGTGGAACGTGTTCGTTTGGATGAGAAAGAATATCAATTCCTTTATGAAGAAAACAATTTGATTGTTCTTATGGACCCCGAAACATTTGAGCAGATTCATATTTCTAAAGATCTCTTGGGAGATTCGGTAGCCTTCTTAAAGGATGGTATGACGCTGACGGTTGTTTCTCATGAGGGAGAAATGGTGGGGGCTGAGCTTCCAGAGACGGTCATCATGACAATTACGGAAGCTGAGCCTGTTGTGAAGGGACAAACAGCCTCGTCTTCTTATAAGCCAGCTCTTTTAGAGAATGGCGTTCGTATTATGGTCCCTCCTCATATTGGAACGGGAACAAAGGTTGTTGTTAATACAGCGGATGGAGCTTACATCGAACGCGCGAAAGAATAGGAGATTTAAGGCATGGTTTATCAGTTAAGGGTTGTTTCGCGGTCTCCTCTTTTAAATGTCATGTGTAATGCCGCTTTTAAAGCAGCACGGGGTCTTGTTCGAGATTTTGGAGAAGTTGAACATCTCCAAGTCTCACGAAAAGGCCCGGGAGATTTTGTATCAACTGCCGATAAAAAGGCAGAAGATATTCTCTATAAGGAGCTTAAGAAAGCGCGTCCTTCTTATGGATTTATCTTAGAAGAAGGAGGAGAAATACCCGGAGAAGATGAATATACCTGGATTATTGATCCTCTCGATGGAACCAGTAATTTCCTTCATGGAATTCCTCATTTTGCGATTTCAATCGGCCTTCAAAAAGGACCAGAGTTAATCGCTGGGGTCATCTATGATCCCATCAAAGATGAGCTTTTTTACGCTGAAAAGGGGGGGGGGCCTTTTTAAATGAACGGCGACTGCGTGTTTCCGCTCGTCATCACCTTTCCGAAGCTCTTCTTGCAACGGGAATTCCATTTGCCTCTCATAGCAAAGAAACAATGACCAAGTTTCAGAGTACTCTCGAAAAAGTCATGCCTCTTGTAGCGGGTGTTCGTCGTTTTGGTGCAGCGGCTCTTGATCTTGCTTACGTTGCTGCTGGACGTTATGAAGGTTACTGGGAAAACTCACTCATGCCTTGGGATATGGCAGCGGGTATCGTGATTGTCCGAGAAGCGGGTGGCTATCTCTGCGATCTCAAGGGGGAGGAAGACATTCTGGGGGAAAAGTCCATTCTCGCAACAAACCAAGCCCTTCATCAGGTCCTTAAGGATTTACTTATTCATAAAAACTAAAGTGTGCGGCCCCTTTCTTAAAAATTCCCACTTTCTCTGGGACGCCTTCTGTCTTCAAAATTGCGGCATATACAAGAGGGCATTTGCAAATAAAAGAGCAAAAGCATATGATAGTATAGAATTGAGCCATGTGGGCAAAATGGATTGGGATAAGTTACGCGTTTTTCATGCTGTTGCAAGTGCCGGGAGCTTTACAAGAGCTACGGACTTCTTAAATATTAGTCAATCGGCTATTAGCCGCCAGGTTAATATCCTTGAAGAAGAATTAGGAACATCTCTTTTTAAACGTGTTGCACGGGGATTGATCCTTACGGAAGCAGGACACACCTTAAGAGATACGGTTGTAAATGTTTTTACGCGACTTGCAATGACGCAAGTGACTCTTGAAGAACTAAAAAATTATCCTCGAGGTCATATTCGAGTCGCCACAAGTCTTGCTTTTGGTTCCTTGTGGCTTGCCCCGCGTCTGCAGGAATTTTGTGATCAATATCCTGAAATTGAAATAACTCTTCTTTTAAAAGACGAGGAAGTGGATCTTAATATGCGAGCAGCCGATATAGGAATCACCGCTCTCTCCGTTAGTGGGTCAGACCTCATTCATTGCAATCCCGTATCCTATCGTTTCCGTATTTATGCAAGCCGATCTTACTTAAAAAAATTTGGTACTCCTCAAAAACCTGAAGATCTGGATCAACATCGTCTGATTGTTTTTGGTAAAGAAATGCCTCACTTATACAGCAACCTTGATTGGCTTTTAAAAGTAGGTGCTCAGAAACAGAGAGTTCCCTATCTTGTTATCAACAGTGGGCAAGCCATTTATGAAGCAACCCGTACAGGTATTGGAATTTCAGCTCTTCACAAATATATGGTGGGTGATGATCCGGAAATGGTCGAAATTCCTCTGGATATTCCAGAAACAACTGTTTATCGCTATGTTGTCTATCATTCTTACCTTGCGAGCTTTAAACGTATACAAGTATTTGTTGATTTTCTTTTAAAGAAAATGCAAGAAAAAGAATTTTGAAGGAGTAATCTTTGTCAATTATCATAAAAAATTTAGAAAAATCATATGATAAAATTGTTCTGAAGGATATTAACCTCGAGATTCCACAAGGTCAGATTTTGGGTATTATAGGAAAAAGTGGTACAGGGAAAAGTACACTTTTACGATGCCTCAATGGATTGGAGAAACCTGATCGGGGAACAATTCTCATTAATGGCCAGCTCTTCACGGGAGTTTCCGATCCAGAGCGGCGACGCATTCAACAAAAATGTGGCAATGTTTTTCAAACTTTTAATCTCTTGAGCCGATTAACAGCCCTCGAAAATGTTATGCTTCCGTTGGATTTCTTTAAAAAGAACTCTGGGAAAAACAAGTCAAAAGCGTTGGGCATGCTTCATCTTGTGGGGTTAAAAGGAAAAGAAATGAGCTATCCCAGTCAGTTGAGTGGGGGGCAATCTCAGCGCGTAGCCATCGCTCGTGCCCTTATTAGTGAGGCGGCTCTGCTCTTTTGCGATGAATTTACGTCTGCGCTCGATCCTGAAACCTCCTTAGAAATTCTCGAGCTCTTACGTGATCTCAATAAGCGGCTTGGAATTACAATTATTCTCGTTACTCACGATATGAGCGTTGTTCGTGAAATTTGTGATGAAGTTTGCGTTCTTGATAAAGGACAAATTATTGAGAAAAACGATATTACATCGATTCTTCTGCATCCTCAAAAAGAGGTGACGAAATCATTGATTCGAAACTTATTTAATAAGGATTTACCCCATCATTTACAAGAAATGCTGATGACAAACCCAAAGAAAGGATCTTCTACGCTTTTACGGCTATTTTTCTCAAGCCAAGCTGCAAGAGAACCTATTATGTCAAACCTTATCAGAAAATATGATATTCCCATTAATATTTTATTTGGTAATTTAGATCACATCCGTGAAACAACTTTTGGGTGTCTTATTGTAGAAATTCCCTATGAAATTTCAAATTTAGATAAACTCATAAAGGATCTTGATCAAAGAAACGTCTCTTCAGAAATCATTGGCTATCTTCCTCAAAAAAAGGAAATACATGGAACACCTCCTTATCCAAGCATTCATTGAAACCTTTATTATGGTGAGTGTTTCAATGGGTTTAGGAACGATTATGGGCGTAATTTTAGCCTTTTTACTCGTTCTTACAAAGCCATCAGGACTTTGTCCGAAGCCTTTGGTTTCTCATTTTTTAGAAATCATTCTCAATGGTTTTCGTTCTATTCCTTTCATCATCTTGATTATTTTAATGATCCCCTTTACCCGATTTTGGGTGGGAACCTCGATTGGAACGGCAGCGGCTACTCTTCCTCTCACTTTTGCTGCAAGTCTTCTCATTGCACGTATTGTCGAAGATGCCTTAAACACGGTTCCAAAAGGGTTGTTAGAGGTTGGAAAGGCGATGGGAGCTTCAAATCTTCAGATCATTATAAAAATTCAATTTCGCGAAGCTCTCCCTCTTATGATCTCAGGCCTAACAACCGTTTCAATTAATATTATTGGTTTTTCGGCTATGGCCGGAACAGTGGGAGGAGGGGGATTAGGAGACCTTGCCATTCGGTATGGTTACCAACGATATGACTTTACCTTGCTTATTCTCGTTGTTATCATTCTGATCGCACTCGTTCAATGCACCCAGATGATAGGAAACACCCTTTCTCGAAAATTAAAGAAATAGATTGGAATTTTATTACCATGCTAAATTTATTTAAAGTTTTGACACTTTTCCTTTTGTCCATTGCCCCTCTTGTGGCCGCACCTCTGAAGGTTGGTGTGACAGCTGGGCCTCACGCAATCATTATGGAAAAAGTCAAAGAACTGGCAAAAACGGAAGGGATTGATATTCAAGTCATTGAGTTTAATGATTTTATTATACCCAATGTGGCACTGAATGATAAAGAACTAGATATTAATTCCTATCAACACCAGCCCTTTTTAGATGAACAAATTAAAACACGGGGGTACAAAATTAAATCGGCAGGGAAGACCGTTCTTATGCCCATGGGAATTTATAGTAAAACTCTTACAAAACTTTCAGAATTAAAAGATAATTCAAAGATTGCCATTCCCGCCGATCCAACAAATGGGGGTCGTGCACTCAAGCTTTTAGAAAGAGAAGGGCTCCTTACATTGAAACCTTCACACAATCCTTCTATCTTGGATATTGTCGAAAATCCTAAAAAACTGACTATCCTTGAAATTGATGCACCCCAACTTCCTCGCACATTGGAAGATGTTCAAGCTGCTGTTATTAACACGGATTGGGTGCTTTTGGCGGGAGTTGATCCTACACTTGCCTTAGCTATTGAAGATAAAAACTCTCCTTATGCCAATGTTTTTGCTGTGGGCATTGATGAAAATCGACCAGAAGTTAAAAAGCTTATAGAAATCTACCAAAGCGAAAAAACGAAAGAGTTTATTAACGAAAAATTCAAGGGTGCAGTGTTGCCCGCGTGGTAAGGTACCCAATTAACAATTTTTAAAAATATAGGCTCGTCAAGAATCATTTACCTCGGATTATATCCGGGGAAAGTTCTGGAATCTAGAGAGTTTTTTCCCTTTGTCTGCAAGAGGAATGAGCTTCGCTACGGCGCTATTTGGGAGCGCGCTCCGCTCATCCCTCTTGCACCACTAACGACTCTCACTTCTATCTGAACTCATTCAAATCTTCTTAATATTTTTAATGCGTTACGCTGTTTTTAACGGTCGACTTATTAAAACACGATACCGTTCTTTATAGAAATGCTCATCATCGTATTGGAATCACAACCTTATCAGCAATAACATTGGCTTATTCAAATCCCTCGAGAACATCTGAGATTTGGGTTATATCGTTTCTCTGACCCGGCGTTAAAATCTAAGAGTTTGCCCTAAAGCACACCAAAAACCCTCAAAATACCTTAAAATACACAAATATGGTCTAAAGCCTCCCAATTATCCCCTTTCTTATCCGAAAAGTTGATCGCTCCCTTCGCGCTCACCCTTTTGCAGCAGCTTCTCAGAAATAAACTTATTCGCCTCATTAAGAGATCCCAAAATATCTATCTCTTCTTTATCAACCCATGGCGCTTTTTTCCGGCGGAAAGTTTAAGAATGGGCTGACTTTCAAATGATGCAATTGTAAGATTAAAAAGCTTATCTTTAAGAGGGGCATCATTGAGCCTTGCTCCTCCCCCTTCAATCAACCGTCGAGCTTCCCCTTTAGAATTTGTTAAACTTAAGCGGCACAAAAGATCGATGAGAGGAACTCCCGTTTCAAGTTCTTCTTTTGTAAGGACAATGGTGGGAAGAACGGCTTCTTCCAAATTTAAACTATGGTTTTCAAAAAGCTCTTGAGCCGTTGTACGTGCTTCCTGTACAGCTTCTTCCCCATGCAAAAAAGCGGTCGCTGCATCCGCTAAAATCTTTTTGGCTTCATTAATTTCGGAGCCTTCTAATTTTTCCAGTTTCGTGATTTCTTTCAAAGAAAGAATCGTGAACAGTCTTAAAAAGCGTCCTACGTCTTTGTCTTCCGTATTTCGCCAGAATTGCCAATAGTCATAAGGGGACAAAAGATCCGCATTTAACCAAACAGCGCCTTGAGATGTTTTGCCCATTTTTGCCCCACTCGTAGTTGTAATGAGGGGAGTTGTAAGACCAAAGACGGTTTTATGGCTCACGCGACGAACAAGGTCAACCCCATTAATAATATTTCCCCACTGATCGGCCCCTCCGATTTGAAGACAACATTCATAGCGTTTGTAAAGTTCAAGAAAATCGTAAGCTTGAAGAATCATGTAATTGAATTCGAGGAACGTCATGGGGTGTTCTCGATCAAGACGCAGGCGCACACTGTCAAAAGTTAGCATCCGATTAATCGTAAAATGGATTCCATAGTCTCTTAAAAAATCAGGGTAATTTAAGGTGTCAATCCACTTCGCGTTATTCAACAAAACCGCCTCTTTTGGGCCTTTCCCAAAAGTAAGAGCGCGCTCAAAAACGCGGGAAAGACTTTTTATATTCTTTTGAATTTCATCGTCATTCAAAAGCTTGCGAGACTCATCTTTGCCAGTGGGATCGCCGATTTTAGTTGTACCTCCTCCTAATAAAACAAGAGGTTTGTTGCTTGTTTGTTGTAGCCAATAAAGAATCATAATTTGGACAAGACTTCCCACGTGAAAACTGCTTGCGGTCGCATCAAACCCGATGTAAGCTGTTAAGGGTCCTTGAGCCATGCGCACATCGAGCGCCTCGAAATCCGTGGCTTGGTGGATAAATCCTCTCTCGTTAAGAATGTTTAAGAAGTCAGACTTCGGATGCATTTTTTAAAATATCACTTTCTTTAAAAGGTTTTCCCGTCACCATCGTATAGACAGCTTCCGCAATATTTTGGGCTTGATCTCCGATCCTCTCGATATTTTTAGCTGCGAACAAAAGTTGGGTACAAGGGCCAACGTTTTTAGGATCTATAATCATTTCATCAAAGAGCTTGCTGAGATAAGCATTGTAAAGCTCATCTTCTTCTCGATCCATATGCCATACCTTAAGAGCTAAATTAACATCATATGTTTCAAAAGCTGTAAGAGCCAATTCAATCATATGTTTTGGAATTTCTACGAGAGAGAGCAGTTCTTTAACCTCAGGGAAGAGTTGCATTCCATGCAGCATCAAGGTCCGTTTTGCAATATTAGCCGCATAATCAGCAATGCGTTCGACTTGATTTGAGATTTTAAGAGCCGCCACCACCATACGCAAATCAGAAGCGACAGGTTGACGCAGCGCCAAAATCCGTACAGCAAGCGCGTCTACCTTTGTTTCCAAAAGATTAATTTCATCATCCTGGTCGATGACCTCATGTGCCAAAACTTTATTATGGTCTATAATCGATTGAAGAGCTTTGCCCAGCTGTTCAAGCGTGAGTTCCCCCATATGGCGAATGAGAATATGAAGAGATTTTAGCTCTTGATCATAAGCTTTAACGATATGGTCATTCATCCGTAGCGTCCTGTAATATATCCTTGAGTACGATTATCTTGAGGGGTTGTAAAGAGAGCCCCTGTCTCTCCTGCTTCAACGAGGTATCCACTATGAAAAAAAGCCGTTTTTTGAGATACACGAGCAGCTTGTTGGAGATTATGCGTCACAATAACAATAGTAAATTTTTCACGCAATTCATCAATTAATTCTTCAACTTTTGCAGTTGCAATAGGATCAAGGGCTGAGCAGGGTTCATCCATTAAGATAACTTCGGGATTGACTGCAATGGCTCTTGCAATACAAAGACGTTGTTGTTGACCGCCTGAAAGGCGTGTAGCTGGTTGGAAGAGACGATCCTTTACTTCCTCCCACAGACCCGCACGTCTTAAGTTTTTTTCAACAATCTCATCAAGCTCTCGTCTGTTCTTAAAAAGGCCATGAATACGGGGACCATAGGCCACGTTCTCATAAATCGAACGAGGGAAAGGATTCGGCTTTTGAAAAACCATCCCCACAGAAGATCTTAATTCTACCACATCAATAGAAGGCGCATAAATGTCCCGACCATCTAATAAAACTTGCCCTTGGATGCGAGTATTAGGAACAATGTCATTCATTCGGTTAAGGCATCTTAAAAAAGAGCTTTTTCCACATCCTGAAGGTCCAATGAGGGCCGTTGTTTGAAATTCAGGCAGCCCAATGCTGATATTAAAAAGGGCTTGTTTGTCACCATAAAAGAGATCCAAATTTTTGACATCAATTTTGAAATCCATTTTATGACTCAAATCGTTTGCGGATGAAAATAGCAATTCCATTTAAAAGCACTAAAATAAAAAGCAAAATCAATATAGCGCCTGAAGTGTTTTCCACAAAGCCCATTTCGGGGCTTCGAGACCAATTAAATATCTGGACAGGAAGGACGGTTGTCGGATCGAGAAAAGAAGAAGGGGGCGTTCCAATAAAAGCGACCATTCCAATCATTAAGAGAGGCGCTGTTTCTCCTAAAGCACGTGCAAGGCTTAAAATAACGCCGGTCATCATTCCTGGGAGGGCTGTGGGGAGGACATGGTGAAAGAGAACTTGCAGCGGTGTTGCTCCAAGCCCTAATGCTGCTTCCTTTAAGGCCGTGGGAACGGATGAGAGAGCCGCACGGGTGGTAACGACAATGACGGGAAGGCTCATAAGTCCAAGAGTTAAGCCTCCCACCAGCGCAGAAGGCCTTGGAAGACCCATAAAATGAATAAAAAGGACAAGTCCTAAAAGGCCAAACAAAATAGAAGGAACGGCAGCTAAGTTATTAATATTCGCTTCAATCCAATGTATGAATCGGGTTTTCGATGCAAATTCTTCTAAATAGAGGGCAGCCCCAATGCCTAAGGGAAAGGCCGTTAAAAAAGTAATAAAAAGGGTAAGAAGAGATCCAATAAGTGCTCCCCAGATCCCGGCAAGTTCGGGCTCCCGTGAGTCAGAATGGGTAAAAAAGGCCGTATTAAACACAAGACGGATCTGCCCTTGTTTCTTGAGATCCTCTATTGTTTGAATTTGGGTTGGCGTTTGTTTTCCCACGTATCCATGTTTATAATACATATCCACATCATCGGAGGCGATAATCCATTCTTGTGCTTCGCTGAGATGATAACGAGCATGAGGATTTAAAAGGCTTATTTGTCCGCTTTCTCTTGCGATTACAGTCCTAAAAAAGGCTGGATATCCTTTGTAAATAATTTCCCCAAAAATGCTCCCTAAAAAAAGAAGGGCCAGAAAGAGACTGGCGAGCCCCAGTCGGCGAAACCATTTTTCCTTTCTATGTCGTTTGGTAAAAGAAGATATCATGAGAGCTTTTTGAAAAGAAATAAGACGATATTCAAGATGATTCCTACCACAAGAATAACACCCGCAACAATCAAAAAGCCGAAAGCAAATAAAATAGCAACGGCAAGCAGGATAGCAATGGCTAATCCATGCTTCCATGTAAATCGAGAAGATTGTGTTTCCCAGTGCCAACTTTCAACTTTGACATGAATTTTCTCATCATCATTGACTTCGGAAGGGAGTTTTTTAGCCATAGGTCCTCTTGTATCGTTTGACGCCATATAAGGCGAGTATATTCAAAAACAGAGTTAGAATAAATAAAACAAACCCCAGCCCAAAAGCCGCCAAGGTTTTGGCATTATCAAATTCTTGATCCCCTGTTAAAAGATTTACGATTTGGACAGTCACTGTTGTGACCGCTTGAAGGGGATTAAAGCTTAAGTTTGCAGCAAGTCCTGCGGCCATGACCACAATCATTGTCTCTCCAATAGCACGTGAAAGTGAGAGTAAAAAGGCTGCTATAAGATTAGGAAAGGCAGCTGGGAGAAGGACCCTCAAGATCGTTTCAAAAGAGGTTGCACCCAACCCCATCGATCCTTCACGTAAACTTGTAGGTAATGTATGAAGAGCATCTTCGCAAAGAGAAGACATATAAGGTAAAATCATGATCCCCATGACAAGCCCTGCATTAAGAGCGCTTTCACCGGCAACGGTGATGTGGAAAAGTTCTGCTATGCTTTGTAAAAAAGGAGCTAAGGTGGAGACTGCAAAAAATCCATAAACGAGTGTAGGAATACCTGCTAAAGTTTCAAGAAGAGGTTTAAGAATTTGTCGAAGGGATGATGTTGCATATTCTGATAAATAAATAGCAATCATTGTTCCGCAAGGAATGGCCACAACCATAGCAATAAGGGTAATTAGGGCAGTGCCTGTGAAAAGAGGAATGGCTCCAAAACCCACAGCTTCTCCTGTAGGCAGAATATGAGGCGCCCATGTCACTCCAAATAAAAAATCAACCACGGAAACTCGGCCAAAAAAACGCAAAGCCTCGCCTATCAATGACGCCATAATGCCGATTGTAATGACGACCGCGCTTAGGGTGCAGAGGAAGAAAAAGCTACGAACGAATTTCTCAAGCCAGACCGATCTCACGAGGCCTCCATTTGTTTAAGATGTTGGGCGCGTTTTTGCATCATCTCTTGGTCTTGTGGAGAGAGCGGAATTAACCCCTTTTCGCTCAAATATCCTCTTTCCCCAATTGCGTCCATAGATATAAATTCTAATACATAAGCTGTAAGTGCTGGAAAGGCGATAAGATCATTTGTTTTAATATAGAGATAGAGAGGCCTGCTTAATGGATATTTCCCTTCCTGAATTGAGGCAAAAGAAGGGATCACACCATCTATAGAGAAGGCCTGAAGACGTGTGTTATTTTGCACGTAAAAGCTAAAGGTTACAATGCCGATAGTATGGGGAGAATTTAAGACTTTTTGAATAATCAAGTTTTCATTCGCAGGGGCTTCAATATAAGCTCCGTCATGCCTGAGATAAGGTCCACAGGATCCGATAATTTTTTCTACTAAAATATCATAAGTTCCTGATGTAGGAGCGGGACCTAAAATACGAATGAGGCTGCTGGGGAAACTTTTCTTGATTTCATCCCACATTTTATATTGGTTTTTGATACAAGTACCATTTTGCGGAATCTTTTCAGCAAGAGCTTGAGTGAGATCCTGAAGAGTCAAGAGAAAAGGGGGTTCACGCTTACTTCGGACAAAGATAAGTCCGTCCTGTCCGATTTTAAACTCTTCAAATTTTATGCCTTGGATTTCACATTTTTCTTTTTCTCCGAGAGTGAACGGTCTTGATGTGATCACTCCATCAGGTCCGTTGAGACCCCCACAAAAAAGCTTAATTCCCGCTCCTGTCCCCAAAGCTTCAATAAGGGGGATCGGTTCATGGGTTTTATGGCTGAAGTGTTCTCCAACTGTAGCGGCAAAAGGAAAGACGGCTGAAGAGCCTACGATACGAAGGGGAAGTTTCGCCTGTACGGGTTGGGCAAGGAACATAAAATAAATAAAAAGTCCTAATGCTTTGATTTTCAACTCTTTTTTGAACATTTTCCCTCGTCTCTTTTTTTAATATGGCAGAGAATGAATAAAAAAACCAAATATTTTGACACAACAATCTTTTTTATGCTCTAAAATAAAAAGGTGGTTACCCACAGCTTATAATTAAATGAGGAGCTAAAAATGAAAGAGAAACCGTCGCTTGAAGAATTCGAAGATTGGTTTGAAGATAATGGAATAGAGTCAATGGAAACCATAGCAGAACTTTTTAAGGTACAACAACAAGGGGCTATTGACCTCACTAAGCTTGTTTTGGAGTATTGCAAATCAGATGAAATGACGAAGGATTATGTTTTTAAAACCTATGGAGAGGCTTTAAATGTGATCAAGGCTACGATCGATAAGGATGTTTAACCCTTATCTCGCCAAGAATGACACCAGGGGGTAGATGGTGACGGCGCGTCTTTATACCGTGTTGAGCGAGTTCAGATAGAAGTGAGACAATTTTTTAGATAGAAAGTCATAAAAAGC
>CALBSK010000047.1 GCA_937967795.1 uncultured Alphaproteobacteria bacterium | reverse complement strand
ATAATCAAAACTTGGCACAGGTTGAGAGAGAATTGCTCTCACCTCTCTTAAACCGCCTTACGCATGAATGGAAAGATGAAGCACGTACGCTCGCCCAGCAAGATCCAGGAAGAGTGCTGAACATTCTGACAAAAGTAAAAACAATGGAAGCCGCACGCTATGAACGACTGGCTACGGAAGAACGCGTTGCCCAAGAAAAAATTATGGCAGAAGAACGTGCTGCTCAAGAACGGCAAGCTCACCGCGAGCGTATAAAAGACACCTACCGGAGGTTTAAAAGCTTATACCATACTCTGGAAGACAAGCGGAATGCGCCTCGCTCTTTGAAAGAGGATTTAAAAAAGCTCAGCAAAACGCTCAACCAAGATTACGCCTTTATGAGCCACCTCAAACGGAGAGATGAGGAAGAAGCGGAAAAAATAAAAGACATTGCTCAAAGCAAAAACCTTGAGGAACACTTCCATTCCTTAAGTCGCGGAAGGGGAGGATACTCACTTTGATTTTTTCTTTTTTTTCTTTGCAGGCATGGGAGGGGCCTTTTGAGCCATTGGCTCTTCTCGTATGGGCTGAGAGTCAAGTGCTTTGGCTTGAGCTTCGAGTTCTTTTCTGTAATGCAGGAGACTTAACCCTGCTTCATAGGCTTCTCGGGTCTGTGAATTCATCAGAAAGACAGACAGAAGGGGCGTTTGTAAAAGAAGGAGAAAGAGACCCATCAAAGCCCCTGTAAACACCGTTGCGCAAAAGAGAGTGAAAAAAGGCTTATCCCATTTCAGGGCATAGTGAGTTTGAATATCCTTACAAAATTCTTGGGCTTTTGTGATGTATACGCCAGGCTCTGCACATCTTTTTCCGCACGTTTAAAGAGCGGTGAGGTCACTTGAGACAGATCCTTCTGACAAGCTTGCACAACATCCTTAAAATGGGCTTCCAGCTGTATCTTTATATTTTTCGCAATGGCGTCTTGAATTTCATGCGTGCCCCTCTTTTGAAAGGTCACCATTTTTTCTTCCAAGTCTTTCACCTGTTGCAAATGAAATTTGTTAAGATACAGCTGCAGATCAGACTGAACCGATTTTAAAATCAGCTCTCCCAAAGCTTCTTTTTCAAAGTCTGAAAAGTTTTGGTTGGTAGGATTTTTAATGAGGGGATTTTGCATAAGGTCTCTTTTTAAGGGATTATGAAATAATTATAGACGATTTTTTATTTTATTTCAAATGATTGATGGTATTAGAGAAGAGTCATGCGCCCACCTAAAGCCAGAAAGAGCCTCATAATTTTAGGGAATACCTCTTAGGAACCTAAATTCCTTTTCTCAAAATAGAAAATTTGGATGAGGTAAATTGCCTAAGGAAAAATTAGGACTGTTTTGCCTTTC
>CALBSK010000046.1 GCA_937967795.1 uncultured Alphaproteobacteria bacterium | reverse complement strand
GCATATTCGTTTTATTGGTCATCCATATCTCCCTCAAAATCACGCGAAGCATCGATAGTGGTGCGATAACCGCTGCTATCTAACGTGTGCTCTGCACGTGTTATTATCCAGTCGCTTGGAATGCCGGAACGAAATCCCGATAAGTAAATTTTGGATTCCGCTACCAGATCGCCACGACCTGCTAAGGTTATATTCAAGGTTTGTGTGCCACGTGTCAGGCGCTCGAGTTTTGCTTGTGCCGCAGCTTTCGCAAGCCCGCTGTTTGGATAAACACCGCGAAGTGTATGAACGGGCTCACCATCTCCCGCTTTTTCTTCTATGGGCTCGGCTTTGTCGGGATCATGCCAATAGCAAATGATAGATGCTTGACGATCGCGTTCGGCAAAGGTGACGCGCCAGCTTGTGACATCTGTTAAATCAATGGTGCTGCCGCCAATTAACTGCCCGGTAAAAGATTTCGCCTTACCTTCAGGGACAAATAACAAAAAACCATTGGCGGGTTTGCTGATGGCTCCATGGAGCTGTGCCAGACGTGTTAGTAAATGCATATCACTTTCTGCCGTTTGATCAATGTGTGGCAATAGAATATCTGCAAATTGTGAGGCAATGCGTGGTTCATAGCCGTGTTTTGCCGCAATGGTACTCACCAAATCACCAATGGTTTTTTGATGCCATTCATCGGTTTTTTGCGATTTAAAGGAAGCTTTTAAATCAGCGGCATGACCTTTAATTTTCACGATTTGGGGATGGCCTTCAAGCGCGACTTCATCAACGATATAAAGCCCCATGGAGACAAGGCCTGTTTCAACATAACCCAAATGCACTTGTAATTTGCTGCCTGAGGAAGGCATTTCAATGAGGGAATCACGATCATCCAAACAAATTTCTACGCTATCACTTGTAATGCCCGCTTCATCAGTGATGCGAAGTGAGATAAGCCTTTGTTTAATGAGGCCTGTTATGAGATTGCCTTCTGCCCAAATGTTAAAATCCGGCGTCATATTAATCCCATAATTTAATCGTTGGTTTTGCTGCAGCTTTTTTAATCTCAGGCAAAGTGATCAATAATCCTGCGGGTAAAAAATTCCCCCATTCAGCAAGTTCTGGATTGGCGTTTAAAACAATCTCCACAGCACCTGATTGAAAGCCGTAATGCTTCCAGCAAATCCAGTCCAGCATGTCATATTCTTTAGTTCTATAAAGTGTCATAAATCTTCACCGTAACGTTCCAGACTTAATCTAAATTCAATTTTTCGGGGTACGCCGTCAGATAAAAAGGTATTTTGCGTCTCTTCAATTTGAGTAATGACAAAACGTCCCAATACTTCCCCCAAACCATTGATCAGCATCAGAGGCTCTTGCCTTGCAGCCGAATCACGCATGGCATTGATTTGCCCTAAGCCTCCACGAAAATGTGGGTAGATAATGCCGTCTAAATCAATACGGTCTGAGCCTTGACCAAGGGCTTGCAGCAAAGGTTCTTGGCCAATGCGTTCAAGAGAAGGCCAACGATATTCGCTGCTACGTTTTAAGGTTTGATAGGCGCTGGTGTTTAAGGAAAACCGATAAGGTCCAAGAGCAAGCATCATGGTAATGCCCCCACAGGATCATATAAGGCCCCACGCGATTGCGCCTTAAGGCGACGCATGACTTCATCTGCGACAGCTTTTGAGTCTTGATTGGGTGAAGCTTGGACATTGATGTTGTAACTGTTGTTTTGTGTTTTGTTTTCAATTGTTTTAGGGCTAACTGAAAGCGGGGTTTTGAGGGCATCACCAACGGGCTGCATTTCAGGAATGCTCAGTTCAGGAGCATCTTTTTTGCCCCATAACTTATCCCAAAGCCCACCAACTGCTTTAAAGGGTGTTTTGATTTTCTCCCAGAATTTACCCAGCCAATCACCAAAGGCTTCCCATACAGGCTTAATAGGCTCCCAAATGGTCATGAAGAAGCTTTTGACAGATTCCCAATTGGTAATCACCAAGGTTGCGGCAATGGCTATTCCGCCGACAATAGCACTAACAGGGTTACTCATCATGGCAACCGTTAAAGCACGAAAACCTGCAAT
>CALBSK010000045.1 GCA_937967795.1 uncultured Alphaproteobacteria bacterium | reverse complement strand
ATTGGCTTGAGCTTTTGGTGGATTTTCTGTGTTTGGAGCAGCAAAGTTTTGATGTAGCTTATATTACGGAGCTGGATCCTCTGTGGAATGCGGATGAGCTGTCTTTCATTTTGAATCCTGAAGCTGTTCTCTTTGGAAACCCTCTTGCGCAAGCGGCGTGCGCTGTCGATTGTGCTGCAGCAACGGCAGGGTTTCCACTCGATGCCCTTTTTTGGTGTGGAGGATGTCAGGGAAGTCTTTATCCTTTTACAGGAAACAATGCGGCTCACAATGGCGGCGTTCAGGCGAGCCTTCTTATGACAGGACGGATGATAGCCAAACTTCATCGAGAGCTTTTATTATGGGGCACAAGTGGGCAAGAAGCCCTCTGTCAAAAAGTTCCACTGCCGATCATCAAGAAATCCCAATACAAAACCCAAATGACTTATCCCCGTCCTATCACACGTGGTCCTATGGCCTGTAACCCTTTGGGACGAACAGAAGTGATCTGGGGTGCAGGGCGGGAGTTTCCTTATAAAGGCGAAGATTTTGGCTATTTGATTTGGAGAAAGAGGAACTGCTGTGCCCTTTAGTATACTGTTTTTACTTGTTTTTATTCCATTCAAGGCTCTGGGGGCTGGAGGTGTCAGTCCCTCTTATCTGAAGGAAGCCCTCGAGTTTCAAAACACATCTCTTAAAAAAAGTGAGGCTCTTCAACAAGAAAAGAAATTTCAGAAATTCTACGAGTCACTCCTCCAACACCAAGACCGACTAATGAAGGATAACAATAGAAGCCTTCAAAATAAAAGAAATGGTTGTTTTTTGCATGCTTGCGAGGAGAAGAAAGAAACAGATGCAGAACAAGATCCTCTCTTCCCAGAGCCGGAAAAACATCTTTATATTTTTGTTTCTTTTTCTTTAGGGGAGAAAGCCCTTTTCAATCTTGCCAAGGAAGCAAAGCTCTATAACGCTGTTCTTGTTTTACGCGGATTTGTTGAAGGAAGTTATGCAAAAACCGTAAAAATTCTACAAAAAATTATCCAAGAAACGGGTCAAGGGTTTCTGATTGACCCTGAACTTTTTACTCTTTTTTCCATTCAAGCTATTCCTACCTTTGTTCTCTCAAAGCCTTTTCCGTTCTCTGTCCAAGAACGGATCCAAACTCCTCTTCATGATCGGATTCAAGGGCACGTGAGCGCTCAATACGCTCTTGAAATTTTTGCAAAGGGAGGAGAGCTCAAAGAAAGTGCTCAAGCTCTTTTGAAGAAAGGGCAAGGAAGATGAAGTCTTTTAAAATTCTTTTCTTTCTTTGCCTTTTTTCTTCAAGGGGAGACGCTGGCAATTGGAAAAACCTCAACCAAGGGGATCAAACAGCTGAGGAATTTTTAAATAAGCTTGAAGATAAAAAAAAGGAGGCAGGACCTCATCCTTTCTCACAAGGCCCCTCCAAGGAGGCGGGCTTCCAGGGACAAGTTCTTGAGAATACGTCTAAAAGACTTTTTCAGACCGATTCTGCAAGTCAAATGATTTTAGAGAGCTCAGAGTCAAGGCCCCAGATCAAGATGGATCTCACCCATGACCCTCTCTTAGCCAAGTCTCAAAACATCATGGAAAATCCTCTGACAGAAATTGGAGGGAAAGGAACCCATGCAAGCCAGAGCAGTCAAGGAGGAGAAGACGAAATCCTTTACTGTGAAGAAGGGGGAGAAGATGTCCAACACACGTGTGTTGTAAACAAATCTGTAAAAATCATTGAAGAAAAAGGGAGTCCTATCAACAGCTCATTTGATGTGGCTGGTTACGAGTTGTATGGGAGTCAACCTCAGTTTCTTTCTTTTCAACCTGTCGCTCCCGGGCGTGTGAGGGGGTACATCCTCGGTTATCCCTCTTTAGTTGAAAGTTTTATCACACCTCGTACAGGAATTCCTTTAGAAGACATCATTGCTTTTTCTGCGGGGAATAACGGACTTGCCATACCCCTTACCCCTGGACGCTTTTTGTTCGAGAACTACCATTTTTGTTATACCTATAGACCCCGCATCAAGGTTCCCAAGGACTTTCAGATTAATGGGTGTGAGCCGTTGGAAGCCAAAGCCGATCAAGGGCTTTGTTCTTATGTCTCAAAGGTTTGTTCTCAAGGCCCTCAAACCCGTGTGTTTGAAGGAATTTCTGTGACCAAAAAGTGCTGGCAATACACTTATACCTATCAGTGTTCTTATCCTTCGAAAGATGATTGTGGGCCCTTAAGGGCCAGAGGTTGTGTCCAAATTAACTCCTCTTGTAAGCAATACGTCGGAAAAACATGCGTCCTTTATACTCAAACCTATCAATGCAAAGGAGGAACACGCCCGTCTTATTCCATTCAAGGAGGTAAAACACCTTTTTGCCTGGATGGAAACTGCCGCGAGCAGACTTGGGAGAATAACAATGAAATGATGTCCACCTTAGCCCAGCTCAGTATTTTAAAAGAATTGCAAGGGCAATTTCAAAACGGGACTCTTTTTAAGGGAGAGGACAATCGCTGCTCGAAACAGCCGCTCACCTTTAAAGATTGTTGTGGATCAGGAAAAGGCTGGGGGAATGATCTGGGATTTTCTTCCTGTAGTGCGAAAGAAAAAGCTCTTAGCCAAAAGAGAAAAAAAGGCCTTTGTCATTTTGTGGGAACCTATTGCGATAAAAAGGTACTTGGAAAATGTATCAAGAAAAAAAGCAGCTATTGTTGCTTTACCAACAAACTCCTCAAAGCCTTTCATGAACAAGGACGTCCCCAAATAGGCTTGGGATGGGGCAACGGGAAAGAGCCTCTTTGTCGAGGCTTCACCATTGATGAAATTCAACGCATTGATTTCTCCAAATTAGACTTAAGAGAAGTCTTTGAAGATCTTATGAAAAACTATGCACCGGGAAAAACTCAAAACATGGGTCAGAAAGTTAATGAGCGACTTGAGACCATTAAGCAGGGCATCATTCCCAAAGCAACGCAACAGCCTCACCAGAGGGATGCCGCATGAACACTATTCAGCATTCCTTATACAGAGATCAAATAAGGAGAAAGCTTCTTTTCTTTTTATCCCTATTTCTTTTTCCTTCAATAACGGCAGCTGACAATTGGAAAAATCTTGGACAAGGGGACCAAGCTGCTCAGGAGTTTCTCAATAACGTTGAGAAGAAAAAGGCTGAAGCAGGCTCTCATCCTTTTTCACGAGACGTTTCAAAAGAGGCAAAGTTGAAAGATGGAAATCTTACTCAAAGCTCTCAAGCTCTTTCTCAAACAGATCTTGCAAGTCAGATGATCCGTGAAAGTTTAGATTCTCGTCCTCAGATAAAGATCGACCTTACTCATGATCCTTTAATGGTGACAGCACAGAAAATCATGGCCAATCCTCTTGGAAAAATTGGAGAAAAAGGAACACACGCGGCTGAGATCAGTCAAGTGGGAAAGGATGAGCTGATTCAATGCGAAGAAGCGGGAGAAGATTCTCTTGAAAGCTGTGTTAGTAACCTCTCCGTAAAAGTGGTTTGGACAAAAGTGAGAAGGGAATGGCGAGGACAAATCCGACTCTTAGACTGCTATTTCCAAGGTCTCGCAGATTCTCACCACCGAGATTTACCCGCCTACTATTCTAGAACCTCTTATTGCCAAGCTTTAAAAACTCCCCTTCTTTTTGCTGAACGAAATATAACCTATTATCCTGAAAGAATTCCACAATCTCATAACATCACCCGCGCCTATATAGCGTGTGTACGAGAAGTTACAAACCCAGCTTTTCCCAACAGATGTCATTGCAATTTTTGTTCTCGGCACCAGGGTTTCTCCTTGCCCTTGGGAATCCCAGCCGAAAAAATTATAAATGTCACCATAGAGAGTAATTTAAGACAAAAAGGATGGTTTACTGAAGAAACTTTCATTTTATGGTCCGGAAGAGTGGACGTTAAAGAGCCCACGAGTGAAAGTTCTAATATGTCAGAGTATGTATTCTCTCCCATCATCAAAATTACCTATGAAGAGAATACTTATCGTATTCTTCCCGATGAATGGGCTTCAACGTGTGGACGCTTGGAAGAGCGGGTTGATCAAGGTCTTTGTCATTATGTTTCTAAAGTGTGTACCCAAGGTCCCCAAACACGCATCATTGAAGGTGTTCCTATCACAAGGAATTGTTGGCAAGAAACCTTCACCTATGCCTGTGATTATCCAGCTAAGAATGATTGCAGCCCCTTAAGAGCGAGAGGATGTGCCCAAATCAACGCTGCTTGCAAGCGGTATGTCGGCAGGGTCTGTGTCGTATATTCTCAAACGTATCAATGCAAAGGATGGAATCGTACTTCCTATCAAATCCACGGAGGAAAGACGCCTTTTTGTTTGGATGGAAACTGCCGAGATCAAAGTTGGGAGAACAACGATGAAATGATGTCTACTTTGGCTCAGTTGAGTATTTTGAAAGAGCTCCAAGGACAATTTCAAAGTGGAGTCCTCTTTAAAGGAGAAGACAACCGCTGTTCGAAACAACCCATAGGCTTTAAAGACTGCTGCGGATCCGGAAAGGGATGGGGGAATGATTTAGGTCTCTCATCCTGTAGCGCACGAGAAAAAGCTCTGAGTCAAAAGAGAAAAAAAGGTCTTTGCCATTATGTGGGAACCTATTGTGCGAAGAAAGTCTTAGGTCAATGTGTTAAGAAAAAATCCAGCTATTGTTGCTTTACCAACAAACTCCTCAAAGCCTTTCATGAACAAGGACGTCCGCAAATAAGTTTAGGATGGGGAAGTGGGAAAGAACCTCTTTGTCGAGGCTTCACTATTGAAGAAATCCAACGCATTGACTTCTCAAAATTAGATCTTCGAGAGGTCTTTGAAGACCTTATGAAGAACTATGCACCTGGTAAAACTCAAAACATGGGTCAAAAAGTTAATGAAAGGCTTGAGATCATCAAACAAGGCCTCATTCCTAAAGCAACGCAGCAGCCCAGACAAAGGAGCGAGGGATAATGAAATACCTCATCTTCTTTCCTTTCATTCTTCTTATTTTTAGCTCTTCTCTCATAGCTGAAGCTCATGAGCCCTCCTCCTTTTTTGAAAGACGAGCTGAGGGTTGGCACTGGTACCAGGACAGTGCTCAGTGTCCAGTATTCAGTGTTCAGAAAAAAGAAAATCAAGAACCAGAAAATCAAACCTCAACCCAGGTGATTGAAAATCAGCGTAAAGCTCTCGAGCAAAAACTCCATACCGCCATTGTTAAACCAACGCGTGAAAATATCATTGCCTATATCTTGGCTCAAAAAGCTTTGATGGATCAAAGTCAGAAGTTTTCTGAAGCCTGGAAGCGGGTTGTTTTGACCACGCCCTCTCTTGACGAAACTCTCATTCATCCCGTCGATCAAAATGCCCGCCATGTTTATTACACGGAGAAAAATAAAGAAGTTTCAAAACGCATTAAAGCCCTTTCTCAAGAATATGGGCTATTTTTCTTCTTCAAAAAGGAATGCCCTTATTGTCATCACTTTGCTCCTATTGTGAAACATTTTGCTCAAAAGCATGGCTGGTCCGTGCTGCCAGTTTCTTTGGATGGAGGCGTCTTACCTGAATTCCCTCAAGCTAAGCGAGATAACGGAATAGCCCAGCATCTCCAAATTCAGCACGTACCAGCCCTCATCGCTCTCCATCCCCGTTCAGGACAAATCATCCCCTTGGCCTATGGCTTAGTTTCAGAAAGTGAAATTGAAGAGCGAATCAGTCTGTTAGACCAAATATCTGAAGGAGAGCACCCATGAAAAAACTTTTATTTCTTCTTATTCTTTTAAGTTCCCCCATAAAAGCCGGCATGCATGAGAACCTTGAAAAAGCTTTTCAAGCCTTAGGCATGGGCCATAACATCACGGATGGAGGGGGTTATCAAGATCAAACGGGAGGGTTTTATACAGGGGGCAGTCTATTTGCTCGCTCTAAGATCAATAACGCTGATCTTTTTTCTTTGCAAATGCCTCATTATCGAGCTGGGTGTGGAGGAATTGACCTTTTTCTCGGAGGATTCAGTTATGTCAATGCCCAACAATTCATTCAATTGCTACGGAATATTGGTAGCAATGCCTCAGGCTATGCCTTTAATCTAGCACTTGCAACGGTCACACCTCAAATCAAAAGCGTGCTGGATGATCTCTCCGCTAAGATTCAAAAAATGACCAACCAAAGCATTAACTCCTGTGAAGCGGCTGCAACACTTGTGGGAGGAGCTTGGCCCCAGTCGGATGCCAGTTCTCAACTTCTGTGTAATGCCATGAGCAAAGATTTAGGTGTAGCGAGTGACTGGGCTCAAGGACGTCAAAAGTGTGGAGCTGAAGGACAAAGAACAAACGTTTTAAACAGAAAAGGCGAAAAACCTGAGTTTAAAGATGTTTTAGGAGATGAATTTAATGTCGCTTGGAAAGCGATTCAAAAAAATGGGTTTTTAAGGTCAGATCTTCAATTGGCTGAGTTTTTTATGACGCTTTCCGGAACCCTTATTTCTCGAAGAACGGGAGATCGGATAGAAGCTGTGATTTTACCTTCGAGAAGTGCAGATGCAGAGCTTATAAATGGTCTCATTAAAGGAAACACGCAAGTTGAAGTTTATAGATGCGATAATGGCAATGAAGATAAATGCCTTGTCCCTTCCCTTCAAAAAATAAAAATTTCTGAAGCTCAAGCTCTTTATGGAAAAGTTCAAAAACTTCTCTCGAGCATTTCCCAAAAAGTAAGAGAGGATAAGGCCCTCTCTCCAACAGAGAAAGGCTTTGTGAATTCGACACAAATTCCTGTTCTCAAGATTATGGCTGTTGAGGCTGCCTTTAAGGGAGGAGGAAGCCCCATGAGTATTACAGATTTTAGTGAAGCGATTGCTCACGATATTCTCCTCCGTTATCTCGACGAAATCATGTCCCTTGTGTGGAACAGTGTCACCCAGCTGAAAAAAGTTCAAATCAATGATGGGATGATTGAAGAGCTCAGAGCAGGAATAGCCTCTTCTCGTAAACACCTTTACGCCAAACGCACGGCTCTTTTTGAACAGATGGCTATTACTCTTGATCTTATTGAACGCACCCAACAGATCGAATCAAAACTGCAAAATATGTTCATTTCTTCTCAACAAGGCACAACTTCAGGAGGAAGGTAAGATGGAATATGTTATTACGACTTATGGAGGAGGAGAGCTTTTTATCCTCGTTTTTAATGCCATAGCGGCCTTGTTTAAGGCAGATCGTACAGGCATGGTGATGACCTTGATTCGGGTGGGGCTGATGGTAGGGTCCGTCTATGTGGTCATATTGATGTTCTTAAGAAGTAGCCTTCACGAAGGGCTGAGATGGTTTCTTTGGGTTGTGGTTGCAACTAATCTTCTCTTTTTGCCGAAAACAACGGTTTATGTGCACGATCCTCTGACAAAGACGAAAGAAAAGATAGACCATGTGCCTTTTGCTTTAGGATTTTTTGCAAGCTTTGTGAGTCAAATGGGACGGGCCATTACAGAGAAGATTGAGTCTGTTTTTACCCTCCCTGATTATATGCCTTATCATCAAACAGGAACGGTTTTTGCATCCTCCTTGATGAGCCAGGTAGGTCAGTTTCGTATTACGGACCCTGTCTTTAAAGGGAATGTGGAACGGTTTATCAATCAATGTGTGGTTTATGATGCCATGATTGGCCATAAATATACATTGACAGATCTTCAAAATCAAAATGACCTTTGGGACTTTGTAAGTTCAAAAGCATCCCCCGTCCTTGGCTTTCTTTACAAGGAAGGAAATAATCCAGGAGAGATTATAACCTGCAAGACAGGAGGTCAAAAGCTTAATGCCCTCTGGAAATCTGAAATCGAAAAAGCAACAGCTCTCTACGGCAGCCGGGTTCAAAATCAGAAATTAACAAAAACCCTTTTTTTCTGCCATTTGCACAATAGCTATCAACTTCTCTCTAGCATCTCAAAATCAGCAGAAGACATTCTAAAACAGGAGATGATGATTAACGCTATTGAAGACGCCAGTAACAATAAACTTTCAGAGTTAGGAGCCCCCTCTAACTATGCAGCAACCAAAGCCCTTCTCCAACAACGGTCAGCCTATGCCATTGCCGGAGAAATTGCAGCACGAACGCTATCTTTGTTCAAGAATGTGATTGAGGCCTTAAGCTATGCCCTCTTTATTTTTATTGTCGTATTAGCCTTATTGCCCAATGGATGTCGCATCCTTATGACCTATTGTGGCATCTTGGTGTGGACCCAGCTGTGGGCTCCTCTCTATGCGGTCCTTAATCTTATTATGACCCTTTATGGGACTTCTGAAACCAAAGGTTTAATTGGTGAAGGCCTTACTCTTCTGAACTCCTCTGCTATCATCAATGCCAATGCAGATATGGTGACTTTAGCAGCCTGGTTATCCGTCAGCGTCCCCTTTATCTCCTATAGTATTCTGAAGCAAGGTGCTGCAGCCTTTGTGGGAATTGCTCAGCATTTAGGTTCTGCGATGGAATCTGCTGCAAGTTCAGCTGCAGCTGAGACTGTCTCTGGTAATGTGAGCTTAGGCAATTTTACCATGGGCACTCAAGCTTACCAAAACACATCTGCTTTCCAACACAATACGAGCCCAACTTATAGTGCATCGCCATTTAGATCTATGGGAGCTTCAGGTGTTGAACAAAGCACCTTTGCGGATGGAACTCAAGCTTTTAATGACCAAGCCATGTCACGCCTCAGTGTTCAAATCATGGGAACAGAAAATAGAAGCTTTGCAGAGCAGCACAGTTTTAATAATGCCAGCAACATCGCCTGGTCAAAAAATATCAGTGCAAGCGAGGCAACAGAAGCTTCCTTGCAACGGGCAACGAACTTTCTCTCCCGGCTTGGCACAGATCAATTTAAGGGAGAAGACTATAGCAAAAACATCAATGCGTCAGACGCTCAAAGTCTCCAGAACTTTAAGCATTTTACAAATACCCTTCAGAAAGACCTGCACTTAAATGAAGCCCAAGCGGCAGAAGCCGCGCTTGCTGTTGGAATAGGAGGAGGGCTAAAATTCTTACACGCTGAAGGAAAAGGCAACTTCTCCAGCACCGCCGCAAGACAAAAAACCTTCCAAGATGCAAAAGCGATAGCTGATCAAATAGGCTATTCAGAAAATACGGAAAAAGTTATCTCCGTAGCCAAAGCCTTGTCAGAAGGTTCTCGTGATTCGAAAGGGGCTGAGTTAGGAGAAAATGCATCAGCAAGTCTCAATAAAGCGAAAAGCTTAAGAGAGGAAGCCTCTATTGCCCAAAATAAAGTAGACACCCTCTCGAAAGAAAGAAGCGCTAGCGAAAGTAAGGCCATAACGATTAGCAAAGAACTTACGCAAGAAGCGCTAGCGTTTATTGCCCATCAACCTGCAAATCCAGGGACCAATGGTGCCTCTGGGGGTCAAATCGGCTATAAAGAGGCTCGTCGTCTTCTCGAAAACGGAGGAGCAGAACGCGCTTCTTACCTTAAACGCTTCCAAGAAGACAATCCCCAATACTCCGTTCAAAGTATTAATGCCCGAGGGGCAGAAGCGGTCTTCAATACCCAATATGAAACCCAAGCTCAGCACCATAGAAATAGCCCCAGCATCCAAACTCAAAACGCTTCCAACATCCAAAGCGTCTACCAACATGCGAAAGAGGCAGGATTTGATAAAGAGCACCTTGAGCAGAGATTCCTTAACCCAAAAGAGCCCGAAAATTCTCAACAAGAATCAATAAAGGATTTCGTTGAAAAGAAATTCGAGATAGCAGACGAGAAAATAACAGCTGGACAGAAGTCAATCACAGATCAAGAAAAGCCTCTTCAAGACGAATACAAAGCTGCTCAAGATAAAACCTTGCTGGGAATAGCGGGAAAAAACTTCTTTACAAGCACTGGAAAGGGGATTGTTAGCACCGCTAAAGACATTAACGAGGCAATTCAAAAGCTTCCCCCAGAACCCCCCACCATCTTCCCTTAAAAGCAGATAGGAGATAAAAAAGTATGTCAATTTTTAGAACCATTACCCAAGGCGGGCAAGTCCATATCCATCAACTTCACATGCTCAAGCAAGTTGTTGTTGCTGGGCTTATTGTGGCATTTGTAGTAGGAATTTCTTCCTTTTCTTGGAAAAGTTACAATTTCCCTGGGTATGAGTGGAGAGTCTTGTCGCAAGTGACTTGGGCTAAGTTCATGATTTCAACAACCCCTTCTGAGCAACATCCTCATCTTTATCAAGAGTATGTGCCTCTTAAAGGAAAACCCTACAAAAGAAGCTGCCTTAACATTCTTAAGGATCCCCTCCTTCAAAAGACGACAGCACAAATTGAAATGCGCCTTAGTCAGGCTTTTTATACCAGTTTGTGGATGGCTCTTGCAGGATTTCTGACAGTGATGGCCTTATGGTTCTTTATGGGGCGCCGTCAAAAGCAAACAGATCATCAACGAGGGACAACGCTTCTGCCTTGGAGAAAACTCGCAAACCTCATCAAAAGAGAAAATCAAGCCTCAGATTTAAACTTTGGAGAGCTGCCCCTTTTGAAGAATAAGGAATCCTCCCACATTCTCATTACAGGGACGACAGGCTCAGGAAAAACCAATAGCTTTCATTCTTTGCTCTCACAAGTCCGAAGAAGGGCAGATCGAGCTGTCATTCTTGATGTCACAGGGGATTATGTTTCCAGATATTACAACAAAAAAACTGATATTATCCTGAATCCTTTAGATAAACGGTCTCTTCCTTGGAATCCTTGGGCAGATTGTCATCTTGATTCTCATTATGATGTTCTTGCTGAGTCTCTTATTCAACCTAAAGGAAGGAATAGCGATCCTTTTTGGGATAAGGCGAGTCGAGCTCTTTTAAAAACCGCTTTACGAAAATATGCTTATCACAAGAAAAACAATATAGGAGAGCTGACGGCTTTTCTCATGAATTCTGAGGATAGAGAATTCGAAAAGTTTTTTAAAGGAACAGAAGCTGCAAGCTTTGCTTCTTCAAATAACACAAAAACAACCCACTCCATTCGCAGTGTCCTCTCTTCTCAGATTGAAGGGTTTCGTTATCTCGAATCGTCAGATCCAAAGGAAAAAGATAACCAAAATAATAAAGGAAATGAAGTCAGTAACGACCCTAAAAACCAAGAAGAATGTAAAAAATCCAAAGATTCAGATGACTCAGAGCAAGAGGTTCCTGTCCCTTCCCCTCATTTACCCGATCAACCTGTCTCACCAAGAGAAAAAGAAAAGGCAGAAGAAAAAATAGAACCAAGTTTTTCCATTCGCAAATGGATTAATGGAGAGAAACAAGAGATAGGAGTACAGAAGAACAATGGAGGAGGGTGGCTCTTTATCACAGCTCGTGCTGATCAGAGACAAAGCCTAACGCCCCTTATCTCAGCGTGGATGGATATTGCCATCAATGCATTGATGGTCCTTCCTGAGGATTATACACGGCGTCTTTGGTTTATCTTGGACGAGCTTGCTGCCCTACAAAACCTTCCTTCCCTTCAACGCGGCCTTGCAGAAGGGCGTAAATATGGAGGCTGTTTCTTAGCAGGCTTCCAAAGCAAACCTCAATTAGAGGACATTTATGGGCGGTCTGCAGCTGAAACCATGCTTGATCTCTTTAACACCAAGGCCTTTTTTAGATGTACCGAGCCTTCAACCCAAGCCTGGATCTCAAAAGTATTGGGAGATACAGAAGAAACCGAACCTCAAGAAAATATTTCCTATGGAGCCAACAGTACCCGCGATGGCGTATCTCTTAGCCGCCAAACTCGCCAGAAACCTCTTATTCTCCCTACAGAATTCTCACAACTGCAAGATCTGGAATGCTACGTCAAATTGCCTGGAGACTACCCATGCACCAAACTTCAGATGGCCTATCAAGCAGCGACTTCACATATACCACCTTTTCTTTTAAAACCTGAAAAAAAACGAGAATATCCAGCTTATGAAGAACAGGTAGAGGAAGAAGAACTTCCACAAGAAGATAAGGAATATTAGATTCCTATGGGGGGCATCGTTAATACGTGTGATTCTCCAGGGCTGACCGCTGTTGATCCAAGGTATAAGTATGTCTTTCCATTGATCGGAGGCAAATACGGGAGAAAGACCATGAAAAAGCTTGGGCTAAACGAAGCTGAGTTTTGCTTCTATCTTCTCACCTCTTTGAGAATTCTCCCTTTTTAATAAGAATTTCAGTCTATTATAGCATCGTGTATGAAAGATTATAATAATGAGGGTTGCTCTTTGAAAAAATTTGTTCAATATACTGCGAAAAAATAAAAGGGGAAGGCAACTGTGTACAAACGTCCACTTTATCAAAAAATTATGCAAAGAATAGAGGAGCCAAGAGCTTTTATGCAAGTTCTAGCGGGGCCTCGGCAAGTAGGCAAGTCAACACTGGCTTATCAAGTCAAAGAGTCTCTTTCATCCCCCTCTCACTATGTGTCAGCTGATGGAAACTCATTACCTGATTCGACATGGATTGTTGAACAATGGGAATTAGGGCGCCTTCGCGCAAAAGAAGCTAAAAATAATCAGGGAGCTCTGCTTATTTTGGATGAAATTCAAAAAATCCCCAATTGGGCAGATATTGTTAAAAAACTCTGGGATGAAGATTCTGCTCATAAATTGAATTTGAAAGTTCTGCTTTTAGGTTCAGCTACTCTTCTGATTCAAACAGGATTAGGAGAAAGCCTCGCAGGAAGATTTGAAGTCATCCCCGTCCCTCATTGGTCATTCGGTGAGTGCCGTGCAGCTTTTAATTGGACGTTTGAGCAATATGCTTATTTTGGAGGTTATCCTGGGGCTGTAAGACTTATTGAAGATGAAGAGAGATGGTCACGCTATATTATTGACTCAATCATAGAAACAATTATTACGCGGGACATCATGCTCATGACTCGCGTTCATAAACCGGCCCTCTTAAGAGGTGTCCTGGAGTTGGGATGCCATCACACAGGGCATATCCTCTCTTATCAAAAAATGCTAGGACAGCTTCAAGATGTGGGTAATGTTTCTACGTTGGCCCATTACCTGGAGCTCCTTTCCCAGGCTGGTTTGGTCGCAGGATTGAAAAACTTCTCTCCTCAGCGTCTCCATCAAAGAGCCTCTAACCCAAAACTACAAGTTTTTAATACAGCTTTAATGACGGCGCAAAGTCATTTTACTTTTGAAAGAATGCGGCAAAATCAAGAGGCTTGGAATAACTTGGTTACATGTTGTGTAGGGGCTCATTTAATAAACTCTTCCTTTGGCACTAAAACTGAAGTCTTCTATTGGAAAGAAGGCAGCCAAAAAATCGATTTTATTATTCAAAAAAGAGAAACTGTCCTTGCCATTATGGTTAAAAACACAAAGAAAGAAAAGCATTTCTCAGAATTTGATAGGTTTAATCAAATTCATTATCCGTACTCCCAAAAAAATCTCCTTATTGGAAATTATGGTATTCCCGTTGAAGAGTTTCTCCTGACCCCTTTGGATGATTGGATAGGAGATTTAACCGAGGATAGTCCTCGCAAAAGAGCGTAAAGGACCCTCCAGAAAGTGACTACATAGGACAAGCTCATTGAGTATACATGAAATTCAAATTTTTTGCTCTTGTACCTTAAAAAGCCCACTCTTTCGTAAGAAGCTTTTGGATCGCTTGATATAGAAAAAAAGGAACAAGAAAAGAGCTAGAACACATGACATAAAAGTAAGACTTAGGAAGAAGGTTTGATAATGCTCTAATGAGTTTCCAAGCATCTCTGGATCGTTCAAGGAGAACTGAGCAATAAAACCTCCCAAATAGTTACCATAAGCAATAGCCATGAGCCAAAAACTCATCATAAGGGACCGAATGCGAGGCGGCGAAAACTTGGAAACATTCGAGTACCCTATGGGTACAATTAAAAGCTCTCCAAGTGTTTGGACCAAGATAGCTAATACAACCCATAGCGGCGAAACAAGGGCATTTCCTTGATAACAACTGATAGCTAAGATTAAAAAGCTAAGGCCTGTCAGGAAAAAACCCACTCCAACTTTTACCAATCCATCAATACTTCGATGTTTCTCTAGCACTTTCTCTGAAAATAAAATAAGTAAGGGACTACAGATTAATACAAATATAGGCCCTAGCGAGAGCAAGGCAGAAGAAGGAATCTCAATCCCCATAATCTTCCGATCCACAGCTTTATCAAAAAACAGCATTAAGGAACTACCGGCTTGCTCAAAAAGAGAACAAAAGAAGGCAAATAAAAGGATATAAAGAATGATATTTAATATACTTTTTCGTTCTTGAGAATCAGATTGAAAGTAAATTCTTCCAAGGTAAATAAAACTTCCAAAGGCAATCGCACTCATGAGGTGGCTAAAAGAATCATGATATTTAAAAAGAAATGTAAGGCAAAAAAGTAGAATGAGGATGCTTATCCCCATAAAAATAGGATGTGAAACAAATTTATTTTTAAGCTCTGCTGAATCTGTTTCTTGCTTAAATGAGATTTTTTTATAAAAAAGGTAAATACCCCCCATCAAAGTCACGATGATGAGTAATAGGCTTGTATAATATCCCCCATAAATTTCACTTACAAATCCACAGAGAAGAGGGCCTATGAAACTCCCAAAATTCATGACCATATAGAATGTGGAATAGGCTTTGTCTTTTTGAGGATCTTTCGGATCTTCAAAAAGCATTCCTATAGATGTTGATAAGGAGGGTTTAAAAAAACCAGAACCTAAGCTTACCAATGCCAAAGCAAAGAAAACAATTTCTTTCTGAGAAAACATCAAGAAGAAAAAACCGAGGGCTTGAAAGAGTCCTCCGAGAATAATTGTTGTCTTTGTACTTAAACGATTATCTGCAATCCATCCCCCAATAAGGGAAGATCCATAACATAACGCCATCAAAGTGGCAAAAAGGCTTACAGCTTCACTTTCTGATATAGATAATTGAATAATGATATAAAGAACAAAGATAGACTTAAAACCATAAAAACTGAAGTTATAGGATGTTTGGGTAAAACATAAACCTCCAAATTGAGAAGGATATTTTTTAAAAAGATTAAAATTCATTTTTTTACCCCTTTATTCTTAAACGCTCATTTGAAATTATTTTTATTGAACATTTCCCTCATCAAAAAGTCTATTGAAAATTTATGATAAATATTCTAAAAATAAAAAAATAATGAATAGAAGCCTTATGACATATGTTCCTCATGAAAAACTGAATATCAATTGGGCCCCTTCTCATAAAAGCTTTACCCTCTCACTCCCTTGGGTCTCTTTAGGAGTAGATGTCACAGATGAAGATCAGGGATGGATTAAAGAGGCCACTCAACACCTTCACTCTTCCTTTTCTAATCAAAACGTTCAAAGATTTATTTCTGAATTGAAAGAATATCCTATTTTTTATCTCCAACCCAGAAATTTACGTGATTTTAAGAATAAGGATCTTCAACCCTGTCCTCAGCTAAATATAGATTCTTCCACTCCCTCTTCTCTTATTGCAACTTTTGGATGTGAAATTGCTGACGAGCTCCAAAAAGATATTCCTCCAATGTGGACATGGGATTGGGACAAGATACTCAGCAAATCCCTCATTCCTGGCACAGATCTTTATGACCCTCTCAGCTTTGTTTCTTATCTTATTTGTTACCGCCTCGAGTGGGAAAATACAACATGGTCCGGTCAAGATGGTTTTGGAAAATTTTTAGAAGATCTCCTGAAACAAGATGAAGAAAAATTTTTCCAAGCAATGGGGTGGGTTGTAAAGCAATCTTGGTATGTCACTTCAGAAGCTTGCCAACTGATGAAACCCGCTCTCATTCATTTTGAAAAAGCCCGAGAATGGATCAGTCATTATATTCATGATGAAGCTGGGCATCATAAATTTATGGAGCAAGTTTTTAGAGATCTAGGGATGAATAAAGAAGATTTTTCTGTTGGAGCTGGAACAAAATGGCAAATGGACGCCTTTGCTAACACCGCAGTTTTATCTCCTCTTGCCTTTTCGGCCTTAATTAACCTTTTTGAGGCGTCTTTTTATGAAGGACAAGATCCTATTTCTCGTATTCTTAGAAAATCTTCTAAACCACATGCAGCTCATGGCTATGATCTCCACTATAAAATCAATCAAGATAATCGTCACTGTGATATGCCGGTACAGCTTGCTTCTTATCTTGCGCCCCAGAATTATACCCATGCCACATTAACTTTGGGTTTATTCGAACTTGCTTTAAATTTTTTCGATAGTATGGAAAAAGATCTTGCCAAAACATTTAAGATGTAATATTAAAAAAATTAACCTTTTAATAAAATTAAAACAAAGGAGGATTATATGAAAGTAATGAGCGAAGAATTTCAAGCAATAAGAACTTGGGGCTATATTTAATTTCTTAAAGTGACAAAGCAAGTTAAATTTCACCAAAGCGAAAAGGAGAGTCATTAAAGATTTATTGGAGGGCTCGAATTTTTTTCTGTAGATATTCTTTAAGATCCATAATCTCTTTATCGTCTTTAAGATAGTTTTGGTAAATAAAGTATTCTTTTAATTCCTTACATTTTACATGAGGAAGAATGTTTTTCAAATTAGCTTTTTTAATAATCTCATATTCATCATAGTTACTGACAATACCTATTCCTCTTTCGGCAACATATATCGCGCACTCAATTGAATTAGAGGCGAAAACAGGCTGGTGTAATTGTCCTTCCGGCAATCCAAGCTTTAAGATCCAATTGACTTCAGAATAAGGATGTTCATGAGGATGGGCATAACCAATTAGATGGTGGTTTTTAAGCTCTTCAACAGTTTGAGGCTTTCCATATTTTTCTAAATATTCAGGGCTTGCATATAATTTTTTTTCTAAACTAAATAAATATTCTTGCTGAACATTTTGTTCTTTTGAAATATCATATACATTTAAATCTATAGGCCGAATTGCGATATCCACATCATTTAAAACAATATCAATTAAGTGATCATCCCCAATGAGTTCAAAGATGAAGTGGGGGTGTTCTCGATTATATTCAAGAATAGGGCCATTTAATAAATAAGCAGCAGATGAACGTGTTGCTGCAATCCGAATTTTCCGTTTTTTTCCATTCGTCATTTCTGCATGCGTATTACGTGTAAAACTTTTAAATCCTATAAAAGTTTTTTCAACAACAGCAAAAAGCTCTTCACCTTTTCGTGTTAGCTTAATTCCACCACTATGACGAGCAAATAAAGGACATCCCAGGTGGTGCTCGAGATAGATCACTTGACGACTTAACGCCGATTGAGAAATATTTAAGAAACGAGCAGCATTCGCAAAGCTCCCTAGTTTTGAAATAAAATAAAAATTCTTGGCTTTCTCCCAATCAAAGTTTCTAAATTTAGGTGTGGTTTCTAATTCTGAATTTAGTGTCATTATTCTCCCTTAGGTTTTTGAAAAATAGTATATTTCCCCATTTGTATTATTGATTCTAAATAGTGGAATTTTCTTCTCTTGTTACCTCTTTTAAAGAAAAAAATTTCTTCCTTCTTATAAGGTCACCTCATATAGCTCTTTTTATTTTTAAGTTTCTAATTTAAATCATTGGTAAATTATTGCAATGCTCTCATTTTCATATTTAGTCTATGAATAGGTATACCCGCTATGACTAAACAGCGCTTCCAAAGTTTATTCAGCCAAATTAATAATGGAAAAGAACGGAAATCAATTGATTTCTTTTTGGGTGTTGAAATTGGTTAATGTTCTTTTCACTCAATGAATACAAAAAATGCAGAGCGTTTTTAGCCTCCCTAAACACTCTGCGTAGTTTGTAAGCTTAGGAAGGAGGTTTAGTATAGTGGTGGTTCCTCCTTCTTATTTTATGGCATGGTATACACTGTGGATTAAAAAGTAAACTCTGTCGTAACACTGTTTTTAATAGAATAGACAAGTATAGGGGGCTTTACGGAGTACCCTCATGCAAGCTATTGAGACTTATTTAAACCGTCAGGAAAAATCATTTAGGTTCACAGGAAACTCCAGTTTTAAAAGACGAAGTAAATTTTATCCAATATTGTCTCAAGAATTGCCTAAAGAAAAGGAAAGTGGAGCTGATGATGTTCAATCCCAAGCTCAACAGTGCCTTTCACTTATAGAAGATCCTCTTTGGAAGCACGTCTGTTCTCAAATTATAGATATAATAGGTCCTGTCTGGGTTTTAAAAATATATGACAGCCAATTAGGGCCCTTATCTCCGCAAGATAAAAATGTTAATCTTTATTGTCAGACAGAAAAAACCGCTCAATTTCTTGAGCAATGTGAATGTATTATTCTTGGAAGTTTACAGCAGTATTTTCCACTTCTTAAAGAGATAAAAATCAGAAAAATCGTGTCTTGTCTGCAAAGGTGTGTGACACTGAAAGAAAGGTGAGGTAAAGTATCG
>CALBSK010000044.1 GCA_937967795.1 uncultured Alphaproteobacteria bacterium | reverse complement strand
AGATTGGCTTGTTTGAGGACGGTACTCCAGAATCTTTTAACCTCTTTCAAAGGCTTCCCAGCTTTTTTTCCAGGGAAAAGATAGGGAGAATTCATAGTATTTCTTTTTTTAAGCGTTTCTAAAAGAACGAGAGCTTTATCTGAAAGAGGGAGATGCTCTTTCTTTTTCTGCTTCGTGAGATGGGCGGGCTTAATCCAAAGCCCTTTCTCCAAATCAACCTGGTCCCAAGTGGCTTGGAGTGCCTCACCTTTACGAGCCCCCGTTAAAAGCAGAAATTTGAAAACATATGCTGTCAGATTGTCAGGATGTTTATCAAGGACGCTCCAAAGCCGCTGAAGCTCCTCATCATTCAACCAACGATCACGCTTTTCTTCTTGGTACTTCTCAAGCCCTTGAGCTGGATTATCAGGCCTCCATCCCCAAGAAACAGCGAGAGAAAACATTTTAGACAAAAGAGCTATAACTCGATTGGCCTGATAAAGGGTATCCTTAAGACGCAGATGTAAGCTTTCTATATCCCGCCGAGAAATGTATGCCACTTTTAAAGAGCCTAAAGATGGTAAGATGATGTTTCTGAGGAATCTACTGTCTTCTTTCAAGCTTGTTTTGCGCTTTTTCTCTCCATGTCTTTCAATATAGTCTCGTGCAAGATCTTGCATACTAAACAGGGTTTGAGTCTGTTTTTTACCTTGGGCGGGATCTTCTCCATGAGCAATTCCCCCAAGGTGTTGTTTTGCAAGAACTCGGGCTTCTTCCGTATTAATTTGTCCATGGACACCAATTTTTAAATGCTTTTTTATGCGATTAACATTGACGTATTGGACGAAATAGGTTCTGCGTCCACTCGGCAGAACAAGCACGCCAAATCCTTTAAGTTCTGAATCCCAATGTTGCAGCGTTTTACCAGGCTGAGGGATAATGGACTCTACAAAACGTTTGGTGATTTTAGGCATGATCTTTCCTTCTTGTAATTTTCAAAACTATATCCCATACCCTAAACAAATTTCCAGAAAAACTTTCGCTAGATTTTCGCCAAAAGAATGAGATTGAGTGCGATTTAATGAGTTCGAATGCGCTTGAATGCGCAACAAGAAATGGCTTGAAATATAGAGAAATTCTTGCTAAAGTGAGCAAATGAAAGGGATAAGAAAATTATAGTGTGGCTGATTTGTAATCAGTAGGTCGTTGGTTCGATTCCGACATCCGGCACCAGAGTTTCTGCGGCACTTGGCGTGTTTAAGAGTTGGTCAAATTTCTCTGGGTATA
>CALBSK010000043.1 GCA_937967795.1 uncultured Alphaproteobacteria bacterium | reverse complement strand
AAGGAATAGCTTTTTCCAACGCTTTGAGAATAAATGCTTCTTTACGAGCGGGAGTTCTGTTGATCTCTCCCCATAGTGCGGTAGACGCTAAAGCGCTTCGACCATTGTCATTAATATCAACTTCCGTGCCGGGCCTTATGCTGAAGTCCATCGCGGGCCATCCCCTTCCGAATCCTGGCTTGAAAACAATTTTTCCATTAGGCTTCAGTGTTCTGGCAAGAAATTGTATCGTTTCATCACTCAGGAACCGGGCATCATCCGCAACGATTTCATCAACTTGCTCGGTAGGGATGTATCTCATGTGGCGTTCATTTGCCACATCTAATACGGCATCCGGGTCAACCTCATTCCAGCACTGATCGATCATATAATACTCGGGGCCTTGGGTTGTTTCGTATGTGTTGCTGTGCATGCCAGTATGTCCAGAAAATAAGACGATTTTCTTCTGTGCGTACTGATGGCTATAGGTATCCCAAGATCTTCTAATAACGTGACTCTTAAGAGAAGGAGAGGTCCCTTCCATGGGAAAATCTTCAACTTTCAAGGTTTCTAGTATCGTACGAATCTTCTGGTCGATTTCATCATTAAAATCTATAGCCTCTTTCGACTGAAAAAATAGAGCATCAATGCTTTTTGGATCGATTTTAGCAAAAGGCTTGGCTGCTGGTTTCTCTGCATCAGGTTCCAAGTTGTCTATTTTTACAAAGGGCTCTTGCTTGCTTTGAACGTCCTCTTCGCTTTTTTCTTTCTTGTCCGATTTTAATCCCTTAGTTAAAATTTCAGTTGCTTTATCATCAAATTTTTTTAAAAAAGAATTTGCCTCCTTTATTGTTTTCAGGATGTCTTCCTCAGTGGGCACGCCTAACCTGGGATTTTTTCCCTTAGCTATACGTTCATTTTCTTCTTTTCTTGAATTGATATCATTAAAAAGTTTTTGGAAGGTTGTTTTTGCTTTTTGAAAATCTATAAAATTCGTCTTCAAATCAGATAACAACGTGTATTGCTCTTTGATTTGCTTTTTTTGTTTTTCGAAATTGTTTCGTATAGTCATTTCTTTCCACAAAATCATCTCTTCCTTCCCCACAGCAGCGTCTGCTTCTTTTTCCCATTGTGCATAGGAGTCTCTTTGATCTTGTGAATAACTCAAGTTATTTTTCATTAAAGAAAGATTTTTAGATCGATATTTCATATATTCAATGTCGGCTGAATTTTTTCTTTGGGGGTATTCCTTTTTAAGCGCTTCTAGCTTGTTGTCCTGCTCTTGTTGCGCTTCCTGTAGTTTTATATCACCTTCCTTTTCTAATGCCAGCTTATCATCCTTAATATTCTCATGCGCTTGTTCAAGAAGATTTTTTGAGTTGTTATAGAGAATGTGAGCTAAATTATTATTATCTTCAGAAAGAGAGTTCTTCTTATCAAATTTTACTGCCTCCGCTTGATTGATAAGAAGACTTAATATTGAAGCGGTAGCTAAAACGTTAAATTTACGCATCATAAATATCACCTCTTACTAAAATCCAAAAAATACTCTTTATTCATATTTTAATATAAATAGGAATTATTCAAATTAATTTCAAATTAATTTTTTTCGTTTAAAGTAAAAAAATATTGCCGGGAAATAAGGAGGAAATTTATATGAAATTGAGACTAGCTATAGGGCTTGGGACAATCATCTCTTTTTTAGAAGGGAAGGGGGGGCAAACCTTATCTCTTCCTGAGAATCTCACGTGTCCTACTTTTACCAGTGAAGAAGTGGGCGATATTTTATCAAATACCCAATTTCCTATTATTGAGGGGGATTTTGAGTGGGTGATTGACGAATTTGGGTATGATTTTGTGTGTCTTGACTTTTGTCCTGTGGATGATCTCCAAGTTGGACCCGGCGTTTATTCTTACGGGAAATGTACGTATACTCTTAAGAATACGGCACAGGGTGATATGGTGGGGACGAAGAGCCAAATCGTCCTTAAGCCTGTTCCTCTTAAATCTTCCTTATAGAGACTTTTTCAAAGCATCATTAATTAAAGCAATTGTTTCTTCAAGGCCATAAAGAGCAATGAAAGAGCCCATGCGTGGGCCTTCATCCTGACCCAGCAAGACTTGATAAAGGGTCTTAAACCAATCTCTCAAGTTCGTGTAATGATGCCGCTTTCCTACCTCATAAACTTCCGCCTGAATCATTTCGGGATCTGTTGGTAGTCCTTTTAAATTTTCAGCTAAATCTTGAAGGGCGAGACGTTCTTCTGGGGTGGGGGGCCGATAATGCTTATGAGGCTTTACAAAATCACGATAATAAGCAATCGCATATCCTACAAGACGGTCCACCATGGGCATGGTTTTAGGGCTCGCTTCAGGTGCATAGCGCGTTATAAATCCCCATAAGATGTTCTTATCCTCTGTATGGGTAACGCTGGCCAAATTAAGTAAGATTCCAAAACTTAAGGGGAGTTCTTCTTGAGGGGGGGCACCATTATGCACGTGCCAGACAGGATTGTTTAGTTTTTGATCTAAGGGTTGGTCCGGAAATTTCTCAAGAAAACTTAAATATTCATCTACGGCTCTTGGAATAGCATCGAAATAAAGGCGTTTCGCTTTGCGAGGAGATCCGTACATAAAATAAGCCAAGCTTTCCTCAGGAGCGTATTGCAACCACTCTTCGATTGTGAGGCCATTTCCTTTCGTCTTTGAAATTTTTGTACCATCTGCATCCAGGAAAAGTTCATAATTAAACCCTTCCGGTGGCGGGTGACCCAGTATTCTGCAAATCTGACTAGAAAGTTTAACGGAATCAATGAGATCTTTGCCAGACATTTCATAATCAACATCAAAAGCGGCCCAGCGCATTCCCCAATCCACCTTCCATTGAAGTTTACAATGTCCTCCCGTTACTGGCGTTTCAACACGTTTCCCATCTTCTCGCTTATAAGTGATGGTTCCTGCTTTTTCGTCGCGTGCTATAACAGGAACTTGTAAGACACGTCCCGTTTCTCCACAAACCGGTAAGAAAGGGCTATAGGTTGCTTGTCTTTCTTTTCCTAAGGTGGGCAAGATAACACTTATGATTTGATCATAATGGGTTAAAACAGAAAGGAGCATCGGATCAAAAAGGCCCGAAAAGTAACATTCGGAAGAACTTATAAACTCGTAATTAAAGCCAAAAGTATCCAAAAATGCCCGCAAACGTGCGTTATTATGATGACCAAAACTCTCGTGAGTTCCAAAAGGATCGGGAATTCGCGTCAAGGGTTTTCCCAGGTGCTGGCGAATCATTTCAGGATTGGGAACATTCGGTGGAATTTTCCGCAACCCATCCATATCATCCGATATGGCATAAAGCTTTGTAGGGATGTCCGAAAGGAAAGAAAATGCTTGGCGAACCATGGTGGTTCGCACCACTTCACCAAAGGTGCCGATATGGGGAAGGCCAGAAGGGCCATAGCCCGTCTCAAACAAGACATACCCCTTTGAAGGTAGATTCCCTTTAAGTCGATGAAGAATTTTGCGGGCTTCCTCAAAGGGCCATGCGAGAGAAGTTTGAGCAGCAGAGTGATTATTTTGCATTTTTAACCCTATAACAAATTAAGGTTGTATACATCTTTTTCTAGAAAATAAATAGGAAAAGGGGAAGATCTAAATGCTCTTCCAGCTGCACGGGAAAAATTTAAATATTTTGGAGGAAAAGTATTTATGCTACTGCTCTCCTCGTAATGTTTATTCTTGGGGGTCTTATAAAAAAGCTGGTTTTTTACCGTTTCTTACGCAGGAAGAATTTGAAATTAATATAATGAATGGAAAAAAACTGAAGATTTGGATCTAGTTAATCAATATAAGTCGCTAGAGAATTACATTATTGAAAAACATTTTTCCTCGGGTTCTACCGATGAGCTTAAAAAAGACACTTTTTATCTCATGAAAAACCTAGAAGGAAAGCTGTTTACAATGAGTTATTCTTCAAAATATGAAGGTCTCCGTTTCCATTTTCAGCGCCAATTAAGACTGAAATCCAGCTTTTTTTATAGCGGGAATTAGTGAAAGACTTGCATTAGATGAATGAAAAGCCTAAATCTCATACGTGGGTCTTCATACGAAATTAAGTCATATGATTTTTATTTTAAGAAAATAGTGGGATTGCTTTTATGAAAGCGCGAATTCTTTATTTAAAAATTACTTTAATTTTTTCAATAAACCGTGAAGGCGATCATCAAAGAAGTTAAGATAAAAAATATTTTCTTTTGATACGCCTTTCACCATAAGATCCTGAATCACCTGAAGCATATAGGTTGATTTTCCACAACGACGCACCCCGACGTAAACAGTTTCTTTCCCAGGGACAGCTTCAATTTTTACCCGTCTGGCAACGCCTGTTTTAAGGGGAGTCTCAAGAAAATCGAGAATTAAGGTTTTGAGGATGTCTCGCATTTAGAAAAAATTCCACTTTTAAACTTTTTGTTTGCTTTTTAGAAAAATCCTTTGCAAGTTAAGAAAGCTATCTCAATGGAGATAGCAGGAAGTCACTGTGTTAGGATCACAAATTACGCCGCTGATCACAACAGATACGGGCATATCCATTTGACTGACTTCAACTTCGCTCTTTTTCTCAACAACTCTCTGAAGAATTAAGCATTGTGAATCCTCTTACATCCAAAGGATGGATCGAACTCGGCCTTGCTCGGGGTGAGTTAAGAAGTCTTTCATTGTGATAAGTGAGGGTTTCCTTGGTTGCGGGGGCAGGATTTGAACCTGCGACCTTCAGGTTATGAGCCTTCGAGTCTATTGTTTTATGTAGTTTTCTCTATGTTGATAATTCTTTACAAATCAATATATTTAGGCCATATTTAGCTATATGAATGATTGCCTTATTAGATGAAGTTTTACCTAAAATGCGGCACCAGTGCGGCACCAGGAGCAGAAGATGAAGGTTAATTTTACAAAACAATTTTTGATAAAATGTACTCCCCCTTCAAAGGGTAGGATCTATTTTCAAGATACTCAAGAAAAGGGTTTATCCGTTTCCATTACGGCTAATGGCGTTATCACCTTTTTTGTCCGGAAAAGGGTGAATGGGAAAGATGAAAGAATTCATCTGGGTCACTTTCCCGAGCTTTCTATAGAAAATGCTCGCAAAAAAGCCTTAGCTGCCAAAGCAGATATTGCAAAAGGTATTGACCCCAATGAAGAGAAAAAAAAGCTGAAAGTGGAAATTACCTTTGGTGAAATGTTTCAAGAATTTATGGAGCGCTACAGCAAAAAATTTAAAAAAAGCTGGAGGTATGATGAACGGGAAGTTAAACGATTTCTTCCTCATTTTTTTCATCGTAAGGCCTGCCAAATTAGCAAAATAGAAATTCTTGAGCTTCATGAAAAAATTGCTCATGAAAGTGGACTTTATCAAGCCAATCGCCTTCTTGAAAGGACTCGTGCCATTTATAATAAAGCCATCGAATGGGGATGGCAGGGCGCAAATCCGACCAATGGCATTAAAAAGTTTAAAGAAAAAAGCCGGCAAAGGTTCTTACGAAAAGATGAAATGCCTCGTTTTTTTAGAGCCCTTGCTGAAGAAGAAAATGCGACGACCCGAGATTTTATCCTTCTTTCTCTTCTTACAGGAGCTCGTAAAAGCAATGTCCTTGAGATGCGGTGGGAAGAAATTAACTTTGCTCTCTCGGAATGGCATATCAAAGAAACGAAAAATGGAGAAGCCCATGTGATCCCTTTGACGGGGCCTGCAATAGAAGTTTTAAAAGAACGGAAAATAGGGTGTCAAAGTCCTTTTGTATTTCCTGGAAAAGGGAGAGAAGGGCATCTAGCTGATCCTAAAAAAGCATGGAAACGCGTTTTAAAACGAGCAGATATAGCAGATTTACGTATCCATGACCTTCGTCGAACCTTAGGAAGCTGGATGGGAGCTGTGGGAGCAACAACGGCCATTATTGGTAAAACCCTTGCCCATAAAAGCGTTGAAGCGACAAAAGTCTATGAACGAATTGATATTGATCCTGTAAGAGAATTTATAACGCGCGCTAATGAGGCCATCTTTAAGGTTGCGTATTCAGAACCAGGAGAGAACAAGGCAATAAGTGAGAACAATGATATTACAGGCCATTAAAGTTTAAAGTTGCCTTGATGGTATACATAAGATCTTTTTCAATATGTTACAGAATAAGAAGGCCAAAGCATACTTATAGGGATAGCCCAAAGATTTCGGCCAAAAGAAAGCGGCAAATTTCCAGAATACAGGACTATGCCCACAAAAGGTTTATCTTTTGCAAGATTCTCCTGGAACCAATGGAGGTGCTTAAAATTTTGGTTATGAATAGATGAACTGGCTTTAACTTCAATTCCAAGGATTGCTTGATCCTCGCGTTCAATAAGGAAGTCAATTTCCCTCTTTTCTCGATCACGATAGTGGTAGAGTTCATATTTTCCCTCATTTGCATCAACTTGTGAGGCAATTTCATTGAAAATGAACGTTTCTATGAGTTTACCCAACCGATCTGAATCAAATCGTACTTGATCCATATTCCAAGACAGAATAGAGGACATCAACCCAGAATCTGCCATAAAGAGCTTCATTCGTTTACCAACACGATCGTAATCCGTTTTTGTCCAAGGGAAAACTCTTTCGACAATATAGAGAGCCTCTAATGCATTAATATAGGCTTCAACTGTGGGGCGATGAACAGATAAACCAGAGGAGATGGAGGAAGCATCCATGAATTTGCTCGACCATGCCGCCAATACTTTCATAAGTTCTCGCATTGCATCATATCTATGTATTTTTGCAACATCTTTCAGGTCTCTTTCTAAAAGTGCTTCAATATAGTCTCTATGCCACTTTTTCCTATTACGACCTTCAAGGTTGAGCGCTTCTGGAAACCCCCCCCGAAAGGCCATTTCAATAATGGTCTCCTTTTCATAGAATTCCCAAGAAAAATCGAATGATTGATTAAAGGCGTGTGTTAAAAAATTTGGGGGGTTTTCTTTGATTTCACCTATGCAGAGAGGGCGTAGACGGATTTTGGAAATACGCCCCGCTAAGGATTCCTGAGTACTTGGTAAGGCTTGAATATTTGCTGAACCTGTTAAGAGATACTGACCAGCTCGTGTATCTTCATCTACAACCTTTTTAATAGCAGGTAAGAGGGAAGGCACACGCTGAATTTCGTCAATAATAAGCGTTTTCTCCTTATGCTTTACAAAATCTTGAGGATCATTCTCCGCTGCTTCTCTCAGCGTTACATCATCCAATGTGCGGTAAGCTGTTTCCTTGGAGAGAAGCTGTTTTGCAAGAGTTGTTTTGCCACATTGGCGAGCACCTGCAAGTAAAACTACACGACGCATTGTCATGGCGTGTTCAATTGTGTGTTTTTGCCACCTTGAATAAAGATATTTCATTTCAGCGCCTTACGACCATGACGTATGTGATTACATATTAAAAAACATAGATTTCTCTATTTTGTATGATATGGGTCCGCAATTTGCAAGCATGCTCTTCGCAATTTTTCGATAAAAACCTTAATCAATTGAAAAAATAGTTTTATTTATGCTTGCGTTGCTCTAAATTATAAACTAACTTAAGCAAGTGCTCTCATCGGTGAGAGTGCGCGAAGCAACTGTGTGTCTAGCACAATTGCTCCGCTAACCACAAAAGATCGGAAAGGATCTATCATGGCATGGCAAACGCACTGGAAAATGTTTTAAGAGTTAGCTTTCTCAAACAAGAGAGGCTTTAAGAGTCCTTTTTTTTATCCTCCTGTTGACAGACAGTCAGAGCTTCTAAACAGGTAATCCTAGCATCACTAACTTTACTTCCTACTTGATCAACTAAACTTGCTAAAAAAATAAGGTCACTTTGTAGATTTTTTAAAAAGTATTTCAATTTATTTATGTTAGTCATGGAAGCTCTCCTGCAATTGTAATGTGTAATCCTCAATTTCCCATAGCAACGCGTGATGGTGCATTTTTAAGAGCCATTAAATGGCTTTAAGCCCTTATAGGGAGCTATTCTTTTATCTAAACATCCATTCAGGAATGCTTTTATAAGGCAGTAATTTTTCATTGAGTTAATGTTCATATTTTTGTTTCCTCTCTTTCTGGATAGATTGCTTAGTATATTGCCCGATCAATATACCTGTCAATAGATATTTTTAATTGCCGTTGCACACTAGGTAAATCAAGGCTATTGTTTAATATATCGCTTAAACAATTGAACGAGAGATAGGCGCATGCCTAAGAAAGATGTACACAATATAGAAGCTATCAAGAAAGCTGCTGATATATGTGGTTCCTTATCAAAGCTTGCAATAGCTATCGGAGCAAATTATACAAGTGCCTTTAAATGGGCACATGGGAAAGCTGTTCCTAGTCCTCTCAATTGTATGAGGATTGAGAAAGCAACAAGAGGACAAGTTAAAAAAGAAGAAATCCGCCCTGACTTTGATTGGAAAAGGTTTAAGTTAATATAAAGCCGTAGGGTGCTCTGATGTGAGAGGTTAGCTTATTGATTTTTTTACCTTCCCCATTTGAAGAACACTCAATAAGTATTTATGATTCCATCCAGCGGTTTTGCGTTTACAGGCTATGCCACGTTTATGAGTTTTTTCTTGTGTCAGCAAATTCAAAGCTATTCTTCTTACTGTCGCTAGATTCTGAGCTGAATGACCAGCTCGCGCTCTGTTGAGATCCTCCCTAAAGCTTACATCTAAAGACCAATGCAAATTAATTTCTATAGACCAATGTTTTCGAACAGCTCTCATAAAACTATCGATATCTTCATCCAAGCTGGTAATAAAAAAGCGCTTAGACCTTTCAACTTCATTATTGGTTGTCCTCGTAACTTCAAGCATTCCGATGCCCTTCATTCCAGGCCATCTGAATTGGAACATCAAAGGATCTCTTGCTGATATAAGTGTGTACCGGCGTGTTTCTACTCGTCCGTGGTCATGGACTTTTTCGACTTTGCGTTTGTTCAGCATTTTTTTAAATTTCAGCACTTCTCCAAGTGCAAAGATATTCGCAACATCTTGGTATAAGCTTGCCTGATTTTCTTTCAGAGACAGTACATAATCAGCCTTTTGATCTAGGATTTGCTGAGCAATACTTTTCTGGCACCCCATAGCATCGATGGTTACGATACTATTGCTAATATCTAACATGTTAAGCAATCTTGGAACGGCTTCTATTTCATTAGATCTTTCCTCAGTCTTGACCTGTCCAAGCATTAAACGGTTATTAGCCGCCCAAGCACTTACAAGATGGAGGGCCTTTTTATTTTTTCTTCTATTTCCTGATCCTCGAAGGGTTTTTCCATCAATGGCTATAATTTCTTG
>CALBSK010000042.1 GCA_937967795.1 uncultured Alphaproteobacteria bacterium | reverse complement strand
TTTGAGACAAGATCTCATGCATTTTTTCAAGGGTTGTATCGCTAACTTTATAGCGTTTGAAGATAGGCTCAGGCGGGCATTTTTTAAGAAGATCTGCCAGCTGCTCCTTAAGGGCGTTAAGGTCCTGGTCCATTCCTTTTTCAACTGTGTCTTTGATTTGACGCTCTAGGACATTCTTTGCTTCAAGGAAGGCTGCTTTTTCAGCTTCATATTGACTCTTTTTTTCGGTGTATTCTTCTTTGGCTTTGAGTTCTAAATGACCAAAGGGAAAAAGGACTTCTGAACAGATGGGCGTTTTTAAGGTTCCTGGGTCCCCTAGAATTCCTCCCCAAAGGTTTGGAACAACCGTCCAGTCATCTTGAGCATTGGGCTTAATGCTACACCGGGCGCCAATGAGACTGGCGATCATTAAAATGGCAGGTATGACCACAAAATCAAGCGGACATTGGCGTCGATTTCCAATATCCCTTACCCAGGGTTGGAAAGGTATGGGGAGCATTTCAAGGGTCATAGGAAGAACGGGCAGAAGTGTATTTTTAATGGGAAGAGGTTCAGGTAATGGGTCAGGAGAATTGTGTTGGGCTTGTTCAATCTGAGCTTTGACGGCCTCGAGTCCTTCTAAAACGTGCAGATCATTAAAGTCGGTCGGTTTTATTTCAGTATTTTTGAATTGAGGAAAAACAAGGGAACAGCCATATTTCCGAGCCGTTTGTTCTGCTTTTTCTCGTCCAATGTTGGGTTGCTTCCCGCAATCGTCATCACCAGCAATAAGAAGGGGACTTTTTGGATAGGCCTTTTTTAATTCATCAATGACCGGATCCAAGCTGCCCGCATCAAAGGCAACCACTGTTGGCTGTTTCGTTGCCATATAAACGCTAGATCCTGTGGCGTAACCCTCTGTGATAATAATGAGCTTGCCGTCTTCAAGAGTTCCAATAGAATGAAAACAGCCCTTTTTGCGTCCACCATTCAGAAACCGTTTTTTACCATCTTGGCTTATCCATTGAAGACTCCAGAGCTTGTCGGCTGTATCCTTAAGAGGAATGATCAGATAGTTTTGTATAAAGCGTATGCCAAAAGCCCCTACTTTCTTCCTCTCGAGATAAGGAGAAGTGCCTGTATCTGAAAACGAATTCCATTTTTCTAAGGCAAGAACGGCGGTTTCGTGATGTTTTTGAATTCTTTCTTCCTCAGCACTCTTTTGAGATTTCTTAATTTGTGAAAGAAGCCTTTCTTTATCTTGATAAGCCAGTCTCTCACTTTTTACGCTCCATTTCTCATAAATATCTTGGTTCCAATCTCCAAAAGCGCCTGCCATACCATGAAAAACATACCATCCATCTTTGTGACCTTTTTTACCAACAGGAAAGCGATGAATCTTCCCATCAGGGATAATATCGCCTTGAAGAGGAATGCCCGCCTGAATCATGGCTTGGCTGAACTCTCTTGCACTGCTCATAGGTACAGGAGGAAGCTTCTGTTCTTCATAAGGGGATTGCAGCATGCCGGATGTTCACTTTTAGTTGTCATTCGCGACATCTGGTTTATTCACTGTGCGCTGCTCAACAAATTCCAGAAGATCTCCGTAACGGTACTTGGCAAGTCTTCCTACCTTTACTACAGGAAGATTATACCGTTTCGTTGATTTCCACAGAGCAAGTGTATTTAATCTGATACCCAGGAAATCGGCCGCTTCTTTCCGTGTTAAGAGGCGATTTTTATTGGTTTCGTCCATGCTTTTATCCTTTCTTATCTCTCTTCAAGTCATGCAATGAAGACGTGTATTTATTCAAGAAAAGTAAATAACAATCGTCATCATTATCAAAAGTATATAAAAGAAAATTTAAAATAAAAGTTTGACAATAAAATTTCTAAGGTGATGGTTATAGAAGTATATAAAAGTATTTTATAAACGAATATAGATCCAGGTAGACGCGACCTCGGCAAAATTTTTGCCGAGGTTAGGCGAATTTTGAATTTAAATACTCTACATAGGGAGCATTTATCTCCTCAAGTTTCTTTTCAAAGGGCTCAATAGGGATGTCAATCCCTTCAGAGTTCACCCAAGAAGGAAGGGGCAAAATCTCTTCTTCTAAAAACACACCTTTCTTTTTAGTGTTGGGCGTCTGAAGAAGGAGAAACTTTTGTCTAAACCAATGAGAAAGTCTTAAAAATCGGTCTATCCGATCCGGCTGATTCCATGAAAATAAAAGGGGTTCTCCTTGACCATTTTCTTTTTTTATAAATTGAAGGGCAACAATAAAGTGAGAGACGGCTTTATAGCGCTTGAATTGCTTCTTGTGGGCGTGTTGCCCACCAAGATCTTTTTCTTTCAAGTCCTTCTTTCTTTTCGTTTTTACAGGAGTTTTTCCAAAAATCACCTCCAACGATTCGTTAATACTGGTTTTTGGTTCCCTAAAGATGGAAAGCTGATGAGTTTTGAAAAGGCGAAGGAGAGTCCAAGCTAAGTGGTCAACATGGTTGAAGTTCTTTTCTTCCCGGCTAAAGTCTTTATCAATAAGCCATGAAGGGTAAGCGTTTGTATAGTGCTTTTGAAAATAGCTCATTTCAGGAATTTTCAGAAGAAGCCGTGCTGCAGTGAGAAATTCTGAATCTTCATTCCTTTCCTGAAGCTTATTATAGAAGTCCAGATTAAGAGAAAGGGTAATCTTAGCCCTTATAGAATCACACTGACAATGGTCTTTTTCACAAGAACAACGAGGAGGATACAGAAGAAAAGCCACAACACGATGAAAAACGTCATAAAGGACAAGATTGTGGTGTTGGGTTAAAAAATCTTCTGACAGGGCCCGATGTTCATTCCATAAGATCATTCTTTACCTCTTCATTTTTATCCCATCCATTCAAGTGTCGCACTCTGTCGCATTCTCCTTAAAACTCAATGCGACACCAAAATCCCAGTGTTTCTGCTGGCTAGGGGAGTACTGTCGCATTTGTCGCACTGTCGCACTCGTTTTTCATATTAAAAATTTCTAACCCCAATTTTAAAATCTAAATATATTTTAGAAAGTTATGGTATGTTTGGATATAAGGTAAAAGAGTTTCATCAAAAAAAGGATATATACCCATATAAAGGTAAAG
>CALBSK010000041.1 GCA_937967795.1 uncultured Alphaproteobacteria bacterium | reverse complement strand
AAAACCGCCCTTGCAAAAGTTCTTTTGTCGCACTAAGTGGCAGAAGTCAGGAAAAATTGCTTAGGAAATCTCCTCTGATACATCCTCCTGCTCCCAGCACTATTCATACTGTTTTAGATAAGCATGGCTTAGTAAAGAAACAGAAATCAAGGAGGTATAGGGCTCAGGGAACTGAATTACAGACAGCCATAAGACCTAATCAGCTATGGCGTGCCCGAGAGGATTCGAACCTCCGACCCCAAGATTAGGAATCTTGTGCTCTATCCTACTGAGCTACGGGCACTTGCCTTTTTTATACAGATTCCTTTGATAAGTGGCAAGCTTAGGAGGAGAGTTTATCAAGATCCTCCTCGGCCTTTAACCAGATCTCTTCAGCTATGGCTAACTCCTTTTCCAGCTGATGTTGCTTTTTTAAAAGATCCGTCAAAGTTTCAGAGTGATGGGTGTAAAGCTCAGTGTTTTCAAGATCTTCCATGACTTTTTGAAGAGAGCTCGCCATTGCTTCCATTTTAAGTTTGGCGGTATGAGCAGCCTTTTTAAGGTCTGGGATCGATCCTTTAGAAAGCGCTTTTTTCTTTTGTGAGGGAAGGGATTTTTCTTCTCCCTTTAAAATCAGACGTCGATAATCCTCAAGGTCTCCTTCAAAGGGCTCAACCTTGTGATGGGCTACAAGCCACAGACGATCCATGGTAGATGAAAGCAAATCCCAATCATGAGTAATAAGGATCACGGCTCCTTTGAAATCATTAAGGGCCATCATCAAAGCTTGTCGTGAATCCATATCTAAATGGTTTGTAGGTTCGTCCAAAATAAGGATGTTCGGTTTTTCTAAACAGATAAGGGTGAGGTTAAGGCGAGCTTTTTCTCCTCCTGAAAGATTCTGAATTTTTACATCTGCCTTGGGTCCGCCCAGACCAAAACGAGCCAAATAACCTCGTGCAGCTGTGGGCGTTAAGGAAGGCATTTTACGAACGATATGGTCAAAGGAAGTGGCTTTTAAGTCAAATTCTTCCACTTGATGTTGAGCAAAATATCCAACTTTTAATTTTCCAGAACGACGGATGTCTCCTTTTTGAGGAGAAAGACGTTCCGCAATCAGCTTGGCGAAAGTTGATTTGCCATTTCCATTGGCTCCAAGAAGAGCGATCCGATCTTCTTCATCAATTCGTTGAGAAAGATCTTTAAGGATAGAGACTTCAGGCGTATACCCCACACTCACACGATCAAGAACGATAAGAGGAGGAGAGAGCTTTTCCGGTTCGGGAAAATCAAAACGTACCTCTGGATCCCGAACTATATCAGGAAGGCTTTCCATTCTTTCGAGCGCCTTGATGCGGCTTTGGGCTTGTTTAGCTTTTGAAGCTTTGGCGCGAAAGCGATTAACGAAGTCTTGCATATGTTTGCGTTGAGCTTCTTGCTTGAGGTGCTGTGCTTTTAAGGTTTCTTGCTGAGCTTTCCAGGTTCTTTCAAAGGTATCGTAATTTCCGCCATAGGATTGAATTTTTTCATTGTGCAAATAAAGAATGCGATCACATACACTATTGAGCAGATGGCGATCATGGCTGATGATCAACAAACTCTTAGGGTAGTTCTTGAGATAGTCCTCAAGCCATACTGAGGCTTCTAAATCCAAATGATTTGTTGGCTCATCAAGTAAAAGCCAATCGGGCTGTGAGAATAAAAGAGACGCGAGAGAAACGCGCATACGCCATCCACCCGAAAAAGTGGAGAGAGGTTCTTTTTGCATATCTTGAGAAAATCCAAGACCTGCTAGAATTTCAGATGCTCTGCTTTCAGCCGTAAACCCATCAATGGCGATAAGTCGATCATAAATATCAGCCATATCTTCAGGTGCACTGCCATTTTCAAGACGATCCATAAGTTCTAAGCGTTCTTGATCGGCGCCCATAACTGCATCTAAAGGGGTGGTCGGTCCTGAGGGAGCCTCTTGGGCCACATGACCTATCTGCACTCGGGCAGGAATTTCAAGGCGACCTGTGTCAGGGTGAAGGGTTCTCAAAAGCACTTTAAAAAAGGTTGATTTTCCTGTACCATTTCGTCCCACGAGGCCATATCGATGGTTTTCATTAAGGGTCAAGGTGAGATTTTCAATGAGTGTTCGTCCTGCCATACGAACGGTGATATTTTCAAGTTTAATCATGAAGTGCGACCTTTATTTAAATGACAAAAAATAAATCCTCATAAGGAAAGCCCTTTGAGGATGTTGGTTTTTACCGTCAGGCTGTCATTAAGGTCATTGTAGCCATGAAAAATCTCTCCAATTAAAACTTCACGCAGGGTATACTTTGGTATTTCATATTAATTCAAAAGTCAAGTATCTGTGCAGATTTGTACGGGTTCATCAAAATGCCCCCAGCGACGAAGAGAGTGACTAACAATCATGTGGAATGGGTATAAGTGGAATCTAACCTAAAAGAATTTTTTCCCACAAGTGACTCTATATTTACTAAAATTTTACTCTTCTTGGTCTATAGTATATATTTATAAGGAGAAAAGATGACAAATAAACTCATTTTTTTTACTCTTCTCTCAAGTGTTTTCTTAAATTTTGCTTATGCATTGCCGGATCCTGCTAAAGATAAACGGGTGCAAAAAGTTTATGAATATCTTGAAGGCCAACTTATTTGGATAAAAAATGGATCCTGGACATCTTGCGGAAAAGCCCTTCTTGAAGTCCTCTCTCGTGTTGAGGAAGAGGGTTTATGGTCCGAAGATTATGCTCCTCTTATTGAAGCCCTTCACAAGGCTGATTTAAATTCCCCTGAGAGTCAAAAAAAGGCGGATGAGCTTTTGACCCTTGCTGCCCTTAATTATATTTCGGATATGAAAGGAGAGCGTCTCAATCCCCGTTCGGTCAATAAACATATTTACATAAAAGCAGTTTCTATTGATGAAGTCGAGCTTTTAAAAAATTATGTGTCGCTCTTCAATCAATGCGGCTGGATTTACGGGCTTTCCCCCTCTACGCCCGAGTATCAAAAACTCAAGCAACTTTTAGCGCTTTACCGTCGCAAACAAGGTGCAGGGGGGTGGCCCCAGCTTCCCAAAGGAACAAAACTTAAAAAAGGAGATAAAGGTCCTCTTGTGGAGACTTTAAGAGTCCAATTGGTGGCTCAAGAAGCTCTTTCCTCAGAAGGACAAGGAAGTGATGTTTTGGATGACTCTTTAGAGGATGCGCTTAAAAACTATCAAGCGCTTCATGGGCTTGACCAAGACGGAAAAGTAGGGGAAGAGACGTTAAAGGCTCTCAATATTCCTGTTGAGCAACGCATTCGTTCAATTATTGTAAGTTTAGAAAAGCACAGGTGGTATCCAACTCCCCTTCCTTCTCGCTATCTTCAAGTGAATATCCCTGGTTTTTATCTAAAAGCGGTTGAAAAGGGCTTTCCCGCTTTTTACATGCCTATTATTACAGGTAAAGAATATACAAAAACGCCTGTTTTTAATTCCCCCTTAACAGAAATTATTTTTAACCCTTCTTGGCATGTCCCAGCCAGCATTGTTAAGGAGCTCTTGCCTAAAATTCGAAGTAATCCTCAGGCTTATGCCAACAAGGGGTATCGTGTTAGCGATAATGGGATTGTACAAAGTCCTGGCAATAGCAATGCTTTGGGTAAAATCCGTTTCACAATTGATAGCCCTTTTTCAATCTATTTACACGGCACACCACAAGTTAACCTTTTTCAAAAAGCAAAAAGAGCGCTTAGTCATGGCTGTATTCGCGTTGAAAATCCTCAAAAACTGGCTGAATTTGTTTTTCAAGATCACGAAAAATGGTCACTCGATCGTATTAAAGCGGAATCTTCAGGTACGGCCACAAAACGCGTGAAACTTGAACAGTTTCTCCCCGTATTCATTACTTACTTTACGGTTTTTGAGGGTGAGAATCATAAAATGCATTTTGTGACAGATGGATATGGTCAAGATAAAGAAGTTTGGCTTGCTTTGGAGAAAGCAAAGCGAAACTTCTCTCTACAATCCCAATAATGAGGACCCCATTCGTCTCCCTAAAAATTGCTCTATCCTTGAGCGAGTTCAGATAGAAGAGAGACAAGTTGGATGAGCTGAGCGCGCCATCAAA
>CALBSK010000040.1 GCA_937967795.1 uncultured Alphaproteobacteria bacterium | reverse complement strand
GTAAATAATAAATAACAAATAATAAATTATTAATACATTAATAGTATTATACCAAATAAGTATATGCGCAATATTTACTTATGAAGAAGGAGGATGTGATGATAGGAAAGATAACAGTAGCCGTGGGGCTGACAACCATATTGGGAGGAATTCAAGAGGTCCATAGCCATAATCAGAAAAATGAGGGCATTGTTTTAAACCATCAATACAGAGGGATTAGACTCTCTACTCCTCACGAAATCCAAGAAAATCGGAAGATAAAAAAAAGAAAATCTTGGATGTTAAAGATGGAGAGGAAGAAGTTAGCAGCAGTGAGGAGAAAGGAGAAGAAAAAGTTAGAAATCATAAGAAGAACTAAAAAGAAAAAATTAGAAGCGGAAAGAAGAGCAGAGAGAAGGAAGTTGAGAATAGCGAGAAGAGAAGAACAGAATAAATTAAGAGCAGCGAAAAGAATAGAAAGAGAAATTTTAAGATATCAAAGAAAATTTGGACATATAGCTTCGTTACCTCTCGAAAGGATCGTCTTAAAAGTTCCTGCTCAGCGATTTAGAATGCCTCCATTTCTTGGGAAAGATAAAATTGTTAATATCGAGCCGATTGTAAAACAGTACGTGCCCGTCATTAAGAGGAAGGATCCTGATGAAGTTGAAAATAATTCCCTTGTGTGGGTTCAAAAAGAAGTTTTTAAAGAAGAGAAGAGTTTTCCTGAAGTATTTACATCAGTACACAAACAAAATGATGAGGTGATTTCCAAGATAGAATCCGTTTTACCGGTCTCTTCTTCAGATCACAGTCAAGGAGAACTATCTGAAAATTCTGAAATACCCTCTCTTTTAAACGCACCTTATATGGATAGAGCTGATATTCAAGAGAGGATCTTTTCTTCTCATGAAGCAGTTTCAGAAGAATGGAATGGCTCCCTTCAGTCTGAAATTGATGAAGCATTAGATGCAGAAGTCGTTGAAGCAATGCCTCTTTCAATTTTACAGGAAACGTATTTCGATAGCGAACTACTAGAAACAAGGTTTGAAAATATAAAAACTTTTATGAACGATATTAATTTGGCTATAGAACAATTGCTTGTTGCGTCAGGTAAGCTTTTAACCTATTTTAGTCCTATTTCAGATGCCGAAGAGCTGAAAGAACAAACAGGAAGAGTTGAAGACCTTATAAGCCAATTTGAGGTAATTCATCGAACATTCGCTAGTCTAGAGTCAGATTTAGAAGGGGCTGATCAAGAAGATTTGGGTCCTTATCATAACGAAATTATGGATATAAATAATTTACTAGATGAAGGAAATATAAATCTAGCAACTTTGAAATCGCGTTATGAATGGATAGTGCACAGAAATACACACGTAACATTTAAACCCCAGGGAATAAAGTCGAACTCACAAGATTCAGACGTTGTGACGATAAATTCTCCAAATATAAATGAAAGTCCTTCCATCCTAAATAGTGTTTCCGATGTTCTTACACACATATGGAATATTATAGAAGACTCTGACCCTCAATTAAACCAGGAAGATGTTGTTTCTCCACCTTCGGAGGGTCAAATATTGTCAGAGATAGTGCTAAATCCTCATGGAACTGACTCTCCATTAGGTAATATAGATGTTGGGTTGTTTGAAGAAGAGGATGAAATCGCTCCTGTAAGAAGCATACCACCCGTTTTTCAGTCGATAAAACCTTGGCTTAGGCACACGACTGAAGAGCAGAAAGTTGTACCAAAAGAGAGTTTTGCACAAATAATTAATCTGTTAAACCCCGTTATCAATAAGCTGGGAGAAAAGCTAGACGTCCTTAATATTGATACCCTCATGCAATCAAAAAAAATAAAAGAACCCATAAAGAAGATAAAAACATGGGCGAATGATCTACAAAAATTTTTATCTACTATAGAAAAGAAGTTTGTCAGTTCATCGTCTTATTCTTTAAAACAAACGTCTGACGAAGACAATTTAGATTTAAAGTCTACGATTGAAACACTAAAGTCTAATATGGAGATTGCTTCTACCTTTTCGTTAGATGATTCAAAGGTGGGTGTATCTCAATTCCACGACAACATATTTTTTCTAACCAACGCTGCTCGTTATCTTTCCGAAGAATGTTGTGAGTTAATCAACACGCTTGAAAAAAAAGGTAAGAAGCCAAAATATCAAGTGATCGTTTCAACTTCCACCCTTACAAGACAACCGTCAATTGGGGAGATTCTCTCTTTTATTCAAAGTGAGAACAATCCACCCGTGGAAGGGCTTCTTCAAAACACCGCTTCTCTACAGAGTGGCGAAAATTCAGAGAATGATGGTGGGATGAAAGAAAAACAAGACTGAGTCTTCTTTTGATGATAAGATGTAAACAAGAAAAGGTAGGTTTGAAAAAACCTACTTTTTCTTGACGTCGACTTTAAAAAATCTATTCTTCATTCTTTTAAAGGATAAAATAAGATGTTTACAACAATTGAAGGGATAGGGTTAATAGCGGGTGCCCTGACAACTTTTTCATTTTTGCCGCAGGTCATAAAAATTTGGCGGACAAAAGATGTCAGTTCGATTTCTCTTTTAATGTATTCCCTCTTTTGCTTTGGAGTATTTCTTTGGCTTATTTATGGAATTGCTTTAAAATCATTATCGCTTATGCTGGCTAATGGAATTACGCTTTCTTTCGCCCTGTGTATCTTGTGTCTCAAAATAGGAATGGAAAAAAGAATAAAAGAAAAAAATTAATTATCATGTTCATTTTTTCCATCCTGTCAGATTAATGGCCTCAAAAGTAGCAGGAAGCATTTTATCCGCACTACCGTAAGTCGTTTGATAGAATTCTTCGGCTATTTCGAACAAGTGCCGAGAAGTGAATGTTTTTTGGCGATCATACAGTTTGTTTGTTTCTCCCATGCCGCGTAAATCTTTCATCAAGCTTTTAAGAGAGGGATAGGTTACAGTAATAATTTCTGTATCGATAACAGGCATAAAAAAACCACTCTTTGCTAAGAGAAAAGGAGCGTCAGCAGGATGGAGGAGCGGTGCTATGCGGGGCGAGGCTCCTCCGGTAAGTTTGAGTTCTGCTTGAAGGAGACTTTCACGGAGTTCAAAAAGAGTATGACCTCCCCAAAGAACGCCTAGAAAAAGCCCCTCTGTTTGAAGGCAGACATAGATGCTCTTTAAAAAACCGGGTAGGTTATTCACCCAATGGCCCTGAAGGCAACTGATAACTAGATCAAATGATTTTTCAGGAAAGAGGAGAGGCTCTTCAAGAATAGGATGATGTTGGCTTGGATAGGGAAGGGGATGAGGAGATAAATTGAGAGGGCTATGAAAGTGTTTTTTGAGGTCTTCCAGGCGGGAAATAAGCTCGTTTCCCACATAATTAAAAAGAAAGTCGTAGGCCTCAAAGGTTTTCTTAGCCCTTTCTTGGTGAAGATGATAAGCTTTTGGATCAAAGAGTTTCATAAACGGTAGGTATCATAGTTTGGAATGGTAATGAAGAAAAATACAGTTGACGAATTAACCGAAAGAAAAGTTTCCCAAGAAGAAAGCGGACTTCGCCTTGATCGATGCTTGCGCCTTTGGATTCCTCATTTGCCGCAAAGTCTCATTGAAAAAGCTGCTCGTAAGGGACAACTCAGAATTAAAGGAAATAAGTCTAAACCTTCCCTTCGCGTTGAAGAAAGGGACATGATTACTTTTCCCACCCACTTTCTTAATCTTACGGAACAGCCGGAAAAGAAAAAACCAAAAGGACTCACTCATGCTGAGAAAAAATGGTTAAAAGGGTTGATTCTTTATGAAGATGAGGAGATTGTTGTTTTGAATAAACCTTCTGGTATTGCAGTCCAAAGTGGAACAAAACAATCTCAGTCTTTGGATGCCATGATGAATGCTTATTATGAGACGTGTAAGCCGCGCCTTGTCCATCGGCTGGATCGAGAAACCACCGGCGTTCTTATTTTGGCCAAAACTCTTTCCATGGCCAGATGGTTAACAAAAGCTTTTAAAGAACGCACCGTTCAGAAGATTTATTGGGCTCTTGTGTGCGGTGTTCCTCAGAAAAAGGAAGGGGTTCTGACTCTCTCTCTATCAAAAAAACCTGATGTTGCTGGAGAGAAAGTTCGTATTGATAAAGAAAATGGGGTGAGAGCCATCACCTATTATCGTGTAATTGAAGCCCTTGGCAATCGACTCGCGTGGCTAGAGCTGATGCCTAAAACAGGGCGTACCCATCAATTGCGTATTCATTGTGCCGAAGGATTAAAAACGCCCATTCTCGGAGATGGAAAATATGGAGGAGAGGAGGCTTTTTCTTTTGGACGCAAGCGGCTTCATTTACATGCGAGAGCTCTGTGTCTTCCCCGGCCTCAAGGAGAGCCTATAACATTTGAAGCACCTTTGCCACAAGAGCTTCAACAGACTTTTCAAGATCTTGGATTTGGGAAAAATTAAATTGAATCCGCTGCAAATTTCAACCTTTGCCACAAGCCTATCTTTTCAGTTGAAAAAATTGATTTTTATAAACTGTTTTTTAACGAAGAAGCCTATACTCTCTTTGAGAGCAGGAGGGGGCTGCCTTAGCATCCATCGGAAACTAAAAGATCACATGTAAGATGATCTCCCCCACTAACTCTTCCAATTAAGAAGTGGGCCCTGCAATGCATACCTTTTAATTGATGTATATTGAGTTTCTTGAGTTAAAAATTTATACTTAGCGAACTAGAATAAGTCTTCGACAGGAGGTCAGATGTACAAATACCAGCAGGCACCTCACCAAACTAATAATATTTCTCAAAAAGAGGATTTACCGACTCATCAGGCATCTTCTTCTGAAACATATTCTTCAGTAGATGAATATGTGGGACAAAAACTCCGAGATTTTAGAGAGAGAGTTGGATTAACACTTATGGACTGTGCGGAAAAGGTGGGTGTTTCCCATCAACAAATTCATAAATATGAGAGCGGGCAAACCAAAATTCCTACAGGAATGCTTTACAAGTTTTGTAAGATTTTTTCCGTTACGCCCAATTCATTTTTTGAAGGATATGATTTGAATGAGCGAAATTCTTCATCTCTTAAACCTGAAGAAATAACGGCATATCCGAGCCTGGATAAAATAAATGTTTTGCTTTTGGAAGATAATTCTGAAGATCAATTTTTGATTCGCCGAGCCTTAGAAGAGTATGAATTAAAAATTAACTTATATTGCATTCATGATGGAGAAGAATTTCTTGATATAACAAAAAGAAGAAGTAATATTACAAAAATCCCTCTTCCCGATATTATTATAATTGATCTTAATATGCCCAAAATTAATGGTGTTTCCATTTTAAAATCCATCAAACAAAATAAAGATATGAAACATATTCCGGTTTTGGTTCTGACAGGAAGTATCAGTATAAAAGACGTAATGGAATCCTATAAAAATCATGCAAGTGGTTATATTAGAAAATCTTTCGAATATGAAACCCTCAAAAAACACCTTCATTTAGCTATTTGTTATTGGACGGAAGTTGTTGTCCTACCAAATCATGCGTGGAGCTAAAGAAAAAATTTTGTAAAGTTACCTCTGCGCCATACAGGCATCGTGAGACTGGTACTTTAGGGAATATTATTTCTAAAGAATATTCTTGAATTTTAAAAAATATCTTCTAATAATCAATAAAAATAGAATAAATTTTTACTCATAAAGGAGATAGGCATTATGATAAAATCTCACTCTGTCTCTCTTAAACATAAAGTCAAAATTTTGCAGGCTTCTCCTTCGGAAAACTTTCAAAGTGAGGCTCTGGTTTTCAATCATACAAATGAAATTCTTTTTAAAACGTTTATAAAAAAAATGCCAGCAGCGACCGCTATATTTGACAAAAACCTTAATTACATTATTGCGAGTGAGCGATGGACTAGAGAAACAAAATTAAACATTAAAGATATTATAGGGAAGAACATATATGAAGTTGCGCCTGATATTCCTTCGAAATGGCGAAAATTCCATCAAAGAGCTTTAAAAGGAGAACATCTTAAATCGGATGAGGACTTGTTTAAGCGGCACGATGGGAGCCTGGAGTGGTGGAGATGGGAAACACTCCCTTGGTATACGCCTGAAGGAATGATTGGTGGTATTATTTTGTTCATAGAAAATATTACAAAACGCAAGGCTATGGAAATGAAAATGAAAGAAATGATTACGGCACTCAATCGCTCCAACGCTGAATTAGAAAGATTTGCTCATATTTGTGCACATGATCTCAATGAACCTTTAAGAACAATCGCCAGCTATAGTCGTATTATTGGAGATGAGTTTAAAAACCAAATCAACCCGGAAGCTCAAAAATATCTCGAGAATATATTCAAAAGCATTAAACATATGAATACGCTGGTTAATGGAATATTAGCCTACTCCCAATTCGAAACATCAGGATTAAATAAAACTTTTTTCTCTCTACAATATATTATTAGCTCGGTGAAGATGATTTTAGAAAAAACCATACACGATAAAAATGCCTTTATTTATTCAGATAATACTCCAGAAATTTATGGAGATATGATGTTGATTGCGCGGGTTTTTCAGAATCTTATTAGTAATGCTTTGAAATTTAATGAGAGTGATATGCCCATTATTTATATTACAGCAAAAGAAAAGACAACTGAATGGATTTTCACTATAGAAGATAATGGAATTGGAATTGATCAAAAATATCATCACAAAATTTTTGAGTTATTTGAACGGCTCCATCATGCATCCAAATACGAAGGGACGGGACTAGGGCTTTCCATATCGAAAAAAATTATAGAAGCCCATGGAGGGAGAATGTGGGTAAAATCTTCTCTTAATAATGGTTCTCAGTTTTTCTTTTCTCTTCCAAAAGGGCAACGAGGCCAATAATCTCATTTTGAGGGGGGAGGACGGCACACCCTTCCTCCTGTAAGAGGACAGGGTACGCCCGTCGTTCCGGGGAAAGTCAGGGGAAGATTTTTAAGAGAGCGTACAGCTAAAAATCCAAAGGCTTGTGCTTCTAAGGCGTCTCCATCCCACCCGTAGTCACTGGTTTTTTGGAAAGGACCATCATGACGTTTTCTTATCATTTTAAGAAGGGTTGGATTATGGGCACCCCCACCGGCTACTAGGCAAAGAGAAGGTCTTTGAGGAAGGTATTCAAAGGCTTTTGCCAAAGAAGCCGCTGTAAAGGCTGTTAAGGTCGCAACACCGTCTTCAAAGGGAAGGGATTTTATATCCTCTAGATAAAGATGAAATGTTTTGCGATCTAAAGATTTGGGCGGTGTGTGAGCAAAGTAGGGGTGAGATAGCCACTGCGTTATGAGCGCCTCATTAACAGTACCCTTGCTTGCGATTTTCCCTCCTTCATCCCAAGGAAGGTTTGTATTGTCTCGAACCCAATCGTCTATTAATCCATTTCCTGGCCCTATATCAAAGGCCAGTAATTCTTCTTCATGCGCACCGATCCACGTTAGATTTGTAACACCGCCAATATTGACAATAGTTACAGGTTTGGGAAGATTTTTTGAGAGGGCTTGATGGAAGATAGGAACAAGCGGCGCTCCTTGGCCCCCTTGGCTCACATCATTCAGGCGAAATTGATCCACAACTGAAATACCGGTAAGATGGGCGAGCAGGCGGCCATCTCCGATAACGTGGGTCGCGCCTTTCTCTCCCTTTTGATGAGGAGGTGTATGAAAAAGAGTTTGCCCATGAAAACCAATAAGGTCGACTTCAGAAGGATTCAGTCCCGCTTTTTCTAAAAGAGTAAAGACGGCATCTGCATGGAGTTCCGTAATCTCCTTTTCAAGGTGTCCTTCTTGAGAACTGGGAGGCTTTCCATAAGCCGCCAGAATCTTGTTGCTTAATGCTGGAGAGTAAGGTGCGTAATGAGTAGGGCCAAAAGCAGTGACGGTAACTCCATCCGTTTGAATAAGGGCTGCGTCAATTCCATCCGCAGAAGTTCCAGACATAAGGCCTATCGCCCAAAGAGACTTACTGGTGCGATTCATAAATAGCACCTCACATCCAACGCTGTCATCCCGAACTTGTTTCGGGATCTCTTTGTCAAGGAGATCCTGAGTCCCCGCTACACGGGTCTCAGGATGACGTTTCAGTGAGGTGTTATCACTCATGATGTCATAAATATACCTCCCTCCCCATAGCTTTGTTTGTTTTTCAAGGAGGCTATTGTGTTGAAGGCGATTATGCAATACCTCAAAGTCCACTTCGTCTAGGAGTTGGTCTTGAACGGAACACGAAAAAATGACTTTTGTTTGTCCTGTTGTAGAATCAATAGTTGTTTGAATGCATTGGCCACAAATTCCCTTCATCATACATTGCATGGGAGAATTGATGCTTCCAATCGCCTTGTGAGCCGGATTGAGATAAGGTTTTAAAACCGTTTTGCGTGCGCACGTAACAGCCGCCATCATATAATCAGAACCAATGGTTATGATGCGATTGACCTCATTTAAAGGGAGGGGAGGGGAGGACGTTGCATAAGCCAAGAGCCCTTCAATCACACTTCCTTTATAGGAAAAATCTTGAGGACGATGAGGTATTAATTGGGGGGAAGTTTCACTGCACCAGATCACGTGATCCGAGATGGCCTCAATCTCTTCGCGCTTGAATAGATCTTCGAGTTTTTTATAGCCAGCGACATAAAGCACACGATTATTGTTTTCTTTCAAAGCGCGTCCAATCGAGAAAAGAACGGCATTTCCTAGTCCTCCTCCGATCAGAAGAACGGTTTCACCCTTCGGAATTTCTGTAGGTGTTCCTGTGGGGCCCATGAGGACCACAGGTTCATCTGGCTTTAAGAACTGGCAAAGAGTTGAGGAGCCGCCCATTTCTAAAATGATGAGGGATAAAAGCCCTTGTTTTGAATCGGCACTTGCTCCTGTTAAGGCGAGGCCTTCCATAGCTTGAGGGCCATAGTTTTGCAGCCTAAAAAACTGACCAGGTTTAAAATTTTGAGCGGCTTGAGGAGCTTTCACGATCACTTCTACAATTGTAGGCGTTAGCCTGCGGACGGTTTTCACGCGAGGACGCAAGAGATGATTAAGGTTTTTAAATAAATTTGGAGAAGGGGAGGGGCTGCGTTGGGCAAGAGCTTTAGAAATATGAGGATATCCCCCTTTCGCGCTGGCCATAGCTTTAACCACATTTCCTTGATAAGAAGGATGAAGATCCCCAAAAAAACTAACTTTTTTAGCCCCCCCGTAAGAAATAAGAAAATCTTCTCCTTCTATTTTGAGGTGAGAATCTTCTTCTTCTAAAACTGTATTGGCATGGGTCCCTATGGCTATTAAAAGAGTACGACAGGGAAGACTTTCAAAACCATCGTGAGTTTCGATGAGAAGGCTTTCGATATGGCCATACTCATCGACTTTTATGTCACGGGGAGTGGCGTTTTCAAGAAAAACAACGCCTTGTTGAAGAGCAAGATCGAGCTCTTCTGAATTAAGACGATAGCTGGGAGAATCATTGATTCGTTTGCGATAGACAATCGTCGATGCGTTTTCCAAAATTCTGTAATCTTCTTGTCGAAAAGATCGGGCATGATTTAGAAATTCTTCGGCGATGTTAGCTTCTTCTTGCGAGAGAGAAGGGGGAAGCCCCACTAATTCCTCCGTTCGTTTGAGGAACTTTTCGACCTGAAGGGGATAGTAGGCAAGAGCTTCGGTGGCTGTGTCCACAGCTGTTAGCCCTCCTCCGACCACCAAAATGGGAAGGCGAATTTGAAGATTCGCCAAGGAACTTTCTTGAGCAGCTCCTGTTAGTTGAAGAGTCATTAAAAAATCAGACGCCAGCCTTATACCACGTGCAAGTCCATGAGGGAGGTCGAGGATGTTGGGTTTGCCTGATCCTAAACAGAGAGCAATATGATCAAATCCCAGTTCAAAAGCTTGAGGAAGGGTCAATGTTCCTCCTAAGCGTACTCCATCATATAAAGCAAAATGGGAACGTCTTTCTAAAAGAAGGCGCACCAGCTTTAAATAATTTTTATCCCAGCGAGCCGTAATGCCATATTCGGCAACGCCCCCAAAGCCTGCAGACCTTCGTGTCTGAAGGGGTTCTTTAAGTTTATCCCATTGACGAATCGGTTGAATTAACAGCTCTTTCTCTAAAGGTTCAATTTTTAAGCCATCAATTCCCACCACTCGATGTCCTTCATTTAGGAGGTAATGCGCCAAAGTAAAACCAGCCGGCCCCATGCCCGCGATGAGCACGTTGTAGCCAGAAGATTTCTTTGGATAAGGGCGCTTTAAATTAAGGGGATTCCAACGAGAAAGAAGCCCATAAATCTCAACGCCCCAGGGAAGATTTAAAACACTTTCCAACGTCTGCGTTTCGATCTTTGGGATATCAACGGGTTCTTGTTTTTGGAAAATGCAAGCTTTCATACAATCATTGCAAATGCGGTGACCTGTTGCGGCAACCATAGGATTATCTACGATGATCATGCAGAGAGCACCCAAGACGTATCCTTGGGTACGCAAGGTGTTCATCTCTGATATTTTTTGATCTAAAGGACACCCTTTGTGAGTTTGAGAATGTCCTTTTGAACAGGAATCTTTGCCTTGGTTGTGGCATAAGATGCAGTAATGGACTTGATCGAGAGCGTCTTCAGTGGAAACGCCAAACTCTCTTCGGGATATTTTGTGGGGTGACACTAAACATTTCCCTTCTTTTTTAAGGGAGATTAAGGCTTCAGGATCAACTTTGAGTGGCAATTTAAAAAGAACTGAGGGGTTGTCCTGATAGAGAGACCAGGCGGCATATTTTAAAGCAACTTCAAGAAAATCTTTATTTATCTCTTCATCGTCAAGAGCTTTAAGGACATGTATGGCAAAATTTAAATCACAGAAAGGCTCTCCCATTAAACCCGAAAGAATTTCCTTAAGGTGGAGCCCGGGGAATGATTGGGCTTCGTTTTTTGAAAACGCTTTCGCAGCTCTCCGTTGAACAAAGAGGCGCTTACAACGATAAAGAGGCGCGAGCGCATAAGTGTGAGATTGAAGAGCGGATATTTCTTTTTCAATTGAAAAAAGTCTGGCAAGAAAATCTTCTACATAAGGTGCCAAATCTAAAAGAAGGGCGCTTTCTTCTATAGGGGGGGGTGAGGCCACTCGCCCTTCTTTTAGGCGAAGACAAAGGGTTTCATCTCCTTGCTGAAGATAATTAAGAAAAATCTGATCAAGGCGTTCCAATCCTTCCGTTGTGTGTAAGTCTTCGAAAGTAAACCCAAAAGAGAAAAAGGACATGATCAATATATTCTTTTTAATAATTTATGTGTCAAATTAACACCTTTGAAACAAATAGAGTAAAGTTGGTTCTAAATAATAGAGGTTCTTCCGTCAATAGGCCCTGCTACCCTAAAACGACCCTCAAATCAAAATTGACAAATGTGACTTTGCGGTTAGTTTCCGTTCCAGCGATCGTTTGCAAGAGTTAACTCCCTAGCCTACGTTGACAAATATCAACGTAATACGTACGTAAAACCAAAGAGTTTTGGAACCGCTTTCACGAATTGATTAAGGAAGGAAAAACTGAAAACGAAGAGGGAAAATAGGAATGGGGCGGGAAAATGCCCTGGTTGTAATCATTTCTGAGTAGCTTCGTCATGGTGTGGGGCCAAACATGGCCAGTATTCTCCCCAACAAAATGAGTTTTGCTCAACTTCAAGAGAATGGAAAGATTTATTAACTCTTCATAATTCCTCTTTATGTCTGGGAGAGGATGGTCTATCTTTGAAGGAAGTATATGCATTAAATTTAAGAGGTTTTCTTTGAACGCAGAAAGTAAGGAAATACAACAATTAACCTACCCTGTCCTGTCTTTGAGAGATGTGGTTGTTTTCCCCCATATGGTTATTCCTTTGTTTGTAGGGCGTGAAAAATCAATTCACGCCCTTGACGTTGTGATGCAACATGATCAAAAAGTCGTCTTACTAAGCCAAAGAGATCCGACGATTGATAATCCAACAATAAAGGATCTATATACCGTTGGAACGCTTGCAAAAGTTTTACAACTCCTTCGCCTTCCAGATGGGACGGTCAAAGTTCTATTGGAAGGAGAAAAGCGACTTAAGATCGCAAAACTATCAAGTACGTCTTCTTATTTTGAGGCTATTGTTGAGCCTTTCCCCGAAAAACCTGGATCTTTACAAGAGATGCAAGCCCTTGTAAGAACTCTGGTTTCCCAGTTTGACCAATATGTCAAGTTACAGAAAAAAATTCCTAGTGATCTTATAGCATCTATTACTCAAATTACAGATCCCTCAAAGCTTTCGGATGTGGTGGCTGCTCATCTTGGGTTTAAGCTTAATGAAAAACAAGGCCTCCTTGAGACAGCCAGAATTCCACAACGTCTAGAAAGAATCATCAACTTTATGGAAGGCGAAATTGGTGTCATGCAGGCGGAAAAGCGAATCCGTAGCAGGGTTAAACGTCAAATGGAAAAAACCCAGCGTGACTATTATTTAAACGAACAATTAAAAGCGATTCAAAAAGAACTGGGCGAAGGGGAAGAAGGTAAAGACGAGCTTACCGAACTAGAAGAAAAAATAAAAAAGACAAAACTGTCTAAAGAGGCTCAAGAAAAAGCTTTAAGTGAATTTAAAAAACTCAAGCAAATGAGTCCTATGTCCGCTGAAGCAACCGTCGTCCGTAATTATCTGGATTGGCTTTTGGAAATTCCATGGGATGCTCAAAGCCGCGTTAAAAGAGATTTAAAATTGGCGGAAAAGACCTTAGATGAAGACCATTACGGCTTGGAAAAAGTAAAAGACCGAATTATTGAGTATCTTGCTGTTCAAAATCGTGTTGGAAAAATTCATGGTCCTATCTTATGTCTCGTGGGGCCTCCGGGTGTGGGAAAGACGTCTTTAGGGAAATCCGTTGCCCGTGCAACAGGGCGAAGCTTTGTGCGTATGTCCTTAGGAGGAGTAAGAGACGAAGCCGAGATTAGGGGGCACCGTCGAACCTATATCGGATCCATGCCAGGTAAAATTATTCAGGGGATGAAAAAAGCGAAAACAACAAATCCCCTCTTTTTACTGGATGAAATTGACAAATTAGGAACTGATTGGCGAGGAGACCCTACGTCGGCGCTTTTAGAAGTTTTGGATCCCGAACAAAATAATACGTTTAACGATCACTATCTCGAGATTGATTATGATCTTTCAAATGTGCTTTTTATTACAACAGCCAATACGCTCAATATGCCTCAACCTCTTTTGGATCGCATGGAAGTCATACGTATTTCGGGGTATACGGAAGATGAAAAGGTTGAAATTGCGCGTCAGCATTTGCTTACAAAGCAAATTGCAGCCCATGGCCTGAAAAAAAATGAATTTTTCGTGACGGACGCTGCTATTCGAGAACTTATCCGTACCTATACACTTGAGGCAGGCGTTCGTAATTTAGAGAGAGAGCTTGCCAATCTTTGCCGAAAAGCTGTGCGCTATCTTTCTTCGCCAAAGCACAAACATCTTAAAATAACAACTAAAAATCTCAGTAAATTTGCAGGTATCCCTCGTTATCGTCATGGCATGGCGGATATTGAAGATACGGTTGGTGTGACAACGGGTCTTGCGTGGACTGAAGTTGGAGGAGAACTCCTTTCTATTGAAGCTGTTATGCTCCCTGGAAAAGGTAAAATGCAAATTACGGGCAAATTAGGTGAAGTTATGCAAGAGTCAGTTCAGGCTGCAGCAAGTTATGTAAAGTCAAAATCTCCTCAATTTGGAATAGAACCCCCTCTCTTTGAAAAGCGAGACATACACATCCATGTACCCGAAGGTGCTACCCCCAAAGATGGCCCTTCTGCAGGGGTTGCTATGTGCACGTCTATTGTTTCAGTTTTAACGGGAATTCCCGTTCGGAAAGATGTCGCAATGACGGGTGAAATTACTCTCAGAGGGCGCATTCTTCCCATTGGAGGGCTTAAAGAAAAACTTTTAGCAGCTCTCCGAGGAGGAATTAAGATTGTTGTTATTCCTAAAGACAATGAAAAGGATTTAGCCGAAATCCCCTCAAACGTTAAAAAGGGGCTGAAAATTATTCCTGTTTCACGAATTGAAGAGGTTTTAAATATTGCTTTAAAAGAGCCTTTACAACCCATCACATGGACGGAAGAAATGGCCTCAATTGCTGCACATAAACAGAGAGTTGACGAGTTACAAAATGAAGAAATTACGACCCATTAAAGCTACCAGGTTGAATTTCAATAAAAATAATTTTAATATCTTATTTTACAAAGCATTGACGAAGTCTAAGGATTCAGGTAATATTTTAAAAATTGTCCTGGAATTTCAGGGCAGTAATTTAACGGTCGTTTGCAATAACAAAGGGGTATAGACCAGTGACCAAAAACGATTCAATGAATAAAAATGATTTAGTGACATCTGTTGCTCAAATTTCAGGTCTGACTAAGGCAGATGCTACACGAGCAGTAGATGGCGTTATTCAATCTATTACAAAAAGCTTAAAAGCGAATAAAGAAGTTCGCCTTGTTGGATTTGGTACATTTACTGTAACCCATCGTCCAGCAGGAGAAGGGCGCAATCCACGGACAGGGGAAAAGATCAAAATTCGTGCATCAAAATTACCTAAGTTTCGTGCCGGTAAAGGTTTAAAAGAAGCAATTGCAAAATAATTGCTTTTTACCTCAGTCAAAATGACTTAGAAAGATGCAGCTATGGGTTGCATCTTTTTTTGTAGATATTTTTAAATAACTTGATTGCCTCTCCAATTCCCCTTACGCCTTGAAAGATGTGGGCACCATACCTTGTTTGTGATATCGTGCCGTTTATGGGAATTCATCTTCTCTCACGTTTTTTTCATTTCTTTTGGAAAATTTCATAGCCCCCTTTTCCTTTATCCTTAACTCGATAAAGGGCGATATCTGCATCACGAATAACATCTTCTGGACGCCTGTAAGTTAAAAAACTTCCCAAAGTAATTCCAATGCTGATATTCGAAAAAATTTCGTGATGTTCAATGTGAAAAGGTAAAGACACTTCTTTCAAAATCCGCTTTATAATGCTTTCAATTTCGGTGATTTTTGAGGTATTCGGAAGAAGAATTGTAAATTCATCACCCCCCAGTCGTGCAACTGTATCTCCTTTTCGTTTACACTTTTCAAGACGTTTTGCCATAATAACTAAGAGTTCATCTCCTGCCGTATGACCTCGCGTATCGTTAACTTCTTTAAACCGATCTAGATCCATATATAAAAGGGCAAAAGGAGCACGGCTGAGAAGAGCTTGATTCAAACGATCCATAAAAAGGGCTCGATTGGGAAGTCCCGTCAATACATCATGAAACGCATCATAGACAAGACGTTCTTCTATTTTTTTCTTGTCCGTAATATTCGTTTGAACGCCAACAAAACGAATAGCTTTTTTGTGTTTGTTCCGAGTCATTCGTCCCCGAGAGAGGACCCATAAATAATCCCCATTTTCGGAACGGATCCGATACTCAGCTTTGAAGTAATCTGTTTTTCCTTCAAGATGGACATCGATTAAGTGAAGCAATTGAGGAAGGTCATGAGGATGGACTCTTTTGAACCATTTCTGAGGGGAATTCCCAAATTTTTGCCCTTTTTTTAATCCCAACATATTCTTCCAACGATCAGAATAAAAAATCTTATTATTTTCTAGATTCCAATCCCAAATGCCATCTTGCGTTCCCTGCAGAGCGAGAGCGTACCGTAAGGTTTTTGATTTTAGAGAATTTGTTGACTTTTTTACGGTTTTTTTTTGAACAGTTTGCATAAATAAGTTGTTTGTATCTTTTGTTTGCGAGATATTATATGAAACAATCCTTACTCTTTCATTAAAATAAGGAACGCTCGTGGCTAAACTTCACTTTTATTATTCGGCAATGAATGCAGGGAAAACCACAACTCTTTTGCAATCGAATTATAACTATCAAGAACGAGGAATGAAGACACTTCTCTTTCTTCCCGCTCTTGATACACGCTATGCCTCCGGCATGATTGCATCTCGTATCGGTCTTAGATCTAAAGCGTACCCTTTTGAAAATACCTTTAACTTTTTTGAGTACACACATGAATTTATTAAAAGTCAGGTTATAAGCTGTGTTCTTATTGATGAAGCGCAATTTTTGACAAAAGATCAAGTTTTGCAACTCACTCAGATCGTAGATCAATTAAAAATCCCAACTCTGACCTATGGATTAAGATCTGATTTTAGGGGAGAGCCCTTTGAGGGAAGCCAGTACCTTTTAGCTTGGGCCGAGGAAATTACGGAGATTAAAACAATTTGTCACTGTGGAAGGAAAGCCATAATGAACGCACGGGTGGATAAAAGCGGCAAAATGGTACAAGAAGGGGCCCAAGTCGAAATTGGAGGCAATGACCGCTATATTGCTCTTTGCCGAAAACATTTCATGAACGGCCTTACCTCCTCCGTTAACTCTATTTAAGGCAATCAGATTTCATCTGTATCAAAACGCTCAAATAGCTGTAGGCTACTTCTCACTGTTTGCAGATCTTCTTTCCAGAATTTTTTTCGCGCTGGTAGGGCCAATTTTATCGAGAGCGTACATAACCTTCTCAATCTGATTGAGAGCATCGTTTTCTTTTATTTTAGGATTACAGCCATTAGCTAAGTGGAACCTGCTGCAAAAGAAAGAGAGATATGCTAAGATGACATATGTTAACATGTTGAAAAGGTTAAGGTATGTCACTTGCAGAGCTTTTGGTGAATCAGCGTCGGATCAGTGAACTTGATAGGATGATGAAACTGATACGATGGGATCGGTTTCGGTATCGACTCAAGAAACTGTTGACCCGTTCATTGGAGGGGCCCCTTCTTATGATGAATTGAGCATGTTTCGCGTCATGGTTCTCCAGAATCTGTGCAGTTTATCGGATCGGCAAATGAAAGAAATGCTTTATGACCGCTTATTTTTTCGCCGTTTTTGTGATTTTGGTCTTGAGGCAACTCTTCCTGATGCAACGACAATTTTGCGTTTTCGATCCTTGCTTGAAGGACAGAGCGAAAAACTCTTAAGCCTCGTGAATGAAGAACTTTCAGAGAAAGGAATCACGTGGACAGGAGGAAGCATTGTAGATGCAACCGTTATTGAATCCAAAAGCGAAACGCCTCCGCGTGGAGAGCCAAGCCCAACCGACCCTGAAAGCCGGGTGGACGCGAAAAAGAGGTCGGTACACTTTATGGTTACAAGGTCCACATTTCAACGACAAAAAAAGGCCTTATTCGAAAAGCTAAGGCCACCTCAGCTGAGATCCACGATAGCCTCGTCTTTGGTCAACTTCTTGAGGGGAGCGAAAAAAAGGTTTATACAGATAAAGCTTATGCCTCAAAAAAGCATCGCAAGCTCTTAAAGGATCATGGAATAAAAGACGGGCTTTTGCATAAGAAACTTAAAGGCAAAGTGATGGATGAATCCTTGAAGGCCTTGAACAAAATTAATGGTCGGATTCGCAGCACTGTTGAGCGAACATTTGCCCATTTGAAAACCCTTTTTGGGTATCGGGAAGCTCGCTATAAGGGATGGGAGAAGAATCAAGTTCATTTAGATTTCTTATCCATTGCTTACAAGTTGAAGAGAAGTTTAAGGCTGATTACGCCATAAGTGTGCTTAAATCATACCAAAAAATCTCAAAAAATACAGAAATATCGCTTAAAACCACCACAATTATCCCAATTCTTCTCCAAAAAGTTGCTTAACCCCTTTTAAACTCTCCGCCCTCACCCTTTTGCAGCAGGTTCTTCATACTTAAAATCACTTAATAATAAAAACCTATTTCTATGATTGAAATATAATAGAAATTTTTATTTTTTCAATATTAAAACAAACGATCGATTAAATCCTCCAAGAAACCGCCTGAGGAAGGCTGATCTGCCGTTGGTATTTGAGGGAAGGCCACAGAAGAGACCGGGATTCCCGCCATATAGCGTTGCCACAATTTAACAGCAGGGCTGCCTGGCTTCGGATCCAGAGGGGTGTTATCATCATTTCCTGCCCACACTCCGGTGACTAAATCGGGGGTAAACCCCATAAACCATGCATCCTTATATTCTTGTGTTGTTCCTGTTTTTCCTGCAGCGGGGCGTCCAATGGCAGCTTTCTTTCCTCTCCCATAGGTGATGACGGCCTGCATCATTTGGGTCAGAGCTTGAACAACATGAGGATCGATGATTCTTTCGGGTGTTGAGGGGTGATGGGTATAGAGTGTATTTCCCTGAAGATCTGTGACTTTCAAAATGGCATAAGGCTTTACACTCAAACCATTTCTTGCAATCACGGCATACACGGTTGTGAGTTGAAGAACAGTTGTTTCTCCCGTTCCCAAAACGATGGTCAAATCATTGGGGAGGGCAGAATTAAATCCTAATCGTCGAGCGGTTTGAATGATACGAGCGAGTCCCAATTGCTGTGCGAGTCGTACCGTCACCGAATTTACTGAGTAGGCTAGCGCGTCCTGAAGAGAAACTTCTCCCCGTGCTTGGTATTTATAATTTTTGGGCCGCCATTTTCCAATCCGAATCGGTAAGTCGCTTATACGATCCATAGGGCGCATTCCGGACTCAAGGGCTGCTAAATAAAGGATGGTCTTGAAGGCAGATCCAGGTTGCCGCAAAGCTTGAGTTGCTCGATTAAATTGGCTTTTTTTATAATTAGCTCCTCCTACCAGAGCCCGAATAGCTCCTTCGGGGGTCATGGAAACAAGGGCCATTTGACTCACTTTTGCAGTTTCACCTTGTTCCCGCAAAACCTCTTGAAGTTTTGATTCCGCAAGGGATTGAAAATGAGGATCGAGGGTAGTTGTAATAATGAGGTCTTTATCTTCGATATTCACATAGTGAGGTAAAGTATCGACAACCCAATCCGTAAAATATCGAACAGCTGTTCCTCGAAAAGTTTCGGGCGCTGATGAAGCCAAAGCAAGGGCCGCCTCTTTCGCACCTTCACTGATAAATCCTTCTTTTTCCATATTTTCTAAGACTTGTGCTGCTCTTTGATCGGCCAGCTGAGGATTATTGGACGGTGAGTATTTTGAGGGGGCCTTTAAAAGACCCGCAATAACCGCTGCTTCATAAAGAGTGAGATCTTGAGGTCGTTTCCCAAAATAATGTTGAGAAGCTGCTGGAAGACCAAAAGCTCCCGATCCCAAGTAAACTCTATTTAAATAAATCGTTAAAATCTGCTCTTTGGAGAATTTATGTTCAAGCCACAGAGCTAACAAGGCTTCTTGAATCTTTCTTCTTAAAGAACGGTCGTTCACACTATAAAGTTTTTCGGATTGAAGAAAATTCTTGGCAAGCTGTTGGGTAATCGTACTTCCCCCCTGAACCACATGCCCTGCTCGGTAATTGACCCAAATGGCACGGACAAGACCAATAAGATCAACGCCAAAATGAGAGTAGAATCGTCGGTCTTCGATGGCTAAAATGGCTTGCACGACGTGAGGGGGAAGCTTTTTTATATTAATCATTTCGCCATGAAGATCACCATAGGTGGCAAGCTTTGTTCCATCTTTGGCAAGCACAATAATGCTAGGGCGACGTTCGGTTTGTTGGAGTTTTGTGATATCAGGCAAATCATAGCTATACCAAAGGACAAAACATCCTCCCAAGAAGGAAACCCAAATCAACAGGATGCAACACCACTTAAAAATCCAAGGCCAAAGGGAAGATCTTTTTGGGGGTCGAGGAGGCGGAGGAGGCGCCTTTTTCTTCTTTATTTTTGGAGATTCAGTCGTTTCAATCCCCATACGATCTTCTGGCCGAACAGAAAGGGTCACGTGCGTAAGACCTTTGGAGGGGGACCATTAAAAATGGCATCACAGTGCTTTAGAATATAAAGTCGAAACCATTTGGCATAAGAGCGAGAATCTTTTTGAACATCTGTTTGAAGAGTTTGGAGGTCAACCCATCTGACATCGCATACTTCCTCAGGATTAGCCTTCACGGATCCTTCATAAGTTCCCTTAAAGACATGGGTATATTCAAGTTCCCACCAGTTCTTTTCGAGCTTCAACGTATAGCAAACAGTTGTTATAGGTTTAAGAAGGCAAGAAAATCCGAGTTCTTCCGCCAATCTACGGCGTGCAGCTTCATTCACATCTTCACCTGGCCGAGGATGGCCACAACAGCTATTAGCCCACAAGCCTGGGGAGTGATATTTTCCGAAGGCACGCCGTTGAATGAGGGTTTCACCTTTGTCATTAAAGATAAAGATCGAAAAAGCTCGATGTCGCTGAGGAGTTTTGTGGGCAGCGAGCTTTTCTTGAGTCCCTAAAGGACGATCGTTGGCGTCAACTAAGATAACAGTTTCAGTCACGACCGCGCTTATTGTTCGGTGGAAGTTTTGAGTCGGGTGTTATCGAGTTTTGTAAGAATTCCTTCTAGTGCACACTCGATATGCTCATTTGGCACGTTTGGAATGCAGTTTATTTTGTATTTTATTCTATTTTCTGATACCCTCTCAAGGGTAAGAGTTTTTTTGCCTGTTTTTTGAGTAATAAATTCCTCTATTGTGGCAGACGACAAACAGTCAACGTCCCCTATGGGATCCATACCGTTTTCAACTCGTGAAGAGTATGTATTTTCTCCCATTTGCCACCCCTCGGGAGGAAGGATATTCAGGTTATCATCTATACGAGTTTTTATATGAGTGGCTATCGTTTTTTGTTCTGGATCTGTTGGATAGTTGTCAATCTCCATAGCAACAGCAGCTTGGCTTACAAGACAATTAAAAAGTCCTAAAACTAATATATTTCTTAACATAACATTCTCCTTTTGTCATAAGCCTGTTAAAGGCTTTCTGAGACATTCTTGCATATAAAGCCAAAAAAGAGAATCGGGAAATTGCAAGCGAAAGCAATCCAGATTCTCCTGAATTGCCGCGGTCACTTACTAACTTAAAATTGAGGATGGAACTGACGTTTAAATTGAATCTCTCCCCTTGCAGAAGAGAGAAGAGTGATTTATTTTACTTTGAGATAATGAATGTGGCGGAAAAGTGCGTCAAAATTTTTTTCAAATTTGGGTCGTTGTGGTTTCATGTGGCTTGGTTGCCGCTTGCTCTACTGGCCCTGGAGAAGTGCCGGTCCTCTGTAAAGAAGGAATGTGTACGCCTGCCCCGCAGAAAGCGACCAGCAAACCTTATCAGATTAAAGGTGTATGGTATTATCCTCAACCCCATTACGAGTACGATGAGACGGGGATTGCCTCCTATTATGGAGGAGGAGATGTCTTTCACGGGAGGCCTACAGCTACAGGAGAGATCTTTGATAAGAACGAAGTCACGGCCGCCCATAAAACACTTCCGCTCCCTTGTATAGCTGTTGTTACCAACTTAGACAACGGTCGTCAAATTCAACTTAAAATCAATGATCGAGGCCCTTTTATAGAGGGACGCATCATTGACGTTTCAAGGCGAACGGCTCAACTTTTAGGGTTTGAAAATAAAGGCACGGCAAAGGTTAGAGTTCAAACTCTTGTTCCGGAGAGCCTCGCTTTAAATGGCCTTGATTCTTCAACAGTTATGTTGGCTCAAGCAACGCCATCAATTCCTGCTGAAACACTTCCCGCTATGGCGTCCGCTGCATCACGACTTCCCGATGCCATTTTTGAAGATCAAGAATCTGCGCTTGTTCTTGCAGAAGCTTCGCAAGTTCCTTCACTTGAAATTCCAACATCACGGGGTATTTTTGTCGATGTGGGAGGATATGATAGCCATCAGGAAGCGCATGTTCTTTCTCAATCGCTCAATGATTTGACGAAGTCCCCAGCCCAACCTGTTCAGAACAATGGTTCCCAACCCTATGCCGTAAGGGTTGGCCCTTTTCCAAACATGCTTGAGGCCAATCAAGTGCTTGATCAATTGGCGGATGCAGGGCATCTTATGTCTCGAATTGTAATTAACCATTAAAGGGAATGTTGTATGGGTAAGTTTCTTCTCTTCTTGAGTTATGTCTTAGAATTGGTGGCGTCGGCAAATGCCATTGAAGTGCAAGCTCCTTACGTCTATTTAAAGGATTTTGATACAGGCACTGTCCTTTTAGAGAAAAATGCCGACCAAAAAATGGTGCCTTCCTCCATGTCCAAAATAATGACAGTCCATCTTGTCTTGGAGCGCCTTAAAAACGGAGATGTCAAGTTAGACGATACCCTCCATGTCAGTCAAGAAGCCTGGCAAAAGGGGGGATCAAAAATGTTTGTTCAAATTAATTCGAAAGTCAGTATTGAAGATTTACTTTATGGAGTGGCTGTCCAATCTGGAAACGATGCATGTATTGTTTTTGCAGAAGGACTTGCAGGTACCGAAGCTGCTTTTGCAGAAGAAATGACGCGTAAAGCCCATGAGATGGGCGCCACCAATTCTACATTTGTTAACTCGTCAGGTTGGCCAGATGAAGGCCATCTCACAACCGCAAGAGATCTTGCTATTATTGCAGAAAAAACTATCCGTGAATTTCCTGAAGAATATACTAAGTATTATTCTCTCAAAGAATTTACCTATAACAATATTAAGCAAGGGAATCGAAACACCCTTCTTTATAAGAATATGGGGGCGGATGGCATGAAAACGGGTCATAGCGATGCGGGCGGTTATGGAATTGTGGCCTCTGCAAAACAAGGTGATCGTCGTTTGATTTTGGTTATTAATGGGCTTCCCACCTCAAAAGACCGTGATCAGGAAGCAACTGCTCTTCTTAACTGGGGCTTTAATACCTTTAAAAATTATAAAATTTTTGGTAAAGGTGATGTTGTAGACGTTGCAGATGTCTGGAGCGGGGAAGAGAAAAAAATTGCACTTGTCACAGGTCAGGATATTATTTTTACACTTCCCAGAAGTCAACGAAAGGATCTTTCGGTGAAAGTTATCTATGATTCACCTCTTACGGCTCCCCTTAAGGCTGGCGATCAAGTGGGGGCTCTCGAGGTGACTCTTCCAGAAAAAGGCGTTCAAAAATTTCCTCTTTATGTTGCAAAAAATGTTAAAATCGCTGGATTTTTTGAGAGAATTAGCAATTCCATTCATTATCTTCTTTGGGGAAAACACAGTTTATGACTAAGCCAAAAGCTCGTTTTATTACCTTTGAAGGAGGAGAGGGGGCGGGAAAATCTACCCAAATTAACATCCTCTACCGGAAGCTTTTACAAGGCGGAATTGACATTGTCTCTTATCGTGAGCCGGGAGGCACAAAGGGAGCAGAAGAAATACGAGAGTTGCTTGTGGAAGGAGATGGAGATCGATGGACACATGTAACGGAAGCCCTTTTAATGAGTGCTGCAAGAGCTGATCTTGTTTCTAAGCATATTTTACCTCAGTTAGAGGGCGGCACATGGATTTTGTGCGATCGGTTTACGGATTCAACCCTTGCTTATCAAGGGTATGGGCACGGTCTCGATATAACGCGCCTTCAAGAACTTAATCACTTTACGGTAGGAACATTAGAGCCAGATTTGACTTTTATTTTTCAACTTAATCCTGAATTAGGGTTGGAACGGGTTGCTCAGCGAAAACTGGAAACCAACCGATTTGATCAGTATTCTATGGCATTTCACAAAAGAGTGGCAGGAGGTTATGAAAAAATACTGAAAGATAATCCGGATCGTTGTGTAAGCGTTAATGCTCTTTTGGACATTGATATTATTTCTCAACTGATTTTTAAAGAAGTATGCCAGCGGTTTGGAATTTATACCCCTTTAAAATGAATGTCCCGCATCGCCTCTTGCGAGCGTGAGTGTCCGGAGAAAAAATAAGAGAAGAAAAAGGAGATCTTCTCTAAGTTTTTAGCTAAAATATGAGTTGAAAGCTTAATTAACGCAAAATGGAGCATGTTCCAATCTCTTTTCTTGTTGTTAGACTTGCGGCATGCTTTTGCCCCTCATCTTATTTCAAAAGGACTACACGTGAGTATTATAGGTAAGTTGTTAGGCCTCCTTTACACCCCTCCATTTTAACTAACCCTTCTTTTCAGGTTGTTTGGTTTGTTGCGATACCATGAGTATATTTTCGATAAGGCTGACGTATCTTTATTTAACCACTGCTTCGTATAAATATTGTTAAAATGTTGATGAAGAGAAATAAGTTCTTCTTGAAATTCTGTGCTTAAATATTTCTCAACATTTATGGGCATCGGAATAGAAGATCCCTCAAATACCTTGCTTTTAATTTTGTTATACAAAAAATTCGTTTGTGGAGAAATATTAAGATACGCACATATTTCCTTAAATATTTTTTTTGGATTTTTACATATCTGATCATAAAACCACACCTTTACACGTCCAGGGAAATAGAGCTCCCAGACGTTAAGAATGGAGGTGTACCTACTATGATCCAGGCATCCTTCATTTTTAATATAATGAATAATTTCACTATCTTCTGAGTGGGTCAAAAGAAAATTTTTTTTCATCATTCTGAATTGAGACCAGGTCCTGTCAATGGGATTACGAAGGAGATAAATGATTTTAACATCAGGAAGTTTCTTAGATAAGGCTTCAATATATTGAGGTGGTAATAAACAATAAGTAGGGCTCAGATCTCCACTAATCTTGCCCAAAGGTTTAGGAAATAATTTACAATAATTTTCTGCAGTATGGGGAGTAAAAAGAAAATGCTCATACCATGTGAAAGGGAAGGATTCCATTGGAAAAATTTCATTCATTGGGAATTCGTTTTTTTTTGCCTTCATAAGGCGAGTATACCGCTCTCGCCATGTTGAAGGCTCACAGCAAAAATAATTTATTTCTTTTTCTGGCGGCATTGAAGTTTCTGGATGAAATAAAAGATTCCAATGTAGCCAGCTCGTACATGATTTCTGCGCGCCTATACAAATAAAATCGGGCCCATAGTTCAACGGTTCTTCCAAGGCTGTTGACTCCATCTTTTTAAATCTAATTCCTCTATTATACATTTATCTCTCTGCTTGCAAGATCTCTGTGTACATTTTGCCCATTGAAAGGAAAGCTACACGTTCGACACGTGGACTCTCAAGACTTGGCCTCTAGATTCAGTGATGGTGCTGTTGTAGGTTTTCCGTTGAGCGTACCGGTCCAACGTTTCATGAACTGACAAATCAAGAGAGCAGCAAACTCTCAAAAAAGTTAATGGTGCAAGACCAGGTTCGCATGCTTATCGCAATTCCGCCAAAATGTTCCTTAGCTGAAGTTATCAGTTACATCAAAGTGAAAAGTGCAATAGGAGTACCAGGCAGTGTAACTGGGCGTAAAAAATTTTAACGGAGGGCGGGTTTGGACCTGTTTTTTCTGTTTTAATTTTTTTGTTATCATGCTAAACGAAGGTGTTTCTAAAAATTGTATATTACTTGGTAAGGGGATATTTTTTAGAAGCCTAAAGCAATTTTTAAAAGGTTGGGAAATGAGTTTTCAAGGCAATATAAAAGGTCTTCCTCAAGAAGAGTTTCTCTTTTCAATGAAAGATGAATTTTTAAAGAAAAGTACGTTTCAACGTATTTTTAATAAGGACTTCCTTAATTTAGATATTTATAAATATTCCTTATGTTTTCGGGATAGCATAATTTCTAAATTTAAAAACATGGAAATTACCATAGATAAGTTAGAAGATTTACACCAATTCATCGATAGCGATTTGAAAGAATATAATTTCGATGATGGAGTAAATAAAATATCTCAACAATTTTATGAAATGGATGAAAATTTCTATCAAATTTATTACAATTTTTTAAAATATATTCAAAGTAATTTTTTTAAATTTGATTTCTATTTTCAAAAAACGCCAACAATCCGCCTTCACACCCCGAAGAGTCCAAATAACAACCACTATCCCCGTTACCATTCAGATATTGTGTATGGGCACCCTCCTCAAGAGATTAATATATGGGTTCCTCTCACCCCTCTTGATCCTTTAGACCATCATGGATTTAAAATTATGGACGTAGAAAATACCTATAATATATTTAATGGATATGACTTTAATTTTGAAAAATTTATAGATAGCGCCATTCATGATCCCCAATTGACACAGCGTTGCCATCATATGGCACAAGATGTAAAGACCAACTTTGGGGAAATGTTAGCCTTCGATTCTCGATGTATACATACAGGGATGCCATTAATGCAAAAATCTAGAGTCTCTATAGATATTAGAATTATACCAAGAAATGAAATGGATACGCTCGGAATTACTTACCAAGGAAAGGGCAGAAGAAAAATCCTCTTTATTCCTGGGGAGAGCTATCATATAAACAGCATTTGTGAAATAATTAAATAGGTAAATAAATGGCAGATACCCTTCTTTTAAAAAAGCTTTTTGAGAAAACCCCCATTCTTAATATTAAGCAAGCCGTATTAAGCGCTCCTGTTAGACATGTTTTTATGAATGCGGTTGTATGGTTTCTCACAAAACAAAAAGGGAAAAAAGATCTTAACTTTAATGTGTTAGAGATTGGATCGTGGATGGGAGCTTCTATGTTGACCTGGGCATCCGCTCTTGATTCTTATAATGAGGGTGAAGGATCCATTACATGTGTTGATGCTTGGGAACCTTTTTTTTCTTCCGAAGAAAAAGAAACAGAATGGTACAGAGAAATGGATCATTTGCTAGAATCTGATTTTTCTTATAATATATTTCGTCATAATTTAAGCTGTGTCTCAAGTAAAATAAACAAGCAACATTTTCGCGGAAAAAGCGAGATGATTTTACCACTTGTAAAAGTCAATACTTTTGACATTGTATATGTCGATGGAGATCATTCTTATAAAGGGGTTAAAAGCGATATCATCAATTCAAAAAACCTTGTAAAAGAAGGGGGGATTATATGTGGGGACGATCTTAATCTTCAATTTCATGAATGCGATTCTGAGTTTGTTATAAAAAATGCACATAGAGATTTCTTAGCAGAACCAACCACAAATAAGAATATTCATCCGGGCGTTACATTAGCGGTTTATGAAGAATTGGGAGAAGTCTCTGCCTGGGCTGGGTTTTGGGCAATGCGTAAAACAAAAACGGGATGGGAAAAAATTGATCTGCTTGATATGCCAATTGTCTATCCACCGCATTTGCCGGATGACGCTTTAAAACGAGCTCAAAGTCATATAAATGACTTAATAAAAATCGGTCAAGTCATACCCTCTAATGGGGAAATACACTTAAAAAAAAGGAACATGTAATGGATTTGCGCCCCTATATTAAAAACACACGCCAATTTAACCAAGCCATTGAGTTAATAAAAGCTAATACTCTATGCTATCAGCCATTTATTCTCCATGACGACTTAGAAGTTGGTGAAGGTCAGAATCTGGTCGATCGTTATATTAACGTGGAGTCCGTATTTGATTTAAATGTTTATGCTAGAGATATCGATTTAGGTGGCAGAAAACTGGTCACCGATAAAGATTATTTCCGAAAGTGCAATGCTGAGTATCGCGAACTGTATGACTTTATTAAAAATACTATTTATGATTTTAACAATAAAGATTTAAGTGATCTTTCTTTTGCCGAAATAGGATGTAATAGTGGTCTTAATTTATTTAACCTCGCAAAAATGGGGGCTAAACATTGCGTTGGTTATGATTGGAATAATATGGGACCAACTTTTAATTGGTTAAATGAAATATTAGGAACAAATGTAGAATTCGTCCAGGGAACTTGGGATAATTTATTACATAATTTTACAACCAAAGATATTCCTGAAGTAGACATCATGATTAATACTGTGTTTACAAATCATCAATGTGATCCGTTGCAATTCTTAGCTTACATTTGTGATAGAGCAAAAAAGGGGGTCTTCTTAATGGTTTTAATGGATGGCAGTGAAGAGGGGGCTGTATTGAGCTATTCAGCTGAACGTAATGATATTTTAGAAAATGATTCAAAATTTCCGTTAAATTTTAATAATTGCGTCGCTATATCTAAAAATTTATTAGAATGTAGCCTTAAAAAGCTGGGTTTTGGGGAAATAACTGAAGCATATCCAAGCGTCAGTAACCTCAAGTGGAGTTTTTTTACGCGTGGTTTTAGGACGTTCTATGCTACACGAACAGCTGATGTTAAAAGTGCATATTGGAAAGAGGGCTGACTTGCTAAGGGGAAAAAAGACTTGTTTGATGAGCGTGGCCTACTAAGTGGCGAGTGTTTCTAACCCTCTTTTTGGGCTGGGAACCAAAAAAGAGTTTAGCAATGACGCTATCATCATATGAAAGTGGAAAATTTTCCTACGGTTGTGGCTCTCAATTAAAAAGTAGGGGTTAAGCTAAATGAAATTTATATCATTCCAAATGTGCAGCAATGATAAAGAAAATCTGGAAAAGTTTATTGATAATATTGATGAAACAGCTGCAAAACCAGAACAAATAGAATTAATATTAAAGATTGACGAAGAAGATGGATCTTTACAAAGATTTATTGAAAAAAAGAGAAAGAAATCAAAAATTTCTATTTTCCCAGTAATCGGACCTCGAGGGGAGGGATACTTTGAGCTTTGGAAATGGCTTAATGTTTTGTTATCCTATACAGATCCAAAGGCTTATTTTGTCTGTAATTCATTTGATGAAATGTATTTTGAAACCAAAAATTGGGATACTAAACTAAGAAAATATGTCGGTCTTTTCTCTGACGATATTTTTCGTCTTCGAACAAGTATTTTCAGGTATCGGAATTATCACGATATTTGGGAGCCAGGATATGCACCCGATTCTACGGCTTTTTACACGAAACGATGGCTAGATATCGTGGGAAAGTGGAATGCTTGCCATGGGCCCGATAGCTATCAACAATTTGTTGCGTATTACCTGACAAAAATAGATTATCCTTCTAAACTTCAAATACAAAGAGATATTCCTATCCCTGATATTGAGATTGGAGGACAAGGAGCTAACTTGGGCTTGGAAGGGGAAAAAAGCAGGGCCCGAATCAAAGGTAATTTAATAGCCTGGCATAAGCTATTATCTCATGCGGTCCAACAAGACTGTAACTGTTCGGCTGCTCTGTTGGCAGCAAACATATATGTTTTCAAACATAATCTAACAAAGGACGCAGAAATTGTCGTACGAAAAAAAAAGGTCATTGTTCAATATAAAATAACAAAAGATATTATTGCTTCGTGGGATTTCTCTCTTTCGAAATGCTTTTTCCTGTTTCTTAAATTGTCTCGTTTTCCATATCATTCTTATTATTGCGGAGGCTTTAAAAATCAAAAACCACGCTTCTGGAAAGGAATATTAGAGCAGTTCTATTTTTACAAGCATGATATAGTTGAAAGGTTAAGGATTTTTTTTTCTTTTTATTATTTAAGGACGATCTTATCTGCAGTGTTATCTCAAAAAGGTAATCGAAAATTAATGGAAACGCTTAAGGTACTTAAAAATATTGAAAATATTTCTAAAACATCCACTTCTGGAAACGCAGAAAGAGCTACTTATCTGTTGCAGATTGTAAAAGACGATTCAACAGCATTTTCCCGGCTTTTGGAAGAAATGCTCAAAGACAAGGTGCTTCAGAAAATCCACGAGGATGCTAATAAAGGTTATTAGAGAATAGTATATTTACCTTGTTAAGATACAATTTATCTATTTAGAAAAACCCACTTCAAAATATGAAGGAAGATCATACGATGGGAATGTTAAGATTACTCCTAGGTTCTGTGCACTTATCTAAGCCAAAGGAGAAAAGAGGCATAAGCTAAGA
>CALBSK010000039.1 GCA_937967795.1 uncultured Alphaproteobacteria bacterium | reverse complement strand
CGGTTAAGTGAGTTTGTTTAACACATGACAGTTACACAGAATTATCTACAGTCCCCGGCATCCTCACTATACTTCCGCTCTAGATGATGAAATTTCCTCTCTTTTAACGCCTGAATAGTTCTATACATCAATGATGTCCATGTATATTTTTCTGCCTTATGTCTACTTAGACAATCAATCAGACTTGTCAGGTATTATTGGATCAGGCTTCTCCCCTACTCTTAATGAACTTCGTTTACTGTAAGTTTTATTCCTTCTGCTTCTTGTAAAGCATGAATTACTGAAAATAATGATTGGGCTGTTGGATTTCCTCTTGCACTATACATTCGCTGCAAGCTTTTACTGTTTTTATCAACCTTTTTTGCTAAAGGTTCAAATAGTATTGAAGCATTTATATAATTTTTTAATAAAGATTTAGCCACATCAATTTCATCTGCTAATAATGAATTTACAGCTTCAATCAATAACGCTTTTCTAAATTCAGAATCTTTTTGAGCTCGATGTTGACGATGCCCATGCCAGCCTTTGCTGGGCATACAACCGTACACGCGATGGTATTATCCATTAACAGGCTTGTCTGAGAAAAGGTATTTTACGCCATCTCCCCATTTTCCCCCTGCTCCTACACTTGAAATAAAGAAATAATTAGCAGGAATGTGGGCTAAAGCTTCTCCACAGCTTTGAGTTTTAAGCATTTTACCGGTCTCTGGTTCGGAAACATAAGCATATCCGCCGGGATCAGCACGACACTCTACAACAATAAATTGTGAACTGAAAATGAATGGCGAGAATAAGATACTACTTAAAAAAATAAAAGATTTTCTCATAACTTGCTCAAAAAAATAATGGAGAGAACAAATATTACACGACCATAGTTTAATTGCAACAAGGGAAACCATAAAAAAATTTTGTAATTAAGCAATTAAATAATTATTGAAATGAGAAATTATTATTGGGAATGAGCTTAGATCCGGATTACCAGCGGTAGAAAAGGGGTAGACTTAAAAAATATGGGGCGAAGGGAGTAATGGAATCGTTAACTCACTTAAGGGCATCGTCAACTAAAGTTTTTAAAACGCAAGAAAAGAAGGCTTGTCGAATTTTAGGCACAAAGAATCTCAAAAGCAGTATTTTGCCACGTTTCTTTAGCCTTTTGAACTTGTCTTCTTCGTTGATGGGCGGAGTGGGTATAGCACCTAACAGCTACAGCAAAGAGGTTGTGGGTTTCGCCCATGAGTGCGATGACGGCCTGTGCCCCTGCAGGTGATTTGAATCGAATGAGGCATTTTTCTTTTCTACGCGTGGGTTGATAGGCATTTTCAACCCGATTATTAAGTCCTTTATGCGAGCGATGTTCGACCCCTTTGCCCATCTGACGAATGGTCTTGGTGTAGCTCCTGAGTTTATCGGTTACAATCACCCGAGGCTTCGGATGGGCGTTCAATAGGCGAGATAGGAAGCGGATGGCCGCCTTTTTATTGCGTCGCTTTTGCAGGAATACATCCAGTTCATAACCCTCATCATCCACGGCGCGCCATAGATAATAAGTGGCTCCACGAATACGCCGTTGCTGCTCATCCAAATGCCATTTATCCGAGCGCCCTGGTGCCCGTTTCTTAATGATATTCTTAAACTGAGTACCAAATTTAATCCACCATTGACGTATCGTCTCGTAACTGATGTCTATTCCACGATACAATAAGCGCTCTGAAGCATCCCGATAACTGTCATTAAACCGATGGTAACTCCATACTGCAATGCTGATGAGCTCTGCGGGGTAACGGTATCTTTTCGGCTTCTTTTCCAGCATCACGATCTTCCTGAAAATA
>CALBSK010000038.1 GCA_937967795.1 uncultured Alphaproteobacteria bacterium | reverse complement strand
TCGATACTTTACCTCACCTTTCTTTCAGTGTCACACACCTTTGCAGACAAGACACGGTTATCAATCCCTTCTTCATCAATCCACACGACTTTTTCAGGATCTATTTTTTCAAGCTGTTCCTTAAATTCGGCTCGTTTCTCTTCGTTGCGTTCTTTATAAAGCGTGGTCTTTTTTTTCGTGTGATTTTTAAACGCTTAAGCCACTTGCCAACATTTTGGAATTTCAAACCTAGCGCTTCTGCTATTTGTTGAAGCGTATGATCGGGATTTTTCTCAACGTATTCTCTGAGTTTTTTCTCATCTACTGTGCGGGGATAATCTGTACGTTTTTTGGGCTTAATATTTCCTGCCTTATGAAGGTTTATCCAACGATAAACCGTGGCTTCCCCAACGTTAAAAACGTTTGCTGCCTCCCTCTTACTACATCCGCTCATAATGTGAGAGATGACCTTTTCCCGGAGGTCTTCCGAATATGCCTTTGCCATTCACACATTATGCCTAAATTTTTTCTAACAATCTATCAACTTAATCACGAAATACTATAGCGCACGTATGGCTAAGTTTGTTCAGCCGTTTTGATGAGTTTGAAACCTGAATTTTTGAAACCATGATACGTGCGGGTTTCACGAGAAAAACACCCCTTAGAGGGTTTGGTTTTATGTCTCACAGCTGCAAATGTACTTTCAATAGATGCACGCTTTCAGTTACAGACAGTGCCGCAATTATAGGGATTCCCTAATAGATCATAATTGCAGACATTGTTGCAGAGGGGCCTCATGTATATTTGGTATTCCCGTATTCCGCAGCCGCGATACCCATTGACTTGGTAAGGAGCTTCACATTGAGCTTTAGCCTCGTCGTTACTTTCAAACATCATCATAACTCCAACTGCCATTGTAATTTTTAAAATGGTTTTCATCTTTTCCTCCATAAGTATTATAAGCTTAGAAAGCAAAACTTCCTTAGGACATTCTATCAAGAAGGGAATAAAAAATGATTAATTGTATTAGAAAAACTTAGGCGAATAGGCTCATTGTGATGCTTATGCCCTTACACGGAGATGATAAATGTAAATAAAGCCAACTTTTTTTACGATTTACTTTCTTTTTTTCCTTCACTCAGTTACCTTAATATTAAGAAGATCCCGGGATCCCTTACGTTGTCTTTAAAAGAAAGAACGGTAACTTCCAGCAGCACCCTTCTTTCTTCCCGATTGTACAGACTTTCCCCTTAAGAAAAGAATCTATGAAGTAAAGCCGGCATTTTTCATAGATCCTGGCCTTCCCTTAAAAAGGTTCACCCGTACCTTCTCGATCTCAGGAGAGGTTTGCCTTTCTTTGGGGCTACCCAAAAAAGAAAAACTTCCTCCGCTATCTATTATTGATTATTCATAAAAAAAATAAAAACTCCAGAAAATTGAGAAATATGGCCAATTAAAAAATTATTCTAATAGGCAGGCTCATCTTTCTCATCAAGAACTTTTGCTCGATTGTTCCAGGTGAGTGCAAAGAAAAAAGCACCAACGAGAGAGGCTAAAATAAAGAGGAGAAATCCTCCCTCCCATCCATAAATTTCCACTATCTTTCCAAACCCTGCTCCAGAGGCGAGAGCGGACCCTATGTACGCACACGAGCCGGTAAATCCTGTGGCAACTCCAACCGCGCGCTTAGACGCAAAATCGGCTGTTGCAACACCATTCAAAACTTGAGGCCCATTGAGTAAAAATCCAGCCAACATCAGAACAAGAGTGTCAAGGGCTGGGTATCCAGCTGGTATTTTCCAGACAATAAAGAGGCATAGAGAAAGTCCGATCAAGAAGAGGGTAGCGATGGGGCCTCTTCGTCCCTCAAAAATTTTATCCGAAATCCATCCTGCCGTAAGGCCACCTATAAGACTTGCAAGTTCAAAGGAAACGAGTTGCATACCTGCTATGATCAAGGTCACCCCTTTGTATTCTTTTAAAAAAGTAGGAGCCCAAAAGAAAATACCCATTCGAGGAATATAGAGGCACATATTGGCAATGGCCATATACCAAACAAGCTTATTGGCAAATACGGTAGTAATCACTTCCTTAACAGTGATTCGTTCTTCATAAACAGATGAAATATGAAGAACGTCTCCCTTGTATTCTTCAACCGGAGGAAGTCCTAGCTGTTTTGGGGTGTCTCTGAGTCTATTAAATAAAAAGAAAGAAAGCGCCATAGAAAAAAAGGCTGGAATGATAAAGGCTGAACGCCACCCAAAATTCTCGATAAGGAATCCCCCAAGACCAAATATAGCAACTGCGCCAATCTGATGAGAAGAAGCCCAAAGAGACCATTTCGAACCCAGCTCCTTAGGACTAAACCAATGGGTGATAAGACGAGCACAAGCAGGCCACCCCATCGATTGGAACCACCCGTTACATCCCCACATCAACGCAAAAAAAACAAGCCCTGAACCGAATCCCATAAAAAAACTGGTTAATGCGGAGAAGAAAAGGCCGATTGACATAAAATATCGAGCATCAGATCGATCACTATAATAACCATTAATAAGCTTTCCAACTCCATAAGTGATAAAAAAAACCGTCGCTATCCACCCTAAATCAACTTTAGAATACCCAAACTCTTGACTCATATCTGGGACGGCCATAGCAAGGTTTTGCCGCACGAGATAAAAGGAAGCGTAACCAATGATGGTTGCGTATAAAATACGCATTCGCCAATAGGTGAAGCTTCCTGTTTTAGCAAAAATAACTTTTCCAAAAGTGCTCGTTATATTTCGAGATATAGCCTTGGCCACTGTTGTCATTGAACCATCCTTATAGTGGAGAAACGGCAGGGAAGTTTAGACAAGAAATGAAGGTAATTTCAAACAAAATATTTACCCATCTGTTCTGAATGTGTTTTGCAGAAATGTGTAAAAACCCTCCTGATCTTTAAGACCACGAGGGTTTTTTGTAAGTTTTTCATTTGATTACGCGACTTTTAATTCGCGTTCCTTTTCAGCTATTTTTTGATTATACATCTTGCTTAAGCCACCAGCCGCAAACATCCAAGCCAGAATAACAACAACCATGATGGCACAGGAGTAGGGCGCAATGGTGATTTGAGTTGCCGTTGTGGAAACTGTCAATAAGAGAAACTGCTGAACAACAGCCCCTCCTGATTTACCCAAGCGGCCACCAATCACATCCACAGCAGCCTTACCTTTAACCTTTAATTCTTGATCTAAAGGGATGTAAGACATTTCTTTTGTGGGGTCAAAGAGAGAATATTTCGTTCCTTTACTTAAGATGTTTTGAGTAGCTCCGATCATAACGGCTAAAAAGACCGGAGTTGCTCCCATTGCAATGGTGAGCCAATTCAAATCCTCCCGGAAAATGACGAACACATAAAAGAGAATGCCCGTTATGAGAAGAATAAGGGGGGTGAGGACAGCGCCTGTAAACCATCCAAAGCGACGGACGATCCCCTTACACATTAAAATCAAGGCAATGGTAGCAATTCCTGTAAAAGTTGAGAAATTTCCCATAAAGGAGCTATAGCTATTTTCATTGAAGACACCGTCAATCGTGTAAAGAAGTTTAAGCTGGCTTTTCCATGTAACTTCAACAAGATTGATTGACATTCCGTAGCCTAAAACAAGAAGAGCGATAAACCCTAAATAACGAGAGGTGATCAGATACTTAAAGCTTTCGCCAATGGATAATTTTGGTTTTTCTTTCTTTTCCTTTTTAGGCGTTGCGGCCGCATCATAATAAAAGGGATCAGTTAGAACGGCTCGGTTCATCCACCAATAAATGACGATGGTCGCAAAACCAGCAATGACAACGGCACCCATCATATAATTCAAACTGATGCCCCAAGCATCAACTTCAGGGGGATAAAAGTCACGAATATCAGAAAGATAGGTCACGGTTTGTCCTGATAAAATTAAAGCGATGTTTCCGAGGAGAGGGAAGAGAGCATAAAAACGTTTAGCTTCATTGGTACGGGTGATTTCGTTGGCAAACTGCCAAAACAAAAGAGAAACGACGACGCTCCCCCAAAGTTCAGCCATAATATAAAAAATGGAATAAGACCATGCTCCCCAAAGCGCAAATATAAATCTTAGGGCCGGAATTGACTGTTGCAGAGCTTGGACTGTTTCAGCAGTCGGATGAAGCAGCGCTTTATTGGGGTAGATAATGAAGGCAAAAGCACCAAAAAAGAGGATAAAAGGAGCAATACAAGAATAGAAAAGGTTTTCTTTCGAAAGCACGTTGCTCAATTTCGCATAGAGGATAACGAAAAGAATAGAAGCAGGAGTAACTCCCCAAAATTTGAGAAAGTTAATAGCTTCTGCGCCCGAGGCGCCTACAACAAGTGTATCTTTGGTATCTCTTAAAATAGTATAGTTAAACAAGATGAAAAACATCATCAAACCCATCGGTAGAAATTTTTTCATTTCTGTATTTTGGATGGGCCAGAGAGCGGCACGAAGTTTGGAAAATTGGGGGTCTTGTTGGGGCATAGATTTAACTGACATGAGTTTATTTCATCCTCTTAAGTTGCCTTTAGGTTGGCATAACAATTATCAAATAACTTTTATAGACATTCAGAAAATTACACATAAATTTAACATGAAAATAGCCTTAAGTAAATCTTTCTGATCTTATACCTTTGCTGACTTTTCACACATTCGCTTTCAGGTCAGCTTACGCTTAGGATCTAGAGATAGTTGAATCTACTTAAAACTGAAAGGCTGTTAGCATTTTTTTCCTCCTCCGTCAAATAAAATTAGCAATGAAAATGGGAATGTATCCTATGTACCCTTCATAGGGGACGGGCCTAATCCTTTTTTTGGGCTGACATAAGGAGATGTATGTATTTTTTCCCGAGAGCTTTTGTTGCATAAAACCACATTCCAAAAAGACCAAAAGTTACAGCCAATAAATAAGGAATAACGGTTAAATCAATGGTACCCGTTATGGAGAGAAACCCTTCTTGGATAATTCCGCTTATTGCTTTTCCACAATTGCTCCCTAAAACATCTGTAGCCGCTTTTCCTTTAGACCTCATCTCAACGTCTAAAGGAATATAAGCCATTTCTTTTGTTGGATAATAAAAACTTGCAAAAGTGGCTGTCATGCAAATGCTTTGAAAAGCGCCGAGCATAGCTAGAAAATAATGTGGATTTATTCCAAAGCTATAATCATAACTGCCTTTTAAATGATGAAAAAGAAGCATTCCAAAAAACGGTATAGCGGTTATAAGGCTAATCATTGGCGAAAAATATGAAACTTTGACCCATCCAAAATATTGAATGAATGTTTTTGTTCCATAAGCCGTAAGGATAAGAGTTATTCCTCCCCAAAAAGCATAACGGGAGAAGAGTTCATCATAAATAATTGTGTTGGATGTATAAATCTGAAGTTCAGTCTTCCATAAAAAGGTAATAAGCGCATAAATAAGTTCTGAAGCGAGAAGAGTTAGAAAAATGTAAAAAAGATAGTTTGATTTTAATAAATATCGAAACCCATCGAATGCAGAAGGAGAAGGCGAAGTAGAGGTAAGCTTTTTAGGGGGAGTGAGATGAGAGGCATACCTATAAAATTTATTAAAAACAAACATGGCCATGAGGCATAACACAACATTCAAAAGAGAAGCGGCTTGAAGTGCGAAGTCCTTTTTAAAAGAAATACGATGAGACGCTTCAATATACTCCATCAAACTTCCTAGAACGACTGCAGCGATAACACTAGCTAGCCCTCCCATTGCCATAAAGAGAGGATAAAATCGACTCGCTTGGTCTGTTTTTGTATAAGCATTGGCGGTTTGCCAGAAGAATTGGCTCAGGGAAACGGAGACCCATAAGTCTGTGATGACAAAGAAGAGACTGATTGTCCAATTCCCAAAAATAGGAAAAATCCACTGTATATGGGGGTGTTCTTTCATCAATTGGGCGATTGTAGCAGGATTTACAATTAAGCTTGTATGATGAGGATAAATAACAAAGGCATACAAGAGATAAAAAATGCCAGAAGCCCCATAAAAAATATTAATCACATGATGACGTTTGAATTTGTTAATAAGCCAACTGTATAAAATAATAAAAAGGATGCCCATAGGAAGAACACCACATAATCTTAAAAATCCAATGACTTGCGCGCCTGAATTAGGGGCTGTGATCAAAAGACTATCTCGAAAAGAAGAAAGGGACGTATTCATCGTCCAAATCAAAAAAACAAAGCAGGCAAGATAAAGCACAAGCTTTGTTTCATGGGGCAAAACTGGCCAAAAATAAGCTTGAAGAGAAGTAAATTTTTTATTCTTTAACGAACCTAAAGTAAGCATTTAATGGCTAAATATGTTATCATTTTTGGAAGGGAGTCTATACTAAAATTTTATGACTGCCCAGTTTTTTTAGGGAGAACCACATGAAAAATGAGCTTTTAACGGTAGGGGAAATACAGGCTGCTGAAAAAATTGTGAGAGAAGAAGGTATCTCGGAAAAAACTCTTATGGAACGTGCAGGGAAGGGAGTCTTTGAAGTCATCCTCAAATGTTTTTCTCCTTGTCGTACAGTCATTTTTTGTGGTCCTGGTAAGAACGGTGGAGATGGTGAGGTTGTTGGTCGTCTTTTAAAAGAAGAGGGATGGGAGATTGAGCTCATTCTTCTTAAAGAGCTTCCTTCCTTCGAGAAGATTCAAAAATCTTTAAGGCAAGCTGAATTAATTGTAGATGGTCTTTTGGGAACAGGTCTTTCTCGTCCTTTAGAAGGAGATATTTTAAAACTTGTAGAACTTATTAATGTTGCAACAAAACCTGTTGTTTCTATTGATGTTCCAACGGGAATTGATATGAATTCAGGTGCGTGCTGTGGGGAGGCTATAAGAGCGACCTATACAGTAACTTTTTTTAGGGCTCGCCCCTGTCATTACCTTCTACCCGGCCGCGTATATACGGGTAAGTTATATATTAAAGATATGGGGTTCTCTGATCAACTTCTTCCTCTCATTACTCATCATTTAAACACCCCTTCCTTATGGAAAGAGGTTTTAAAAGAGGCTCAGCCTCTTGATCATAAATATGCTCGTGGGGCGTGCCTTATCTTAGGGAGTGGGTGTATGCCGGGGGCGGTGAGGCTCTCCTCACTTGCGGCACGCCGCGTTGGCGCAGGGCTTGTCCGCCTTATCTGTAAAGTTGAAGAATACCCCATTTTTGCAGGTGTTGCTTGGGGCGATGTTATTACACCTCTTGTGTCAGCTAAGGAGTTTTTAGAATGGACAGAAGATGATCGTTACAAAGCTTTGTTGTGGGGAACGGGAGCGTTGCCAAAAGAGTCAACGCGAGAACAAGCTCTTCTGGTGCTGGCGACGAAAAAACCTTGTGTTTTGGATGGAGGAGCTCTTTCTAGTTTTGAGGGGAAAACCCTTGAATTAACCAGTCACCTTCATCAAAATGTCATTTTAACCCCCCACGAAGGAGAGTTTCAACGGCTTTTTCCTCATCTGGCTTTTTTAAAAAATAAAGCCGAGAAAGCCCGCAAGGCGGCGGTAGAAGCTGGGACCGTTATTGTGTTGAAAGGATATGATACAATTATTGCTTCCCCTCAAGGAAAAATTATCATTAATGCCAATGCGCCAGCTACCCTTGCAACGGCAGGAACGGGGGATGTACTGGCGGGATTGATGGTAGGGCTTTTAGCTCAAGGGGCGCCCCCTTTTCAAGCAGCTGCAGCCGCCGTTTGGATTCATGGGGAAGCTGCAAACCGCATAGGAATTGGTTTGATAGCAGAAGATTTATTGGGAGAAATTCCACCTGTTCTTCAGTCTTTAAGCCATCTTCAAAAGCTAAAAAAAGGTTAAATAACCCTAGAGGTTTTCAGAATATTTTTCCCCATCCTCTATTAATTATTATACTGAATTTATCTTTATTAAGATTTTTTCAAAAACAGTAAAAAATATGTTGACAATTAGTGTAAATCTTGTCAAACATAAGGCAGCTAATTTTATCAGATGAGATATGATAAAATTAGGATCCTTAAATAAAGTGGGGAGGAAAGCGTATTTATGGCAGGAACAAAGCCACGCTGGAAGGATTGGGAAAAAACATGTATTAGGAAAGCTGTGGAAGAAAAGATTCAACTTAAAGTGATGGCAATAGCTTTAGGAAAAACGCTTACTTCTATAAGTAAAAAAATTAAACCGCTGAGATTAAGATCGGTCCCCTCCAAACGTGGGCGTTTAAAAGGAGAGGGAAGTCCTCTTTCAAGAATTGAAAAAACATCGCTTGATGTCACAAAGATGGAGAACATTCTACATATTTATGCTCCTTTGAAATTTTTTCAGAAAGGGCAGCTGGCCTTGAAGGAAGGACAGTGGGTATCTGCTATTCCTTTACCTTCCGGTCTTCGGAAGGGAGAGCCTATTGGATCTGTCTGTAAAAATAATGTTCCTTCTTCATTCTCCTTTCCTTTGGAATACATCCTTACAAAGAATCATATATTCCCCACCCCTTTTAAAGAAAGGAGCAAAGGAAGCCCTTGTTATATATCCTTGCACCATATAGAAAATTGGGCGGTTTCAGAAGGGTTTCAGCCTGTGGCTAAGAGTTTGCAACAACAAGGTCTTTTTTATTGGAAAGAAGGCACCTATTTTTCTAAGGTTCAGTTGCTGCTTTATATTAACCGAATACGAATTGATAAAAAATTGCGCCCTTTAGCTTTTTGTGAGGAGGAAACAGATTTATATGCTGAGAGTCCAGCAGGTTAAGAGTTGAAATAGACTCAAGAAGAGCCAGCGAAGAGTTTGTGGAAGGGGACGGGTAAGGATATCTAATCCCACAAATAAAGGCAGATAGATTAATGTAAAGAGAATTCCCCAAGGGAGGGAAAAAGCGAGGAAAAGAAGAGAGGGAAGTGCCAAAAGAGGAGTAAGCACAAAAGCGGTAATAAGGTGAAGATGGCCTTTAGCAAAGATGGATGAACGAGAACCCTTTTCTCTTTCTTGAGAGAGTCTCAAAAGATCTCCTCCTATAAAAAGTCCAGATGTCAGAAAGCTTACAATGATAAAGAGACTCCAAGAAGGCATTAAAAGATTATTGATCCAAAAAAAAGGGCGCATACTTTGAAAAAGCGCTGAAATGCGTTTTATTTCACGGGGGAAGAAATGAATATGATCTGAATCTTTAAGAGTACGCACTCGATTAAGAACTTGCCACTTCGGATGAACAACAAGAGCTTTATGAGCGACTTGCCAAACATGATAATCGATGCGGGAATCTCCTGCATAATCAAACCCAAAGGCTCCAAATCTTTCGAGAAGGGCTTGCTGCTTTTGGGAGCCCGTCATATTGACAGTGTCATTACTTCCAATGACATCTTGAAAAAAGCCCAAGTAATCAGCAATGCTCTGAGCAACTTTTTGATTCGTTCCTGTGGCGAGGATCAAAGGGCGCCCCTTTAGCGCTTCCTTCTTAGCGAAAGCTAAAAGAGAGGGGTTGTAAGGAAGAAAGGGAGGAGAAAGATCAACAAGTTTTGCAAGGCGAGCTTTTGCAAAGGATCTTCCCTTGAGCAACCAAAATGGCAAGAGAAAAAGAACCCAGGGTTTTGTGACCAGGAGGCAGGCCATCATCTCGTGAAAAGTATCTGTTCGAATGAGAGTCCCATCGAGATCGAGAACAAGGGGAAGCGAAGGCGTTAGCAACACTCATGGCCTTCATGAATAAGAGATTTTTTACTCCAGAAGACGCTCCCCATAAAAAGAGCGAGGCACGCATAAAGGGCATATTCATAACCAAAGAAAGCAGAGGCCACCATCCCTAAAGCTGCGCCGAGAGCGAGCTTAAACGGTTTCCAGTCTCCATGATGCCGATAAATTTGATAGGCCATAAATCCTAAAGTGATGATGGCAAAAGCTAACATAAGAGGAAAGAAAAATTCGTGAATTTCAATAAGCTCAATTCCTATGAGGCTTAAAAATCCAGCATAGATCGGAAGACACATGGGACAAGCTGCGCATGACAGAAGAGAGACAACGATTGTTCCGGTACCACTAAAAACATCACCCCATCTTTTCATTATACCTATCCTTGGTTAAATCTTAAGTCACGTCTATAAAATAGGGAGTTCTTACTTTTATTTCAAGTGGGCCGTACCATATGAATTCGTACCCTTGCAAAAACGACTCTTGACTTCTTTCCTTCCTCCCCTCATGTCTTTTAGGAGAGACTAAATGAGCTAAAGGAACTTTAATGAGAGCATTTCTTTTTCCTGGGCAAGGATCCCAAAGCATCGGCATGGGGCGAGGCATTTACGATGCTTTTCGCTGCGCGCGGGATGTTTTTCAAGAAGTTGATGAAGTTCTCAAACAAAACCTAACAAAAGTTATCTTTGAAGGGCCTGATGCTGATTTAGTCCTCACAGAAAATACTCAACCTGCACTGATGACGGTGAGTATGGCCCTCATGCGGGTTTTAGAGAAGGAAGGCGGTCTTGATCTTTCTCAGTCTGCTTCTTACGTTGCAGGACATTCTCTGGGCCAGTATACGGCTCTTTGTGCAGTAGGTGCCTTGAGCCTTTCTGATACAGCCCGTCTTTTAAAGATTCGAGGTCAAGCCATGCAAAAAGCCGTCTCCGTTGGTAAGGGCGCTATGGCTGCCCTTTTAGGTCTTGAAATGACAGATGTTGAAAAAATTGTTCGAGATGCTGCTCAAGGCCAAATTTGCGAAGTCGGCAATGATAATTGCCCAGGGCAAGTGGTGATAAGCGGCCACCAAGAAGCTGTTGAGCGAGCTATTGATCTTTCCAAAAACTATGGTGCTAAACGAAGCATTTTACTCAACGTAAGTGCTCCCTTTCATTGTGCTCTCATGAAACCAGCTCAAGATCGTATGGAAGAAGCTCTTCAAGACATCCTCCTTCAAAATCCGTGTATCCCTGTCATCGACAATGTTTCAGCAGCCCCTGTTCATAAAGGAGATGAATTAAAATCGCTTTTGATCCAGCAAATAACTAGCCGCGTACGTTGGAGAGAAAGCATTATGAAAATGACTGAGACGGGTGTATCCACAACAATCGAAGTGGGAGCGGGAAAAGTCCTCACAGGTCTTTCAAAACGAATTGTGTCTTCTTTAGAGGCTCTTGCTCTTCATACCCCTCATGATATAGAAGTTTTCTTAAAGAAAGACCTTGCAGCTTAAAAAGAAGGAAGAAAAAATGTTTGACCTTAAAGGAAAAAAGGCGCTCATCACAGGGGCGACAGGAGGTCTGGGAGCAGAAATTGCACGAGCTCTTCACAAACAAGGCGCTCATATAGCCATTTCGGGAACGCGTAAAGAAAAGTTGGAACAGTTCGCTCGAGAGCTTGGAGAGCATGTCTATGTCATTCCTTGCGATCTTTCACATGCGGAATCTACTCTTAAACTGATTTCAGAAGCTGAAACGGCTCTCGGAGGACTTGATATTTTGGTAAACAATGCGGGATTGACTCAAGATGGGCTGATGCTCCGCATGAGTGATGAGCAATGGTCAAAGGTTCTTGAGGTCAACCTCAATTCCGTTTTCCGCCTCTCACGCGAAGCCATTAAGGGAATGATGAAACAACGCAAAGGGCGAATTATTAATATTACCTCAATCGTCGGTGTTACAGGGAATGCTGGACAAGCCAACTATGCAGCTTCTAAAGCGGGAATTATTGGCCTTTCCAAATCTTTAGCTGCAGAAGTTGCGACGCGAGGTATTACGGTAAATTGCATTGCTCCCGGATTTATTGAGTCTCCTATGACAGATGTTTTGAACGAGAAGCAGCGAGAAAAGATTTTAAGTGAAATTCCCCAAGGAGGAATCGGATCACCTCTTGATATTGCAGCCGGAGTTGTATACCTGGCGAGTGAGGAAGCCAAATATGTAACAGGGCAAACTCTTCATATTAATGGTGGTATGGCGATGGTGTAGAAAAATTCTTTGCTGTTTCTGAATTTTTATCCATTCCACACTTGTTATTTCCGCGAAGGCGCATAGGCACCAAATTAAAGGCTAATACATTGAAAGAAGGGCCCCTATTTTTAAAACGGGGTAACTTCATTCTATTCGCAATGATACTTTCTTACGTATCACCTCTCCGACGTGCGTTACGTTGGAGATTGCGCCGAGGTGAGGGTAGGGTGAGGCTTTCCAGTAAGCCTAAGGTTCAAAATTTAATGCTTCATTGAAAGGAAAGTGACCACCTATTTTTAAAACTTAGCATTACTCTTTTTTTATAAATTTAAAAAGAAAGGACTGGAAATTTAGATTCGTCTGCATATAAGATTAAGCACTTGTAACAGAAAATTTGGTAGTTTATCTTGAACGAAACGTTAGATAATTTTTTAGGCGGGCGGATTAAGCTGATTCAGCCGTCAGATGGCTACCGGGCTGCCATTGATCCTATTTTTTTGGCAGCTTCTGTTCATCCTAAATCCGATGAAAAAATTTTAGATATCGGGGCGGGCGTAGGTGTGGCTTCAATTTCGCTAGCGGTGCGTTGTCCTCACGCGCACATAATTGGCCTTGAAGTTCAACCTGATCTTGTACAATTTGCTCTTACGAACATTGAAGTTAATCAGGTAAAAGATCGGGTTGAAATAATAAATGGAGAACTCCTATCTCCTCCTTCTTTCTTGAAATTTCATTCTTTTGACCAAATTATGACCAATCCCCCTTATTATGAATATAATCGGACACAATCTTCGCCTATTCCCGGAAAGGCGCAAGCTAATACGGAAACAGTGGATTTAGGAAAGTGGATAAAATCTTGTCTAAAATTTTTAAAACCCAAGGGCATTTTTACGATGATTCACCGAACAGAACGTTTAGATGAAATCCTCTCCCATTTAAGAAATCGTGTAGGAGACCTTGTTGTGTATCCTCTCTGGCCTGGTCCAAATAAACCTGCTCGACGTGTCATTATTCAGGGTCGTAAAAACATACGCGGAGATCTTCGTCTCGTTCAGGGCCTAACGCTTCATGGGGGAACGGAAAAATATACTTCTGAAGCAGAAGCTATTCTCCGTCACGCGCACGCAATAATCCTTTAGATGGGAAAAATTTAAGTAATTTTTAAGGAATAGATGATATTTTTTTATGACCGGAAGGAATATTGCTTCTTTAAGGTATAAAATAAACTTTAAAAACGATATAGTATTTCTCGGATAAGTTGAGAGCGCACTGGAAGAATTCATGAGATCCTGAGTCCCCGCTTTGCGGGTCTCAGGATGACGTTTAGTTCTTTGAAAAATGACATAATTGTCATCCTGAGGAGCCCCTTTAGGGGCGAGCTCAGGATCTGCTTAAACCTTCAGAAGTCTCTTATCTTATAGTGGAAATACTATAGAAGAAAAAAGCGTAGTCTTCAATTTTCTTAGAAACCTACGCTCTTTCTAAAGGGTTTAATTACTGCTGTTTATATTTTGCGCCTAAAGCCCATGCCCAGAACATAGCGTCCGGATCAATGAGGGCTGAATACCCTTCAGGGTTTTGATTATGGGAAAAATGGGCTTTGAAAGCTTTTACTATTTCTTCGTTCTCAGGAGTAAGGGATGCAGTGTCACTCATCTCATACCCATAATTTTGAAGAGATGTTAAGAAAAAAGGTGTGCTAACCCCTTGAGGAAGTTTTTCTCGAGGCACATACTTAGTTGAAATGTATTCAGATGTCATTTCCTCATCCGAAAGCCAAGCCCCTACGTTGTAGTCCTTATATAATTTTCCCCAAGGAAAAAGAATGCCCGGATCTTGTTTTCGCGTAGGGGCAATATCCGCATGTCCTATAACATTAGGAGCTAAGATCTCATATTTCTTAATAATATCTTGGCTTAATTTTCCAAGCGTATTTATTTGATTCGAATCGAAAGAGAACCACGTGAGGTTTTGTGTGGATTCTTCTTTTGTAAAACCTGAATTAACATTTTCAATTCCAATTGAAGTTGCATTAAGATTTTTTGTTTTTCTCCATCCACTTATCCCCGCATGCCATGAACGCTTTTCTTCCGGAATAACTTGAACAGGAATACCGCCCGTGACCTTATGTTTTTTTTCCGCCTGAGTAATGACATAATGAGCACTTACTCGACCTGAATCAATATTTTTTGTAAAAAGATCAAGCGTAGTAGGAAAATCTGAGACTGTATAATGCATCACTAAAAATTGAACTTTTTCGCCATTTCGGCTATCCCCATGATTTCGATTTTTTTCTTCTTCTGAAAATTTCTCAATGGCATACCCGTCCACTCCTCCTATCGTCTTAGAATGAACCTTAATGCCTGTCGGCGAAGAAAACGCCTCAGGAAAAATATTCTCAATAAAATCTCCACCAGCAAAAGAATTTTCTAAAACGATAAGTGGTAAAAAAAAGGATAAGATTATTCTCTTCATATTTAATTATTCTCCTCTCCTAAAAAGAAAAAATATTATAGCAGACGGTTTACCCCAAACCACCCCTAAATGGGACAAGTTTTCGTTTTAATTCAATTACTAAACTCAACAGGGTTAAAGGGGCTGCCTTTTTTCGTTTAAAGTCTTTTATAAATTTTATTCGCTCTTGCCTTTTTAATTTTTACTTCCATATTTAAGAAGATCCCGGGATCCCTTACGCCGTCTTTAAAAGAAAGATTGGTAACTTCCAGCAGCACCTTTCTTTCTCCCCGATTGTACTGATCTTCCTCTCAAGAAAAGAATCCATGAAATAAGCTAGCATTTTTCATAGATCCTGGCCTTCCCTTAAAAAGGTTAACCCGTACCCTCTCGATCTCGGAAGAACTTTTCTCTTATTCGAGGCTACCCGACAAAAGAAGTTTCTCTCGCTATCTCTTGTTGAGTATTCATAAAAAAAAATAAAAATTCAAGAAAATTGAGAAATGGCCAATTTTTTTCAAAAAATTTGATTTACCCGTTGAGCTCTCTCCTTGTTTAGTCCCAGAGAGTAATGGTGTATGCTATGCGCTATTAGAAAGGGAGATTCTATGGGACTAAACACCTAGAAGAAGATAATGAAATTGTTCAGGACTTTTAAAAAGAAGAAGACTCCATTTCAGAAACAACCTTAAAGAATTCTTTTGTGTACATAATGGCGTTCATTCTCATCAAAACCTTTGCAGGTATAAACTATCTCAATTGAGAAAGCACTTTGCAGAATCGATCGACCTCGGCTTCTGTATTATAGTAATGAACAGAGGCGCGTACGACAGCCGGCAGGCGCCGTGCGCCTAGGTCTAAACGCGCGTACTCTTGAAGAGAGACAGAAACATTTATATGTTGATGCTCAAGAATTTTTTGAATGTTTTGGGGAGAAAGCTTGTCGTGGGTGAAGGTAACAATGCCGCACTTGGTATGTCCTATATCTTGTAAGGTTATTGATGGAATATGGCTCAATGCGTGGCGTAGCTGAGATGATAGATCCTGCACTCTGGCCCAGATAGATTCGATTCCAAGATGGAGAGTATAGTCGATAGCTGTGCTCAGTCCTATTTTACCAGCTATATTCTGTTCCCAGGTTTCAAACCGTCTTGCGGTCGGTTGGAGAGTGTATTCATTATCAGATATCCACGTTGCAGCTTGAAGATCGATAAAGGGAGGATTACAAAACTCAAGCTTAGATCGACAAGCATATAGGAAGCCCGTACCTCGCGGGCCACGTAAATATTTTCGTCCCGTAGCGCACAAAAAATCACAACCTATCTCTTTCAGATCAATGGGCATTTGGCCTATGGATTGAGCTGCATCCAGCAAATAAAGAATTCCGTGTTTACGGGCAACCTTACCTACTTCAACAGCAGGGTTAACAAGGCCACTTTGTGTAGGAACATGGGTTAAAGCAATAAGTTTGACAGCCCCTTGTGCTGCTTTTTGTTCAAGAGCTTCTACATCGATTTGCCCCGTGGTATCATCTCGGATGACATCTATAAAAAAGCAAGATAATTACTCGCATATTCAGAGCATCCTGTAAGGATGCGGTCACCTTCTTGAAAATCAAGACTGTAAAATACCATATCCCATGCCCGTGTTGCGTTCTCCGTAAAAGCAATTTCATCAGGACGGCAATTAATAAGGTGCGCGGCATTTTCGTAGAAACGCTCAATGTCGCTAGCTGCAGCTTGAGCCGCTTCATATCCCCCCATCACAGCTTCCCGGTCAATATGATATTTTACCCTGTCAATAACAGGGGTAGGCTGTAAAGATGCCCCTGCGTTATTGAAATGCAAGACATACTGACACCCCGGCGTTTCAGCTCGTAAAGTATCAATTGGAAAAGGATTAATTGTCATATACCCTAATTCTTCTTCACATCCATCCGCCAATGCTGTCGACGAAAAGTATCAATAAATTGAGCAATTTCATCCGTAGGAATTCCCATTAAATGGAAAACCGACGAGGCAAGCTGAATGGTGGGTTCTACTGTTTCAGGTACCACAAGGCGTGCGCCTGACTCAAGAAGTTTTTCCTGATGTTTATGGTCTTTAACCCGCACACATATCGGTAAATCTGGGAAATGACGGCGTAACATCATCACTGCACGAACAGAAGCCGTGACTTGGTCAAGCGTAACGACAACGACTTTAGCTTTTTCTCCCCCAATCGCTTTAAGGACTTCAAAGCGTCTCGCATCCCCATAAAATACGGTATAGCCTTTTTCCCTCCCTTCAGTAACACGACGCATATCCATATCAATGGCTACAAATGGGATCATCCGCGACGCTAAAAGCTCTCCCAGCATTTGGCCAACCCGCCCGAAGCCTGCAATAATAATGTGGTTTTGAAGTTCTTTTATCTCCTCCGTTTCAAGCTTTGGGTCAGAGTGTGTTTCATAAACGAGGAATCGATCAGAACTCCATTTTCCCAAAATCGCCAAAAGAGGTGTTAATGCCATCGAGAGAATGACAGCCAAAAATAAAATATCAGCAAACTCGGGAGGAAGGAATTTTTGAGCAATTGCAGGCGAAAAAATAACAAAGATAAACTCTCCTCCCCCTGCCAAAAGCAAAGATATTCTTATGCTTGTCGAGGTCTTGAGGCCACTGATCCGTGACAGTAAAAAAGTGAAGAGAGATTTTAAGGAAACCATACAGAAGAGAATGCTTAAAATGACCCCAAAATCCTTAATAAAAATGTGTATATTGATTCCCATCCCAACAGACATGAAGAAGACCCCTAATAAAAGACCTCGAAAAGGTTGGATATCCGCTTCAATTTGATGGCGATATTCGGTTTCAGCTAAAAGAATACCGGCTAAAAAAGCTCCAAGTTCTCGTGAAAGCCCTGCCATTTCTGTTATAAAAGCTGTTCCTAACACCACTAAAAACGTTGTGGCCATAAAAAGCTCAGGATTGCCTCCCATAGCTACAGTGCGATAGACGGGCCGAAAAACGAGCCGTCCAAGGCCTATAATAATAAGCAACACTGCTATCGTCTTTAATGTCGCATATGACAGCTCAACAAAAATATTGATGCCTTCCGTTCCTAACGTTGTTGTTAAAATTAACAAAAGGACAACAGCAAGATCTTGAAGCAAAAGAACCGCAAAAGAAATACGTCCAAACCGAGTTCCGAGTTCTTTACGATCATTCAAAACTTGAAGAACAACAGCTGTTGAAGAAAGAGAAAGAGCCCCCCCCACTAAAATAGAGGCCTCTTTCGACAAGCCTGCACAAAGTCCAATGAAGGTAAAAACCCCTCCCGTCACAACAACCTGAAGAATTCCAAGGCCAAAAATATAATTTTTCAAAGATTGAAGACGTTGAAAAGGAAGCTGGAGTCCTAAGGTAAAGAGAAGGAAAAGAACGCCAATTTCACCTAAGAATTGGGTTTCAGTGGGGTCAGTAACAACTTTTAAGACGTGAGGCCCCACAAGCATTCCCGCAACCAAATATCCGATCATAGGACTTGCTTTCATGCGGCGGAATAAAAAAACAACCCCAACGGCTGCCGCCAGAAAGCCTAAAATATTGTAGAGATATACTGTTTCAGCGCTCACTAAAATTCCTTCTGTTAAGGTTAACAGGTAAACCTACTTCAACTTTAAGAAATTGTATCTGCACACCAAAGTAAAGACTGAATACTAAATTGGCTGGGGGACCTGGATTCGAACCAGAGTTGCCCGGTTCAGAGCCGGGAGTTCTACCGCTAAACTATCCCCCAAGATGTAATACTTTCTGTCCTTCCCTCCCCCAGGATATAGATTGGGATTACCATATTTCAGACATTTTGAAAAGAGGAAGTCATCGTCTTATTTCCACGATGGCAACCCCCCTTCAAGATTAATAGAATCGTACTGAGATCGCCCCATGCTTCAATAAAAGATTCACCATATCTGTGTGGCCTTTCTCTATTGCATTATCAAGAGGGCTGTATTTTCCAATCGTGGTTTGAACATTTACCTTAGCTCCCGCTTCAAGGAGTAAAGAAGCAACCTCTATATGGCCAGACTTTGCTGCTTGGTGAAGAGGGGTTCTACCAAATGGAGTTGCTTTGTTTGGATCGGCTTTGTAAGCTAAGAGCAACTTGATCATGGGTAAATTGTGTTCCTGGTCATCATAACAACCAACGGTTGATGCCCAATAGAGGGCAGTCCTCCCCCCATCGTCTTGAGCATTTACATCAACCCCCTTCTTAAGCAAATCTTCAGCGATTGTCTCTTCCCCAGGTTGATAAGATTTAACAAGAAGGGCAGAGAGATGGGGATCGCTCAGCTTCAAACAAGCTGAAAGCGCATCAAGGTTTATCGTAACATAAGGATTAAGGGGCATATCGGTGTGATAAAACCAATCATATCTCTTTGTTTCATCCCCTGTAATCTCTTGATTATTGACTTTTATTGTTCTTGAATCTTTATCGTGCTCAAAAACAACATGTTTTCTATCTTTATCGAAAATCACGAATTTGTTTGGAAAATATGTATTTTTTATAGGAGACGTTTCTTTTGTCATTTCCAATGTTTCAGCAATTTCCTGGATCTCTTTTTTTTGTTGAATACGATAGTCAGCATAAAGGACATCACTTTCTTTCTTTTTTTCTTTTATTTCGTTTTCTAATTCTTCTGTTCCAATCTGGATTTTATTCTTTTCAAGAATAGCCATTTCGCTGTTTAATTTTTGCCACTCCTCGAAGATGAGACATGATTGAAGAATCTGATCAGTATCTTTACGCTTATTATAGTAGGTATCGCTTGCAATTTGAAGAGGAGTGCCCACATAAACATGAGCAGGGAGGGCCTTAAGCATAATCTCTGTCATTTTAGGAACAGGGGCTGTAATCATATACAGCTTTTTTTCATCTCTTATTCTCATCACTTTTGCGGCGAAGGAATGAAGACCCATAGAGAGGGAACCGTGCAATTTAAATTCATCCTCAGACGGAATTGTAATCCCACGTTCTTGACGTTGCTCTTCAGTAAGCTTTTTTCTAGATTCTCTTGTGCGCTCAGTTTCCATCGCCTTAAGTAAATAATGAAAACATCGAGTTATACCCATATGGATAACCATGGGGCTGTCTTTGTCGGTTAGGATTGTAACCATCATTTCAACGTCATCAGGGGTAATTTCGTCCGCTTTTTGAATTTCTTTTGCGCTGGTATAGGCAATCCATAACTCATTATTTAAATTATGATTTTTTACACTTGATTCGAAGCTTGTTAGGCCCCCATTTAAATTCTGAAAACGACTTTCAAACCTAATAAAACCCTCTTTGTTAGGAATCCGGTCATTTGCCCATTCTTGCCTATACCGATCATGATTTTTCTTCTCTTCAAGAACATATTGTGTCCAAAAATCGAGACGTGAATTTGGAACACTTAAGTCAACACGTTCCATCACAAAAAAGAGGCCAGGCTCTTTCTTGCCAATAAATAAGTATTCATTAACTTTTTTTACCCCAAAGGCAAAATTTGAATATTCGTTGATTTCGGGTGACGATCGTGGAGATAGCGATTTCCTCATTTCATTTTTTTCACTACCGTCACCTTCCATTGCAAGAAGAGAAGACGTGGAAAACAAAAGAGCAGCCGCAAAATTATAGATATTATATTTTTTCATATCACCATCCTTAAAAACATCGATTTAGAAGATTTATATCTTAAGTATAATTAATAATTTTTTAGAGGCAATAAATATTAACAAGAAAAGGATTTACTATTTCGTCGTTCCCCCTCAAGTTTTTGCTCGGCGTTAAGGCGTCTTTGGATATCCTCTTTTCCATGTTTTTGACTCTCAAGAATCATTTGAGAAAGCATTTTCTTATTCAATCCATAAGTTGGACGGACTTCTACATGTTGAGACAGCCCTGTTGTTTTCTCAAAGGCACTCACTGTCAAAAGACCCTCAACATCCACAGCAAAGTCCACACGAATCCGGGGAACACCCGCAGGTAAAGGAGGCAATCCTTTTAGCTCAAACTGGGCCAAAGAACGACAATCTTGAACGAATTCACGCTCGCCTTGCACCACATGAAATATCATCCCCCCTTGCCCGTCTTGATAAGTTGTAAATTCCTGAAAAGCCAAAGCCGGTAGAGGCGCATTCCGTGGGACAATTTTTTCAACAAGCCCCCCCATTGTCTCCAACCCTAAAGAAAGAGGCGTCACATCCAAAAGAAGGATCTCGGAGCCGTACCGTAATCCATGTGAAACAAGAGCAGCCCCCAAAACTACCGCTTGATCAGGATCAATATCACACAAAGGGGTTTTCCCAAAAAAAGCAGCTACCTCCTGTCGCACAAGGGGCATGCGGGTCATTCCTCCTACAAGGACAACGCCTTCAATTTCGCTCGGCGAAAGCCCCGCTTCTTGAAAAACCTCGTCCGTAATCTCTAAGGTTTTCTTCACAAAAGGAGCAGCTAAGTTTTCAAGATCTTTGCGTGTCATTCCTTGAAAAGTACCCTGTTTTGAAAGAGTCTCTTTTAAAATGCAAGCCTCTTTTAAATCTTGGAGTTGAAGGTGCTGAGCTATGGCAAGATCAATATCATCTCCCCCTAAATTTAAATCGCCCCCCGTTCCTAAAACTTGAAAAACGCCTTGCTCTAACTTTAGAAGAGAAAGATCGAAGGTGCCTCCCCCAAAATCATAGATAGCATAAATGCCCTCGGCACCTGTCTCGAGACCATATGCCAAAGCGGCAGCCGTGGGTTCATTAATCAGGCGTAAGACTTTAATCCCTGCCAGGGCTGCTGCTTGTTTTGTCGCCATACGGGCTGCCTCATCAAAATAGGCAGGAACGGTAATGACGGCCCCTTCTAGAGATGCGTCCAATTTTCTTTCAACCTCCTGACGCAAATGGGAAAGGATGTGGCTGGCCACTTCAACAGGTGTGAGCGTATGAATGCCCAACTGAAGACGTACGGTTTCCTGGGAAGTCAGTTGAGGAAATTGAGAACAAATGGGATCTTTTCGTCCCCGTCCCATGAGACGTTTTGTAGAGCTGAGCTTTTCAGTTGAGGAGTCTCCCACACAAAGTCCATCTTCCGTTATACTCACAACGGAAGGAATAAGGGGCCCTTTCTCTCCTATGTCCAACACATGCGGTTTATCGTTTTGCACAATGGCCACAACCGAATGGGTTGTCCCTAAATCAATGCCAACCACAACACCCTTTGAAGAAGTATGAGGATCTGGCGTCTGCCCAGGTTCAACAATTTGAAGAAGCATGTTTAACAACTCCCAAATGGTGTCGTCCCGAATTTATTTCGAGATCTCAAAAGATGCTGAAACAAGTTCAGCATGACAAGCTCTTGCAAAAAAATGTTATCACTTCTTCTTTCCCACATCTTTCAAAAACTTGTCCAGATAGGTGAGGCGATAATGGGCGCGGCGCGCTTTTTCATAATCCTTTTCTGCAAAAGATTTTTCAAGAGCTTCACTATATGTCTTTTTTTCGCGCTGTAATTCCAACGCTAAATCTTCACCTTTCTCAAAACGTTCATTCCAGACCATTACTTCTTCCAAGAATAAAGGATCGTGGGAAAGAGGAATAATTTCTGCTTCCTTCAAGAGAAATTCTGCTCTTTGGAGAGGATTTTTAAGAATCAGATAGGCTTGATTGATCTCACTCGATCTTTGAAGGGCCCTCTGTTTTTCATCCGCCGAAGCGCCTATAAATCGATCAGGATGAGTCTTTTTTTGAGCCTCAAAATAACACTTTTCAATGACGCTTGTTTTCAAAGAATAAGATTTTTTGAGGCCCAAAATTTTAAAAGGATCAAACATGGAAGGATTCTCCGCAACCACACTTCCCTTTTTCATTGGGATTATTAAACACAAAGCCCGAAGACAATTTATCTTCCACATAATCCATTTGAGATCCCATGATAAACATCACGGCTTTAGGATCAATCAGAACCTTCACGCCATAAGCCTCAATAATTTCATCATAAGGACCAACTGCGTCAGCAAACTCAAGAGCATAGGAAAGCCCTGAACATCCCTTGGAACGCAAACCAATACGAATCCCGCAGGAGGGTTTTTCTCTCTTTTCCAATAAAACCTTCACACGCGTCGCAGCCGCTTCTGTTAGGGTTAAAATAGCCGGGGTCATTTATGTTTCTGCTTATAATCTTGAATAGCCGCCCGAATAGCATCTTCAGCCAACATGGAACAATGAAGCTTTACAGGAGGTAACGATAAATGCTGAGCAATTTCCGTATTTTTTATAACACTTGCTTCTTCCAACGTTTTCCCTTTTATCCATTCTGTCACAAGAGAACTTGAGGCAATTGCTGACCCACACCCAAATGTTTTAAATTTCGCGTCTTCAATTACCCCTTGATCATTCACTTTTATTTGAAGTTTCATCACATCCCCACAGGCAGGCGCACCCACAAGACCTGTGCCCACTCCTTCTTCCTTCGGATCAAGCGTGCCCACATTGCGGGGATTTTCATAATGATCAATAACTTTATTTGAATAGGCCATAATAGTTTCCTCTTTCTAATGAGCTGCCCATTGAATTGATTTTAAATCAATCCCTTCGCGGCTCATCTCCCATAAGGGGCTCATTCCTCGCAATCGGTTGACTTCTTTAATAATTTTCTGAGCCGCAATATCCACTTCTGCTTCCGTCGTAAATCGGCCAAATCCAATGCGTAAAGACGTATGGGCCAGTTCCTCTTCAACACCGAGCGCACGCAGAACGTAAGAAGGCTCGAGAGAAGCTGACGTACACGCTGATCCTGAAGAAACCGCTAACTCCTTAACACCCATCATCAACCCTTCTCCTTCCACGTGAGCAAAACTAAGATTAAGATTTCCCGGTACACGCTGTTCCATATCCCCATTGAGATAAACTTCCTCAAGTTCAGATAAGATGGCGTGATAAAATCGATCTCGTAAAGCTTTAATATGCCTTTGCTCGGAAGCCATTTCCAACTGAGCAATCCGCGTGGCTTCCCCCAATCCCACGCAGAGGGGCGTTGAAAGGGTCCCTGAGCGCATTCCGCGTTCTTGTCCTCCTCCATTAATGAGAGCCATCAGACGAACACGCGGTTTCCGCCGCACATAAAGAGCACCGATCCCTTTGGGACCATAAACCTTATGGCTTGAAAGACTCAGAAGATCAATGTTCATGGCTTCAACATCAATAGGGATTTTACCAATCGCTTGGGCGGCATCTGTATGAAAGAAAACACCTTTTTCTCGGCAAAGTTTTCCTACTTCAGCCAGGGGCTGAATGACGCCAATTTCATTGTTCACCGCCATAATGGATACAATGGCCGTCCGCTTTGTCATGGCGTCTTTGAGACGATCCAAATCAATGATTCCGTTGAGCTCAACAGGCAAGTAAGTAATTTTAAATCCTTCTTGCTCGAGGTGGCGGCAACTATCAAGAACGCACTTATGTTCCGTTACACACGTAATAATGTGATCTTTTTGAGCTTTATAAAAATGCGCCACTCCCTTAAGAGCGAGATTATTGGATTCGGTGGCACCACTTGTGAAAATGACCTCGCGTGCGTCGGCATTGATGATTTTTGCAACATGAACCCGGGCTGCCTCAACGGCTTCTTCGGCGCGCCAGCCATAAGCATGACTCCGAGAATGAGGATTCCCAAACTCTTCCGTAAAATAGGGCAACATAGCTTCTAAAACTCGAGGATCACAAGGCGTCGTGGATTGATAATCTAGATAAATGGGCCGTGTCATCATCAAGAGGCTTCCTTAAGGGCTTGTTGGGCATAAATTGTTTTCCAGCCCTGAATAAAACTATCAATTTCATCTTCCTGAGTTTTCCATCCCATACTGATGCGAATAGCACACTGAGCGTCTTCAGGAGGAATCCCCATAGCCCGAAGAACGTGAGATTCTTTCATTTTCCCCGATGAACATGCCGATCCCGCACTCACCGCAATTCCTTTTAAATCAAAAGCCATGAGTTGCAGTTCAGAAGGAACGATCGGCATGCCTAAACAAAGCACATGAGAAACCCGTGGGGCCCCTTCTCCATAGATAAAAGCTTCAGGAAGAGCTTCTTCAATTTTCTGTTGAAAATGACGAAGACGCTGAGACATGACGGGCGTTTCATGCAACGCTTCTCTTAGCGCGGCCGCAAACCCCAGGATCAACGGCGCTGAAAGCGTTCCCGCCCGCATTCCATATTCTTGGCCTCCCCCCCGTATCAGCGGCTGAAGATATAAATTTTCTTTTAGAATTAAAGCTCCCACCCCAACAGGCCCCCCACATTTATGAGAAGAAAGGGTCATCATATCCACGCCTAACTCTTCAAAAGAGAAAGGAATATTCCCCACAGCTTGACTCGCATCGGTGTGGACCTTCCACCCTTTCTGATGAGCTAAACGGGTGGCTTCTTGAAGAGGTTGAATCACGCCTGTTTCATTATTGACCAGCATGAGAGAGAAAAGTCCTGGCTTTTTAAAGTAAGAGAGAAGTTTTTCTAAAATTTCAAGGTCAATACATCCTTTTCGTGTCACAGGAAGAGAATAAGCGTGAGGCGCATTTTTAAGGATAGAATCATGTTCAATGGATGAAACAATATAAGGAATGGAACCAAAGCCTGAAAGAGCAAGCCCATTGGCTTCCGTCCCTCCACTGGTGAAAATAATTCGCTGGCCTCCTATTTTTTGCAAAATCTCTTTTCGCGCCCCCTCAATTAAAGAACGCAACTTACGTCCTGCTTGATGAGGTGACGCCGCATTTCCTTGAAGATCAAGAGCGGCCACAACCGCATCTTTCGCGTGCGGTCTTAAAGGAACAGATGCATTGTAATCCAAGTAAATCATGCAACCCGCCTTTTACATACATCTGCCAAGGAAATCCCGTCCAGATATTGATGCATGTGTCGCCCAAGGCCCGCCCAAAGATCATGGGTTAAACACTGCCCCTTCCTTCCAAGACATCCTATTTCCGAGTCTTGACGACAACGGGTTGTTTCAACGGACTCTCCAATGGCTTCTAGAATTTCTCCAATGCGAATAGCCTCTGCCCTTCGAGCTAATTGATATCCTCCTTGAGCACCCCGTGTACTCGCAACAAATCCCTTTTGACGGAGCTTAACAAAAAGTTGTTCTAAGTAGGCAATTGGTAATGCTTGTCGTCCTGCAATTTCTGTCAGAGCGAGAGGCCTCTCCTGGCCATAATAAGCCAAATCCACGAGAGCCATCACTGCATATCTACCTTTTGTGCCGAGTTTCATGTTTTATTCCCATTTTACCCATCACGTCATTTCTTCTTCACTTTTACGATTCCTGACTGTTTTAGTCAAGTATGAAATCAAAAAACGCCACTGATGTTTTTTAATTGATTCACCCCGCTTCTCGAATTCACTTCCCTCGACGTGTACAGATTGCCCAAACCGATCCCGCGGCAATCCGTTCATCAACAAAATGAGTTTTGCAGCAGTTTCTTCTTAATTATTTCTAGACAATTTCGCCAATTGCTGCTATTATACAAGCAGTTGACGGAGATGGATCATGCAAACACAAGCGGTTATTAAAGATTTAGGGGGCAAAGGAGTCTTTCATAAAAACATATCCTCAGATGTTGAATTAGTCAAAATTATTCATGAAGGATTACCTTTTCGGTCTCTAGAGCACGTTCTAAAAGAACAAATTCTCTCAAAAGAAGAAGTATTTCACCTGATTACAACACAGAGATCGTTGGACCGTCGGAAAGTATCAAATAAATTATCGGAAGAAGAATCCGATAGACTGGTGCGTTTTCTTCGGGTTCGTGCTTTTGTACAACAAATCCTGGGAAATGAAGACGCAGATCGTTGGTTAAGAATACCAAATCCTCTTTTAGAAGACAAAAAACCCATTGATCTTTTAGATTCTGATGTAGGGGCACACCTTGTGGAATCACTCATGGGAAGGGTGGCCTATGGAATCGTTCATTAATGATCGTTTGGCGATTATGTAAAGAGGGGTATGAAGATCTCTCTGGAATGGGGGCTTTTCTTTATGGAGGCAGATGGAATTCTGAAGGATATAACGTTGTTTATTGTGCTTCAAGTTTATCCCTTTCATGTTTAGAAATTCTCGTGGGACTTCCGGAATTGAGAATTCCAAAGGGATTTGTTTTTTTAAAACTAAACATTCCCGAGTCTGTAAAGATGAAGGAATTCAAAGGAGAAATTTCCTCTATCAAACGCACAGACTCCTGTCGAAAGACAGGAAATGCGTGGCATCAAGACCAAGCCTCAGCCGTTTTGATCGTCCCTTCTGTTATTATTCCGCAGGAACGAAATATTCTCATAAATCCGCGACACCCAGAAGCCAAGGAAGTGACAACGCTAGAAAAAGCTCCTTTTGAGTTCGATCCGAGGTTGTTGAAATAAAGATTCAGAATTTAATTGAGCAACACCCATTACTGCTCCTTCTACTGTAATATAGAATGTCCTGCCTCATAAAGAGAATTTCAATAGAAGGTGCTGCAAAAGGGTCTTAATGGGCCTAAAAAAAGCTGTCATCCTGAACTTGTTTCAGGATCTTTTGAATATTATCAAAGAGATGCCGAAACGAGTTCGGCATGACATTGTTGGGGGAAGCTCCTTTTGCAGCAGTTTCTCAATAATAAACCACCCAACAATTTTCTTGTTTCCAAAACGCTTTTAGCAGATGCAAAAAACCGATTGAGGGAGATTGTAACGTTGACTCTTACAAAAGGACCTAAAAAAATTCGCCGTCGCAACCAGGCTGTCATTCTTCTCTCTAAAATGTCGTATAGGCGATTGAGGGGGATCCGTCCAAGTTTCAAAAATTATTTAAGGGAGGGCCCTTCTTTTGAGGGTCTTGAGCTTACACGTGATGAAAGTCCCAGTCGAGATAGTGAGCTGTGAAGATTTTACTTGATACGTGGATGTTGGGAGAATTACGTCCCCCTCAAATGAGTGACTCTCTACAAACCGCCCTTCTCCCTTTGATTTTAGAATGAACCCACCTGTTGACGATAAAGAGAGAGTGAGCTATAACTCCTCTTCAACATGATAGATAGAGTTACGTAAGGAAACGTATGGCACAACATAAGTCAGCAATGAAGCGAATTCGTCGAGATGAAAAACAAACTTTGCTCAATCACTCACGAATTTCTCGCATTCGAACATTTATAAAAAAAGTAGAGACCGCTATCACTTCAGGTGATAAAAAAACCGCCCAAACTGCCCTTAAATTGGCACAACCGGAAATCATGCGCGGCGTTACAAAAGGAGTCTTGCATCGCAATACCGCCGCTCGTAAGATGTCAAGGCTTAATGCACGAGTTATAAAGCTCGCGTAAAATAACAAGAAATACTTTATTAAAAACGTAGCGTGCTAGGATTTTTAAAATCCCGCAAGGGATGGTTTTGACTTATGACAAGGGCAAGAAGGTCCAGGATGGGATATTCAGTAACAACTGACCTTAAAGAGCAATGGAAGCGTATTCAATCTCGTCTCATTGACGAATATGGAGAAGCTACCTACTCCAGTTGGCTTAAGCCCTTATCCATTGTCGACCATCACAATGGTTGTATACGTCTTGCAGCACCCACTACATTTATGCGCGATTGGGTTAAAAATCATTATGCTGAACGGGTTAAGACGATTCTTCAAAGCGAAAATGATAACATTCTCCAATTAGAAGTTATTGTTGAGGAAAACCAGGAAGAAAAAAGTTCTGATCAACCTTTTTTGGATATACCAGAAGTGGGATCAACCCTTGATTCTCGATTTACCTTCAACAATTTTATCGTAGGAAAACCCAATGAACTCGCCCACGCTGCCGCGAGAAAAGTTGCTGAATCTGAAAGGGTCACTTTTAATCCTTTATTTTTATATGGAGGTGTTGGGCTTGGGAAAACCCACCTCATGCACGCTATTGCCTGGCACATTAAAAAATGTCATCCTAAAAGAAAAGTTATTTATTTGTCCGCTGAAAAATTCATGTATCAGTTTATTCGCGCCTTGCGTTTTAGAGACACGGTAGCCTTTAAAGACCAGTTTCGATCGGTAGATGTTTTGATGATTGATGATGTTCAATTTATCAATGGTAAAGATTCAACTCAGGAAGAATTTTTTCATACTTTTAATGCTCTCGTCGATCAAAACCGCCAGATTATTATTTCTGCTGATAAATCCCCCTCAGACTTAGAAGGGATGGAAGAGCGCCTTAAATCGCGACTCGGCTGGGGGCTTGTGGCCGATATTCATCCGACAACCTATGAACTTCGCCTTGGAATACTTCAAGCCAAAGCCGAACAAATGCAAACACCGGTTCCTCAAAAAGTCCTTGAGTTTTTAGCTCATAAAATCTCTTCGAATGTGAGAGAACTGGAGGGAGCCCTAACGCGTGTGGTGGCTCATGCTACACTTGTGGGAAGGGATATTACCCTTGACTCAACTCAGGATGTCCTCAGAGATTTACTGCGAGCAAATGATCGTCGAGTAAGCATCGATGATATTCAAAAAAAAGTTGCAGAATATTATAGCGTTCGTATTTCTGATATGCATTCTCCCCGTCGAGCCCGAACCGTAGCCCGACCACGTCAGGTAGCTATGTATCTTTCAAAACAGCTCACTCCCCGCTCCTTACCCGAAATAGGTCGCAAATTTGGGGGGCGTGATCACACAACTGTTTTACATGCTGTCAAAAAAATAGAAGAGCTTATAGCAGTAGAGAAAAATATGTGCGAAGATATCGAATTACTCTGTCGAATGTTGGAGAGTTAAAATAATGACAGCTGAATCCTTACCCCTCCCAAATCACGACTTTCTTCACGTGATTGTCGAAAAAGCGGCTCTTTTAAAAGCTCTGGCCCATTGTCAAGGGGTTGTTGAAAAACGTAATACCGTTCCTATTCTCTCTCATATTCTGGTTGAAGCCCAAGGACCCTTTTTAAAAATTACAGCAACTGATTTGGAAATTGCATTTGTTGAAACCTTACCAGCTCATATTGTCGTCCCTGGTCGCATAGCTGTTTCTGCTCATCTTCTTTTCGATGTTATCCGAAAACTTCCAGAAGGAGCCGAAGTTGAGTTAAAATCTACAGAAGATGGATCTTCTCTTCATTTACGTTCCGGTCGTTCCAACTATCATTTTGCGTGTTTGCCCGCTAATGATTTTCCCCTTATAACAACCGATGATCTTTCTTGCACTTTTAAGATTCACGCAGGCGAACTTTCCCGTCTTATTGATAAAACCCGTTTTTCCATGTCTACGGAAGAAACCCGTTATTACCTCAACGGAATTTACTTTCATGCAACCCCTGATGGGTTTTTAAGAGCTGTCGCCACAGATGGCCTCCGTCTTGCCCAAGCTCAGGTTGACCTTCCTCCTGAAGCAGCATCAATGCCCCAAGTAATCATTTCACGAAAAACTATTCATGAAATTCGCAAACTTATTGATGAAGCAGCGGAAGAAATCACAATTTCCTTATCTGACCATCAAGTGCGTTTTGCCGTCGCCTCCTCCATTCTTATTTCTCGCTTAATTGAAGGCAAATTCCCTGAATATGAGAAGGTTATCCCTTTCAATAATGATAAGCTCTTAGAAATTAATGCAAAAGCTTTGGCCGAAACAGTAGACCGTATTTCTATTATGTCTACAGATAAGTTGCGCCCCGTGAAAATACGCGCTCAAGATGCAATAATGACGCTCTCTACGCAAAGCAGTGATACCGGGAGTGCTGTGGAGGAGATCGAAGTAACCTACACAAGTGATCCTATTGATTTTGGATTTAATGCGCGTTACATTCTCGACGTCACGCAACAAATTTCCAGCCCCACACTTCAATTGCTTATTGGAGATGAAACACAGGCCATTATCGCAAAAGATGCAATGGACAATTCAGCTCTCTATGTATTAATGCCGATGCGTGTATAAAGAAAGGGCCTTGTCTTCATTTCAAAACTCAAAATTTCCTATAACGAAATTTCCAGCCCATCCTATCTATTCCCTATCCACACCTTTTTAATTGGATTTGCAAGTATCTTTCGGCAATACAGAGATCCACAAGTGATGGTAATTGGCTGTATTGCTTATGCCAACGGGCTTCCACTTCTTTTAACTTCCAAAACTTTGGGTGTATGGCTCCAAAGCTATGGATTTAATTACACATCCATTGGACTTTTTGGTCTTTTGCATCTTCCTTATACGGTCAAGTTTTTATGGGCGCCCCTTCTTGATCATGTCCCCCTCCCCTTTTTAAAGAAGATTTTAGGACAAAGACGCAGCTGGCTTTGCCTTGTTCAGCTTACAGCCATTGGGGGGCTTTTAATAATGGTTCTCCTTGATCCTCTCGAGAATCTTATAGCTTTTGTAACTTGTGGATTTGTAGTGACCATTTCCGCAGCCAGCCAGCACGTTCTGCTCCTCGCTTATCAGATGGAAACTTTACCGTCTCGTGACTGGGGAGTGGGAGAAGGTATGAGCGTTTTTGCCTATCGCATGGCCATTCTTACCGGAGGTGCAGGAGCTCTTTATTTGTCTGAATTTTTTTCATGGCAGGCTGTCTACCTCTTTATCATGCTCTTGATGAGTGTCGGTTTGATTGCGGTTTTGTTGACAAAAGAGCCGGATCGATTTTCTCTTCAGCATACTCCTTCATATGCCAAAGCTGATGACTGGATTCGCTATGTTCTCATTGGCCCCTTCAAGGATTTCATGGCACAAAAGGGATGGGTCGCTATTCTTGTTTTTATGCTCATTTATCGCTTGCCGGATAATCTTCTTCAGATGATGCAGACGTTATTTCTATTAGACCTTGGATTTACCAAAATAGAAGTAAGCAATGTAGCTAAGGTTTTTGGCTTAGGTGCAACACTGTTTGGTGGATTTATGGGTGGATATTGGATTCGTCTCTACGGATATAAAAAAATCCTTTTTTGGGCAGGCATCGCCCATGGCTTATCTTGCCTTCTTTTTCTTATCCAAAATCAACTGGGTGCAAACCTGCCTTTTCTCTACTTTACCATTGGCATTGAACACTTTTGCAGTGGGATAGCTCTTGTCACCTTTTTCTCTTATCAATTAACGTGTTCGAGTATTGCTTTTGCGGCGACCCAACTGGCTCTTTTAACCTCTTTTTCTGATGTAAGCCGCTCATTTGCTTCACCTGTGGCGGGATTTATCATAGATTCTTTTGGATGGATGTTTTTTTTAGTTTTTGTGACACTCTCTTCTATTCCAGGTATTTTATGGGTATCAAGAATCCCATATTCACAACCATGAAAAAAATCGTAAAGTTATCTCCTTCTTTTCCTCATATGAGAATGGCGAGGTCTTTTTTGAAGAAGTGGCTTCCGGATTCCTTTTCTCCGTGTTGCGGGGGCAGGCCTTTTCTTTAAAGGCGTTTTCAGCACTTTTCTCTTGGTAGCCGAAGGAGTCTCTTTCTTTAAAGGAGCTCTTTGCGACATCTTTACCTTTTGCGCAGCAGGGTGAGGTTTTGTCTTTGGAGAAGCTTTTTGCGCCTTCGCCTTTACAGGAGGTCGAAATCTGCCCCTTGAGACTTCGGGTTTTCTCTTTCTGGCAGGAACTTGAATCCTTTCTTTTGACAAAGTTGGGGCTGACCTCCTTCTTGTAACAGAAGGTCCAGGTTCCTTGCGTGGGTGTTGCGCTTCTCTAACTGCCGGAGGTTTAAGAAAAGTAAGAAGATGTTGAAAATGCTGGCCATGGCCCTTGAAATGACGATTTTCCTTGATTCCACTAAATATGTTAATAAGATCTTCTGTACTTTTTTCACGACTTTCTCCGGAAGGAATAAGGCCGAAATTTTTCCATTGGCGTCGGTTTCCCCACAACTCTTGCCTTATCTCCCAATGCTGGTCAACTTCTCTATCTTGTTTCCAGAGTAAATGTAAGGTGACAATCGCCGTAGGGGTATCGTTCTCTTTATATGACACATAGCTCCAAAAGCTCTCACCCTTATTTCTATCAAGACCGGAAAGGGTAATGGGAGTTGGAGAGACATTTACAGAATGGGTGCATGTGGGATTATTTAGTCCACATCCACAGGGAGGATGGACAATAGAGGCTTTATTGGAAACAATACTTTTAAGAACTCGTCCAGATTCTGTAACGGTATCAATCGCTAAACCAGGTTCATCATGACCGGCTTCAAATTTTATTAATCCCGAATCGCTGGATCCTACCATAAGTTTGACATTTCTGAATTGATGGTAACTCCCTGCGGAAGGAGCTGATGGGTCTGTTCCAAATTGAGGATAAAAGCCTAAAACTTGTCGCGGTCCACAGACATCTTCTATGTGTTGGCCAGCAATAAACATCTTCGTTGAATGAGGATCAACCCCATCAGTATTTAATTCGTCTTGAATGATTTTTGGTAAGCTTAAAAAACGTGATGGGGGAACGTGGAAGAGTATATCCGCCTCCCTCGCTACTGTAATGAGCCTCGTATCCTGGTAAAATCGTAAGACCATCGGGGCTTTTGGGAGAGCAGCATGTCTATCACTGTAGAGTTGCGATATACCTTTATGTTGTTCATAGGCCCCTTTTTTTGGGTAGATAAAAACACTCCGTCTACCAAAAACTTCAACTTCCCACTCTCGATTCGCCTGAACAGGAGTCTTCAGCAAACTTATCACATTTCCCAGGAAAAAAATCATGCAAAAATTTAAAAATTTCTTTTTTCTCATTATTTTTTCCAACCATATTTAATAAAATTTTTTCAAGGAACTTCCCTTTATAAAACTTAGCGTCTTCTTCTCATATGAGAAGGGCGAGGTCTTTTTTGAAGAAGTGGCTTCCGGATTCCTTTTCTCCGTGTTGCGGGGGCAGGCCTTTTCTTTAAAGGCGTTTGCAGCACTTTTCTCTTGGTAGCCGAAGGAGTCTCTTTCTTTAAACGAGCTCTTTGTGATGTCTTTACCTTTTGTGCAGCAGATTGAGGTTTTGTCTTTAGAGAAACTTTTTGCGCTTTCGCCTTTACAACAGATCGAGATCTGCCCCTGGAGACTTCGGGTTTTCTCTTTCTTGCAGCAACTTGGGGCCTTTCCTTTGACAACGTTGGGGGTGATCTCTTTCTTGTAACAGAAGGTTCAGGTTCCTTGCGTGGGTGTTGCGCTTCTCTAACTGCCGGAGGATGTGGGCGCCGGGCAGGTTCTTCTTGAATCAAATTGATAACCTTTAGAAAGGGCTGAGAAGGGTCATTTGTTTTTGTGACCTCATTTAACCCCTTGAGAACCTGAACTAAATCATCGGTCGTTCTTGTAAGTGTATGCGTTCCGGCAGGAAGAAGACCAAAATTTTTTCTTTCCGGTTTTCCCCACAATTCAGTGTACACATTGCGGTAGTTCGACCCCAACATCAAATGGAACGTTGCAATGGCTTGTCTTCTTCCATTTTCTTCATAAGCCACATAGGACCAGAAATTGTCATTCCTCTCTTGATCAAGCCCTATAACACCCATGGGGATCGGAGAAACAACAGTAAGATTATCTCTGGCCGGATGAACAATTGAGCTTTTTCGTGGAACAATACTCTTTAAGATATTTTCTCCCTCCTGGACATTTCTAACCTCGCCGTCACTTCTACCAATAACTTCAAATTTCAATTTTTTTGAAGCACTGTCCGCTATCATCAGTTTGACGTTTCTTGAAGTACTATAGCTTCCTCGCGTGGGCGCTAAAGGATCTGTTGCGTAATGAGGATAAAAGCCACTACGGACCCCTTCTCCGTCAAAAGGAATACTTTGCCCTACAATAAATATTTTTAGGGCGTTATCCACAATACGATCCACTCTCATTTCAGAGCGAATACTTTCAGGAAGCTTTGAAAAATAGGCAGAAGGAAGCGACATAAATAAAGGAACTTCTGCTTCAAAATGGGAGTGGCTATCGGGCAGATATGTTTGAAAGAGAGGAGCTTTTGGAAGTGTTCCTCCATAAATCTGAGAATATCCTTTATATCTCTCATCCATTCCGATGGCGGGGGAAGCGTGTAAAGTGTGATGAGTGGGGCTGACCTCAATTTTCCACTCCCGATTCGCCTGAGCGGGATTTATCAATACGTTCATCAGGTTTCCCATGGAAAAGATCATAAGAAAATTTAAAAATTTCTTTTTTACTATCATGGTCACTCTTTAAACATGCAATAAATTACCTTTATAAATGAAAATGGGTACTTTATAAAATATTGTCAAGGAAGAAGAGTCTTATAAAACAGAATTTTTAGAGCTGTAAGCCTGATTCAACCTTCTCCACAAAAGAATTCTCATTAGACTTTCTCAAAGGGCTAGATTTTTTAGAAAAATGAGTCTATTTTATTTTTTAAAGAATGGATAATAATTCATGCGATGTCTTGCCATAAGCACTGCCGAAACTTACGACCTGCACGGGCTTGCTTTGGCATTAGAGGATGTTGAGTTTATTAATTTTTATAATGATGCCCTTCATGCTGCTTATAAAGAATGGAACATTTTCATCTTTTCTTATGGATGCGTCATCTTATGGAACGTGCCTATTGAAGAAGAAACCCAGTTTTTAGACCTTCTTCAAAAATTTTCCCAAAATCCCATTAATCCCGTTTTTGAAGAATTTGATTATACTTTTGCAAGCAAACCTCGCTTTTTTCAAGATAAAATCACTCTTGCAAAAACACGCTCCCACGCCTTGCAAATGCTGGCTGTTTCTTACGGTTTGTCTCAAACCATTAAACTCACAGCTTTCGAAGCGCGGATCGATAACACCATTGAAATGACTAAAAATATTCCCAAAGAACTAGCACAACAAGGGAAAATATCACTCGCTCGCAAGGAAATCTCTAAAAGAATAGGCGGTCTTTTCATTGAAAGAAACTCTGTGAATTTACATAGTGACATTTTAGATGCTCCTGTTTTTATTTGGGATCATCCTGAATATGAAAATTTATACACAATGACGATCAATGATTTAGAACTCCATGCTCGAACCGCTGTTCTCAATCGTCGCCTTGATATCGTCAAAGAACTTTTTGAAATGATGCGAGATGAATTAAACAATCGACATTCCACAATGCTGGAATTAACAATTATTACGTTGATTATGATCGAAGTTTTCCTCACTCTTTTTATCCATGTTTTTCACTTAGCATAGAGAAAGGTTTAACGAGATCTTTATCTTTTAATTCCATACTAAAAATAGAGAAGGCTGATTAAGGAGTTTTCACATGTTAAAGCAAAAGAAGACCTGGATTTTAGTGGCCGATGGAGCGCGCGCTCGGATTTTTGTAAAGAAGCATAAAAAGCTTAATAATGCTTTAGGACAAGATTTTGTGGGTGAAAATTTGCTAGATAGCGAAATAGGCACAGATAAACCAGGTCGTGGTTATGAAAGCAGCAACCCGACTCGTCATGCTTATCAGCCTCGTACAGATTGGCACCAATATCAAAAAGAACTATTTGCTAAAGAACTTTGCAGTATCCTCGAAAAATCCAACGAAAATGCTGAATTTGATGAACTTATCATCATCTCCCCTCCTAAGACTCTTGGCGATATTAGAGGACACTTAAATAAACATATCTTCCCAAAAATTACGGCTGAAATTCCAAAAGATGTCTCCAAGTTTAATGAGCAGGAACTTGTGAGCTTTTTGGAGAGAGAGCTATAGAAAATTTCAAAATCTACCTATATTAGGATAATCATACTTTACATATATCCCCCAAAAATGTACTTTTTATGAGCTTAAATAAAAGTCAATCAAAAATAAATTCGAAAAATTATAAAAGTTATCTTAATTGGCTCTTATATTCTTTGAGAGCCTTTTTTATCTCCTTTTTCATTTCTCCCCAAATCTGATATAATTTATTTTTATAATGGTTCCCAAAAAGTTTCATTGTTAAATGAAGCCAACATAGAGAAAGATAGTCTTACAGTAGTATAAGACCAAAAGTTCACAAAAAATGAGGGACAAGTGAAGGTTATCATTTGCGGTGCGGGACAAGTCGGATTCAGTATTGCCCGCTATCTTTCAACACATGACAATGATGTGACGATCATTGATCAATCAGAAGAATTGATTAACCATATTTCGGGCACATTGGATGTAAGAGGAATGGTCGGGTTTGCCTCTCATCCTGAACTTCTTGCACGCGCCGGCCTTGCCGAAGCGGATATGATTATTGCGGTAACTTTTGCCGATGAAGTGAATATGGTCGCTTGCCAAATTGCCCACTCTCTTTTTAACGTTCCTTTAAAAATAGCACGCGTCAGAAATAAAAGTTATCTTAACCCCCAGTGGTCCGCTCTCTATAATGAAGATCACATGCCTATTGATTTAATTATTTCCCCCGAACTTGAAGTTGCGCGTGCTATTGGAAGGGGGCTTGATTTTCCCGGCACCTTTGAAGTTATCCCTTTTGCAAACAAGATGATTCAACTTGTTGGAATACGCTGCAAAGCTAAAGCTTCTATCTTAAATACGCCTCTTCGCCTGCTGGAAAATCTTTTTCCTGAACTTAACCTAAGCATTTTATTTATTGTTAGAGGAGACGTGGGTTTTGTACCGACCAGCTCAGACCAGCTCCTCGATGGAGATGAAGCCTACCTTCTTATTTCTAATGAGCATCTTATGGCTGCCATTGAAGCTTTTGGATTTGATGAACAAAGGTCGCAACGTCTCTTAATTTTAGGAGGAGGCAATGTAGGATTGTGCCTCGCAGAAGAAGTGGAAGCCCATCATCCCGAAATCTCTCTGATGCTTATCGAACACGAGAAGGATCGCGCAGTGTATGTCGCCAATCAGCTCAACCGTACTGTTGTTCTACGAGGAGATGCTTTAGATCGGGAAATTTTACGTGAAGCGAACGCTAAAATTACACATAAAGTCGTCGCCGTAACGTCTGATGACAAAGTCAATATTTTGGCCTCTCTCTTAGCAAAACGTATGGGAGCCGAACAAGCCATGGCGCTTATCAATAGCTCTTCTTACTCAAGCCTTATAACCTCCTTAGGAATCGATTCTCTGATTAGTCCCCGAGCCTTGACCGTCTCAAGTATTTTACAATATGTGCGAAGAGGGCGCATTCGTACAGTTCACTCTTTAAGAGATAATTTTGGAGAAGTGATTGAAGCAGAAGCTATTGGCACCTCAAGTATCCTTGGGATGACAGTAGAGGAGATCAACGTCCCCCACAGTCTTCTTGTGGGAGCCATTTTTCGAGATAACCAAATCCTCATGCCCCGAAAAGATACGGCTATTAAAATTCATGACCGCGTGATTGTCATGGTTACAAATGCCGCTTTAAAACGATTTGAAAAATTGTTTTCCGTGAGATTGGAGTATTTTTAAGAGGTAAGAAGAAGATGGCGTCCCCTAAAAGTCCGCTTTAGAACAACCCCGTAACTTTCGTCTATTCCCCCCCCCCAGAAGTCTTAATATTCTGCTGTACACTCCGTATCTGTACAGTTCCAGACATAATAATCACCGCTATTAAAGAGACTGGTACCGACTACAGGAGTTGACCACACCTCATTTGAGCCTTGGTCAGGCTGCCCATTTGTACACGTAGATATTCTAACCGTATAAGAGATGGGTTCTTTGGATAAGCTTTCCCAACTAAATCCTTGAGCTCCCTTGGAGAAGCACCCCGTGTTTGAAAATCCGCCATCATTTGTGGCCGCTTGGTAAGATAGCACTTTATTGGTTTGATTCTGGAACACAATTTTACCTGGAGGATAACTTTGTGCAAAACTTTCCGTTATTGAAAAAGCAAAAAGGCTTATGATAAGAATTTTTTTCATTTTATAAACTCCCTTATTTTGTATTAATCCTCAATCAAATCGTAAAAGAAAAAAATTAAAAAAATATTAACTTTTACTCTATAGAACCTTCTGCAAAAGTAAGAGAGACATGTTAGGATGAAACCTGTTGAAAAGGTTAGAGTATGTCATTTGCAGAGGTTTTGGTGAATCAGCGTAGTGAACTTGATAGAATGATGAAACTGATCCTGAAGCCGGATGGACGCGGAGAAGAGGCCACTACACTTATGGTTATAAGGCTCACCTTTCAACGACAAAAAAAAGGCCTTATCCGAAAAGCTAAGGCTACCTAAGCTGACATTCACGAGAGTCTTGTGTTCGATCGGCTTCTTGAGGGGAGCGAAACAAAGGTTTATGCAGATAAAGCTTATGCCTCAAAGAAACATCGAAAACTCTTAAAGAATCATAGATTGCCTCTTCAACAAATTGAACGTAGTATTTAACCGTTGAGTTAATATCCATTTCCCCTTACAAAGAAAAAAACTCATGTTTAGATGTGGGTTTTAAGGACATTTTGATATTTGAGGACCTCATGATCACAGTTCGCTTTCCAGATGGTTTAAATCGGGAGTTTCCAAAAGGCATTACCGGCTGGGAGATTGCGAAAACCTTAAGCACAAGTCTCGCTAAGGAAGCCGTTGCTGTACGCATTGAGAATGAACTATGGGACCTTACCCGCCCCATCGAAAAGGATGTGGCTTTTGAGGTCATCAAACGCCCCTCTGAAATAGGCCTTGATGTTCTTCGCCATGATGCAGCTCATGTTTTTGCCGAAGCGGTGAAAGAACTTTATCCCGAAACTCAAATTACCATTGGTCCTTCCATCCAAGATGGCTTTTATTATGATGTTTTTCGAGAAGAATCTTTTACACCCGAAGATCTCAAACGCATTGAAGAGCGCATGCATGAAATTGTGAATCGAGATGAACCCGTAACGCGCGAAGTCTGGGATCGCACGAAAGCCATCGACTTTTTCAAATCTCAAGGAGAGCTTTTTAAAGCTGAAATTATTGCAGACCTTCCTGAGGAAAGCGAAATCACTCTTTATCGTCAGGGAAACTTTGTGGATTTATGTAGGGGCCCGCACCTTCCCTCCACAGGAAAACTGGGGCATGCCTTTAAGCTGATGAAGATCGCAGGAGCTTATTGGCGCGGAGATCATAACAATCCTATGCTCCAAAGGATTTACGGCACGGCTTGGTCTAACGAAAAAGACCTGCAAACCTATCTCACCCGTCTTGAAGAAGCCGAAAAACGGGACCATCGCAAGTTGGGTAAAGAAATGAACCTTTTCCATATGCAAGAAGAAGCAGTGGGAAGTGTCTTTTGGCATCCAAAAGGCTGGACTCTTTATCGACTTCTTGAAAATTATATCCGAGAAAAAATCTCTGCCGAAGATTATCTCGAAGTGAAAACACCACAACTTTTGGATAGTTCCCTTTGGGAAGCCTCCGGTCATTGGGATAAGTTTGGTGAAAATATGTTCATTGTGAAGGATGAGGATAAAACCCTTGCCTTAAAACCCATGAGTTGCCCTTGTCATATCCAAATTTTTCGACAAGGTTTGAAAAGTTATCGAGATCTTCCTTTACGCCTCGCCGAATTTGGAGCGTGCATGAGAAATGAGCCCTCAGGCGCACTTCAGGGCTTAACGCGAGTCCGCAGTATGGTTCAAGATGACGGTCATATTTTTTGCCGAGAAGATCAAATTAAGGAAGAAACCCGCAAATTTTGTCTTCTTCTTTTAAACGTTTATCGAGAGCTAGGATTCGAAGAAATTATTGTAAAATTTTCTGACCGTCCCCCTGTTCGTGCAGGCGAGGATGAGGTTTGGGATAAGGCTGAAGCTCAGTTGGAAGCAGGTGCGCGCGCCTCAGGATTAAGCTATACCTTAAATCCCGGAGAAGGTGCTTTCTATGGGCCTAAACTTGAATTCATTTTAAAAGATGCCATCGGCCGTGATTGGCAATGTGGAACCCTTCAGCTTGACTTTGTTCTGCCGGAAAGATTGGATGCTTCTTATATAGGAGAAGACGGAAAAAAACATCGCCCAGCTATGCTTCACCGGGCTATTTTTGGTTCTCTTGAAAGATTTATCGCCATTTTTATCGAGCATTATGCAGGGAAATTTCCTCTGTGGGCAGCTCCCGTTCAAGCCATCGTTACTACGATTACGCAAGAAGGGGATGCTTATGCTGAAAAAGTCTTTGAAAAACTTCAAGCTGCCGGATTGCGTGTCGAGAAGGACTTGAGAAATGAAAAAATTAATTATAAAATTCGAGAGTTGAGTCTTCAAAAAATTCCCTATATTCTCGTTGTTGGTAAAAGAGAAGCAGAAGACGGAACAATTGCCCTTCGAAAATTAGGAGGAGAAGCGCAAGAAATTCTTGCCCTTCAGGATGTAATTGATAAACTCGAGAGTGAGGCAATACCCCCTCACAAACGAAAATTGATGGAATAGACTGAAAAAAGGAGAATGCTACATATCTAAGATTTTGAAAGAGGACAGAGGGACTGCCGAAGACGGCCCCCGCGTCAATGAGAAAATTTCATCCCCAAAGGTTCGCCTTGTCGATGAAAATGGGGAAATGGTTGGTGTTTTATCCCACAAAGAAGCCCTCGAAAGAGCTTACAGAGCAGGCCTTGATCTTGTGGAGGTTTCACCCAATGCCGATCCACCCGTGTGCAAGATTTTGGATTATGGCAAGTATAAGTTTGAAGAACAAAAGCGCCGCGCCGAAATCCGAAAAAAGCAAAAGATCATCGAAATTAAAGAGATTCAATTGCGTCCAGGCATCGATAAGCATGATTTTGAGGTCAAAATGCGCAGTGCGCGTAAGTTTATCGAAGAAGGAGATAAGCTAAAAGTGACCTTGCGTTTTCGGGGGCGTGAACTTTCCCACCAGGAATTGGGAATGGAGGTTCTGAATCGCGTCAAAGCCTCTCTTGAAGACATCGCCAAAGTTGAGCAATACCCGAAACTTGAAGGTAAACGAGTGATCATGGTCATGGGACCCGCGAAGTAATCCTTAGAAATGAGTTATTAGACTTTTTTCTAATAACGACTTCGGAACTTTTAAAAGACAAATAAGGGATAAATCTGTTACAAAGGTTGAAATTTTAGTAAAAATGTAGGAGAGAAGAGACCCCGTGGTTAGGAAGAATGATTTTCATGTCAGTAAGCCATTCAAAAATCAATTACAACCGGCTAAAGCTGGTGGGTTGGTTTAACGCTTACAAAGCAGTCATAATAAATTTGTGGAGTATAGTATTTCTCTAACAGGTCTCTCCGTCTCCGCAAAAGCGAGGGCGGAGATGACATATTATGTGATTTTTATATCTTTTTTTATTCCTTACGTCGACTTCAGGTTATCTAAAGCCTTTGGCTAAGAAGAAGTAATTGTACAGAACTTAATCTTTTTGTTGGCATAATGTCTTTGAATACACCTTTATCCCGCAATCTCAAGCTCATTAAAAAAGAAGGAGACTTCTTTGGCGGCATTATCTAGGCTATCTGAGCCATGGACGGAATTGGCTTCAATGGATTCGGCAAAATCCCGACGAATCGTTCCCGCATCCGCATTCGCGGGGTTGGTTGCTCCCATAATCGTACGGTAAAGGTCAACCGCGTTGTTTCCTTCGAGAACTTGCACAACAACAGGTCCTGAAATCATAAAGGAGCACAGGTCATTAAAGAAAGCACGCTCTTGATGAACAGCATAAAACTTTTGAGCTTGATCAAGGGTAAGGCAAAGGCGCTTTTGGGCTATAATTCTGAGGCCTGCGGCTTCAATTTTTTGGTTAACCGCTCCAGTTAAATTACGGCGGGTAATATCAGGTTTTAGAATAGATAAGGTGCGTTGCATATCAAAAACTCCACGTTAAAAAGCGTCCTTTCTATACTCCTAATCGCTGCAAAAAGAAAGAAGAGATTGTGGGAAGCCAAAATTATTTAAAGAAAGAAATATCAATTCCTTCCTCTTGCAAAAGATTTAATTTTATATCGACCCCCCAGTAGTAGCCTCCAATTCCACGATTACTCCTTATAATACGATGGCAAGGGATGAGGGGTGAAATGGGATTGGAACCCACAGCATTGGCAACGGCACGCACAGCTTTAGGTTTGCCAATATGATTGGCGAGTTGCTGATAACTCCAGGTCATTCCCAAAGGAATTTCAAGAAGAGCTCTCCAAACTTGATGCTGAAAAGGGGTCCCCACCAAAAGACAAGATAATTTTTCTGGTAAATGGATTTCCTGTTCTTGAAGGAAATGTTTCTGATACCTTTTTAAGAGGTTGTAAGCGTTAGGAAATGTCTTTAAGGCTAAAGAGCATATTTTTTTATCGGGTGTTGTAATGACAAAATACTCTCCTGCCGTTCCATAAACAAGGGCGGGATAGGATTTAAAAAAGGTTTCCTTTGAAATAAAATGAGGAAGTATTTTATTGACCATTTGCGCACTCCAGTAGAAATTTTTAATATTTTGCAGTATCATATATAGAAAGGCAAGTCGCGAGGATTTCATGGTATTTCTTAGTCAACGTATGGGACGGATTAAACCTTCACCCACCCTAGCAGTTACAGCACGTGCAGCCGAGCTCAAGGCCCTGGGACACGATGTTATAGGCCTTGGGGCAGGAGAACCTGATTTTGATACCCCTGACCATATTAAGGAAGCCGTTACGAGAGCGCTTTCTCTGGGCAAAACTAAATATACGGCTGTTGAAGGAACTTTGCCTTTAAGGAAAGCGATCGTCGAAAAATTTAAACGGGAAAACGATATTGAGTATACGCCCAATCAAGTCATTGTTGGTGGAGGGGCAAAACAAGTTATTTTTAATGCCTTTTTAGCTTCTCTCAATCCGGGGGATGAAGTCATTATTCCAGCTCCTTATTGGGTTTCCTATCCTGATATGGTTGAGATTGCGGAAGGGACACCTGTTATGGTAAGGTGTACTCTTGAGAATCATCTGAAATTAACACCTGAAAATTTGGCAGCGGCGATCACTCCAAAAACGAAGTGGCTTATTTTAAATTCCCCCAATAATCCTTCCGGCATGACCTATACGAGGGGTGAATTGGAATCTTTGGCAGGAGTCATTCGGAAGGCCCCCCGCCTTTATGTTCTAAGTGATGATATTTACGAACACCTTGTGTATGATGGATTCCCCTTTACGACTCTTGCCCAAGTAGCCCCTGACTTAAAGGAAAGAATTCTTACCATAAATGGCCTTTCTAAAACCTATGCCATGACAGGGTTACGGATCGGCTATGGCGCGGGGCCTCTCCCTCTCATTGAAGCGATGACCATTTTGCAATCACAATCTACTTCAAACGCAAATTCTCTTTCTCAAGAAGCGGCCTTGGTTGCACTTGAAAGTTCTCAAGATTTTATTAAAGACTGGGTGAAGGTCTTTGCGGAAAGGCGAGATAAAGCTTTTGAAATTTTAAACGCAATCCCAGGACTTACCTGTCTTAAACCCCAAGGGGCTTTCTATCTTTATCCTTCTTGTGCAGCTTTGATGGGAAGGAAAACACCTTCAGGAACAATCATCACCAGCGATACAGATTTCGCAACCTACCTTTTAGAAGCAGCAGGAGTGGCTGTGGTGCCAGGGACAGCCTTTGGTCTTTCTCCCTATTTTAGAATTTCTTATGCGTCTGATACAAAGCTTCTGCTGGAAGCTTGCCATCGCATTTCACAAGCGATTGGGTTGTTGAGGTAATGCTTAACTAACGCCTCTATCTTTGATTCGATAAAACTTCACAAGTGAGCCATAGAAATCGGGAGTAAAAAAAACATCGTGTTGGAAAACATATGGATTTCCGAGCCAGCCCCATTTTGATTCTACGGCACCGCCCAATGGGGAATTCCAATTCGGCTCGCTATTTCGATAAATGCCGGCATGAGTGTTTTCTCCGGAATCTATTATGTTACCACGAGGCGTTGTTTCACGCTGACGTGTTTGATAGATGACCAAATCACCATCTTTTGGTTCATCCGTAATGCAGTCAAACCAGGAGCCAATGGCCGTATCAATACTCTCGAAAACTGAATTTTGTATTTCACTCATATTTTTCTGAGCCAGGTGTTCCAAGTTTTCTCCAAATGTTCCAAGTGCATAGCCAAAGCAATTTATAAATCTTTCTTCCTCATTGAATTTTTGCAAGGTTAGAAAAAAACCACCGCCTGGCATCCTCGATGGTCGGACGCTAAATTTTGTTCCATAGTGTTTGATTTTACTAAGGGGGGTAAATGAATAATCTTCGCCAATAAATTTATACCCCTCACCCCAGCCACATTTAGTCTCACCTGCTTTTGCTACTTCTTTTCTTACATCATCAGTGCCAAGAACGCCCTGATATAATCTAGCGTAAGTCATTTTATTATGTATAGAACATTTAATGCGCGTTGGCGTACCGGCCATTGTACCTAGGAAGTTAGACGTAGAATCGTCCATAGAATGGCATAAAGTTCCCGTCAAAAAATTTAAAACAAATAGAGAAAAAATTAAGTTTTTCATAACACCACCACTCTTTTAACAACTTATATTCTTATATAAGAACGCACTATTGTCAGGGCAAGTGGCTACTCGATAATTTATAAAAAACACTTACAACACAATACATTGCACCACTCACTTCTATTCCCTTGGCGCAGAAGTATCCACAAAAGGTTGGAAAAAATAAATTTGGAAATACACTGTGGAGCAAAATGGTTTTCAGCCTTTTCTTTTAGATGAGCCTTGCTTATCTCCATAAAAATCTAATAAACTCCGTTTTTGTATAGATATACTTATAAAACTTGATCTAACTCTTCATTTAAAATTGAAATTACAGAAGGTATTTATGATTCATGGTTGGGTTATCGTCGACAAACCTGAGGGGATATCTTCAGCGCATGTTGTTGCTAAGATTAAGCGTCTTTTTAAAGTCAAAAAAGCAGGGCATGGAGGAACGCTAGACCCTTTGGCGACAGGTGTTTTGCCCATTGCTTTAGGGGAAGCCACAAAGACGCTTTCCTATGTTTTAGATGGCAAAAAATCGTATCGTTTTAAAGTGCAGTGGGGAGAAGCCCGCTCGACAGAGGATCGAGAAGGAGAGATCACAAAAACTTCATCTAAAAGACCCACGCTTGAGGAAATCATAGAAATTCTTCCTTCTTTTATAGGCCATATCGAACAAGTTCCGCCTATTTATTCAGCCCTTAAGGTAGAGGGCAAGCGTGCGTATGCTTTGGCTCGACAAGGAGAAGAGGTATCTTTAAAACCACGGGAAGTTAAGATTGAATCCTTATCTCTGGTTATAGCCTCCCTAAATTCAGCCATCTTTGAAGTTGTTTGTAGCAAAGGCACCTATGTGAGAAGTTTAGCCCGAGATTTAGCTTTAGGTTTAGGAACATGTGGCCACATTACGGCCTTAAGACGCCTAATAGCAGGACCTTTTCATGAGTCAAATGCGATTTTACTAGATTCTCTTCTCAAGATAGGGCATAACACGGAATTGATAAACTATGTCTTGCCTCTTCAAGATGCGCTGGCCGACATCCTGGCTCTTGAGATACAAGGCGATGAAGCGGTGAAACTTCGTCAAGGTCAAGCTATCTCTTCTTTCCATGAAAAAACGGAAGATGTGGCTTTGGTCTTGTGTAAAGGAATACCGCAAGCCCTTGCAAAAGTAGGGATGGGGCGCATAACGCCCCTACGTGTGTTCAATATAGAATGAGATAGGAGTTAAAAGATGTCGATTACAGGTAGACGAAAACAAGAGCTTATCAAAGAGTTCGCAACAAAAGCAACCGACACCGGATCACCTGAAGTGCAGGTGGCTGTTTTAACAGAGCGGATCACTAACCTCACGTCCCACTTGGGAACTCATGAAAAGGATTTTCACTCTCGTCGAGGTCTGCTGCTTCTTGTGAGCCGTAGGCGCCGTCTTTTGGATTATTTAAAGCGTACAGAGGTAAGCCGTTATACGAAACTTATTGAGAAACTTGGACTCCGTCGCTAAGACCATAAAAGGAATTAAAATAGAATGTTTAAAACTTATCGGAAGGAACTTAACTGGGGCGAACAAAAACTAACGCTTGAAACAGGGAAACTTGCCCGGCAAGCAGATGGAGCTGTCCTCGTTACTTATGGAGAAACTGTTGTTTTGTGTACGGTTGTGGCTCGAAAAGAGGCCAACCCAGGGGTAGATTTTTTCCCACTGACCGTTCAATATCAGGAAAAAGCTTTTGCTGCAGGACGAATTCCGGGAGGATTTTTTAAACGAGAAGGAAAGCCAAGCGAGCATGAAACCTTAGTTTCACGTCTTATTGATCGTCCTATTCGCCCTCTCTTCGCCCCTAACTTTCGTAATGATACGCAAGTTATTTGTACGGTTTTAAGCCATGATATGGAAACACCTCCTGATATTCCAGCCATCATAGGGGCGTCTGCTGCTTTGACAATTTCAGGACTTCCTTTCTTAGGCCCTATCGGAGGTGCACGGGTCGGTTTTGTTAATGGGGAATTTATTTTAAACCCAACACTTGCTCAAGCCCCGACGTCTAAGCTGAATTTGGTGGTCGCAGGAACAGCGGAAGGTGTGTTAATGGTAGAGTCAGAAGCTTATGAGCTTTCCGAAGCTCAAATGTTAGAAGCTGTAATGTTTGGCCACACCCATTTTCAACCCGTCATTCAAGCTATTATTGAACTTGCAGAAGAGTGTGCGAAAGATCCCTGGAAACTTTCTCCGGAAGATCCTCAAAAAGATAAGCTCATTGAACGTTTAAAAGAGCTGGCAACAAATGATCTTAAAGCTGCCTATGGCATCAAGGATAAAAGTCTTCGCCATGAAAAATTAGCGCTCGTGAAAGCTCAAACAATAGAGGCCTTAAAAGAGGAAGATTTCCCTGAAGCTCTTTCTGTTATTGAATTTAAGGAGCTGGAAAAAAATTTGGTTCGGGGAGAGATTTTAAAAACAAGTCTTCGAATTGATGGACGGGATACAAAGACAATTCGTCCTATCACCTCTGAGGTGGGTATTCTCCCGAGAACTCATGGCAGCGCCTTATTTACAAGAGGATCGACGCAAGCCCTTGTGGTTGCAACACTGGGGACAGGACAAGATGAGCAAACCATTGATGCTCTCGAAGGCGAACATAAACAAAATTTCCTCCTCCATTATAACTTTCCCCCCTATTCCGTAGGAGAAACGGGACGCATGAGCGGGCCTGGCCGTCGTGAAATTGGTCATGGGAAACTCGCTTGGCGTGCTCTTCATCCTTTAATGCCTTCAAAAGACAAATTTCCCTACACCTTACGGGTTGTATCAGAAATCACCGAATCAGATGGGTCTTCTTCTATGGCTTCTGTTTGTGGAGCTTCTCTTGCTTTGATGGACGCCGGCGTTCCTTTGGAAGCTCCTGTGGCAGGTATTGCTATGGGCCTTATCAAGGAAGGAAAAGAATTTGCTGTTCTTTCAGATATTATAGGTGATGAAGATCATCTTGGAGATATGGATTTTAAAGTTGCTGGAACGGATAAAGGAATTACAGCCCTACAGATGGACCTAAAGATAACCAGTATTACGCGAAGTATCATGGAAATTGCTCTTGAACAAGCACGCATAGGGCGGCTGCATATTCTTGGGAAAATGGCAGAGGTTATGGACGTTGCTCGCGATGAAGTAAAGGAATATGCCCCTCGAATGATCGCTTTTGCCATCCCTAAAGATAAAATTCGAGAAGTCATTGGAAGTGGGGGAAAAGTCATTCGCGAAATCTGCGAAACAACGGGCGCTAAAATCGATATTTCTGATGATGGCACGATTAATCTTTCAGGCCCCAATGCAGAAGTTATTGAAGCTGCTGAAAAATGGATTCGTGGTATAACAGATGAACCCGAAGTGGGAGCTATCTATAAAGGCAAGGTCGTAAGACTTGTTGACTTTGGCGCTTTCGTGAGCTTCTTTGGCAGTCAAGATGGGCTTGTCCATATCAGTGAAATCGTTCCCCGACGTCTTGAAAAAGTGAGTGATGTCCTTAAAGTAGGAGATGAGATTTTTGTAAAAGTCCTCGAAATGGATAATCGCGGAAAGATTCGCCTCAGTATGAAGCGCGTTGATCAGATGACAGGACATGAGATTTCTTCCGACAGGACGATAGCGGAGAGCGAAGCTTAGTGCAGCATCAATGGAGAATTTCCCTCGGGCAAAGCCAGTAGAGAATTACAGTGAAGGACGCTCAAGGAAACCATTTTAATATTATAACTATAACAGTTTTTTTGCCGTTTCTTTTTGAGGAGGTAATGAGCGTTGAAGCCGCTTAATTCTATACGCCTATCAGGACGCGACGTTCTTCCTCTTATTGAAGGAGGGAAAGGCATTTCCATCTCTAACGGAGAAAGTTCTGGAGCTTGGGCTGCAGCGGGAGGAATAGGCACTTTTTCTGCCGTCAATGCAGACGCTCTTGATAGCCAAGGAAACTTGATCCCTATTATTTATAAAGGCAAAACCCGTAGGGAACGGCATCATGAGCTTATTAAATATGCCATTCAAGGAGGAATTACCCAAGCTAAACTCGCTTATGAACGATCCAATGGAGAAGGTCGCCTTCATATGAATGTCCTTTGGGAGATGGCGGCCGTTGAAGAAGTGTTGCACGGTATTTTAGAGAAAGTCAGCTCATTTGTACATGGCGTAACCTGTGGAGCCGGAATGCCTTATCGGATCGCCCAAATTACAGCAAGTTATGGCATGTATTATTATCCTATTGTTTCTTCGGGACGTGCTTTTCGAGCTCTTTGGAAACGCGCTTTTCATAAGTTTCCAGAATGGTTAGGGGCCGTTGTTTATGAGGATCCTTGGCGTGCAGGTGGTCATAATGGGCTCAGCAATGGTGAGGATCCTGATAAGCCAGAAGATCCATATCCTCGCGTTTTGGAACTTCGTCAAGTGATGCGAGAATTTGGACTTCATGACGTGCCTATCGTAATGGCAGGAGGTGTTTGGTATTTAAGAGAATGGACAGATTGGATTGAAAATCCTGATTTAGGTCCCATTGTCTTTCAATTTGGAACACGGCCTCTCCTGACACAAGAAAGTCCCATTTCAGATGCATGGAAGCGGCGTCTTTTAACTTTAAAGCCTGGTGATATTTATCTGAACCGCTTTAGTCCTACAGGATTTTATTCCTCCGCCGTATCAAATCCTTTCTTGGATGAATTAAAGGAACGCTCAACGCGTCAAGTTGCTTATTCCATTACCTCTGTAGGCGATCATACAGAAGGCTTTCCTGTCGGTGCTCGAGGAAGGTTGGTTTACCTTACACCGCATGATAAAGAGATGGCAGAAGCATGGGTAAAGCAGGGCTACACGGAAGCCATGCGCACACCTGATTCCACTCTCATTTTTGTAAGATCTGAAAAAGCTCATGAAATTCTGACGGATCAAATTAATTGCATGGGTTGTTTGAGTGCTTGTCTTTTCAGTAATTGGTCACAAGGTGAAACGGGCACCACAGGTCGAAAAGCGGACCCGCGATCTTTCTGCATTCAAAAAACCCTTCAAGCGATTAGCCATAGCGAAGAAGTGGATACCCAACTGATGTTTGCAGGCCATGCTGCTTATTGTTTTTCCGAAGATCCCTTCTATGCGGGTGGTTATATCCCTTCTGTTAAAGAGCTCGTTGAAAGGCTACAGACAGGAAACTAAGGTCAGGGAAAACCCATGGTGAACTCTTAAGTTGAGGCGATACCCCAACTGAAATCAATGCACCCAATCAAATCAGGGAGCTGAAGATTGCGATCAAAACAATTTGTGAAAATCCTTTGATCAGCCTGAAGAAATAGGGGATCCCTCTATTCGTTCAGATAACTTTTCACGGCTCTCCATATAATTGATGGGCGCGCTTTTCAAAAGCAGTCAGCATTTGGTTAAAGGCATTTTCAAATACCAACTGTGTAGCCCTTTGAAAGAGGCTGTTTCGAAATTGGAAATCAATAAAAAAATCAACATTTGTGCCTGACTGAGGCCCTTCTTTAAAAACCCAATGATTATTTAAATAATGAAAAGGTCCGGTGATATATTCCACATCAATACGAGTCCGAGGGATTAAATGAACGCGAGAGCGAAACGTCTCCCGAAAAAATTTATATCCGACAACAAGATCCGCAACGATTTCTGTCTCTGATTTTGAAAGCAGACGAACAGCCGAACACCACGGTAAAAATTCGGGATACCTTTCTATATCCGCCACTAAATCATAAAGCTGATCAGCACGATAAGGGAGAAAATGGGTATGGAGACGAGTGCTCATTTATCGACTCAATTGCGCTTCTCGAGCAGTTTTTAACCGAAGAAAATCATCTCCCGCGTGATAAGAAGAACGGGTTAGGGGAGATGCTGACACCATTAAGAAACCTTTCCCACGGGCCATGCGGGCATAATCCTCAAATTCTTCGGGCGTTACAAACCGATCCACATGATGATGTTTCGGAGTAGGCTGAAGATATTGCCCAATCGTCAAAAAATCAACATTTGCAGCACGTAAGTCATCCATAACCTGATAAACCTCACCTTTATCCTCTCCCAAACCGACCATCATCCCTGATTTTGTAAAGATGGAGGGATCCAAATCTTTCACCGTTTGCAAAAGACGCAGTGAATGAAAATAGCGGGCACCTGGTCGTACTGCTGCATAAAGGCGGGGGACTGTTTCTAAATTATGATTGAAAACATCAGGACGTGCGTTGACAACAATTTCAATGGCTCCTTCCTTTCGTAAAAAGTCAGGGGTTAAGACCTCAATGGTAGCTTGCGGCGCCTGTCTTCGAATAGATTCAATAGTTTGGGCAAAATGAAGGGCGCCTCCATCTTCGAGATCATCGCGATCCACAGAGGTGACCACCACATGCTGAAGACCTATTTTTGCCACGGTCTCCCCTACCCTTTCTGGCTCATGGGGGTCAAGAAGATTAGGTCGACCGGTTTTTATATTACAAAAACGACATGCACGCGTGCATACGCTTCCCAAAATCATAAAGGTTGCATGTTTTTTAGCCCAACACTCTCCAATATTAGGGCACGCCGCTTCTTCGCACACCGTATTCAATTTTTGGTGCCGCATGAGATCCCGTGTTTCTTGATATTCCTTTGAAACCGGCGCTTTCACACGAATCCAATCGGGTTTTTTAAGCAAGATTGTCACGACTTGAGTCCTTTCCTTTTGTTAAAAGAAAGAGGTCTTCAAAAAAATGCAAGCTATTTTTTATAAGAAAGAGGATCGAGTTTAAAATTATCTTCTTCCTAAAAACCTCCTTTAAATATCCTGTTAAAGAAATGAGGGACGACTTTGAAGAAGGGAAGAACTCTAAATACCCGATTGAAAAGTAAGGCTTCCTTTATTTGAAGATGATAACCCTCCTTTACGGGGGGTTTATCATCACCCTGTCTTCAATCGATTACTTTGCGTTCCCTAATCCATGCTCCGGCCCACAATCAAAGCCAGGATGAGCAAGGTTGTTTGCACGAGAACAAGGAGGATCCTTAATGTGTGGATTCATAAAGGGCATCTGAACGACGGGAGTATGAGGATCAGTAACTATATGATACCAGCATATCGGACCAAACATCATATCAGTTGTGGCGAGAACTGGTCCCCGAACAGTTGGTAAAACATTCGAAAAGATGGTATCAGATCTCCACCCATTGCCCGTACATTGATACCCAGCTCCGGTTAATGCACACGTTATGTGTGAAGGGGGAGGACATGTTGAACTTGCGTTAAGGGAAGCGCTCGCCATTGAAAGAGCCCCCCATAATAAAATAACGGATTTTCCTAAATACATCTCTTTTCTCCTAAATATTTTGTCCGAAAAAATATATTATATTTTAATTATGCAATCAACCCCCCTGCTGCTACAACAAACCAAT
>CALBSK010000037.1 GCA_937967795.1 uncultured Alphaproteobacteria bacterium | reverse complement strand
GTGTCTTGTCTGCAAAGGTGTGTGACACTGAAAGAAAGGTGAGGTAAAGTATCGAGGCTATGCTGCGTACATTAAGGAAGCCTGTATTTTTCTTTTCGTTACGCTCGTTTCTTGGCTGTAAAGGGGACAACCTTTTCATTCCTAACGTTGCGTTTGTTTGAGGTGACTGTGCTTCTAAAGAGCTCATAACGGTTTTTTAACCGATCAACAAAATGCGGATCTTGTATCAAGAATGAGAAAAGCTCTAAGAATTCCTCAGCATGCTCTGATTGAGGACCTTCAGGATCGAGACAGCCTTGAGTTATACATTCTGCTGTTTGTGGGTCGAACCCCACCTTGCGATAGAAGGTTTTAGATTTCCATCCATACATAGTTGTGGCGCAGACTTTTGGGAAGCTACCCGGGGTGATATCTACGATAACGATTGAGACTTTATAGCAATTACAATCAGGGTTTGGGCAATAATAATCAATAAGATCAAAAATCCCATTGAGTGCTGGCGGGTTTTCCTCGTCAGCAAGGATGAGCTGGCACCTATCAGAATCGGCTTGATGAGGGAAGACATCTTCAAAGGACCTCATATACATTTGCTCTTTCTTAAATTCATATTGCCTAAGGCGAGAGTGCCATTGGCTTATTTTTTTAACAAGCAAAATTGTACAACAACTTATAATAAAAGAATGGTGGGTCATTTTAAAATCTCTTCTTGAATATTGTCAACACTGGAAATATATTCAATAAGTAGAGGGACAATAAGAATGAAAAAACCTAAAAGAATAGTTCTCAATGCAGAAGAAATTGATTCTTTAAAGGAAAAGCTATCAGCCTCTAATTTAGAAGCTTCTGACAAGCATCTTTTAGAAGGAATTTTGCAATTTTATGTATGGTTACAATGGGCCTTGCAAGAAACAAAGTTAAGTGTCCATCGACTCCGTGGGTTATTTGGATTTCAAACCGAGAAACGCTGTCATTTACACTCACCTTCCGAACGTGATGAAAAGGGAAGAGCTGAGGGAGTCCCAGCAGAAAGCTCAAGCGATGAGTTTGGCGGATTCTTAAGTCAAATGCTCAAATCCATAAAAAAAGGTAAAGAGCGTCTTAAAAAGAAGAAAGGGCATGGTCGTTTAAGCCATAAAGACTATTTTGGCGCAACGATTGTAAGGCAAGAGCATGAATCCCTCAAATCAGGAGATGAATGCCCTCAGAGATGTGGAGGGCGTCTTTATTCTTTGGAGCCCAAGGTCATGATTTGCTTGACCGGACATGCTTTAGCCTCAGCAACAAAATACTTATTGGAAAGGTTTCGTTGTGCAACCTGTGGCAAGGTTTTTACAGCAAAACCCAAAGAAGGAATGCCAAACCAGAAATATGATGAACCCCTTAAAGCTCATCTTGCCATTGCCAAGAATTATGCAGGGATACCTTTTTATCGACTTCAAATGTTACAAAAGATGGTAGGGGTTCCTCTTCCTCATCCCACCCAATGGCAGCTTGTGGAATCCCTAGCAGATGACATTTATCCCGTTTATTATGAGCTCGAGTGTTTAGCGGCACAGGGGCAGATCATCAGCCACGACGACACAAAAGTTAGAATTTTAGATCTCATGAAGGAGAATAAGGAAAAAGCAAAGAGAGGAGAAAAGGGCCGGACAGGCATGTTTACAACAGCTATTGTATCCCAAGTGGGCGAACTGATGATTCATTTATTTCTTTCAGGGCGACGTCATTCTGGTGAAAATATGACAAAACTTCTTGAGAAACGTTCTCCTGAATTGGACCCTATTTTGAGGATGGCCGATGCTTTAAGCAGCAACCTTTCTGTTGAATTTGTAGAAATTCTTTGTAAATGCTTGGCTCATGCTCGTCGAAAGTTTTATGAGATTTATGATTACTTCCCTGGAGAATGCCGGGTTGTTATTGATGCGTTTGCCCTTATTTATCATTATGATGCGAAGACAAAACAAGAAAAAATGAGTCCAGGGGAAAGACTTAAATATCACCAAGAAAATAGCGATCCGATATTAAAAGTCTTAAAGGAATGGATGACCAAAAAATTAGAAAAAAAAGAGGTCGAACCGAATAGCAGTTTGGGCAAGGCTTTTAGATACTTGCAGAATCATTGGGAAGGTTTGACCAGATTTTTGCACGTTCCAGGCGCGATTTTGGATAACAACTTAACCGAGCGGGCTCTAAAAATCCCAATTAGATCAAGGAAAAACTCACTTTTTTACAAAACGGAACAGGGTGCTTTGGTGGGAGGTATGCTAACAAGCATCATTCATACTTGTGTTATGGCGAAGGAAAATCCTGTAGATTATTTAATTGCCTTACAAAAAAACAAAAAGGCGCTTTTTAAATCCCCAAAAGATTGGCTGCCGTGGACTTACAGAGAGAATCTCAAGCAGCGTTCTCCCCCTTTAGCGGCGTAGGGGTGGGATGAGGAGTAAGAGGGCGCCAATCGGAAGGGATATGAACATCCAGGGGATGACCTTGAGAAAGTAAGATTTGAAGTTGACTTGGGTTAACCGAAAAGGACAGAGTATTTTGCGTAGGCCACCAGGCGAGACGGCCGCGAGAGAATCGGCGCGTGACAAGCCAAAATCCAAGGCCGTCGTAGACAAGAATTTTTACGCGATTGCGAGGACGGTTGGTAAAGACGAAAATTGTGCCCCCAAAGGGGTCTTCTTCGAGGACTTGGCGGCAAAGAGCGGCAAGGCCATCTATGCCGCGACGAAAATCTGTAGGGTTTACGGCTAACAGCAATCTGTGGTGAGGGGTAATTTGTAACACAACTCATTACCCTAAAAAATCTTTTATGAAGGAACATAAATCCTTAGGTTCAATCCCTGAGGCTTTAAGAACTGCTCCATCAGGCCGAACGATTTCCAAAGTCCCTACCGGACGAGGATAAAATATTTTTTGTTCCAGTGATAAAGGATGCGAGGAGGAAGAAGAGATGGGAGAGAGGGGGACCTTAATAAAATCTGGAGCTTGAGGAGAGAGGCATTTTTGTTCGGGAGCATTCCCTACCTTGGATTGCATCTGTTGATAATTGAGACCCAGTTCAACAGCAACTTGTCGAGAAGCATATCTTTGTTCCTTTATAAGGCGGCTTACTGCTTCCCATAGCTCCTCAGGAATTTTACTGCGTTTCGTGCGGGTCTTTCGCCAGAGAGAGAATCGTTCCTTAACTTGTTCAAGAGTTAGGGGGTCTGACACTGGTGGTGCTGAAGAGGACATGGGGCTTTCTCCTTTGGTTGGTCGTTATCCAAAGGAAAATTTTATTTAGTTGGAGATCTTAAGTCACACACCGTTGCTGACAGCACAC
>CALBSK010000036.1 GCA_937967795.1 uncultured Alphaproteobacteria bacterium | reverse complement strand
GAGAAACTATTGTTTTAGAAAGAAAAAATAAAGAAGGAGAAGAAAACAAGTATAAGGTAAACAGTAAATTGCAGGAAATAATTAAGGAAAACCAAAAATTGTGTACTATGATAAAGAAAAAAGAAGAGGAGACTCATTTAGAAAGATGCTTTAAGATTTCTCCAAACAGTTTGAGCAAGTTTGTGATAACAACTACCCTCCAAAGAAGATGGGTCAGACAGAATAAGGGGCCTCCCTTTTTCAGAAGCTTCACGAATGGCCATATGAAGAGGGATTTCAGCCAAAAGAGGGACGTCAAGAGCCTGAGCTGCTTTATGAACGCCCCCATGTTCAAAGATTTCAGATCGTCCGCTACAATGAGGACAAATAAAATAGCTCATATTCTCCACAAATCCCAAGATAGGGACGCCCACCTTCCTAAACATCTCAAGTCCTTTTCGGGCATCCATTAAAGCAAGATCTTGAGGAGTTGAGATAATAATTGCACCTGATAATAAAACGCTTTGCGTGAGCGTAAGATGAATATCGCCTGTGCCGGGGGGCAAATCAATGATAAGAATATCAAGCTCTCCCCACTTAACCTGACGAAGCATTTGCTGAAAGGCATTCTGCACCATAGGACCACGCCAAAGAGTGGGTAGAGTTTCGGCAATCATAAATCCGATCGACATACACTTAAGGCCATAAACTTCTATTGGATTTATCGTCTTTCCGTCTTTTGATGTTGGTTTTTGGTTTACCCCTAAAAGACGAGGCAGAGAAGGGCCGTAAATATCTCCGTCCAAAATACCGATCTTTAAATTTAGTTGTTGAAGAGCTGAGGCCAAATTAACAGCTGTCGTCGATTTTCCAACTCCACCCTTTCCTGAACCAACCGCAAGGATATGTTTAATTCCAGGAATTCCGTTTTTCGCAAGCGGCAGAGGTTTAGTCTGACGTTGAGCTGTAAGAACAATATGAACCGAAGACACTCCGGGAATTTTTTCTATAAGAGAGAGGGCTTTTTCTTTAAGCTTTATCCCTTCATTCATATATTCTGTATTGATTTCTAAAGTGAAGGAAACCTTCCCAGAAGGTGTAATCGTTAATCCTTGCAAGACGCCCCCTGTGAAGATATCTTTCTGTGACAAAGGATCGACAAGAGTTTTAAGAGTATTATTGATTTGACGTTCAAGAGACATGGCACCATCCTAATTGCCTAAAAGGGTTAAATCATCTATACTTAACATTCGAGTGAATGAAAAGGAGCCGTTAAGAATGAGCTTTAAAGATGATGATGAAGGTCCATGGGGGCGAGGAGAGAATAATCCTTGGTCTAAAAGACCCAAGAGGGGTGAAAATGAAGGAACCAACATCGAAGAACTCTTAAAAAAAAGTCAAGACAAATTAAAAACCTTTTTCCCAAAAGGAGGGAAGGGAAACGTACGTACCTTATGGTATATTGCAGGCGGGGTCTTTTTTTTATGGCTTCTCACCGGCATTTATACCGTTCAACAAGATGAGCAAGCTGCCATATTGCGTTTTGGAAAGTGGGTTCGCACAACAGATCCAGGACTTAATTATCATCTCCCCACTCCTATCGAAACAGCTTTTATTCGCAATGTAACGGCCATTAATATCCTTACAAATACAAACGCTAATCAGCCATCCACAAGTAATCTAAGTGGTGAAGGAGCGTTAATGTTAACAGGAGATGAAAATATTGTTGACGTACAGTTTGCTGTTAACTGGCGCATAAAAAATTTGGGAGATTTTTTATTTAATGTAAAATCTCCGGAAACAACCATAAGGGCTGCCGCCGATAGTATTGTTCGCTCAGTCATTGCCCAAACACCCATTGCTCAAATCCTCTCAGAAGGGCGGAGTAAAATTAATATCCTGTTGAGGGAAATGCTCCAAAAGTTATTAGACGAGTATAAACTTGGCATTGAAGTTTCTCAGGTTGAGCTTTTAAAGGTGACGCCTCCCACAACTAAAGTCATGGATGCTTATCTGGATGTTCAGCGAGCAAAAGCGGATATGGAAAGAAAGCGCAACGAAGCCGAATTTTATACGAATTCTATCGTGCCTGTCGCACGAGGACAGGCCAAGAAAATTATTCAAGATGCAGAGGCCTATAAAGCTAAAGTTATGGCAGATATAGATGGAGAAACCTCGCGTTTCCAACTGGTTCTTGACCAATATCTAAAGGCACCTGACATCACACGAAACCGCCTTTATTTAGACACAATGCAATCCATTTTAGAAGCGGCTCAAAAACTCCTTATTGATGGAGAAAAAAGCCAAGGGATTTTACCCTATCTCCCTCTTCCTGAACTTAAACTCAAGAAAGCTAAGCCCGTGGAGGACATTCAATGAACTCTAAATCATTTATCGTTTTTTCAATCCCGATCCTTGTCCTTTTTGGCATTTTGATGGGATCTCTTTTCACTGTTCAACAAACTCAGCAAACACTTGTTCTTGAGTTCGGTAAATTAATCCGAGTCATCAAAGAACCCGGCCTTTATGTAAAAATTCCTTTTCTTCAAAATGTTCGAAATTATGACAATCGCATTTTAGATTTTGATCTTGCCTCAATTCCTGCAACATTAGCAGATCAAAAGCGTCTTTTGGTGGATACATTCGCCCGCTATCGCATTGTGGATCCGGCTCTTTTTTATCGAACGGTAATGAATGAAGAAGGGGCTGAACAACGTTTGCGCATTCTCAATCAATCCATCGCTTTGAGTGTCTTGGGACAAGTCAAACTAACGGATGTGCTTTCTCCTAAAAGAGCGGAAATTTCGAAATCTATCCGAGATCAGATGAATACGGCCGCGAAAGCTTTTGGTATTGAAGTTGTTGATTTACAGTTGCGCGGTACGGATCTGCCCGCCGAAAACAGCGAAGCCATTTTCAACCGCATGATCAGTGAACGAAAGCAAGAAGCTCAAGAATTTCGATCCCGCGGCGATGAAATGGCTCAAGAAATAAAAGCTACGGCTGATAAAGAACGTACCATTATTTTAGCAGAAGCAACTAAGCAAAGTGAAATCATTCGCGGGCAAGGGGATGCATATGTGACTGAAAAAGCAGCCTCAATCTATGGAAAAGATGGTCGTTTCTATGACTTCTATCGTTCCTTAAATGCTTACAAAGTGGCCTTGAATAATGAAACGACAACCTTTATTCTCTCTACGAAAGAGGATTTTTTTAAGTATTTGAATCGGTAAGGAGTGGCATAAAAATGTCGTTTAAATCGTTTTTAACAAGAACTGTTTTAACTTTTGGATTATTCATAAATTTAGAGGGAGCAATTTTTGCAAATCCTTCACCTATAACGGGTTACAGTTTTGCAGATTTGGTTGAACCTCTTTTACCAGCTGTTGTTAATATTTCAACCACAACTCTCGTTCGAGGACGAGGTGAATCGAGCCAATCTCCCCTAGATATGCCTTTTCCCAAAGGATCTCCTCTTGAAGATTTTTTTAAAGAATTTTTAGATCGTATGCAACCAGACGGCCCTCGAAATACGACCGCATTAGGGTCCGGATTTATTATTGATGCTGAGGGATACATTGTTACCAATAATCACGTGGTTGCTGATGCTGATCAAATCACCGTAACATTAAATGATAATACAGAACTTAAAGCAACATTGGTAGGCCGGGATCGACGTACAGATATTGCCCTCTTAAAAATAAACACTGATAAAAAGCTTCCTTTCGTTCAATGGGGGGATTCAGAAAAACTTCGCACAGGTGATCAGATCGTTGCGATTGGCAATCCTTTTGGCCTTGGCGGCACAGTAACGACAGGAATCGTTTCTCATCTTGCCCGAGACATTGGTGAGCGTGGTCGTTCTGGGGACTTTATTGAGGGTTATATTCAAACAGACGCCTCCATTAATTTGGGTAATTCGGGAGGTCCCATGTTTGATATGGCAGGGAAAGTTGTTGGAGTAAACACAGCCATCTTTACCCCTACGGGCGCAAGCGTCGGAATAGGCTTTGCGATTCCCTCTGAAATTGCAAAAAAAGTTGTCAGTCAAATTCGCCAGTATGGCCGCACGAAACGAGGATGGCTTGGTGTCCATATTCAGCCCGTTACAGAAGATATTGCGGAAGGCTTAGGGCTTAAAGATCTAAAGGGTGCTCTTGTGGGCAGTGTAGTAAAGGACGGCCCTGCGGCCAAAGCAAAACTTCAAACGGGCGACGTTATTTTGAAGGTGGGAGATAGAGAAGTTAAAGATTACCGAAGTCTACCAAGGATTGTAGGAGATGTCGCGGTGGGAACTCAAATCCCTATCACCCTTTGGCGTAAGGGTAAGATTCTTTCAATTGCTGTGCGAATTGGCGAATATGAAGAAGCAGAAGAAGTCGGCGTTATTCCTTCTCCTGAAGGGGGAAAGGAACTTACAAAGGGCATTGAGGTTCATGGGATGACCTTACAGCCTCTGACAGAAGATATTCGTCAACGCTTTGATATCTCTAAAGATACGCAAGGTGTGCTGGTTGTTGATGTAAATCCTAAGAGTTCAGCTGCAGAAAAAGGTATCCGCGCAGGAGATATCATCATGGAAATCAGCCAAGAAGAAGTTAAAACGCCTCAGAATATCGTGGATTACCTTAAAAAAGCTGAGAAAGAGAATCGAAAATCCGCTCTTCTTCTTATTAATCGCGATGGTGAATCACGTTACGTATCGATCAAACTCATTCCTGAAGAAACAGCACCGTGATGAGGTGTTGATGGTTTAGTCGTTCGTATTAAGACAAAGCATTCATGGATAACCCTATGCAGATTAAGGCCATAAAAACACATCCCATAGGGGTTGGAGAATTTATCACTACTATTCTGGATGCTTATGTTCCTTCTTTAAAGGAAGAATCTATTCTTGCCATAACCTCTAAAATTATCAGCCTTTGCCAAAGACGCATTGTCCCGCAAGAATCCGTAAAGGAAAAATATGATCTTATCCGGCAAGAAGCAGATGCCATACTAAAAGAACCTACAGACAACCGCTATGGAATCTACTTAACTATTACGGATAATATTCTCCTTCCATCGGCCGGAATTGACGAATCGAACGGAAACGGTTTCTATATTTTGTATCCTGAGGCCATTCAAGCAACAGCCGCACAGATTTGGACCTATCTTCGGAAAAGAGACCACATTAACCACTTAGGCATCCTTATTACAGATAGTCATACAACCCCCCTTCGAAGGGGAGTCACGGGGATAGCCTTAGGCTGGTGTGGCTTTGACCCTTTATATAATTACATCGGAAAGCCAGATGTTTTTGGAAAAAACCTTCGAGTGACTCAAATTAATAATTTAGATGCCCTCGCTGCAGCAGCTGTTTTTGCGATGGGAGAAGGCGCTGAACAAACACCGCTTGCTCTCATAACCCATGCGCCCCGAATTCATTTTTTATCGCGCTCCCCTACGCGTGAGGAAGAAGAGAACATAAAGATCTCCTTGGAAGAAGATCTTTATGGCCCCCTCTTAAAGAAAGGAAAGTGGATGTGGAAAGAATTTTAATTCCTAAAGACATATTTTTTGTTTTATCATCCCCTTCATTGAGAACCGGCAGGGCATTGTTGTCCAGGGCATGTACACTGACAGTAGCATACGCCATCACACCCAGAGGGGCATCCTAGGGAAAGAGGTACTTTACTGTTGGTGACCACACCATAAGGACAATTCCAATTTTCATTCCAGGTACAGTTAAGCGCTTGGCACGCCTGGGGACAGTACTGTGCGGCAGGATTAGGATCTTCCTTCGTAGGACAAATTGCACAGGGCGACAAGGTAGCGCAAATCGTTTCTGAGGAAGCTGGAGCAAGGGAAAAGAAAGAAAGAATTAAAAAAAGTTGAATTATTTTCATTATGAGATCCTCTCGTTGTCAAAGAACTGATCCTTCTATAGTATTTCCACTATAAGATAAGAGACTTCTGAAGGTTTAAGAAGATCCTGAGCTCGCCCCTAAAGGGGCTCCTCAGGATGACAATTATGTCATTTTT
>CALBSK010000035.1 GCA_937967795.1 uncultured Alphaproteobacteria bacterium | reverse complement strand
TAATAATTAAAAATGAATTATTCAGGATTGACAGCGTCGTATAAAAACAGATACTTTTTAGTATATAAATATGATCTGGGTTTGGTATTGCTAACCCTCTAAAGAGCAGGAAGGATCATGTTAAGCTTTAAGTCTCTCAATATCGCTTTTATAATCATGAGTCTTATTTCAGGACCGCATGTCCTTGCGCGTAAACATCGCCATGTGAGAAATGACCCACCTTCCAAAAATGTACGTAAGGTTTTTAAAACAAATCATCCGTCTCATTTTAACTTCGAAGGGGAAGAAAGTAGATACAAACTTTCTACGGGACAAGAAGTCAAAAGAAGTGAGAAAATTCGAAGAGATTATACGAAGAATAAGGTCGATGAATTTATTTCCGTTACTGTAGGTTCTTTTTCTGGTAATTACCCTCTATATTCTAAACAATTAAGAGCTCTTCCTGCTTCAGAAAAAGAAATGATAAAAAGGTTCTCTTTTTCTCGCTCTTTCCTCCCCTTAAAGGATGAAGCTCAGATAAAATTCGGCCACCCATTTCTCTCTCGAGGCTCTATCGCGGATATGCTCACTCTGATTCAAGCAAATCCGAGAGAGAACTATTATTTTAATTATGAATATAAACAAGAAAGCATCTCTCTTCCACAAACCCCTCTTCAACGTTTTGTTACAAGCAAAAAAAACATTCCTCCGAAAAAAAGGAGTGCAACTTCAAGAAATAAACCTATCCCTCCCAAAAAACCTCTCCCGAGAAAATTTAGGATGAATAAGGTCCGTCATTTACAAAGAAACCATCGTGTTGTTCCCCAAAGACACAAGAGAACAGTTTATCAAAGCACACAAAAGCGTAGAAAGCGATGAGAACCCTTACAATAGAGGAATATGTCGGTTTACCGGAAATTAACGCAGATAGTTTTTTGAATCTTCAAGATGAACGTGGCGCATGTGCTCTTGAAACGTGGGCGTATTTGTAAAAACCTGAATTTGCGCCTCTTCATGATCAATGGTGAGTTTCCCTTGTAAATGATCCATTTCGTGTTGAAAAGCTTTGGCTTCAAATCCATCCAGAATTTTTTCAATAGAAATGCCCTCTAAGTTTTGGTATTTAACTTTTATTTTTTCCCAGCGTTTCAGTTTTACACAATGAAGAGGGATAGAAAAGCACGCTTCATATCCTTCTAATATAGACTCACCCAGAGGCTCAAAAGAAGGATTAACCACAATTCTTAAATTTTCTGTAGTGCGATCAGGTGTATAAATAAAGATGGGGTGGTTGATTCCAATTTGAGGCGCGGCAAGCCCCGCCCCTCCTTTTAACACTTTCTCACGAACATGAATCAATTTTTGAACTGTTGATCGCACAAGATCCCATTCTTCTTCTCCTATAGGAGGTGTGGGTTTTCGGAGAATGTTTGTGGGATCTTCCTCACATGTCACCACTCCTTCATATTTTTCCGAGGCAAATACAGTCATATTTTTCTTTCTTTTTCAAAGAAAATATATCACAATGGAGGGAAATGTGTATATAAAACAGTGGGGCTTTTCATGAAAAAGATGATTTTCCTTCTTTTGACTTTTTTATTATGGACTCCCCTCTTTGCCACAAGTATTTCAAATAAAGAGCTTTTAGAGGCTTGTCAGGACAAGGGAAAGGCTCCTCAGAACTTCTGCTACGGATTTATTATCAGTGCGGCTAACGCCGCCCAATTTTATCGAAACATTGTTGACGTGAACGACGAATATATCGATATTTGCTTTCCCGAAGATATTTCAAACAAAGAAATTGTTGACCTCTATATCTCTTGGGCTCAGCAGAATCTTTCTCTTGCCACAGGCCCCGCGTTTATAGGGGTTTCGACTTCCTTTTCAAAAAAATATAGCTGCTCCCCCAAAAAAGAAGAAAAGAAAGAGAGTCTATTGAAAAAATCATGATCTCTTTTGAACAGAGATGACGCTGATTGTATATCTCCCTTATTTTATCGAATGTAGATACGTCATAGCCTTAACAAGGACAATAAGCTTATGCATAAGAGCAATAAGAAAGAACGTCTTTAACTGAAATTTAACCTAGGCATGTTATAAACATAAAATCTAAGAAGAAAATATAAACTATACAAAAGTTTATAAAATTACTTAAGAATAACTCTAAATTAATGAAAGAAATAAATATGTATAAAAGAATATTTTTCGTAGCTCTACTGACTCTTATAGGAATAAATGAAGGGGTATGGGCAGATTGTATATGTAGTTGTATGGGAGTAAAGGGGACGAAAATACACATCGGTAAGGTCTCTACTATTGATGTATGCGAGAATCAATGTAAAGAGGCGTTTGCAGCTAATTATATAGGTTTCGTATGCCGTCCAGTAAAATCAGAAACTGAATAAATTCAGAAATACGTTATCAATAATACGTAAAAGATGTTCGATCTAATTCACAAGTTAGTTAATCGATCTGTACTCTCATGAGAGATGAGTAAAAGCTTTTGGCCTGAACGAATCTCTCATGAAGAAAGATATTTGTAGAGGAGCTCTACTCATTATAAGATTAACCTCTTTTTTGAACAGCCATGATACTGACCATAATAAGCATCATGCCAAACGCCTTCGTAAAGTTTAAAGCTTCAGCGTAGAAAATCCAACCCAGGATGGCACCTGTTACGGGCGCTAAAAAGAGGATGAGGGCCACATACGCAGCCGGTATTTTTCCTAAGGAATAGGCCAAAAGACCTTGGCCCACAACATGAACAAGAACAGCTTGGCTGATGACACTGATAAAGTCGATAAAAGTGAGTGGCCAAAAAGACTCCCCAAAAAGGTAGGCAAGACCGGCCAAAAAGAGCATACAAAAGGCTCCCGTCCAAAACATCAGGAGTCCTGTTGAAATTTCTTCGCGAATCCATTTAAGCGAAATCAGGTAAAGCGCGACCATAACACCTGATAGTAACGCAACGATATCTCCTAAAAGGTTTGTTAAACTGAAAGATATACCCTCTCCCACAAGGAATGCACATCCCACAAAACCAGCGCAGGTAGCCATCATAAAACGGAGAGGAGGCTTTTCTCGAAATCCTATCCACATCAGAAGAGGCACAAAAAAAGCAGCCGTATTATTGAAAAGCGTCGAGTTAACAATGGTTGTATGGTCAATCGACCAATTCCATAAAGCAAGATCAAAAGCAAAGAAAGCACCTGCACTGATAAACAACCAAAACCCCTTTATTGGAAAAAGGTTCTGAAGAATGCCTTCTTTCTTTTCCTTTCCCATCCAGAGAGCTAATAAGGGAAGGGCAAAAAGCATACGATAGAAACCTGTCGTAATGGGACCCAAATCTGAAAGGCGAACAAAGATTGCCGATGAGCCAATTAACCCACTCCCGAGACAAGCCCATAAAACAGATTTGGAAAGAGAGGTGTTTGGCAACATTTTTCCCAGAAGAATGCGTGAATAAGCTTCAAATCATACGATCAAAATAGGATCCGCTTCAAGTCAATCTTATTGATTTTTGTTGATAATCCAGTAAATTATATCCAATTTATAGCACTCAAGGAGGCATTCATGGCAAAAGCCGTCACACTTATCGAAGGAGATGGAGTAGGCCCCGAAATTATTCATGCCGCCCAGCGAGTTGTCGATGCAAGTGGTGTTAAAATTCAATGGGACGTGTGCGAAGCAGGCGCCAAAGTTTTTAAAAAGGGAATAGAAACAGGCGTTCCTCAAGAAACCATCGATTCTTTAAAACGGACCCAAGTCGGTCTTAAAGGTCCTCTTGAAACTCCTGTCGGTTATGGCGAAAAAAGTGCGAATGTCACATTGCGCGCTCTTTTTGATACCTATGCCAACACACGGCCTGTTCGTCATATTCCGGGAATTCATGGTCCTTTTGAAGGAAAGCTGATTGACTTTGTTGTTGTCCGAGAAAACATCGAAGATGTTTATACAGGAATCGAATATCTTCAAACGCCTCATGTGGCTGAAGCCTTAAAACTTATCACACGACAAGGATCTGAAAAAATCATTCGCTTTGCTTTTGAACTGGCCCGCTGCGAAGGGCGTCAAAAAGTTCATTGTGCAACCAAGGCTAATATTTTAAAACTCACAGAAGGGCTTTTTAAAAAAACGTTTGAAGACATTTCCAAAGATTATCCCGACATTGAAGCCCACCATATTATTATAGATAATTGTGCCCATCAAATGGTAATGCACCCCGAAATCTTTGATGTCATCGTCACAACAAACCTTCAAGGAGATATCATCAGTGACTTAGGCTCGGCTCTTGTCGGAGGACTTGGGGTAGCCCCTTCGGCAAATAGTGGAGACAAAGTCTCAATTTTTGAAGCCGTTCATGGCTCTGCCCCGGATATTGCGGGTAAAAACAAGGCGAATCCGACGGCTATATTACTCTCAACAGTTTTAATGTTACGCCATTTGGAGGAATTTGAAGCGGCATATCTTATCGAACAATCTCTTCTTTACACACTCGGTGTCCAAAAAGCGTTCACCCCAGATTTGGGTAAGAAATCTATCCTCTCAACGACCGACTTTACTGATATTGTGATTCAAAATTTGGGCAAGACCACACATTTTTGGCCCTCTCGTTCTTATAAGTCTTTGCATTTACGCCCTTCAAAAGATTCTTGTAAAACCGTTGCACGAAAGGAAGTCGGAGTTGATATCTTTATTGAAAGCACACTTTCTGCCGAAGACTTAGGAAAAAGTCTTGAAAAAATAGCCGCCCCCTCCCCTTTTTTCCTTAAGATGATCTCTAACCGTGGCATTCAAGTCTACCCTATTTTAGATGGGGTAAGATCCGACATGACTGATCACTGGCGAGCCAGATTCTTTCTGAAAGAGAAAGAAACGAAAATGGACGATAGCGCTATTTTGGACTTCCTCGCGAGAATCGGGAGGCAGCATCGATGGATGCATGTTGAAAAGCTTTGCGAATTTAATCATATGCCAGGCTTTACAAAAGCCCAAGGAGAAGCCTAAAATTCCAATCATTTAGGAGGATCAATGGCTACATACGCTCGCCGACAAAAAGGGGTCACATTAGATGTCTGGCCAGGTTTCGTTGATGCTTTAGCTACACTTCTGATTGTCCTGATCTTTGCGCTCATGATTTTTGTGGTTTCACAAATTTATCTCTCTGATGCTCTCCAAGGAAGCCAACGCGGTCTTGACTCTCTTCAAGCGAAGATACAGCAAATTTCTAATTTGCTGCAAATTGAACAAAAAAAGAATGCCGATCTCACCAGCACTTTTAATGTGACGGAAAAACGTGCCCTCGATGCGGAAATTCTTCTTACCACTCTTCAACACCAGATTGAAATCTTGAACCAACAACTCCAAGCCCTTAATACGGCATTAGACGCTTCAGAAGAAACGACCTTTCAACAGAAATTGACGATCGAAGATTTAGATAAAAAACTGGCCGCAGCTCTTGCGCAAAAGGTAGAAGAACTTGAAAAGTATCGTTCTGAATTTTTTGGAAAATTGAAAGAACTCCTTTCCAATCGTTCGGATGTAAGAATTGTAGGGGACCGCTTTGTTTTTCAATCGGAGGTTCTTTTTCCCTCAGCCTCTGCGACTTTAGGAAAAGAAGGCGAGGAAAAACTAAAGAAGTTGGCCGCAACGCTTAAAGACATTTCAGCAAAAATGCCTTCCGATCTTAAATGGGTCTTACGTGTGGATGGTCATACGGATAACAAGCCTATTCACACAGATAAATTTGATTCGAATTGGGAACTTTCAGCAGCACGCGCCATATCGGTCATCAAATTCCTAATCAAGGAAGGCATCCCAGCAAAACATTTAGCCGCTGCCGGTTTTGGAGAATTTCATCCTCTCGAAAAAGGTGCAAGTGATGCGGGAAATCGCCGTATTGAGCTTAAACTAGATCAAAGGTAGAGGCGATGGAAGAAAGAGTCATCAATATTGCAAAAGCGAATTCCAAACTTTCTAAAGGTACTCTTGTTTTCGGTAGCGACCATGCAGGATTTGAATATAAAGAATATTTAAAAGAAATAGCCCGCGATTGGGGCTACACGATCATGGATTGTGGCACCCATTCAACGGATTCTGTGGATTATCCTGATTATATTGAACCTGTTGTGAAAGAAGTTCTTGCAGGTGCAAAAGGGATTTTGATCTGTGGAAGTGGAATTGGCATGAGCATCGGTGCAAACCGGTTTAAGGGCATCCGAGCTGCCCTTTGTTGGAATGGACTGATGGCAAAGTTGGCGTGCGCCCATAATGATGCGAATATTCTTGTTCTGGGTGAGCGTTTGATTGGCAAAGAAGAAGCGGTTTCTTGCTTTGAAATTTTTCTTAATTCACCGTTTGAAGAGGGTCGACATTTAAGAAGAACTGAAAAGTTAGATGAACTTGGGGACCTTTGATAGCTGGCGGAGGGAGAGGGATTCGAACCCTCGATACGGTTTCTGCCGTATACACGATTTCCAATCGTGCGCCTTCAACCACTCGGCCACCCCTCCATAAGGAATGAAGGGAAAATAGCTGACTTTTCATCCTTTCTGCAACCCTAATCTTGTTCTTGTTTCGTAAATCTCTCTTTCCTCTTGACACAATGCTTTGAAATATATAGCTATTCTGACAATTAATTGGAATATCAGATGGTGGTAAAAAGCTTGTTGAAATTATCTGCACTTGCAATAGCTTTATGTGGCCTTATAGGATTAGCCGATCCTTCTATTGCGGGACATACGAAGAAAAAAAATTCCGAATCTTCGAGTAATAGAAAATATCTTCCCAAAAAGCAAAAAATGAACTCCTCTCCTCTTATGGAATGCCCTAATGAGGTTCTTGTCCTCATTTTCAATTTCTTACCGATTCCAGATCAGATAAAAATAAGAACAACATGTAAAAAATGGAACTCTTTAATAGATAAATATTTTTCACGTGACCAACAGTTCATTAAGAAATTTCAAAAAAGTATTCAAAACTCTTCCCCGTTTATATCGCTCTTAAGTCAAGTAGAGAATGTGGGGCTTTCCGCCAAACAATTAGATTTTCTGAAAAAAATTGTTCAAGGCCAAAAAATTGACCAAAAAGGTTTTGAAAAAATCCTCCGTAGAGGATCTGTTAGGGAGCAATATTCCCTTAAAAACCTTTTAGGAGCTTCACGTCTTTTAGAAACCAAGGAAGATGACAAAAATCTTTTTCCTTACACAATCCCTTCAAAAGATAAGGTTAGGTTTATTAAAAAAGAGTGGTATGTTTATTTTAGTAAAGCTGAAGATTTCCTAACGCTGACAGAAACGATTAAGACTGGTGCGATTACAAGTGAATTAGACGTACAGAATATAGAAAAATTTTTAAAATTTTGTCGTTGCTCTATTTTTAAAGATTCAAAAGGGCATGAAATTTCTTTGGGTTTCATAAGGCGTTTGAAAGAATTATCAACAAACCTTTTAAATTCATATTGCGTTAAAGGTGACTTTGAAAAAGGGCTGTTATTTTTAAGCGAAGATTTTCAAGGAGATCTTGACCTTTGGGAAATGTTTGCTTCTCACTTATCCAAAGCGCTTTTGTCAAACGCTATGGAATGGTCGCCCAAAAATGCTGATGTAATGGACCGCTTTATAAGACTTTTCCCGCAGCCCGACAAGAAGAGGGGCTTTCATTTATTTTTTTCCCAACTCTTACTAAAGTTCTTTTCTATTCAACAGATCCTAGAAGAAAACACAAAAGAAAAGATTTTAAAACTTTTAAAAGATCGTTACATTCCCCATACGTTTCCAGAAGCCTATTACCTAGCACGCGCACTTTCTGAAGGACACGATTATGAGGCAGCCCTGAAAAATTGGGAACACCTCCTCCATCATACAAGTGGTCAAGGATTTTATCCTGTGATAGTAAAAAAATACTGCGAGTCTCTTCTTTATACTCCTTTCGAAGCTGGCGCCTTTGCCCAATCTGAAAAATTAATAAAAAAGATTTTGCCTGACTTCCAAATATGCACTGAAAAGCAATATATTTATCAAGACCAGCAAAACAATTTTATGGCAGTGAAGATTAAAAAAGAGGCTATCCTTACTTTACACGCTCTTTTGATGCTTTATAATGGGGGAGATGAGAGCGAAATTACAAAAATTTTTAAAAAGCTTGAGTATATCAAGCCACTTCACTTATTCCCCGCTATACGTCATCGAGGATTTCATTCTCTTGAAGAGAAAACGAAAAAGGTCCTTCGAGAGTTAATAGTAAAATCCTTCGTCCTCATAACTGAAGATATTAAAAAGCAAAAAAGTAAGATTGAAGAACAAAAAAAACTTTCTCCATTTAAAGGCCTTTTTCTGGAAATATTTGGAAAGAAAAAGAAAATTTTAAAGAAGTATGAAAAAATGGCTCCCTTCTTTGGGCTAGAGGCACAAAATCAAAAAGATAAATAGAAAAATAAAATCAGAGCAACCGGGTAAAAGATGCTTTTCTTTATAGAGTTAGCCACATCTCTTAAAAAGCCTGTATCCCACTCGTTGTTGAATACTCAAAATGGTAGATTTCTCCTGGATGAATATAAGCTCGAATCGCATGAGCTGCCTGAGCCGCTTCTGCAAAACCTGTCAAAATCAACTTAAGTTTATGAGAATATGAGGCAATGTCCCCAATCGCAAAAATACCTGCAATATTCGTCGAACAATCTTGTGGGTTAACTGTAACATGGGTGGTGTCAAGCGCAAGTCCCCAATGAGCGATAGGCCCGAGGTTCATGGAAAGCCCATAAAAAGGAAGAAGAATATCTGTTGGAATTTCCCTTAACTTTCCTTCTAGCGATTTGACGATTACCGTCTGAAGGCTATCTCCTTCTCCAGAAAGACCGTCCAATTGGAATGGAATGACAAGATCGATGATCCCTTCATCTGCAAGCTTCTTGAGTTGAGCTTCGCTTTCAGGAGCGGCCCTAAATTTAGAACGACGATGAACAACAGTAACTTTTTTTGCAATCTCCGCAAGAGAAAGAGCCCAATCTACGGCTGAATCCCCTCCACCGGCAATCATAAGACGTTTTCCCCTGAAATCTTCCCGATTTTTTACATAATAAAAAATGCTTTTGCCTTCAAACCTCTCTAAGCCTTTTAGAGGGGGACGGTTGGGCCCAAAAGCCCCTACACCCGCGGCAATAAGTACAGCTTTCGCCTCAAGAATTTCTCCTAAGGACGTTTCAAGACGCCAGAACCCTTCTAAACCTTTTTCAAGCCTAACCACTTGTTGACCTAGATGATAAATAGGTTCAAAAGATTCAGCTTGTTTTTTTAAATTATCAATAAGGTCAGCAGCGAGGATCTTAGGAAAACCAGGAATGTCATAAATAGGTTTTTCAGGATACAAAGCGGTACATTGTCCACCTACCATCTCTAAAGAGTCAACCACATGACACTTTAAATGCATCATCCCACACTCAAAGATGGCAAAAAGCCCTACGGGGCCTGCCCCAATAATAACGACGTCTGTTTGTTGGATGCCCATCTTTTCCTATTCACTTAGGCTAACACCTGAAAGCAAAAATCTCTGATTTTCCTCAAAAAATCAAGAAAAAATATCCAGAAAACCTAAGGCTTTTGCCTAAGATTCTGAATCCTGAGGTGACGCTACGTTTGGTACAGCAAAAATACAAACTTTTATTTTGAATAGGTATAAGGGGAAACTTATGCCGCTTCTAAGATATTTTCAACTTTTTGAATCGCATGCTCTGTATCAATATTTTCAACAGCAGCAATTTCTCCAGCGAGACGAGAAAGTGCGTTTTGATAGACTTGACGCTCACTATAAGATTGTTCTGGCTGGCCACTCGTTCTATAAAGTTCACGAATAACTTCGGCTAAAAAAACGGGGTTTCCCGAATTAATCTTTATCTCATACTCTTGAGCTCTACGACTCCACATGGTGCGCCGTACACGTCCTCGCGATTTTAGGGCGTTAATCGCATTTGTCATTTCTTTTGCGTCGGACACGGGACGCAATCCAGCAGCCTTCGCCTTTGCCACAGGAAGACGTAAAGTCATTCGATCCTTCTCAAAAGAAATCACAAACATTTCAAGGCCATGATCCCCTATCTCGTGGGTTTCAATGGCTTTAATTTTTCCGACTCCATGTGCTGGATAAACTACGTGATGTCCGCATAAAAAAGATGATGTTTTTGTCATTTTTAACCCTCCGCTTCATGTTGTATAAAGAGTTTTTTATTCTATCTAATCAATTTAGAAAGGATAAAAAAATCTATTTTAGATCTGATTTAGATAACCACTCTACTGTAGAGATATAGGTATCATTTTTTTTATGCCAAGGCTACCCCCCCTCAAGGGATTGAAATTTCTGAATTCTGCGAGAGTCAAGTCAAAATAATTCTTTAAAATTGGAGCCTTATAAAAGTTAAAGAAGGGTTAAAAAAAGATTAGTTATTTTTCAAGGGTATAGTTGTAAGAGACATGCCGTGGAACAGCGGCGGGGATATGGTATGACTCAAGGTATTGTTTTAAAAGGCGATTAAAGGCCCACTTCACTTTATAGTGCTGACTTGGCTTTGTTTTTAGAACAGCTCTTATTTCAAAAGCATGATCATTAATTTCATTAACGCCATCAATTTCAATCGAACCAACCATTAATGCTTTTGTTGTTGTGTTTTTTTGAAGATCATTAGAAATTTTTTCTAAAATTTCAAAAACTTTATTGATGTCTGCCTCAATTCCTACTTGAAAAAGCATAACGGCTGCTGAAAAATCTCTATTTTGGTTGCAAAGAGTTATAATGTTTCCATAAGGAAAAGTAAAAAGAGATCCGTCTGTTGCTCGAAGGCGAACAACCCTAATGGTTAAGGACTCAATTCGCCCCATTTGCCCATTAATGGCAACGAGATCCCCCACAGCAAAAGCATCTTCAAGGAGCATAAAAAAGCCAGTAACAAGATCTTTGACAAGCGCCTGAACACCAAAAGACAGCCCCACGGAAAGAATACCAACGGTGGCAAGTAAAGGCACAATGTCGACTTCAAGTTCAACGATGATGAGTAAAATGGCCGGTGTCCATACGGCAATGCGTAAGACGTTTCGGCTAACACTAGAAATGGTTTTAAAACGAGCTAGCCTTTGTTTTTGTGAATCATTTAAAAGCCCCTTTTCTCCGCTCAAATATCTCGTCAGCAATTCATTTCCTGTCCGCGTAAGGAAAAGGGCAATCACAATTATTACAAATATGCTAAAAGCCTTTTCAGCGATAAGACGTCCCATGTGAGAGAAAATAAAATAAGATGGATTTAAGCCCCACAAATCGAGGACGAAAATTAAAGCCATTACATTAAAAAAAATAATCGTCACAAAGTCAATTTGTCGACCATAAAAAATAATACGGTGGGCAAAAACTTTAGAAAACTGCTTCAGGTTTCTTTGTAAGCAAACAATACGTAGCTTACGTAACCAATAGGCTGCTACACGTAAAAGAGGAAACAAAGCAAGCGTAACTAAACTTTTCCAGATGATCCCTTGAAAACGATCAAACTCGTGAGTGACCCAACTGACATAAGAGATCACAATAAATACGATCAAAGGAATATAACTATATTCCAGATAGGGCAGTAGTGCTTTTTTCAGGTTCGTAAGTTTAGGGTGAGCGCGTTGGTCTTGAATCCAATTTTTTACCTCTTCATGAAGTGAAACCATCATCAAAATTGCTAAAACAGAAATGACAAATCCTGATCCTTGTAAAAGTAATCTTTCCCCTGCTAAAGGCAACTGAATTAATATGCCTGCTTCCAAAGCAAAATACCCCAAAAGAGCTACCATCCCCATACGTCGAATCCATACATAAGTCGTTCCTAAAACGTTTTGAGAGAGAGGGATGTGTTGATGATCAGGGCTGAGGGGCCTTAAGAATACGTGAGCTAAATTCAGAAGAACCCAAATTGTGACTGAACCAGAGCTTAGGATTCTTACAACTTCAAGGTAAACTCCATCATAGGGGTGTATGATTCGAAAAATGGTATAAAGGAAAAATCCAAACACGAGAGGTGAAACCGTGGATAAGAGGGCGGCTAAAGCTAATTTTTTCTTTTTCTGAGGAGAGGAATGATCTTTGCAGCGTAAAAGATCATGAATTTTAGGAGCCAACCAAGAAGAGGCTCCCTTTGAAATTGCAAAGGCTATAAGGAGAGAAATAATCAGATGGACACTAAATGATCCGACAAGAGCGCGCATTTCTGGATTTTGAAAGCTTGTATAAAGCCACTCTCCTGTTTCAACAAAATCCTTAAGAGAAACAAAACCTTCAAAAAGGGTTGCCCCTGCTTCTTTAAACAACTCATAAATAGCTGAAAAAAGGTTAGCATTTAATTCACTGACTTTGATCGGTTTAAGAGGGGGACCTGAAGGAGCTTCATTTGGAATGCGCAGCAAAGGCATGGACGCAGCAAATCCTCTCTCCTTCAACAATAATAAACTCCACAGCGCTAAAAAAATACATTTCATTTTTATCTCCTCAAAAAGGAGTATACCTTGAAATGAAAATTGGCGAAATAGGATCCTTAGACAAGAGCAAGAAGAGAAAAAGAATTTCCGATTTTACGTGCACAAAACAGAATGAGAGCTATTCATGGGAACTCTCCTGAATGAGTCTAAATTATTCTTTCGCGGACTTATTTTTATGCTTCCTTTGTATCCACCTTTTTGTTACCTTAATTTTAAGAAGATCCCGGGATCCCTTACGTCGTCTTTAAAAGAAAGATTGGTAGCTTCCAGCAGCACCTTTCTTTCTTTCCGATCATACAGATCTTCCTCTCAAGAAAAGAATCCATGAAATAAGCTAGCATTTTTCATAGATCCTGGCCTTCCCTTAAAAAGGTTAACCCGTACTCTCTCGATCTCGGGAGGGGCTTTGTCTTCTCGGGGGCTACCCCAAAAGAGAAATTTCTCTCGTGATCTAGTGTTAAGTATTCATAAAAAAAATAAAAAATCCAGAGAATTGTGATATGGCCAATTAAAAAATTTTGACTTGTCTTTCAAGTTCTCTAAAATAAATATAAAATAGGCTGAGGTGGACTTACCTCAAAGATCGTCACACTCGTGGGACCCCACTTATGCCCGAGGGAACGGAGCCAAGGCTTGAGACCTTCCGATTTCTTTGGCTATACTCTCTTAACTTATCGAGGGCATGCTATCGCCCTGGTCCTATCACTACCCTGGAAAAGGATTCATCACGTTATCTTCATTAATTTCTAATTCTTCTTTTTGATGCGGCGTCAGCGTTTCTTCTTTATTCTGCCCAGGCTCATTTTGAGGGGTTTTTTGTTTTTCCATAGGAACTTCTTCCCTCTTCATCTGCATCATAGGAGTTTCTTGCTTTTCTTCAGAAGCTGATGGGGGCATCTCTTCCTTTTTCTGAGGACCACAGCTTGTCAAAATAAGGGCTGCACATGATAATAAAACAAGCTTTCCCAAACAAACCTTCATAGTTATTGTCCTTTCTCTATAGGTTCACAGGATATTCCCCCTAGATGGTAGTTATCAAAGATTTCATTACACCGATGAATATCCTTTAAGTTCTTAAGTTCCTGATATCCCATGGGGCGGCGTATAGAAGATGATACGACTGTGTCGTCCATACTATCCTCCCTGGCATTTAGCACGGATGTAAAACACATACATAGTGCTAATAAGAGTAAGATTCTATATTGCATAACCACCTCCCCTGATTTCTTTACATATCATTATATATTAACGCTAAAAAGTTAATAATTTATTTCTTTATGACGTTCTTAAATAAAATAAAGGAAAGTTAAAGAATTTTAAAGATCTAAAAATGCACTCTGCATGAGTTTATAAAAAATGGTAGCGGAGGAGGGATTTGAACCCCCGACAAACGGATTATGATTCCGCTGCTCTGACCAACTGAGCTACTCCGCCTTATGTTGGAATGAATGGTGCCCAGAGGCGGAATCGAACCACCGACACAGGGATTTTCAGTCCCTTGCTCTACCGACTGAGCTATCTGGGCCCATCAGCTAGCTCTATAGATAAAAATTTTGCCTTTGTCCACCCCCGACGAAAAGGAAACCACATTTAGCAGGATATTTGGCCTAAACGGTACGGGTTGGCCATAAAAAATTTACTTTTTCTTTTTCTTTTTATCTCTTTGTGAGTGAGATTTCGGTGGGTGGCCGCATCGACGCATTATTTCTTTAACTTTTTTTTCTTCCCACTCCTGTTTTAGAAAAGTTACCCGATGGAACATAAAGGGAGTAACCCCCATTTGATAGGCTCTAAAAATCAAAGCAATACCCCAAACGACGATTATATATTTAGGCCAAAAGGTTCCTGTTCTATCAAAAGTGAGCCAAATTAAAATTATGATAGCATTAACAACGCCAAAGTAAATGACATCCATATAGAATCGTTTTAGCACTTTAACTTTCTTGCGAACGTCTTCTTCTCGTAACATATGAAATCTCCATTTAAATCTCATTCAATAGAATACTAGATATCACTTTAGAAAGAGTTAAAAATAAATTAACCTCATAAATATCTTGCGACACTTGTGTGAATCTAGCAAGATAATTAAAAAATAGAAACATTTCGAGCCTATATGGTCGATTTTTCCTTTAGTGAAGCCTACACTCTCTCCCTTTTTAAAAGGAGAGATAAGAGCCTAAATTTAAGCAAGCAACTACATCTTCTGTTAGGTCTCTATGTCTGTGATTTTTTAGATAAGATTGAAGATATATATTCAGCAGAATCCTTTCAAAATTCTGTAAATGAATATTTACTTCATTTTAATAAGAGGAAAATGAAAAAAAATTTTTTAATTTCCTCATTAGAAAACCTAAGAAATTTAAATCTTTTAAGTGTCCAGAAAGAGAGAGTATTCAATAATTTTTCCCTGCTCCATTTCACCCTCACAAATTCCTCTCTCATAAAACTCTCTTCGTCAGGGGATTTGAACGCGTTTCTTCTCCAATCTCTAGAAGAATATACCTCTTTTGAAAGCCCCTTAAAGCTTAAGGAAATTATAGAATTTTTTAATAAAAAACTTTTTTCATTGTTCAACTCTTATAAACGCAAACATTCAAAATACGAATTAAGATTTTTCTGGCCTGAAACGGAGATTCCTGAAATTTGTAATTATAATAAAGATTTATTCAATAGAAAAAATTATGATAAAGAACATAACAAAGACAAATATATAATAAATTCCGATGATTTAATTTCAAAGCTTCGGAAAGGGCGCCTGAAAGTTAAAGAGCGTAGTCATAATTTTGCTGGTATTAGCTGTTTTACCCAAAAAATAAAGGAAGTCTCTTCCCAAGAATTTCTAACTCTTCATCCTTCTATTGAGATTCTTAAAAAGAGATACATCCATAAAATTTCAGCGCACTCAAAAATAGAATTCTCCCTTATAAAGGTTGAAAATAAAAAATGGAAAACAATCTGCCTTGAATCAAACAAGATTGAAATTGTGCTCGCTCTTTCTTTTCTTATTAACCCCCTCCATGGTGAAAGATTAACCTATATTGATTTTCTTAAGAAGCATGTGTAAAACAGAATAAAACTTTTGCGGATCCCGAGATTCGTTCTGTCACCAATTCAAGGTAAGACGGCAAAATAAGTGATTCATTTTTTGCCATTTCAATAACAACTACAGTGTCTTGAGAGAGCCATCCTTGCGTGTAAAGGTGCGTCAATACAGGAAGAATAAGATTTTTTCCATAAGGGGGGTCCAAAAAAATAAGATTGAAAGGGACACTAAGAGCCATTCGAAGCTGAGTGGCGTCTTGTTCTAAAATAGATGAAGAAGAAAGACCGAAAGCGTCTGTATTTGTATATAAAATAGCAAGGGTATCTTTATCATTCTCAATGAATACAACCGATTTAGCTCCTCTTGAGAAGGCTTCAAGGCCTAAGGCTCCCGTTCCTGCAAAAACATCTAAAACAGCCTTATCCTTCAGAACTTTGGATCCAAAAGCAGGATTATGAAGAAGAATATTAAACATCGTCTCTCGTGTTCGATCTGAAGTCGGACGTGTGCTTTTGTGAGAAGGAGGAACAATTTTTTTTCCTCGATATTTTCCGCCAATAATTCTCATAAACGCCACCAAGTTAAAAAAGGTTTCATGCTTAACTTATATGTGAACCAAGCGGCTGCAAAAGAAAAAATGGATTATCCACTCCATAATTTAAAAAAAATACTCGCTTTTTAGCTGGACTTTAATTGATTCTTCCTCATTCATATTAATAAGTTGCCGTTAAAGACGCGACAATTTAAGGTAGAGAAATGGTTAAGCACTTCTTGCAGTCTAAAAATAAAACAAACCCAAAAGAGTACATCGCTGCTCTTGATTTAGGCACGAATGCTTGTCGTCTCTTAATTGCTGCGATAACCCCCGAAGGATATCAAGTTGTTGACTCTTTCGCAAAAGTAATCCGACTAGGGGATGGGCTTGCAACAAAAGGTCATATTTCTGAAGAAGCTACGCGAAGAACACTGAGCGCCCTTATGATTTGCGCTGAAAAAATAAAAAACTATAACATCATACGCGAGCGGTACATTGCAACAGCAGCGTGTCGCGAAGCTTCAAATCGAGAAGTTTTTTTAAAAAAAATTTTTTCTCAAACAGGCCTTGAACTTGAAGTGATTTCTCCTGCTGAAGAAGCGCGGCTTGCTCTTATTGCTTGCGCTGATTTATTGGATACGAGCACGCGTTATGCCATCGCCTTTGATATTGGAGGAGGAAGTACGGAAGTGATGTGGATGGAAATTTTACCTCAAAAACTTCCTGAGATTATTCAATGGATATCTCTTCCTTTAGGCGTTGTAGCCATTTCTGAAGCCTTGCAACAGCAGTCTGCTCACCTCTCTTTTCTTCAAAAAATTCGAGAGGCTGTCGCTAAGGAAATGAAAATATTTAGCGACAAAGCCTATATTCAGCCTCACCTTAAGAAGAAAAATATCCAACTCATTGGAACAAGCGGGACAATAACCACGTTAGCCGCCCTTCACATGAATCTCAATCGCTATGACCGAACACGCGTGAATGGACTTCAACTCACCTCTGAAATGGTCAAAAAAACTATTTCGTCTCTTTATAAAATGACACCGGAGAAACGACTTCTTCATCCCTGTATTGGCCCCACGAGATCTAACTTGGTCATGGGGGGAGTCGCTATTTTTGAAGGAATTTATGACGTTTTTCCTATCAATCCTGTTCGTGTTGCGGATCTAGGCGTGCGCGATGGTATTCTTTTAGATTTGATGCGCCAATGACAAATAAACCCTCTTCAGGACGGCACTTATCTGTTCGCTTAAAAACAGCACGAGGAAGGAAAACTTCTTCTCAAAGGTGGCTTGTTCGACAACTTAACGATCCTTATGTTCAAAAAGCAAAAGATATGGGCTATCGCTCACGAGCTGCTTACAAGTTGATCGAAATTGATGACAAGTTTAAAATTTTAAAACCTGGAGCTCATGTGGTCGATTTAGGAGCAGCCCCTGGAGGATGGACACAAGTTGCCTTTGAGCGTGTTAAGCCCGGAGGTCAAGTTGTAAGTATTGATTTAACTCCTTTGCACCCCCTTGAAGGGATTCATCTGATTTGTGGAGATTTTTGCAACCCTGAAGTTCTTAAGGACTTAAAAGCGGCTCTGAAAGGTCCTGTTAATGTGGTTTTAAGCGACATGGCAGCACCTAGCACAGGCCATTCCCAAACGGATCATCTTCGTATTATGACTCTGGCTGCCGAAGCCTTTTCTTTCGCCCAAGACGTTCTCGCCAAAGACGGGTCTTTTGTCGTTAAAGTTCTTCAAGGAGGGGCAGAGAAAGAACTGTTAGATCTCTTAAAAAAGCACTTTGAAAAAGTCGCTCATTTTAAACCTCCCGCGAGTCGAAAGGATTCAGCGGAGATGTACGTTGTTGCTATAGGATTTCGCTCATGAAAGAGCCGGCGCGCCTGGAAAGCACTCTCGAAATTTTAACTCTTCAGGGATCGACTAAAAAACCCTTGGACCAAATCTGTCATGGGTACTTTAAAACACGCCGTTACATTGGATCAAAAGACCGCCAAACTATCACCTCATACGTTTATGGCATCATGCGACACAGAGCTTCTTGTGATTGGTGGGCCCTTGAACGGGGTCTTTCTCCTCTCCTTCTGAGACCCGTTGATGCTTCTCGAATTCGTCTTCTTGCCTATTTAAGGCTCTTTGAAAAAATACCTCGTGATCAAATTGGAATGCTGTTTTCAGGCGAAAAATATGCTCCTTTAAAACTATCTGATAAAGAAAAAAGCATTTTTGAAAAGCTTCCAGACCATAAAACTCTTCCGCCCTGGGTCGAAGGTGAATTTCCCGAGTGGCTCTTTCCTTTTCTAAAACGTCGATTTGGAGAAAATTTAAAAGCGGAAATCCGTGCCTTTTTAGACCAAGCTCCCCTCGATTTAAGAGTGAATACTCTCAAAACCACACGAGAAGATGCTCTTTCGATTATTGAGAAAACCGGTCTTTCCGCCGTCCCTACTTCTCTTTCTCCCTGGGCTCTGCGAATTCAGCAGCGAGAAAATATAACTCAAACCAAAGCTTTTCAAGAAGGTCTCATCGAAGTTCAAGATGAAGGATCTCAACTGATTGTCACTCTTTTGGATGTTAAACCAGGCCACACTGTTTTGGATTTGTGTGCAGGCGCGGGAGGAAAAACCCTTGGCCTTGCCGCCGCTATGCAAAACAAAGGGCGTATTATAGCAACCGATACGGCCGCATGGCGTCTTAAACGAACAAAGGAGAGGCTGAAACGCTCAGGCGTTTTCAACGTTGAACTCCGCGAAATTACAGGCATTCACGACAAATGGCTCAAGCGTCAAAAAGACCGTTTCGATCGTATTCTTGTGGATGCTCCTTGTTCTGGGAGTGGCACATGGCGCCGCAATCCCGATCAAAAATGGAACATCACGCAAGCGGATGTTAAAGAGCTTACGGCGCTCCAACAAAGTCTTTTAGAAACAGCTGCCTTACTTCTTAAATCCGGAGGATACTTGGTTTACGCAACATGCTCTCTCTTATGTGAAGAAAATGAAGACGTGGCTGATAAATTTCTTGAAAATAATCTAAATTTCACATTAGTTCCGTGTGGCCTTAAGGGCGCGCCGTTCTTGTCCTTATCTCCTTTGCAACAAGGCACGGATGGTTTCTTTGCCGCTAAGTTTGAGAAAGTCAAGGAATGAAAGAGCATTCTCTTCATGCCACTTGTGTTGAAATTCAAGGGAAAGCTATTCTAATTACCGGAAAATCTGGAAGAGGTAAGTCTTCACTTGCTCTTCAATTGATTGATCGGGGAGCTCTTCTTGTCTCTGACGATCAAACCCTTATGACTCTTAAAAAGGGAACGCTTATGGCCTTCCCTCCCCCCTCTTTAAAAGGCCTTATGGAAGTTAGAGGTGTGGGGATTTGCAGTTTCCCTTATCAAGAAAAATCTCCTGTAAAACTCCATGTTGACATAGGAGAGAAAAAAACGGTTGAAAGATTTCCAGAATCTACTTTTAGGGAGTATTTTGGTATTAAAATACCTTATTTAAGGCTTATCAAAAATGATCCCTTAGGGGCTATTAAAGTTGAACTAAAAATTGCTTTAAAAGAGATAAACGGAGAATATGCTTAAACTTACTATCACAGGATGTACGGGACGAATGGGACAAATCGTCCTAAAAGAAGTCAATCAAAACCCTGACGTTGAAGTTGCAGGTGCGTTAACACGCCCCGGGAATCTCTTTGTCGGACAAGATATTGGCAATTTCATTGGAGAAGGATTTCTTAACCTTCTTATTTCAGATACGATAGAAAAGGCTTTTAAGGAAGCTGATGTTGTGATCGATTTCAGTCATCCCGATGCTCTTGAAAAACATCTCACGGAGGCCATACGCTTTCAAAAACCTTACGTTGTTTGTTTAACAGGACTGAATGAAGATCAACAAACAGTAATGGAGAAGGCTTCAGAAAACATTCCTCTTCTTGTTGCTCCCAATACAAGTCTTGCCATGGTGCTCTTAAGAAAATTAGCTTGTCTTACAGCGGAAATTTTAGGTCCTTCTTATGATGTCAGTATCTTAGATATGCATCATCGTCATAAGTCTGACGCTCCTTCCGGAACCTCGCTTTCCATTGCAAAAGCCCTCACAAGGATTAATCACCAAGAAAACACCATAGAATGTGTATCTTTGCGCGGCGGTGGCATTAGAGGAGACCATTCGGTTATTTTTACGGGTGAAAAGGATATGATCACCCTTGAGCATCGAACGTTTGATCGAACGCTCTTTGCTCAAGGCGCCATTAAAGCCGCTCAATGGCTTTTTGGAAAAGCGAATGGATTTTATAGTATGGATGATGTTGTGGGCATTTCTCTATGATCACTCTTATGACTTCTCAAGAAATTGACCGTTTTTTTGAAAAACTTTCTGCTCTTAACCCTCATCCTCAGGGTGAACTTTATTCCACCAATCCTTATACTCTTTTGATCGCCGTTGTTCTTTCAGCTCAAGCCACCGATAAGGGAGTGAATAAAGCGACCCTCAATCTTTTTAAAATTGCGGATACTCCTCAAAAAATGGTTGATTTAGGTGAGGAAAAGCTCAAAGGATACATCAACACCATCGGCCTTTATAATGGAAAGGCTCGCCATATTATCGCTCTGAGCCAACGACTTATAAGCGATTTTAATGGCAAGATCCCAGACACCCGCGAAGATCTTGAATCTTTACCCGGCGTGGGCCGCAAAACAGCGAATGTTGTTCTCAATGCGGCTTTTCACCAACCCGTAATTGCCGTTGACACCCATATTTTCCGCGTCTCAAATCGTACGGGTCTTGCGTTTGGAAAAACGCCTTTTGCGGTTGAAAAAGAATTGATGAAGCGTATCCCCATCCGTTGGCTTTACTCTGCTCACCACTGGCTCGTCCTCCATGGCCGCTACATTTGTAAAGCACGCAAACCCCTCTGCCCTACTTGCCCTGTGCGCAATGAATGTCACTATCCTCATAAAACAGAGTCAGGCGAATGACCCTTAAAGAATGGCACCAGGAGACGAGAAAAGCCCTTTCAAACGCTAAATTTGAAAACTCTTCTCAAGAAGCAAAATGGCTTTTAGCAGGAGCCCTTGAGCAAGATAATACTTTTGTTACACTGAATCCTACTTATATCCCCTCTCCCATAGAAGAAATTAAAATTCGAGAATGGCTTGAAAGACGCCTTCAAGGCGAGCCTCTTTCGCGTATGAAAGGCGTGCGCGAATTTTGGAGTCTTCCTTTCCAGTTGAACGAACACACCCTTGACCCTCGCCCTGAAACGGAAGGGATCGTAGAAGGCGTTTTACACGGAGTGAAAGCTCATTTAACAGAAGCGTGGCGTATCTTAGATTTCGGAACGGGTTCCGGTTGTATTCTAGTCGCTTTGCTCCATGAGCTGAAAAATGCTACAGGTATTGGCATTGACATTAATGAAGAGACTCTCTCTATGGCTCACACCAATGCCGTTCTCAATAAAGTTGATGCGCGCGCGACTTTCCTGAAAAGCAACTGGGGCGACGCTCTTAAAGGCTCTTTTGATATAATTGTGAGCAACCCTCCCTACATTCCTTTGAACCAAAAAGAAACTCTTGATAAAGGAGTTCGAAATTATGATCCTCCTGAGGCTCTCTTTGCCGGCGAGGATGGGCTTGACTACTACCGCATCCTTTCTCGAGAGATCAAACGCTTTCTCTCACCCAAAGGATTTACCGTTCTCGAGATAGGCGCTGGTCAACGAAGAGATGTTGAGAAGATATTTCAAAATGCTGGATTCACTCTTCTTTTTATCCTTAAGGACCTTGCAGGTATAGAGCGTGTATTGGGAATGGAACTCATGTGTCCCCTTATGCAGCCGCTTTTCGGGAAGAAGACCTCCACTGATATAACGTCAGAGGAAAATGGATGTCTTTAAGGAGAGGGGTTTCCTTCCCAGAGGCTGAAACCATCACACTAAGGGCTTGGTTAACCGAATCATAATGATCAACAGTTACATTAATATGATGAAGACGCGGCTCAGCAGCTTGGATTGCCGTTTCAATAAAACGAGCCATAGTAGGCCAATCTTCAGGGTTCGCACTATCAAAGTAGCTAAAGTCACTTAAGCCAAAAAAATCAGGAAGGCCAAAAAGAGGAATCATCTCCAGATGATCTTCATAAATAACTTTCCGAACGGTACAACGGGTATTCAAAACAATTGAAACCTCGTGAATAATAGAGTCTTTAAGCTCTTGAGCATTTAAAAGCTGAGGGGCCGCTCCCAGTCTATCCTCCACAATTCTGTCAAAAAGGGGCGCTGGTGTTCCCCTTTTAATTTTTATTTGCTTCATTCTTCCCCCTTTAAAAGAAGGGCTTATATTTTTTAAAGCCTATCATTTTTTCCTTATAGACTAAAGAAAAAAGGCGATCTTATAAAAAGATAACGCCTTTTTGTTTTCAAAACAGAAGCATAGCTATGTAATAGCTATATACCGCCACCTCCACCGCCGGAAGCACCACCGCCGCCTCCACCGCCAGAAGCACCACCGCCGCCTCCACCGCCAGAAGCACCACCGCCGCCGCCGCCAGATGAAGCTTGAAGTGTTCCTTGGGTGAAATCAACGTTCGAAACATTTTGACCAATGGGTTGTCCCATTTGATTAAAGAAGAAAAGTGTATCTTGACGCCCTGTAAAGCGGAACCAAATTCTAAGTGTATCTAATTTTTTACCTTCCTGAGATACGGCATTGGTCTCAATTTTAGTTATAATACAGTTAGTATAGTCTATTTCTTCTGTCACCGTATGTTTACCTGCAATAATATCAGCTCTAAAGACTTTGATAGGTCCAATGGTATTACCCGCAAGGAACGCATTTTGAACATAAATGGAGGCTTGAGTTCGAAGGATTTCAATGAAAACCCAACTCGCGTCTATCTCCCCGGCCGAAAACAACGTATTTTCAGCAGCCGTATTGACTTCACGAGTCATTTGTTCGCTAAAGGATAAGAGCCGATCAGCCTTAGCAAGCTTTGCATCAACGTTAGCACCTGAAAGCGTGCCAGTCCCCTGCCCTGCAATGTTAACATAAAGGTTTGAGTTGTTTGTTCCTTGATTTCCGGCTTGAGAAGCTGTTAGAATCGAAGAGTCTATTTGAGTTGGTGCCATTTTATGTTCCTTTCCTTTTATCCTGTTTTTTCATTAAATTGCCTAACCTCATCCCGCACCAGGGCGTGGAAGGGTTGCAACCAACCTCAAGGACGCTGTAAGTTCTTCGAGTTGGAAGAATGGCCGCAAGAAGACAACAGCCGTATAACTACCTGGCTTTCCTGGGACATCTGAAACATCGATACGAGCCTCTCGTAGAGGAAAAGACGCCTTTACCGTTTCAGGCGCAATGTCTGAGAGGAGAACGTATTGGGCAATCCATGCGTTCAGGAATAGAGAAACTTCCTGTCGTGACATGAACGAACCAATTTTATCTCTCATCATAACCTTAATATAATGGGCAAAACGAGACGCATTCAGCATATAAGGAAGTCTTGCGGAGATTCTTGAATTTGCATTGGCAAAATTATCTTCGTATTCCTTTGGTTTTTGAGTTGTTTGCGAGCTGAAGAAAGCTGCATAGTCCGTATCCTTACAATAACATAAAGCCATAAAACCTAGATCGCTTAATTCTTTCTCGCGTCGATCTGTAATGGCCGTTTCCGTAGGACACTTCACTGCTAAATCCCCATTCGCCGTTTTGAACGTAAAGGCTGGCAAATCAGAAACAAGCCCTCCTCCTTCAACACCCCGAATGGCTGCTGTCCATTTATAAAGAGCAAAAGCATTCGTAATGTTTTGAGCCATTGCATAAGCTGAACTTCCCCAGCAAAACTTGGTGTTATCTGTTCCATCCACAGCTTCTTCATAATTGAACCCTTCTGTAGGATTAGTCGCTTGACCATAAGGCAAACGCATCAATACATGAGGTAGCGTGAGTGTAAAGTAGCGTGAATCTTCTGTTTCACGGAAACTTCTCCATTTAATGGCATCCGTACCATCAAAGAGTTTAGCCAGGTCACGCGGACCACTGAGTTCAATAAAACTATCAAAATTGAACATCTCCGGAGAGGCTGCTGCAATGAAAGGCGTATGTGCGCAAGCTGCCGTATTTGAAATTAATGTAGCAAGTTCAACATCTTGAGGGTCACGTCCAAACTGGAAATCACCAACAAGGCAAGAAAAAGGAACGCCTCCATAAGTGCCGTATTGTTCTTCATAGACTTTCTTAAAGAGCTGACTCTGATCAAATTCCACAGCTCGCTCCAGGTCGTTCATAAGCTCTTGCTTTGTAATAACCCACAATTTGAGTTTAAGCGTTTCACTTGTTTCTGTTGCCATGACAAGTTTAAAGAGCCCTCTCCAAGATCCTTCAAATTTTTGAAAAACAGGATCATGAACGATTTCATCCATTTGTGAAGAAATGCTTCTATCAAACTTACTGACACAGCTAATAATAAACGAATAAACATCATCCCCTATGCTTCCTTTAGAAGCCGAGGCAACTTGGTTCACAAATTCAGCGATCATTTGTTTAGCATTCTCAAGTTGAGATGGATCTCGCGCCAATTTTCCGTTTTGAATAATAGTGTTGAGAAGGCTTCCTCCTCCACTACCTGCTCCCCCCCCGCTCTTTGCTGGAGAACTTGCACTCACTGTGCTTGATGCTGGTGGTGTTTTTTTCGTTTCATCTGCCATGATTTAACTCCCTCATCTAATACATCTTAGAATTTATTTGCTTGACCCAAGTTCCTTCTGTAACTGGGCCAAAACGTCAGGATTATCAATGATATTCCTGAGTTCAGTATCTAAAGCATCATTCCCATCAAGTTTGGATAAGAGATCGGTCAATGCGAGTCTCTTATTATAAAGATCTGTGAGAGGTGCAACTTGACCAACGATATTTATAGGGTCAAAATCATCCATAGATTTGAATGAAAGAAGAATATTTAGATCTGGCGCGCTTCCCCCCAAAACGTTCTTAACTCGCAAAGGAAGTTGGGCATTCAAAGAAGCCATTACGTCATTAATATTATCACGATCAATGTCGATAAATTTTCTTTGCTTTAAAGGAGGCAATGGTGTTGACGGCGTTCCTGCAAGATCGGCTAAAATACCCATGACAAAAGGAAGCTCATACGCTTGTATGGCTCCTCCAATTTCCACATCATAGGTGATTTGAACACGGGGAGGACGAACGCGATCAAGTTTATGTTGCATGCTTGCCATGGTAATAGACTCCCTTCTGGTTTATTTCTTTGGTAGAAAAAAATCTACCTTCTATAATTTAATTAAAAAGGAATCTTGTTAAAAATTAGTAAACTTTTAGCATTTTTTTTGAAAAACCACTGAAAGCTATTAAGAAATCTATCTTTTTTAAAATAGGGGAAAATATAAAATTTTATACAATTCTCTTAATAAGAATTTCTTAATAAGTATAATCACTTTTAAAACAAAACTGATAAGGTTCGCATCATTGAAAGGAGAATAACCCCTGTTAGGGTAAGTTTTCTAACCAAAATCATATGAGGAGGGGAAATATATGTTGTACATTTTTTTACCATTAACGACATGACAAGTATTCCACCGGCAAGACCAACCCATTGCCCCCTCGTTAGATCAAACTTTTCTTGTTGCCAAGCAGAAACTGGAGCTGTAAGCGCAATGGTAAGCAAGCTGCAGGCCATCGCTTGATCAAACCGAAGCCGTGTAATACTTGTGAGCCAAGGAATAATGACAACTCCACCTCCGAGGCCCGTCATCGTACTTAAAAAACCTGTAAGAATGCCTCCAAGTGTTGCTGTTTTTAGGCGATAGGCTAAGGGACGGTCTTCTCCCGGATCTTCTGGCTTTCGAAGAACCCATAAACTATAAATGCTGAAAAGACAGGTCAAATTTAATAAAATATTTACGAGCCATGGGGGTGATATCACTTTTAAAGGAGCCGCAATAAAGGCGACGATTCCTGCAAATAAAACTAAAACAGCTGAAATCGGATAAACGGTATTTTTTCTTTGAATAACCCAAGATAAAGCGGCCCCTACCATAAGCGCAAGAAGACCGTAAGCGGAAGCTTCTTTAATGTCGTACCCTCCAAAAGCCATCAAAATAGGAATAGAAATGACACCGCCACCTGTACCGGCCAAGCCCAAGATTAAACCTGAAGCACTTCCAACGATTGTCCATAAAAGAGTAGGATCTTTAATGATCATGCTTTTTCCTCTTACCCACGTCTCAAAAAATGAGTAGGACTACTAACAAAAGTAAATTGGAGAAACGACTATGTCATTGGATCAAGAACTCGTCAAACAGATTGCAACGTTGGCAATGTAATATGCAGGGTAGCGATATTTCATTCCATAATTTTTTTATTCCATAGATCTTCTAAAAACTGCTTTAGGGGAAGGACATGAATTTTCTTGTCATCCACGCGCATAAGGCGTTCCTTTGGTTCCAGGCTCACCACATAAAGTTTTGCGTGAGGACATTCATTATGAAAAGCAACGAGTCCCCGCACATCACGCTTTTGAACAAGAGGGGTCATTTTGCTCTCAATAGCCACCCTCCCCTCACCTAAAATAAAATCAACCTCGATGCCAGAACGGGTCCGCCAATAGCGAATTCCAAAATCTAAGTCGTTAAGCTCCTTATAAGCATTGATTTCATAAAATAAATAATGTTCGAAAGCATGCCCGGCTTCTGGACCTTTGAGCTCACTTATTTTGCGTTGAATAAGAGAATTGGCGATCCCAACATCAAAAAAATAAAATTTTGGATGGGCTGTAATGACATCACGCCCGGGTGTTTTGTTATAAGGCTCAACAAGGTGTATTTGGATAAGGTTGCTTTAAAAAAGTTGACTTGCCAGCCTTTCCGGGGCCCCATAAAAACGCAGATTGTCCAAGAGGAAGAGATAATTGGAGATATCTTTTAAGTTCGGTCACCGGGCTTCTTTTCTTTGTATAAGTATGAGGAAAAGAATATCAAAAGTTATCAATTAAGGAAAGATAATCCATAAATTTAATTTATTTTGGGAACTTAATTCCCGTTTTTGAAGAAATTCGGAACATAAATTTTGTGATTTTGGGGGAGCTATTGAATCACTTAATGTGCAGGATCTTTAATGATCATGATTTTTCCTCTTACCCACGTTCAAAAAAATGAGTATGACTAATAATAAAAGAAATTGGAGAAACGACTATGTCATTGGATCAAGAAACCGTCAAACGGATTGCAACGTTGGCTCGTCTTAAGTTGAATAACGATCGTATCGGCCCTATGCAACAAGACCTGAATCGAATTCTCCATTTTATTGATCAACTCAATGAAGTGGATACCTCTCAGGTTGAAACTTTAGCTGGCGTGAACACGCCGTCCATGCCCTTTCGAAAAGATGTTGTGAATGATGGGGATGATGTTGAGAAAATTCTCGCCAATGCCCCTGAAGTGGCGTGTAATATGTTTGTTGTCCCTAAAGTTGTGGAATAAGAAAAATGACATCTTTCTCTTTAAAAAGTGACCTCATTCGATTGTCATTGGCAGAAGCTAAAGAAGGTCTTCGTCAAAAAAAGTTTTCGTCTCAGGAATTAACCAAAGCCTATCTAAAGTCTATGGAAAATCAGAGATGCCTGAATGCCTACATTCTTGAGTTACCTGAGATCGCTCTCAAAAGAGCAGAAGAGAGTGACAAACGCCTTGCAAAAGAGGAAGGAGGATTTCTCGAAGGTCTTCCCCTTGCCATTAAAGATCTCTTTTGTACGGAAGGCATTCAAACGACAGCGGGCTCTCACATTTTAGAGGGGTTTAAGCCTCCTTATGAATCAACTGTCAGCCTAAATCTCAAAAAGGCAGGAGCGGTGTTTCTTGGAAAAACAAATATGGACGAATTTGCTATGGGATCGGCCAATATTACGAGTTTCTATGGCAATGTTATCAATCCTTGGAAACGACCCGATGGGAAAGATTTAACACCAGGAGGATCTTCCGGAGGATCAGCTTCAGCCGTGGCAGGGGGTCTTGCTCTTGCTGCCACGGGCACAGACACGGGCGGATCCATTCGTCAACCTGCAGCATTCAGTGGAATTGTGGGGCTGAAGCCAACTTATGGAAGGTGTTCGCGATGGGGCATGGTGGCCTTTGCTTCTTCCCTCGATCAAGCCGGTCCCATGACCCGTGATGTGCGAGATGCAGCTCTAATGTTAGAAGTCATGGCAGGATACGATCCAAAAGATTCAACTTCCGCTCGTCGAGAAGTGCCTTCTTTTGAAAAAGCGCTCTCTCAAGGCGTTAAAGGATTGAGAGTTGGAATTCCTAAAGAATATCGTCTTGAGGGAATGAATGAAGACATCCTAAGGCTTTGGGAGAGAGGGGCGAAATGGCTCAAGGAAGCAGGAGCAGAAATTGTCGATATTAGTCTTCCCCATACGAAATATAGCCTTCCCACCTATTATGTATTAGCGCCTGCCGAAGCTTCTTCGAATCTTGCGCGTTATGATGGGGTTCGTTATGGGATGCGCGTTCCAGGAAGAACGCTGGATGAGCTTTATGAAAATACGCGGAGCGAAGGATTTGGAACGGAAGTGCAACGGCGCGTTCTCATCGGCACCTACGTCCTTTCTGCTGGATATTATGATGCTTATTATCTTAAAGCGCAAAAGGTTCGTAGACTGATTACGCAGGATTTTGAGCTTGCTTTTCAAAAAGTGGATATCATCTTAACACCCACAACACCGACAGCCGCTTTTGCTCTTGATGAAAAGCCCACCGATCCTGTTGTCATGTATTTAAATGACGTTTTGACGGTTCCTGGTAACCTTGCAGGTCTTCCCGGTATTTCTATTCCCGCCGGCTTTTCATCAGAAGGACTCCCCTTGGGACTTCAACTCATTGGCCCTGCTTTTGACGAAAACGTCCTTTTTCGCACGGGACATATTCTTGAGGAAGCGGCCAATTTTAAATCCTTTTTGGAAAGGTAAGAATGTCTATGAGTAATCGATATTTTTATGAAGGTGCAACTGGCCCTTGGGAGATTGTCATTGGTCTAGAGGTTCATGCCCAGATCATTTCGAATGCAAAGTTATTCTCGGGTGCCGCCACCTCTTTTGGTGCGGAGCCAAACGTCCAAGTTTCTTTTGTAGATGCGGCCATGCCAGGTATGCTTCCTGTTATGAATGAATTTTGTGTTGAACAAGCTGTTAAGACAGGATTGGGATTGAATGCAGAAATTAATCTTGTCTCTGTTTTTGATCGAAAAAATTATTTTTACGCTGATCTTCCTGCAGGCTATCAGATTTCCCAATACACCCGTCCCATTGTTGGGAGGGGACATTTAGATATTGAGCTTGAAGACGGGAGCGTAAGGCGTATCGGTATTACTCGGCTTCACCTCGAACAGGACGCTGGAAAAAGCATTCACGATCAGCATCCAGAAAAATCCTACATCGATTTGAATCGATCTGGAGTCGCTTTAATGGAAATTGTTTCTGAACCTGATTTGCGAAATGCTGAAGAAGCAGCTGCCTATGTGCGCAAACTCAGAGCGATCGTTCGTTGCTTAGGCACTTGTGATGGGAATATGGATCAGGGCAGTATGCGTGTCGATGTAAATGTTTCTGTTCGAAAAGCAGGAAAGCCTTTTGGAACACGAGCTGAAATTAAAAATGTAAACTCGATTAAATTTTTAGCCCAAGCCATTGATTATGAAGTCGAAAGGCAGGTTGCGATTTTGGAAGAAGGAGGAGAAATTCTTCAAGAAACGCGCCTCTTTGACGCTGCGCGAGGCACAACACGTCCCATGCGGAGCAAAGAACATGCTCATGATTATCGCTACTTCCCTGATCCCGATTTGCCTCCGCTTGTCTTGGATGCTGGATGGGTTGAAAAGATCCGTCAAAATTTACCTGAGCTTCCGGATGCAAAAAAAGCGCGGTTGATGCGAGACTATGACCTTCCTGCCTATGATGCTTCTGTTCTTGTTTCTGAAATGGACATAGCAGCCTATTTTGAAAATGCCATTCATGCCCTTGAGCCCAAGAACTCAAAGACGGTTAAGCTTTTAGCTAATTGGCTCATTGGAGACGTATTTGGAGCGTTGAATCGGGAGGGGAAAACCATTGAGAAATGTCCTCTTTCTCCTTCTCATCTTGCAGGCCTCATGAATCAAATTCAAAAGGGCGTTATTTCGGGAAAGATTGCAAAAGAAGTTTTTTCTCGCATGTGGGAAACGGGCCACGATGCCCCTCATTTGATTAAAGAACATAACTTGGTACAAGTCTCAGATGATGGTGCTATTTTAGCCGTCATTGACAAAATTCTTTCGGAAAATTCACAGATGGTTTTAGACTACAAAAGTGGGAAAGAAAAACTTTTTGGCTTTTTCGTAGGCCAAGTGATGAAAGCCATGGCAGGCAAAGCCAATCCTGAGCTGGTGAATAAATTATTAAAACAAAAACTCGAAGTGTAAAAGAGAGAGACCAGGAGTAGAAGGCATAAATGAGCCATGGCTGAAGTGTCATCCTTTCTGAGGCACGTTTGAGATGACAATGTGAAATGTGCTCATAAGAGGGAGAAAAAATGGAAAGGCAGAAGCGTAACTTATTAACCTTAGGAGCGATTGGGGTTGCCATTCTTCTGTTTGTTATCTTAGGAATTTTTCAGACAGAAAAATCTCATAAAACAATCGCCGTGGCCCAAGATGGTCGTGGCTCGGGACTGCCTGCCATTGGGGGGGCTTTTCAGCTTGTTGATAAAGATAAGGAAATTTGGAAAGATACGGATTTTAAAGGGAAGCCCATGCTGGTGTATTTTGGGTATACGTATTGCCCTGATATTTGCCCGACAGCTCTTTATAATATGACAAAAGCCGTTGAAGAATTAGGAGGTGGCAAAGTCATTCAACCCATCTTTATCACGCTTGACCCCCGGCGAGATACCCCTTCTCAACTTCAAAGTTATGCTCAAAATTTTCATAAAGATTTTGTGATGCTTACAGGCACGAAAGCGCAAGTTGATCAAACACTTAAAGCCTATCGGGTTCATGCTGCGCGTACGTCTGATGAGAGAGAGGTTGATGATTACTTAATGGATCACTCTTCTCTTATTTATCTTATGGATAGAGAGGGAGGCTATCGTTCTCATTTTAGTCATCAAACGCCGCCGCAAGAGATCATTAGAAGGATAAGACTTTACCTTGAAAAAGGGGAGTAATACTCACGTGCAATCTTTAACGACTCATAACTAAGTAAGCAATCACCCATAAAAAAGCTGAGAATACGGTGGTGATAAGGAATTTAAGGCCTATATGAGGATTCTCGGGAGCGCTTGTTGCGTGGCCTCGTTCTACCTGATCTGGAATGCAAACTCCCCACGGAAGCACGAGAAAAAGGACGACGACCCAAATCATAACATACACAAGAATACCTATGGAAAGGCTCATTCATCTTCCATGTTATCGAGAGGTGTTTTTTTCTTAAAATCAACTTCAATGCCTATGCCAATACCTTCCATTCCCTTAAGAGATTCCAAAGATGATGAGCGAGATGGGTGGAGAGGACCAATACGTCCTATGCCAATACGATCTTGTTGTTTAAAGGAAGGAATCTCTTCGAGTTTAATGAGAATGCCAAAACAATCTTTTGGATTGAAAAAAAGAACTGGATTTCCATGATATCCGCGTGGGGGTTCTCCTTCATCAATTGGGTGAAGGCCGGCAGCCAAAAGCTGATCGCGGGCAGCGGCAATATCACTCACTTCATAACACAAGTGATGGAGGCCTCCCTGAAGGTGAGTTTCAAGGAATTGGTGAAGAGGAGAAGAGCCGTCCAAAGGGGTTATAAGCTGAATTTTTGTATTCGAAAGATTAACCGTAGCTATACGAATGCCATGGAGAGGAAGGTCTTGAGGAGATGTGACAAAAGCTCCAAAAACATCTTGATATTGGTAAATGGCAGCCTCTAAATCAGGAACAGCGATCGCCATATAGCTTAAATTTCCAATCATAGAGACCTTTCTTAAACACGATAGACTTGCACATGAGTTAACGTCTTTTTTCCATAATACTTCGATAAAACACGTCTTGTCGCAATCCGTCCCATCTCAGCAACCTTTTCATCATCACGCCGCTCTTCTAAAGGAAGGGACAGAAAAGCTTCTTCAATAGCACCCACACAGTGAGCGGTCAGGGTTTCAAGATGATCTCTTTCAGTCACCCCGATCAGGAGAACAGAAGGAGGGTGTTGGAAAGATCCTGTATTCTTCAAAATAAGAGTAACAAGCGCATGCCCTGTGCTCATAAGACGATGACGATCATGCATCACCGTTCCTTTATAGGGAATTAATCGCTTTCCGTCCAAGGCCAGACGGCCGGCAGGCACTTGATCAACAAGCTTCGGTCCTTTCTCAGTAAGGGCAATGAGATCCCCGTTCCGAGGTGTAATTGCATAAGGCACCTTATGATCCAAAGCAAGTTTGGCTTGTTCTGCAATATGATGATCCTCTCCATGGACAGGAACAATAATTTTAGGGCGAATCCAAGAGTACATCTCGACAAGTTCATCTCGTCCGGGGTGGCCCGAAACATGAATGTCTTCCTCATTGGCTGTAATGACTTGAACCCCCTTTCGCACAAGCAAATTTTGCAAAGCAGCAATTGCCTTTTCATTCCCAGGAATTTGACGGGATGAGAAAATAACAACATCCCCTTCTTCCAAAGCAATATGGCGATCTTCTCCCTTTGCAATTCTCAAAAGGGCTGCGCGCTGCTCGCCTTGACTTCCGGTACAAACGAGAAGAGTTTCATGGCGCTCGAGAAAGCCTGAATCGTGGTGATTAAGGAAAGCGGGATAACTTTTAAAATAGTTGAGTTTACGGGCGACTTCATCAACCCGATGGAGAGAACGCCCAACGAGTCCTACAACGCGACCATTCGCAAGACCGGCTTCAGCGCAGCTGGCAACTCTTGCAACGTTTGAAGCAAAACAAGCGATAAGGACACGTTTTCCTGGAAATTTTGCAACAAGATCGATCAGATTTTTACGGATAGGTTTTTCAGATCCGGAATGCCCAGGCACAAAAACATTGGTAGAATCACAAACAAGAGCTAAGACGCCTTCATCCCCCAGCTTTTTCAAGGCAGAAACATCTGTGCTTTTCCCAATTAAAGGATCGGGGTCAATTTTCCAATCTCCTGTATGAACAATAGTTCCAGCAGCTGTTCGAATGGCAAGTACATTAGGTTCAGGGATCGAGTGAGTTATGCTGACAAAGTCAACCGTAAATGGGCCAATATCAATGCCTCCCGAAAGAGGAATTTCATGAAGGGGCGCGTGAAGCCCCGCTTCCTGAAGTTTATAGCGCAAAAGAGAAGCGGTGAAAGGAGTGGCAAAAAGAGGGCATTGCAGGCGAGGCCAAAGGTAGGGAACGGCTCCAATATGATCTTCATGGCCATGGGTCAGGACAAGTCCTGCCAGATTTTGGACATGTTCTTCAATGAACTGCGTATCGGGCATGAGAACTTCAATGCCTGGTGTTTGATCAAAGGTAATGCCTAAATCTACCATTAGCCATTTTCCGGCTGTGAAGTAGAGATTGAGGTTCATTCCAATTTCCCCTGAGCCTCCCAAGGGTAAAAAATATAATTTATGAGGATCTAGTTTCATTCTTTTAAATATATCATATAAGCGTCACCTTCATCGCCCATTATGCCAGAAAAGTAAAGAGATTACCAAAAATTTGATTGAATGGCTATTAAAGGAGCACGTCTCGGGAAGTAACCCGAGGTTCCCTTTATGAGAAAATTATTTTTTTAAATCTTTCATGAAATTATCAAAGTATTGTTTTTGACCGGCTACATCAATAAAACCCTCCTTCAAACTTATTCCTTCCAGAGACTCAAGCTTAAGGAGAGAAGGGTCTTCTTTCGCCAACTGAACGGCAAGAGGCATATTTTTAGGAGTTAAAAGCATAAAGAAGTAAGGATATCCGTCCCTTCCGAGGTCTTTAAGCTTGTTTTTATGAGTAATAATAAAATCTTTTAGGATACCTAAAGGAAGAGATCTCAACGAGGATTCAAAAAAATCATTTTTATCATTTATCATTACAAAAACATCTGGAAATTTGTGAATCAAATTTTTGGCTTTCTCATCGGGTAAACATTCCAGCATAGCCTCAAATTTATCCTCTCCCATTGCAATTGCAAGATCAGGAAAGCGATTTCCTACGTAATCAAGAATAGCAAGTATGCTATTTGTATATTCCTCTTGCACAGCTAAAATAAAGGGAGCTAATTCGGTGGAATTAGTCTGTAATTCCAAAAAATTTTCTACATTAGTATAGGTTTTTTTTAAAGCCTTTAAGGTCTGATCATAATCATCAAGTTTCAAAATGGAATTAAGGCTTTTACTTAAATCGTCTTCTGAATCTAGATCTATAGATTCGTGGGGGTCAGATAAAAGAGGAGCGGCTATGGAAGGAGAATCTTCTGGCATCGACAAATTTAATACTAACTTAGGAAAAGTATATTCACTCAATGGAGAGATCGATTCAACGTTTTCCTCCTTTTCAGTGAAAATAATTTTTTTCTTCTCACTAATCGTTTTGGTTTTAAGGAGAGATTTTTTGGTATTGATAATTTCAAGAGGCACCTTAGACTTAAGAAGAGCCTCTATTTGGTTCTCTAAAAGAGATTCTTCAAAGAGGGAGGCTAAAATCTGGGCACTAACGTTACTTAAATCAACCGTATGGTTTTGGATGAGGGTGAAAAACGAATAAATGTAAGAGGATTTTCCGTTAGATATCTTATCATGATGGCTTTTAAGCCATTCTTCTGCGATAAGTTGGGGAGAAATTTTAGACTTAAGAAGAGCCTCTATTTGGTTCTCTAAAAGAGATTCTTCAAAGAGGG
>CALBSK010000034.1 GCA_937967795.1 uncultured Alphaproteobacteria bacterium | reverse complement strand
ATCTCAAGCTTTGGAGAATCTGTAAGCATGATTTATGTAGGGCAAAAAATTATTGCTGAAAATCGAACCACCGGGACTTTTGTTTCATTTATTACTGCGCTTTTATTGGCGTATGAGCCGATGAAGCGCCTTGCCAACCTCAATGCCAACTTACAGGAAGGATTGGCTACAGCATGGCGCGTTTTCATGGCGATTGATTTAAAGCCGAGCATTGTAAATATTCCTAAAGCTCCTCTCCTTGAAGTTAAAAAAGGGACGATTAGGCTGACTGCAGTTGATTTTTCTTATCCAAGCGGGAAAAAGGCCCTTAAGAATATTTCTTTCTTAAAAAGAAACATGGAGAGCGAATTTTGCTCTCCATGAGATTAAGGATTAAGCTGTATCAACAAGTGTCAGTTACAGATGAGACCTGTGGTCGCCGGAGTAAGTACACAATTAGGTTCATTTGGTGTTGCTTGTGATGGCGTTATTTGCATAATGCCTTCCTGAAGAGGGGGGATGAAATTCGAACCAGTGTAGTAACACCGAAAAACTGGGGCCGTGCCAGGAGCAATAGGCGCATAAGTGCCTCGATTTGCTGACTGGAGAGTTGGCGCATGTCCTCCTATAGTATCACTTGATGGGATCACTACGCTTTCAAAAGGAACAGCGAGGGAAGGGCTGCTAGCGGTGCCATTCCAATAACCATGCGCTAATGTCCATGTTATGTGGGATGGTACCGGACAGGTATAAGTTGTAGCGGCGGTTGTTCCTTGAGAAAGTGATAATGCGCTTGAAAAAAGAAAAGCTATTCGAATAAATTTCATTTTAATTTCCTTTCAATTAATAATAAATAAAATATAACAAATAATAGTTAAAAAATTCTAAATGGCCACTCTAAACGAATGAAAGCGATAAATCCACCCACTTGCGAGCGGTAGGGATTCAGAAATTTAAGTTCATTGAGGGCTATAGAAGAGTTAAAGACTTTGCCTTCTTTCTTAGCATTGTATTTTTTTATCTAATCGACTAAAAAAATGGAAATGAATAGAGTTATTCGATGAAGTTTTTAAATCTTTTTTCTGACAAAGCGAGCTTTTCTCTTGTCAACCGTTTGTGGCATGAGCATATCAAGCCCTATCGATGGTATGTTTGCGGAGGGCTTATATGTATGGTCTTTGCGGCAATGACAACGGCCGTTCTTGCAAAAATGCTTCAACCCCTTTTTGATGACGTGTTTATGGCTCGGAATGAGGCCATGCTTTTTCAGGTTGCCTTATTGGTATTGGGCATATTTATCCTGAAAGGAATCTCAAGCTTTGGAGAATCTGTAAGCATGATTTATGTAGGGCAAAAAATTATTGGTGATATTCAAAAACGTCTTTTCGACCATTTCATTAAAGCCGATCTTGCTTATTTTCATGCGCGTTCCAGCGGAGAGCTCGTTTCAAGATTTACCAATGATGTAAATCTCATGCGGAATGCCGTCACAACAGTTTTGACAGGAATGGGAAAAGACATCCTCTCTCTTGTCTTTCTTATTGGCCTTATGTTTTATCAAGATTGGCTTTTAGCTTCTTTGGCCTTCTTTGTGTTTCCCCTTGCTCTTCTTCCCATTATAAAAATTGGCCGAAAAATGAGAAAAGTTTCTCTGAATACTCAAGAGGAAATGGGCACTTTTACAATTCTCCTCCATCAAGTTTTCCAAGGCATGCGTGTTGTGAAATCTTATGCCATGGAAAGTTATGAGAAAAAACGGGCCCATCATCTCATCGATATTTTGAGTCGATTGAATATTAAGGGAGGGCGTGTCCGAGCGGCGTCTCATCCCATTATGGAAACTTTGGGGGGGATGGCCATTGTGATCGTCATCCTTTATGGAGGTACGCAAGTCATTGCTGGAAATCGCACGACAGGAACTTTTATTTCGTTTATTACTGCGCTTTTATTGGCGTATGAGCCGATGAAGCGCCTTGCTAATCTTAATGCAAACCTACAAGAAGGATTAGCCGCGGCCTGGAGAATTTTTACAGCACTTGATTTAAATGCTTCTATTTTAGATAGATCTCAAGCGCTTCCTCTTGACATTAAAAAGGGGAAAATTATAATAAATAAGGTGAATTTTTCTTATCCTAACGGAAAAAGAGTTCTTAAGAATATTTCTTTGAGTATTCCTGCAGGAAAGCGCGTTGCTCTTGTTGGACCAAGTGGTTCTGGGAAATCAACCCTTTTAAATCTTATCCCCCGTTTTTATGATGTTACGTCGGGGACAATTATGATTAATGGTATTGAGATCCGAGATGTGACTTTAAATTCATTACGTTCTCACATCGCTCTTGTAAGCCAAGAGGTGATTTTGTTTGATGATACGGTAAAAGCCAATATCGCTTATGGACGGTGGGGATCCTCCGAAGAAGAGATCGTCTGTGCAGCAAAAGCCGCGGCAGCTCATGATTTTATCTCGCGTCTTCCTCAAGGTTACGATACCCTCGTCGGTGAGCAAGGGATCCGACTTTCCGGAGGCCAGCGTCAGCGTCTTTCTATTGCTCGGGCCATGCTGAAAAACGCACCTATTCTTTTATTAGATGAAGCAACCTCGTCCCTTGACACCAAATCAGAGCGACAAGTTCAGGCGACTCTTAACCGATTGATGGAGGGGCGAACAACCGTGGTAGTCGCCCACCGGCTTTCTACTGTTATTGATGCGGATATGATTTATGTCATTGAAGAAGGGGAAGTAACAGAAAAAGGAACGCATCATCAACTTCTTAAAAACAAGGGAACTTATGCACGCCTTGTGGAGCTCCAGTTTGTTACGGATACACTTCCTATGGCATCTTAGAGGAAAATAGTCATGAGCCTTCTAAAGAAAATTCGAAGCTCGTCTTTTATTCGGCGTGTTGCGGGTTTCTGTATTGCCCAATATGTGAGGTTCGTATGGTTGACGGGTCACTGGAGTTATTTAGGGAAAGAATACCCTGAATCCTATTGGTGTCAAAACAAACCCGTCATTGCGTGTTTTTGGCATGGTCGTCTTTTAATGATGTTTAAAGCGTGGTTTGGCCTCCATAAACTGCATATGCTCATTTCAAGTCATCCGGATGGAGAAATTATTGCACGAACCACTCAAAATTTCGGGTTTGGCTGGATTGCAGGGTCTTCTACGCGAGGAGGGCGCAAGGCCCTTTTATCGATTGTGAAAATCTTGAAAGGGGGAGGTTCTGCGGGAATTACACCTGATGGTCCGCGTGGCCCGCGTTATTGCGCGAGCCTTGGGGTCATTCAGATGGCGCGCCTCGGAGGAGCCGCAATTATGCCTATGTCTTATTCCTCGACGCGAGGAATTTCTATAAAGAGTTGGGATCGATTCTTTCTTCCTCTTCCTTTTAGTAGGGGGGTCATTGTTTATGGGCCCCTTATCACAGTGGTTAATTCATCAAAAAGTGATGAAGAATTACGCCAAGAGCTCGAGGATTCTTTACAAGCTCTCACTCTAAAGGCTGATCTTTATTGTGGGAAGCAAGTGGACAAGGCTCTTTTAAAGAGGACTTTATGAGTCTTTTACGCAGCGGATATACTTGTTTTTCATGGTTGGGCGCTCCCTTCATCTCAGGTTACCTTAGGTGGAGAGCCTATAAGGGCCATGAGGATAAAACGCGGCTTAATGAACGGATGGGGATTACAGATGTAGCCCGACCTGATAAGCCTCTTTTATGGGTGAATGCAGTGAGTGTAGGAGAGGCCATGGCAGCTCTCACCATTGCACAAGCGGTTTTAAAAAAATACCCTAAAGTTCATATATTATTAACAACCACAACTGTTTCTTCTGCAAAAGTTATAGAGAAAAGGCTTCATAAAAATATAATACATCAATTTTGTCCGGTTGATACATTGCAAGCTGTAAATCGATTTTTAGACCATTGGCAGCCCGATCTTGCTATTTGGATTGAATCAGAACTTTGGCCTAATCTCATACACCAAACCCAAGAAAAAGGAATTCCAACACTTCTTTTAAATGGTCGAATGTCTTTAAAGAGCTTTGCAAACTGGAAAAAACTCAAAGGAATGATTGCTCCTCTTCTTTCCCGCCTTGATGTGTGTGCCGTTCAATCAGAAGAACAAGCGTCTTTTTTTCAGGCGTTAGGAGCAAAATCAGTTTTTATAATGAACAGTGTTAAGCTGATGATGAGTCCCTTAGATGTTGATGCTTGCAAATACCAAGCTCTTAAAAAGGAAGTAGGAACGCGGCCTCTTTGGCTTGCGGCAAGTACTCATCCAGGAGAGGAAGAAATTGTCTTTAAAGCTCATAAAATCCTCCGAGAAGAACATCCTGATCTTTTAACAATTTTGGTTCCTCGGCACATCGAAAGAGCGGCGGCCTTACAATATCTTGCTTTAAAAGAAGGATTTTCTACGGCTCTTCGTACGGGGATGTCTTCTCTTGAAGGAGTTGACGTTTATATTGGGAATACATTGGGAGAGATGGGGCTTTTTTATGCTCTTTCTCCTGTTGTCTTCATGGGTGCTACCTTTGTTGCGAAAGGAGGGCATAATCCTATTGAAGCCGCTCAACTCGGAGCCTTTGTGTTGCATGGTCCCCATATTTTTAAGAACGTTGAGCTCTATGATTCTCTTGCGGCATTAGGTTTTAGTAAATGTATTCAAGAAGAAAAACAGCTTTCTTCTTTGGTCTTGCCGTGGCTTAAAAAACAAAAAGAAAATTATGACGAACCCTCTATTCTTAAAACATATCGAGAAAAAGGGTTTCAAAAGTTGATTAAGCTTCTTGAGCCTCATTTGAAAAATTTGAGAGAAATAAGGAAATGAAAACACCTTCTTTTTGGTATCAACCTCCTCGATTTCTTTCAACTTTTCTTTGGCCTTTGAGTTGGATTTATGGGAAAGGAGGAAAAACTTTATCTCTGTTAAAAAAATCCCATCGTTTTCCCGTTCCTATCTTAAGTGTAGGAAACATTGTGTGCGGAGGAGCAGGTAAAACACCCCTCGCTATTGCTCTTGCTCGTCTCTTGCAAACGCGAGGAATCAATGTTCATTTTGTTACCCGCGGCTATGGTGGAACACAAAAAGGGCCCTTAAAGATAAATCCGTCTTATCATACATCCGTAGAGGTAGGAGATGAGCCTCTTCTTCTCGCCCAACAGGCACCTACATGGATCGCGAAAGAGAGGCCTCTCGGGGTTCAAAAGGCGATGGAAGAAGGTGCCCACCTTATTATTCTAGATGATGGTCATCAGACATCAGGTCTTTATAAAGATCTTTCTTTTGTGGTAGTAGATCTTTTGCAAAGATTTGGGAATGGATATGTGATACCGGCAGGGCCTTTGCGAGAAGATCTTGCTGAAGGGCTCAAACGATCGGATGCCCTTATAGGAATTGGAGAAGGGGAGATCGTCACCGATCAACCTTTCTTTAGAGCACGAAGCGTTCCTCATCCCCTAATCATTCCTTCAAATCGAGTTATTGCTTTTTGTGGGCTTGGGTTTCCGCAAAAATTTTATAAGACTTTGCAGGATCTAGAAGTTGATCTTATTGCTATAAAAAGTTTTCCCGATCATTATAGATATCAAAAAGAAGATCTTGTACGACTTCAGAAAATGGCCAATGAGAATCATGCTGTTTTAGTTACCACTCAAAAAGATAAGGTAAAAATTCCCTCTTCTTGGCACATACAGCTTCATGTTTTAGACATAAGCATTCAATTTGAAGATTCTGAGGGAATTTATGAGTTTATTCTTCAGAAAATTCCTTTTTTAAAGGAGGCAGCTTGAGATTTAGTTTTTTTAAAAAAATACGCCATATATTGGAAGGTATTTTCGTTGGAATGGCATTTGTTTTTTTTCATTATATTTTACCTTTTAAAGTTTCTGTCGCTTTTGGAGGATGGCTCGCTCGCACTGTGGGGCCCCGTTATCATTTGAGCAAAAGAGCCCGAACAAACCTAAAAAAATGTTTTCCTGAGCTCACAGCTTCTGATATTCAGAAAATTATTGTTGAAATGTGGGATAATTATGGGCGACTCGCCGCTGAATATGCCAATCCCGATGCCTTCTGGGATGGAAAGACTTTACGGAATATCGAAATAAAAGGCATAGAAAATCTGAAGAATTTTCAGGAAGATGGGAAGCCAGGAATTATTATTACAGGGCATACAGGAAATTGGCAAATGATTACGTTAGCGGCCCAGTCTATTGGTTTTGATCTTACCCAAATGTATAGACCTGCTAATAATCCATGGGTGGATGCGCTGATGTTAAAATGTCAAAAACTTGCTGTTAAAAATGTGATTACGAAACGTAAAAGTGGACCTAAAGACTTTCTTTCCCTTCTCAGGCGGGGGGACCATGTTCTCCTCTTGGTTGATCAAAAGATGGGAGAGGGAATGTCTGTTCCATTTTTAGGGCGAGAGGCTATGACAGCAACTGGCGCTGCGCGCATGTATCTCAATCAAAATTGTCCATTATTACCCGCACGTTCTGAACGCCTTTGTGATTCTCACTTTCGTGTGACTTTTTACCCTCCCATAGACTTTATACCTCGAGGAAATCATCAGCAAAATATGTACGATTTGCTTCTTCACATCAACACTATGCTTGGTGAATGGGTAAAGGAACGGCCCGGGCAATGGCTGTGGATTCATCGCAGATGGAAGGATTCATGAAAATTCTGGCCATTGATACCGGTGGGGGGAGTTGTTCGGTGGCTCTTTGGGAAGAAGGGCGAGAGCTCGCCTTTCACGAAAAAACTTCTGAACGGGATCAAGCTTCCTTTTTGCCAGAGCTCGTTAGAAAAATTATGGGGCAACATAAGGTTGATCAGGTCATCGTAAATGTAGGCCCTGGCTCTTTTACAGGCATTCGCGTAGGGCTTGCCTTTGCTAAGGGACTTACCTTGGGTTTAGGTCTTCCTTTAAAGGGAATTGATAGTTTTACGGCAATCTATTCGGGGCTTTCTTCACCAAAAGATGTCCTCATTTTGATTGATGCCCGACGCCCGGATGTTTTTGGAAGACGGTTTCTCGAGGGAATCCCTCAACTCCTCCAAAGTTACGGACGTGGAAATGTTGAAAAAATTCTTTTGTCTTCCTCTCCGCCTCTTCTTGCTGGAAGTGGGGTTCATGCGTTATTTAAGAGTAGTCATCCTCATGAAATTTTTTCTCCTTGGAGAGGAGCTCAAAATTTGGCGCATGCCTTCTTTCAAAATCCAGCTCTTGCCACAGAACCCTTTCCTTTTTATGCAAGGGAAGCTAACGTTACTTTCTCATCACATTCATGCCTATCTCCCCTCTAACTCTTAAGGATTGTCAAAAAGCAGCTCTTCTTCATCAAGGCGCCTTTTTAAAAGGGTGGGACGCAAAAACGTTTCGTGAATTTCTCCGCAATCCATTAGTACACGGCTTAAAAATAGGAGAAAATCATGAACTCTACGGATATATTTTATGGCGCGAAATGGGAGATGAAGCTGAAATTTTGACTTTTGTTGTCGCTTCTTCTTACCAAAGAATGGGGAAAGGAACCTTCCTTTTAATAACTCTTATTAAAGCATTAAGAATAAAAAACATTACAAACCTATTTCTTGAAGTAGCCGAAGATAACATCAATGCCCAATCTTTTTACCTCAAAAACGGATTTTCTTTGTTAAGCATACGCCCCCATTATTATCCAAGAGAAGGAGGAAAGTTTATTGCTGCTTTAAATTTTTTTAAAAAACTTATATAAGATTTTCCTGAATACCATTTTTTAAAAAAATAAAAAAATTGTTGATTACTTTTTTTGAGTGTAATATAGAAAAGCGATAGTCCATTTAATGGAAAGGTAAAAAATGGCCGAAAGAAATGAATCTTTAGATATTATAGAACTAGTAGCGGAAGTTGTAGCTTCTTACGTTTCAAATAATGAAATAGAAGCTTCTGAACTTCCTGGGTTTATTCAACAAGTTCATCGGAGCTTTTGCAATGTGGGGTCGAGACGCGCACAATTACTGCATGATCGGCAAGCACCAGCGGTTTCTATTGAAGAATCAGTGCAACCCGATTACATCGTTTGCCTAGAAGATGGGCGTCGGTTAAAGATGCTTAAGCGTCATCTGAAAACAGCATATAATATGACGCCTGATCAATATCGTGAAAGATGGGGGTTAGCTCCTGACTATCCTATGGTGGCCCCAAACTATGCCAAACGTCGTAGTCATCTGGCTAAAAATATTGGACTTGGCACTCGTCGTGAGCGTCGCGATATTGCAGCTTAAGTCATTTCCATGTAAGCACCGGTGCTAATATTGTAGCATTGGTGCTTTTTATTCCCTCATACGAGAATTGTTTTGGGCACACCCAATTAAGAAATTCTGAAATGTGTCTTTTAGCCATTTATCGGACCTTGCGCATATTTGAAGAAAACCATATTCTAAGCTCCGTCGTTTAGAATTATATGGAGTTCCTTAAACGGAATGAAAAGAAAATCAGAATATCATGATGTCTAGTATCGCTCCTGTATCGTTTGATCGTTTTTCAAAGACGCTTCCTTTATTGAAGTCGGGCGCGTTGGAAGTGCGTCTTGCCCAATCGGAAGAGGATATTGAAGCAGCGCAAGGATTGCGATACCAAGTTTTTTACGAAGAATGCGGGGCTCAGCCTGATGAAACGATGGCCCTTTTAAAGCGTGACATTGCACGCATTGATGACTTTTGTGATGTTCTTCTGGTAATCGACCACACCCATAATAAAATCGTTGGAACCTACCGCTTTATGCTTCGAGAAGCTGCCCAGCATTATGGCAGCTATTATACAGCTACTGAATTTGAGATCAGTAAGTTAACAGCATACCCAGGGCAAATTATGGAATTGGGTCGGTCTTGTGTACACAAAAATTATCGAACAAAGCCTACCATGCAGCTCTTATGGCGAGGAATTGGGGCTTATATTCAGATGAATAATGTTGCCATATGTTTTGGCTGTGCAAGTTTTATTGGCACAGATGTATCAAAGTATCATCAAGCTTTAGCCTACCTTTATCATCATCATTTAGCTCCCCCTGAACTCAGAGCACAAGCGCTTCCGAGTCACTGTCAAGAAATGAATCTTATCTCCAAAAAAGAGATTGATCAAAAAGAAGCCATGCGTCAGTTACCCCCCCTGATTAAAGGATATTTACGTCTTGGAGGATTTGTAGGTGAGGGCGCTTATATTGATCTAAGCTTTAACTCAATCGACGTTTGTATCATTGTAAAAAAAGAAACGATGACGGATCGGTATTCTCAGAGATATGCTCACTCTCAAATGGATGTGAGGGTATGATGCCTTACGCATATGGATTAGCTCTATGGCGCTTTTTTTTGGTCGTGGTGGTTTTTATAACGTTCACGCCTCTCTATTGGATCTTACTCAAAGTAAATCAGCCTTTAGGATTTCGTTTTGGACGATTTTATCTTTCCACCTGGCGTAAATGCATTGGTCACCACCTTATTATCAAGGGTGAGCTCTCAACCGCAAAACCTACTCTTTTTGTCTCCAATCATTCATCTTATGTCGATATCCTTGTCTTAGGAACCTTTATACCAGCAAGGTTTGTTGCTAAAGAAGAAGTAGCAAAATGGCCTGTTATGGGCTGGCTCGCAACTCGTCAAGGAACCATCTATATTGATAGAAGCCGTAATGCTATTGCAGAAGGAACACATAAACTTATCGAATATATTGATAAGGGTGAAAGTCTTATTCTCTTTCCAGAAGGGACAACTTCTGATGGATGCCGTATCCTTCCTTTTGGGAGCTCTTTTTTTGATGTGGCCATCAAAAAAAATGCAGTGGTCCAACCTATCACTGTCACTTATGCCGGATGGGACCGTCTTCCTATGCCCCGCTTTATGCGCAAAATTTGCGGGTGGTTTAGCCCCGACGTCGATTTATTGACTCACCTTTGGTCTATCGCGCAATGGGGAAGTGTCCAAGTCATTGTTGAACTTCATCCGCTTCTAAAGGCCCAAGATTTTTCTTCTCGTAAGGAACTGGCTCAAGCTTGTTTTCATGCGGTTCAGGAGGGGCTTATAAAAGCTTTTCAAAGTCTGATTTCGGAACAAATGGTTAAGGAATGATCCCAAAAAGACTCTATATTAAAACCTATGGCTGCCAAATGAATGTTTATGATTCTGGCCGTATGGCAGATATTTTAAAGCCATTGGGATACTCTCTTGTCGATGGTCCCGAAGGGGCCGATATGGTAATTTTAAATACATGTCACGTTCGAGAAAAAGCAGAAGAAAAAGTATATTCCGATCTGGGGCGCATTCGACCTCATAAAAAGGATCAAATGATTCTTGCTGTGGCCGGATGTGTAGGACAGGCAGAAGGCGCTGAGATTATGCGTCGTGCCCCTTACGTTGATATTGTTTTAGGTCCCCAAACCTATCATCGACTCCCAGAAATGATTGCCCGTGCTCAACGCTCTCAAGATAAAAAACATGGCGCAGGGCGAGGAATCTTGGATGTTGAATTTCCTGTTGAATCCAAATTTGATTATCTTCCTCAGAATCATACAGAGATCGGGACATCTGCCTATGTCGCTATTCAAGAAGGATGTGATAAATTTTGTACTTTTTGTATTGTTCCTTATACACGTGGTGCGGAATATTCGAGACCCGTCCATGCTATTCATGAGGAAGTAGCCCATCTTGTTGAATTAGGCGTGAAAGAGATTTGTCTTTTAGGGCAAAATGTGAATGCTTATCATGGGGCATCTCCTCAAAAGGGTAAGGAATGGGGGCTTGGCCGACTTATGGAGACGTTAGCTTCTATCAAGGGGCTTGAACGACTTCGATATATGACCTCCCATCCTCGAGATATGGATGAAGAACTCATGGTTGCTCATCGAGATATTCCTCAAGTTATGCCCTTTCTTCATCTCCCCATTCAATCTGGCTCGGATCGAATTTTGGAAGCGATGAACCGTAAACATACACGCAAACACTATTTAAGTATCATTGAAAAACTCCGTTCCTATCGTCCAGATATAGCCCTTTCTTCTGACTTTATTGTGGGGTTTCCTGGAGAAACAGAAGAAGATTTTACTGAAACTCTGAAACTTGTTCAAGAAGTTGGATATGCGCAAGCTTATTCTTTTAAGTATAGCCCTCGCATTGGCACTCCGGGAGCGCTTATGGAAAATCAAGTTTCCGAGGAAATTAAAGCGGCACGCCTCGGACGACTCCAAGACCTTCTCAATACTCAACAACAAGCTTTTAACCAGGCTTTTGTTGGTAAAACCCTATCTGTATTATTGGATCGCAAAGGAAAGCAGACGGGCCAACTTTTAGGAAAAACACCTTACTTTCAATCTGTGTACATGGAAGTCGCTCCGGAATTTTTTGGGCAATGTGTCGACGTAAAAATTGAAAAAGCCTTCTCTAATAGTCTTTTAGGCACCATTAAGCCTATATAAAAATATATAAATACACAAAATATCGCTCCAGCGTTTTTCCTTCTTGAAAAATTTAATTAATTCTTTTTACATTCCCTAAGAAACAAAAGGGAGATTAAGTTGGTAAAACACTGGCTTTTGGTTTTGTGTCTTTCAAGCCTTGTGAGTGCTTGTGACCTCATTGATCATCGCTATTATCATGACCCTATACTTAAACTTCAGCAGGAAGATTATGAAAAAATAACTAAACCTCCTTTAGTTAAAACGATCATTCCTCCCTTTCGCCCAAAGGCTCCGTCCTTCATCAAGACCCCTATTTTAACACCCTCTATGAAAAAGAAAGTCTCTCTCACCATTCATGAGCAAGTCTCCCTTAAGGATGTTCTTATGGAACTTGGACGTCAAGCAGGTGTCGGCATAGCGATAAGCCCGCAAATAATTTCTGAAAAAATGAAGCTTTTTTATAGTGTTTATCAGATCCCTTTTATTGAGGTCATTAAGGATGTTTGCTTCCTTACAAACCATAGATTTCAAATTCAAGGGAATCGCATTCTTATTGAGCCAGATCTTCCTTATCTTTTAACTTATAGCATTCAGTTTTTAAATCACATCCGTAAAAATGAGAACCGGATTTCAGTCTCAACCGATGTATTTTCCCCTTTGGAAAATCAAAAGCGGGCAGACAATGGGTCAGAGAGCGTTCTCTGGGGGAGCACGGTCATGGATTTCTGGGCTGAACTTGAACAAAACCTTAAAATAATTTTAATGTCAGAAAAAGGTGTTTCCACAACAAGCCCTTCGCCATATACTTTGCATAAGCAAGGAGGCCTTGTTCTCGCGCGGGGCACGGCCCAACAGCATCAACAAATTAGTGAGTATCTTAGAAAATTAAAGGAAGCAACTTCAACGCAAGTCATTATTGAAGCCAAAATTATTGAGGTAACCCTCAACAATGAATATAGGAGTGGCATTCATTGGGGTCAATTAGGTGAGCATATGAAAGTTGCTGCTCCCTTAGGATCCTTAACATCTGCACTTTCTTCTCCTGGTTCTCAATTTTCGGGTCATAACACCTTTACCTTTTCTGTTGAAGAAGAAAAATTTTCGATGGTCTTAAACTTGGTTAAAAAATTTGGAACCGTTCGGACTCTTTCAAATCCCCGACTGACAGTTATGAACAATCAACCTGCAATGCTAAAAGTTGCGACAAATGAAGTTTTTTTCCATCTTGAATTTGAACGCTTTCTTCAAGAAGAAGGCAAGCCTGATATAGAAAATATCTCTAGTGAAGCGCTGACGGTTCCTATTGGTCTTGTTATGATTGTTCAACCTTCAGTTAATCTTCAAACAGGAGAAATTACGATGACATTACGCCCCACGATTTCTCGTGTACAAAAAGAAGTAGAAGATCCAGCGGTGGCTATTAAATCTCACCAAAAGGTGAAATCCACGATTCCTGTTGTGCAAGTGCGCGAACTTGATTCTGTCTTAAAGATTAACTCAGGAGAAGTTTTGGTAATGGGGGGATTGATGGAGGATCGCTCAAGTTATGTAAGTGCCTCCCTTCCTCTTGCGGATAGCATTCCCCTTCTTGGCGAGCTTACAAAAGGAAAAGATGATGATCGACAGATAACAGAACTTGTTATTTTTCTTACAGCTCATATTGTTGAAAATCCTTATGTTGATGAAGCGGATGAGCGAATTTACAATACTTACATCGAAGATCCTCGCCCCTTGTACTTTTAAGTTTAAGCTGTAAGATGGGGGCAAAATGAGAAGGGAAAAGACTATGAAACTTCGGCCTTATGTTCTTCGAATGAGCCTTAGTATGATGGGAATTGCAGGAGGAGGACTTTTCTTTGGACCGGCCATTTGGTCGATTTTTATAAGTAACCCACGACTCAATGCTTTAATTATAATTTTAACTTTCGGCGGCATTGCGTATGCTTTTTATCAACTTTTTCGTTTAAGAAGAGACAGTGACGTTCTGGAAGATTTAAAACAGGGACAATGGAGTTTTTCATCTCTCCCGCAAGGTTACTTTTTGGCCCCCATTCTTTCCTTTATTTCTAAGGAACAACCTGTTTTAGACCCCTTTCTTAGCAAAGGTTTAGCTGATTCTCTTGCTGATCGACTTGAAAATGAACGTATTTTCCCTCGTTATCTTATTGGTCTTTTGGTGTTTTTAGGTCTATTGGGAACCTTTTGGGGCCTTTCTCAAACGATCACCTCTATTGCGCAGCTTGTTCAAAACATGCCAGTAGATACAGAAAGTTCTGCCAATTTTTTCAATATATTAAAAGAAAGTCTTCACAGTCCCTTAGCAGGAATGGGTACAGCCTTTAGCTCTTCTCTTTTTGGACTCGGAGGGTCTCTTTTGATTGGCTTTTTAGAACTTCAGGTGGGGCATGCTTATGGCCGATTTTTAAATGAAACCGAACTTTATTTGACAGCGCGTTCTTATATTCGTGATAAGAACGCGTCTCTTTCGTCTTCTCCTCTCAACTTTCTGCACGCTCTTTTGACACGCAATATTGAATCTATTGATGCTCTCACTCACGTGCTGGAGAAAGGTGAAAAAAATGAGCGACATGCGACTCTTTTATTAGACAAACTGATTTCTTCCTTGACCCTGATGGCTGAACAGAATAAGACCCATCAGAATTTAATGGTCAAAATCGCAGAAGGTCACATTAACCTCCAAAACAATTTATCCCAGCTTAATTCTGGACTTGATGATGAAAGCCGAAAATCTCTTCAAAATATGGAGCGAGCTCTCTCTCTTTCCCTCCAAAATCAACGGCAAGATCGAGAAGAATTTCTGAAGAAACTTCGGGATGAAATGCGTCTGATTGCCCACACCATTGCAAGTGTTTCAGAACACCAGCGTCTCGTGGGGTAGGGGAGCTACGCTAAGATGAAGCGAAAATGCTTTCTTTTTTTAAGGAAAACCTTACAGCTAAAAGACCTATAAGGGCTGTTCCTGTTACATAAAGGCTGGGTCCTAAAAGGGGGTCAATAAGAGTTGCAAGGTGGGTGCAAATGAGAGGGGTCGTTCCTCCGAAAAGAGCTGTCCCGATACACGTCCCAAAAGCCACGCCTGAATAACGACACTCAGCTGGGAAAAGAGTATAGAGATAAGCTGTTGAAGGGGCCTCAAAAGATTCGGTCACCATGATAAAGCTCATTTGAGCCAAAAGAATCAGCAGCAGGCTCCCTTTCGTGTAAACCATAAACAGGGGAAGAGAAAGAGCCATCAATCCTATAGCTCCCCACACCATCATACGTCGTTGGCCAACCTTATCCGAATAGAATCCCATGATAGGAAGAAACACAAGAATAGTTAAGATGACACACATATTTATGAGCATGAGTTCAAAACTGCTTATCACGCCTTTCGCATGTAACGTTGGATTCATATAACCCGCAATAACATAAAAGGGAACATGGACAAAGCCGCCTACTCCCACAGTTTTAAGGAAGGATAAGGGATGGTTTTGAATCACATCAAGAAGGGGAAGTCTGATGGGTTTAACAACCATCGTTTCGTTTAAAGAGCGACGTAAATAAAGTCCCGCAAAGGCAATGAACCCTCCTAAACAAAAGGGAATACGCCATGTCCATTCTGGCATGAACTCATTTGTAAAAAAAAGGCCCATAAGGATTGCTGAAATTGAACCGATGGCTGTGGATGATCGAATGAGGGCGCCTGCGAGTCCACGTTTCGCTTTAATTGTTTGTTCGAGACCGAAGACAGCAGCTCCCGATGTTTCTCCTCCAGCGGATAACCCTTGAAGAAAACGAAAAAGGACTAAAAATAAGGGAGCCAGAATTCCAATTTTTTCATAAACGGGAAGAAGTCCAATACCAATCGTTGAAAAAGCCATCAAAAGAAGGGTTCCAAAAAGGGCTTGTTTACGCCCATATTTATCTCCCCAATGGCCAAAAATAAGAGCGCCAATAGGCCGCGCTGCATATCCCACAGCAAAAACGCTAAAGCCCATCATAAGAGCCGTCAAAGGATCGGAAGAAGGAAAAAAAAGCGGAGAAAGAATAGAAACAAACAAGCTATACAGCAAAAAATCATAGCATTCGAGGGCATTTCCTACCATGAGTGCTCGTAAAACAAGAAGTTTCATGTAGAATTCTCCTTTTTCTGAAACAACATATAAGCACATTTTTTCCCAGCCGTCATCGCTTTGCTCTCATAGCGTGTAGAAGGCCAGTCTACGGGGCGTCCTCCCCAACTTAAGGGATCTGGTGAAACAGGGCCTGTGCAAAGAATAAGATCAGGATGAGGATAGAGAACATTTTGAATTTGTTCCACATAAGAGGGGTCATCGCTTGCAATATGCAAAAAAGCCTTTTCTCTAAGAGTCGGCAATAATTTATTTATAAATTCATTCGTGATCAGACGGCGGCGATGATGACGCTTTTTAGGCCAGGGATCGGGAAATAAGATAAACACTCGTTCGAAAGAGGAGGGTGAGATCAAATTAAGCAAATAACGAACATCATCATGCCAAATTTTGACGCGAGGATAATCTTGTGGCAAAAGTTGTCCTAAGAATTTGGCGACTCCATTCATAAAAGGTTCACATCCTATTATAGCAACAGAGGGATTTTGAGAAAGCCGTTCCAGCATATGTTCTCCTCCCCCAAAACCAATTTCAAGCCATATATGGGGAGAACTAAACCCAAAACACTTTTTTTGGGGATCAATTTTTAAACGTGGGAGCAGTTCTGTATATATCTTTTGAGAAGTTTCTCTTAACTTGCGTGCTTTACGTCGACCAAAGGAAGGGGTTAATTTATAATCCATCACTCATGTATTTAAATTATCTTAATCAAAACCAACTGCTTTTTGGCAGGTATTTAATAAGTTAACATACATCTTGGTTAAAAGGGTAGGCTCTATTTCTACATGATAAGCTTGCCCTAGTGTCCTTGGATCAGTAAAACTTAGCCACACTTGTCCAGAACTATCCTGCCACGACGCAATACGTAAGGGAAGATCAAGAGCAACGCCTCCTTGAGCTTCCATAAGTTTCGTTCCCACAGCGGGATTTCCCAAAGAAATGACTTGAGTAGGGCTCAATTTCAAACCAACCTTTTTGGCTTCTTCACTATGATTTATATGGGAAAATATAGTTCCTCCATGGACTTTCACATTTTCTATAATCCGTTTGATGGTTTTATCGACAGAATAAGGACTTTGCAGTGTAACGGACCAGGAGGCTCCCTGAGGGGCCGCTAATTTCGCATCATAAGCGCCTGCTATTTTCCGGGCTAAAATATCCAATCCTGGAATGTTATCTTTATTGGCCAGAAGAGTTACGCAGACAAGATCACTAGGTGCTGTGAACCGGCTTAGGAAAGCAGAATAACCGTCGTTATTTCCCTCAATTTGCATGAGACCAGGTCGTCCCGGGAAATACCAGCCGACGCTCCCAGGAACAACTGTTCCATCCTTGAGTTTTATAGGACTGTAGAGAAGTTCCCGGCTTTTAGGATCTTTAATCAAAATATCTCCGGCGAGTCCGATATCCCATTTACTGATATCTTCAGCAGAGGCAAACATACCGCTGCTAGCAAATGTAGCTCCCCAGCTCATTTCTGGAGCTTCTACCCATTCTTTTTCCTTTTGAATGTATCCTGTGGCGACCTCGGTCGGGGTTATATATTGGGCGTTATGAACAAATTCCGAATGTTTTGAAAAGGTGGCACGGTCCTTAACTTCATTGGGAGCGCTTTTAAGGTTTGAGACAAAGTAAGTATGCTGCAAATGAAGAGGCTCTATTTGCTTTTGAGTAATATAGTCTTCATATTTCATTCCACTTACTTTTTCGATGATGATGCCCAATAAATAAGGATTGGTTCGACTATATTTGACTTGGGTCCCTGCAGAAAATTCTAACGGTAAATGAGCCACCAAATTCACAATTTGTTCGGGCTGATAGTCTTTAGAAAAACTGAAATCTTTTTGGAGTGTGTAATCCAAGATTCCCGATGTATGAAGCAATAAATCTTTAACGACAATCTTATCCCACGTTTTGGGAGTATGAGAAATATATTGGCTGATGGCATCCTCAAGTTTTAATTTTTTGTCTTCAATAAGTTGCATAATACCGATTGCTGTAAAGGCATTTGTCATCTGTCCAATATTAAAGAGGGTGTGCCCTGCCACAAGCTGCTTTGTTTTTATATTCGAGAATCCATAGCTTGTCAGTCTGGTGATATAGGGGGCTTGCACAATAGCAACGGAAAGGCCAGGAATCTGAAATTCTTCCATAAATTCAATAACAAGATCATCCACCGATTGGCCATTATATAAAATACGAAAATCACCACGGCTCGAACTTGCTGGTGATGCGAGAACGAGCAAATTTGCTAAAGCAGACGTGAGCATTTTAGACTTCCAATTTTGCATTCTTACCTCTCTTGGTTGTAGAAGAGGATAACTCACATTTCTTAAAATTTTATAAAGACTGACCCCCACCTGAAGCTGAATAAGGACTCTGTTTTTATATTTAAAAACAGAAGATTGTCATAAAATCGCGAGTTTCCGGTGGGGAGAATACTCGAATAGGTCTGTGAGGGATAAGAGGTCAATATAAGAAAATGGCCTCCTCCTCTCTCAAGGCCCTTGAGAAAAGGGGAAGTCTTTGCGTATTATGTTAGGAAAATAATGAGGACATCTATGCGAGAGTTTCAAGGAATTCAAAAAACTGGATTGCCGCGGTTGCTTTCGCCTGGGTGTAACTTGAGGCGAGGCCGTGTAATGACGGTGATTCTCGTCATTGCGAGCCTAGCGAAGCAATCCAGAAACAATCTTATCTTATATGGACTAAGCGGCCTTATCGTTTTCATCCCTTTCATGAGCCGGGCGGATAAACCTCGTCCTTGGCAAATGTATTATCAGGATCCTGTTACTCCTGTGATGGAACATCTTTATGATTTTCATGCAACATTGCTTGTCATTGAAGGGATCATTGTTTCCCTTGTAGCAGGCCTTCTTATTTTTGTCATTGTGCGGTTTCGGGCCTCAAAAAATAAGCTTCCCTCAAAGACGGCCCATCATACTTTACTTGAAATCATTTGGACGACCATTCCCGTTCTGATTCTTGTTTATATCGCGTTTCCCTCCTTTAAGATCTTATACATGATGGATGTGACGCCCAAAGCCGATCTTACAATTAAAGCCATCGGTAACCAGTGGTATTGGACCTATGAATACCCTGATCACCATATTCGATTTGATAGTAATATGATTTCAGAAGATCAGTTACAGCCCGATCAGCTACGTTTATTTGAGGTGGACAATCGGGTGGTTGTTCCAACGAATACGAATGTTCGGATTATTACAACCTCGTCCGATGTGGTTCATAGTTGGGCTGTTCCTGCTTTTGGCGTTAAACGCGATAGTGTACCAGGACGGTTGAATGAAACTTGGTTTAATGTGAAAAAAGAAGGAATTTATTACGGTCAATGTTCGGAACTCTGTGGGGTCAAGCATGCCTTTATGCCAATTGTCGTGGAAGCTGTACCAAAAGCCCAATTTGAACAGTGGCTTGTTTTGAAAAAAACGCCGAGGGGGGGATAAAAAATTCATGTCATACGCATCAACGGTTGACCATATTCATGAAGACCACCATCCCATTGGATGGCGTCGATGGGTGTTGTCTACCAATCATAAAGACATTGGGACCATGTATATTATTTTTGGAGCCTTTGGCGCCCTTTTTGGAGCCACTCTTTCCCTTCTCATTCGCCTTCAACTGGCCCATCCTCATGGAACTTTGCTTGCGGGACATGAATTTCAAATTTACAATGTGGTGATCACAGCCCATGGGCTTTTGATGATTTTCTTCTTCGTCATGCCTGTCCTTATTGGAGGCTTTGGAAACTGGTTTGTGCCCCTAATGATTGGGGCCCCCGACATGGCTTTCCCGCGTTTGAATAATATTAGTTTTTGGCTTCTCGTTCCCTCCCTGATTCTTTTAACATTATCAATTGTGGTAGGATCAGGGGCCGGCACAGGATGGACCTTTTATCCTCCCTTGAGCAGCATGGGTCATCCCGATGCGGCCGTAGATTTTATGCTATTAAGCCTTCATCTTGCGGGAGCCTCTTCTATCTTAGGCGCAATCAACTTTATCACAACGATTTTGAATATGCGAGCGCCGGGGATGACCATGCACAAAGTTCCCCTTTTTGTATGGGGAATTCTGGTGACGGCTTTTTTGCTTCTTTTGGCGGTCCCTGTTTTGGCGGGGGCGATTACCATGCTCTTAACGGACCGAGGATTTGGGACAACTTTTTTTGAGCCCGCTGGGGGAGGGGACCCTCTTCTTTTTCAACATCTCTTTTGGTTTTTTGGTCATCCAGAAGTGTACATTATGATTTTGCCGGCCTTTGGAATTATCAGTCAAGTGGTCTCTACTTTTGCGCGTAAGGCGGTTTTTGGGTATTTGGGGATGGCGTACGCCATGGTATCCATCGGTGTGATTGGGTTTGTTGTATGGGCACACCATATGTTTACGGTGGGGCTAGATGTCAATACCAATGCTTATTTCACGGCCGCAACACTTATTATCGCCGTGCCAACGGGCATTAAAATATTTAGCTGGATTGCCACCATGTGGGGCGGATCTTTGACCTTTGAAACACCTATGCTTTATGCGATGGGGTTTATTATTTTGTTCGTCATTGGCGGCGTAACAGGAGTAACACTCGCAAATGGAGGGATCGATATTTCTCTGCATGATACTTATTTCGTTGTGGGGCACTTTCATTATGTTCTCTCGATGGGCGCCCTTTTTGGAATCTTTGCAGGCTTTTATTATTGGTTTCCTAAAATGACAGGAAAAATGATTCCTGACTGGATGGGAAATATTCACTTTTGGTTGACTTTTGTCGGTGTGAATATGATTTTCTTTCCTATGCATTTCTTAGGACTTGCCGGCATGCCCCGTCGAATTCCTGATTATCCAGATGCTTACGCGGGGTGGAACTATATCTCTTCCATAGGATCCATTCTCACTTTTTCAGCGGGTCTCTATTTTTTCTATATCGTTTTTTATGGATTCAAATGGGGGAAAAAGGCACCCGATAATCCTTGGGGACCGGGGGCAACAACCCTTGAGTGGACGTTACCTTCTCCACCTCCTTTTCATACCTTTGAAACCCAGCCCCAGATTAAGTAGAGGTTATGACAACTGCGCTCACCTATTCATCTAACCACTCTTCAGCCACGGCGGAAGACTATTGGCACCTTCTGAAACCTCGTGTCATGTTCTTGGTGGTTTTTACAGGCATTGTGGGGCTTTTGTTGGCGCCGGGGCCCATCCATCCGATTATTGCCTTCGCAGCCATCCTTTGTATTGCTGTGGGAAGTGGCGCAGCTGGAGCTCTGAACATGTGGTATGAGCGGGATATTGATGCCATTATGGAGCGAACGAAAGATCGCCCTCTTCCCCAAGGAAAGGTTCGCCCCGGTGAAGCGCTGGGTTTTGGTTTAGCCTTAGCCATAGGGTCTGTTCTGGTAATGTATACTCTCGTTAATTTTTGGGCCGCTTTTTATCTCGCATTGGCGATTCTTTTTTATGTCTTTGTTTATACAATGGGATTGAAAAGAATTACCCCTCAAAACATTGTGATTGGAGGGGCAGCGGGAGCGTTACCGCCTGTCATTGGGTGGGCTGCTGTGATGAATGAAACCTCTCTTCTTCCTTGGGTTTTATGTGGAATTATTTTTCTGTGGACGCCTGCCCATTTTTGGGCATTAGCGCTTTTTCGGCAAGACGATTATGCCAAAGCAAAAGTTCCCATGTTGCCCGTTGTCTCTGGAATAGAGACAACCAAAAACCATATTCTTTTTTATATCTTCGCTCTCGTTCTTTTGACTCTTTTCCCTGTCTATGAGGGAGAATTAGGTTTTATTTATGGAACTCTCGCTTTGATCTTGGGCCTTCTCTTTGTCGCATTTGGAATAAGGGTTAAGTTTTCCCGAAATCCCAAAGAGGGCATGCGGCTTTTTTTCTATTCCATTGTCTATCTCTTTCTATTGTTTACAGCCATGATTGTGGATAAGTTGGGAGAATTATGAGACATTCTATAAATAAAGCTCTCTTTTGGTCCCTTTTAGGCCTCGCTCTTTTATTTTATGGTGCGGCTTGCGTTTACATGAAGTGAAAGAGAAACATCGCTCAACTCTGATTATTCTCTCAGCTCTTGCCTTCGGGATGTTGGCTTTGACCTTTGCATCTTCTGCTCTTTTTCGGATGTTTTGTGAGAAAACAGGCCACGGGGGCACTACGCAAGTTGCCAAATTGATGCCGAATCGGGTTGAAGATCGGGTGATTACCATCCGTTTTAATGCGGACACGCAACGGGAACTCCCGTGGGATTTTAAACCCCTCCAAGGGGAAATTAAAGTCAAAGCCGGAGAAGTGGGGCTGGCCTTTTACCACGGTAAAAACCTTTCTTCCCACCCTACGGTGGGAATGGCCACTTATAATGTCACACCTCATAAAGCGGGCATTTATTTTAATAAAGTTGAGTGTTTTTGTTTTCTAGAGCAACATTTAGAGGGGGGACAAGAATCTGACTTTCCTGTTCAATTTTTTATTGATCCCGATATCGTCAAAGATCCCATCATGAAAGATGTGGATACCATCACGCTTTCCTATACTTTCTTTCGGTTGAAGAAATGATTAGAAAATTAAATATTTAGTTTTTTATTGTTCTTCCTCTGATTCCTTTTTTTCTTTACGCTCATGTTTAAAAGATCCCGGGATCCGTTACCAAACGGCCACTTAAAAGAAAAAAGAACGATAACTTCCAGTTGCATCTTTCTTTCTCCGCGATTGTACACACTTTCCTCTTTAAGAAAAGAATCCATGAAATAAGCTAGCATTTTCATAAATCCTGGGCTTTCCCTAAAAGGTCAATTTGTACCCTCTCGATCTCGGGAGCGACTTTCCTTTCCGCGGAGCTATCCTAGAAAGAAGAGTGTCTCTCGTTATCTGTTTTGACTTTTTCATCAAATGAATAAAAGATCAAGAAAAAATAGAAAATGGCCAATTAAAAAAATTTCATTTTAATTTAAAATGTGTAGAATAAATAAATGTAAATTAGGTGAATTTTGACCAGAACGATAGAGTGCACAAACGCGGTGTGAATTGTATCACGTGTTTTTCAAACCCCCTCTTAAATCAAAAAGAGAGGGACTTGCCTCAAAGTCAATTAACCCTTATATATAAGATAAGTAGAAAAGGAGATTTACCCCATGAATGATCGGTCAAAGAATAGAACTATATTAGGTGTGGAGAGGACCGCGCTGGCTTATAGCGAGGGCCTTCGGACCTATATGTTGAGTGTTTATAATTACATGTCTTTAGGGCTTGCCTTAACAGGGGCGGTTGCGCTCTTAATCGTTTCATCACCGCCTTTGCTGCAAGCGATTATGCCGATGATGTGGCTTTTTGTAATTGCACCTTTCGTTCTCGTGCTGTTTTTAAGCTTTAAGATTAATACCATTCAGTATTCTACAGCGCAGGCTCTTTTTTGGCTCTATGCGGCCCTTAATGGTGTGGCCTTTTCAGTTATCTTTCTCGCTTATACTTATGAGAGTATCGCTCGTGTCTTTTTTATTACGGCGGGAACCTTTGCTGCTATGAGCCTTTATGGATATACAACCCGCAAGGATTTAACCGCTTGGGGATCTTTCCTCTTTATGGGACTCATCGGGATTATCATCGCGTCTCTTGTAAACCTATTTGTGGCGAGCAGTATGCTCCAGTTTATGGTATCTGTTATTGGCGTAATTGTTTTCACAGGGCTTACTGCGTATGATACGCAAAACATCAAGAACACTTATATTGAAGGAAGTTCAACGGAAGTTGCGGGGAAACGCGCCATTTTTGGAGCCCTTCAACTTTATCTTGATTTTATTAACTTGTTTATGATGCTTTTACGTCTTCTGGGTGATCGTCGTTAATTGACTGTAAAAAACCCCCGGATGGGGGTTTTTTTATGCCTTCGAGGTGAAGATTACCTTAGCCCTTTAACGACTTATTAAGAATTCAGCGCTTATGCTGAAGGAAATGAATCGATGTAAAGAGGGGTTGGTTAATATGGAAAAAGCTATTCTTATCTTTTCTTTATTCTTAACGTTTGGAACCCCATCTTATGCCATTACCATGGTGAATAAAACCGGGCTTTCAGTTGATTTTGTTGTGTGGGCAAACGTCGGTTCTGATCAGATCCAAATTTATGATGCCGAAGATGACATTCTTAACGGTAAGAGTGAGCAACAACCTCTTTTGAGTCTTCCCCCATTTCAGAGGGTTAAAGACTCGTTAAAACCGGTCCAAATCATCGTTGCAGCTTACAATGATCATGTACAACCGTATTTTAGTGCATACTGTAATGCTTTTTCCTTTACAAAGGATACCTCATCACCAGAGCTTCAAGCCTTAGATAATCAAACGATTACTGTTTATTTAGATCATTGTGAGGAAGCTTCGTAATAATTTGTCTTATCTTCTTTGAAGAAGATAAGACAAATATAGAGTTGCTCTTGTAAGATCGTGCCGCCCTCAAAATTATAATTTTCATCCTTTGGCTCTATGTCCGTAAGCTTAACATTTATACATTTTGTTTCCATTGGATCAGCTTCAGGAGAGGGCGGGTAATGAGGAAATCTTCATGTTGTTCCCTAGCGAAAGCAGAAAGGGATCGTAAAATAAGAAGAAAGGAAAAAATAATTTTTATCATAAAGAAACTGCTGCAAAAGGAGCTTCCCCCAACAATGTCATGCCGAACTCGTTTCGGCATCTCTTTGATAATATTCAAAAGATCCTGAAACAAGTTCAGGATGACAGCTTTTTTTAGGCCCATTAAGACCCTTTTGCAGCACCTTCCATAAAATATCCTTTTTAGAAACAACCACACTTTTTTAATATTCTTAAAAAAAGAAGCAAATGTCTATACTTCTACGCCGCAGGACTTACCTACTTTTCTCTTTTTTCTTTCTATAGGATATTAAGCTTAAAGGAATGGAAATGAGATAAATAACGGCCCCCATACTCAGAGTCCACCAAGGTATGCTGAAAAGAGCGGCTACAAAAATAGCCACCATCATAAGCAGAGGACGGATAAAATGATGGGGAATGCGCACATTTTTCAAAACATATGTGGGAATGCGGCTAATCATCAGAATGCCGCTGATAATTAAACTGATGGCAAAAAGGATGGGAAGGTTCTGAAAGCTTTCCTCAAGCGCAAAACTCATCATAAGGGGTAAAAGGCCTAAAACAGCGGCAGCAGGGGCGGGAACTCCCACAGAAAATTGTTTGGCCCAATCGGGTGTTGGAGCGCCCATGTTTGTATTAAAGCGGGCCAATCTTAAAGCCATACATGTTGAAAAGAAAAGAGCAAGGGCCCAGCCTATCCCTTTCCAGAGATGCAGACTGTAGAGAAAAACAATAACAGCAGGAGCAACGCCAAAACTGATGAAATCAGACAGGGAATCAAGTTCAGCGCCAAAAGGACTATCCGCTCTTAAAAGACGCGCAATACGGCCATCCATACCATCCAAAATAGCAGCAATGAGGATAAGGCTGACTGCAAATTCCCACCGATCAATCAAAGCAAAACGAATGGAACTTAGCCCTGTACAAAGGGCTGTGATCGTAATGGCATTGGGGATAATCCGAATAAGATGAGGAGACTTTAGGCTGTTGGTTGGAAGAGGATTTTTCATGTACGACTCTCTCCTGTTCGCTGGGCTGCTTTTGAATCCATCTCTCCCAATATTGTCTCTCCCCCGATCATTCGTTGTCCGACAATAACTTGCGGATTTACACCCTCAGGGAGATAAAGATCCACTCGGCTTCCGAAGCGAATAATTCCGTAAGTTTCGCCTGCTTTCACCTCTTGCCCTACATGAGCCTCACATATAATTCGCCTAGCGATAAGCCCTGCAATTTGAATGACCAAAATTTCTTGCCCTGAGGGAGTTTTGATCAAAAGAGAATTTCTTTCATTATGATCACTTGCCTTATCTAAAGAGGCGTTGAAAAACTTTCCCGGATGATAGTGGATTTTGGTAATGATTCCCTCCACAGGAATGCGGTTTACATGAACATCAAAGACATTTAAAAAAATGCTGATACGCGTGAGGGCCTTTTTTTTCCATTTGAGTTCTGGAGGGGGGAAGGCGGATTCAATTTTTGTAATGATTCCGTCAGCAGGGCTTACAAGGAGGTTCTCTCCATGAGGCGTTATGCGACGAGGATTACGGAAGAAATATATGCACCACCCCATCATCAGAAGGCCTAATAATCCGAGTGTTTTAGAAAATATTAACAGGACAAATGTAACGACTGCAAAAAGGGCAATAAAAGGCCAGCCAGCGCGATGGACAGGAGCCAAAAAAGTCTCCATGGGGGATCCTCCTTATAAAAATCTATAGATTTTATAGCGGTTTTCCTTCACATTGCCTATCACCTTTATAGAGGAAAAACATACATGAAAGAAATTCAAGCAATCGGTGTGTATTGTAGTTCTTATGATACTGTGAATGACATTTATAAAAAAGCCGCTTTAGAGCTTGGTCAACAGCTGGCGCAACATCATATAACCTTGATTTATGGGGGAGGGGTCCAAGGACTTATGGGCGAAGCGGCCAACTCTTCTATGGCTCATGGGGGGCGCGTTATTGGGTTTATGCCAGATCATTTAAAGGAACGAGAAGATCCGAATTGGGCGATTACGGAATTGCATATGGTAGATACCATGCATACACGCAAACGTCTCATGTTCGAGCATTCTGATGCTTTTTTTGTTTTGCCGGGAGGTTTTGGGACTCTTGATGAAACTTTCGAGCTCATTACATGGCGACAGTTAGGACTTCATGATAAGCCTATTATTTTTATAAATATTAATGAATACTGGACACCTCTGAAAGAGCTCACCCAAAATATTTTTGAACAACATTTTGCTAAAGGAGAGCATAAAGAATATTTTAAATTTGTGGGGTCCGTACCAGAAGCCTTTCAGGCTCTTCTTAAAGCTCCTGAGCCTACAACCCATAAGCCCGTGGCCGAGTGGGTCTAAATGCTTTTTATTCTTTCCTCGTTTTCGCTTATGTATAAACGATGAAAAAAGAACGTTTTGTCCCTCTAGAGTCATCTTATGATACGGCATCTGCCATAAGGCTATGTGATTACAAAGGGTGTGAGCATGCAGGTGAATTTCGCGCTCCCAAAAGTCCTCATCTCTTGCACGAGTATTATTGGTTCTGTTTAGACCATGTGCGGGAATATAATAAAGGCTGGGACTTTTATCGGGGGATGAGCGCTGAAGAAATTGAAGCGAGTCGTGTTTCTGACGTCACCTGGAACCGTCCTTCTTGGCCCGTTGGAGGTTGGCACACACTTTTAGAAAGTGCCCGTTATTTTGATGGAATAGATCCTTTTTTAAAAGCCGCCCCTCGTCCTTCTTCCCTTTCTCGCCCGGTTCGACAATCTCTTGATATCCTGGGGCTTACTCTTCCTTTAACACTAGAAACCCTTAGAAAACAATATAAGAAGCTTGCAAAACGGTATCATCCCGATCTTAATCCCCACGACAAAGAGGCCGAAGACCGCTTGAAGAGAATTAACGAGGCCTATCAGGTTGTGAAGAAATACATTGAAGGTTTTTAAAAACTTGTCGTTTGTTGAGTTCTCCTGAAAGAGTTTCAAGAGTTCGAAGAAGAGCCCCAGCCACTGTTGTGAAAGTGGCTGGGAGCCTATAAAAAATAAAAACAGTTTTCTATTTTGATGGTGCCGTTTTGTTGCACGCGTGGTTACAACCCATTATTAAGGTATGTGTGAGACCTTCTAGTCTCCAATTTTTTTCCTTTACACAGGCGGCTAAACTTTTTTGACAATTACTATGGCATAAGGCACAGTGGTTTATAGATGTAGGACCTTTTGCTGCTGCCTTAAAAGCGGCCTCAAAGTGTTCCACACAATGAACAAATGATTTCTCACATCCATCAGCAAAGCTGGAACTTATAGTAAAGTTTGAAATAGCTGCAACGCCCATAAGAATGTATATTGTTTTTTTCATAATTATCTCCTCTTTTTTTCATTTTAATCGATTCTTCTTTAAAAAGAATTAATTTGTTCTTATGTTTCTTGCAAAGAGAAGTAAAATTTCTCAAACTTTTCTAATTATTGCATATTCTTGAAGACAGAAAGTGAGGCTTGATTTTAGCTGAATTTTATCATCGAACTTGCCTAAAGAAATAACGATTGTCATGGATACGGCTGCTTTTCCTAAGTGGATAAAATAAGAGAATGAGTAGAAAATTTCGATTGTTATCTCTTATTCCATCCAACTTACTTTCTTAATTTTAACCTTATCGACCAATGGCGAGACGAAATTAAATCCATCTTTAGGCCTATAGGGTGAATCTTATTCTAAGGTTGTGCACGAAGTCTTAAACCCTCCCACACTCGATTCAATAAGTACCGTATAATTTTTCCTTGTCAGCAGGTGATTGCATTCCCCACCCAATAACCTCCAATCCGGATCTCCTCCGCTGCTGGTAGAGGCAATCACTTGAAAGACGGGCTTATTCTCTACATTTTCTTCTACAATATTCATTTTTTTTGTTTGATGGGACTCAATAAATTCTCTCCTATATTTAGAGCTATTTTCACCTCTGATAAATATTTGCACAGTATTAGGAGTATTATTGATGACTTCAAGACTCCCTCCAAAAGTGGCTGATTGAGATGCAGTAATAAATGACGATGTTATTATTAGCGTTTTCAGATATTTTTTCATTTTTCTCTCCATAATTAATATTTGGGATGTAAGCAATGTGCTTCTTTTTTAATTATTCGAAGGAAAAGTATTTTTTGAAAGGTGAATTTTGAAACGGTTTTCAACGAAGCAGATTAAAACACCTGTATCTTTTTCGAAAAAAATCCCACTCAAAAGCTGGAGTTCTATAGACAACTTCAATAAAAGGAGAAATTTTACTTCAAATGGGTGTGGGTAAGTCAAAAGCTTCCAAATCATTTTGAGATGAACTCTTAACGAAAAATAAACTTTTTGAAGAAGCCTTGTTTATTCCATAATTTTAAAAAGAGATTTTCTCTTTTAAATTATAAAACAAAAGAAAGGAAGAACAAACAATGGAAAAAGATAATAAGAGCGAAAGAGAAGACTATAACACTCAAAATGAGAGTCGAAATAGTAACCATCGTAATAGAAACACGGGCTCTGCCCGAAGGGGTCGAAAGAGAGAAGATGAAGACTATCGTGATGAAAGTGAACAGGATTATGATAACGATTGGCAACGAAATAATCAAGGTCGGAACGATAGGAGCTCAACTACAAGAAGTTCAAGTAGAAGTTACTCCAGCAGAGGCCGCGGTAAAGACGGGGAAGAAGACTATGAAGATGATGATCAATACAGCGGAAGTCGAAGCGGGAGCCCTAATGATTATGGTTTTGGTCGTCAACGAAATAGGGGGCGCCAGCAAAGCAATACGCGCAACAGAGGTGAAGGGAGCCCAAATTCTCATTTCTTCCATGTCACGTATTCACACAATGACGATAGATGGCATGTGAAGGAAGTTCGTGGTTCTCGCTATTCAACCTATGATTCTAAACAAGAAGCATTAGATGAGGCGAGGGAGCTTGCCCAAGAAGAAGATCAGGGGCATGTGGTGCTCCATCGAAAAGATGGAACTTTTGAAATTGTAGAAAGTTATTAATCTTTCGATGGTTCTGAATTGTAGAGGTGAAGTAGTTCCCCGGCTTTTGCGTGGACTACCCATCCCTACAAGGTGGGCGTTTCTCGAAAATTTCTCCTATTCATTTTGCTAGAAGAGAAGGTTTTTCGATCTCAAATTGACTCATTTTATATAAATTTATTTAGAAGAATAGAAAAAAATTAAACTATATAAATAATATAATTTTGTTACTTTAAAAAGTGAAAGAGAGAAGCGCACTATTCTCTCTATAAACTAACCAAATGAAGGAGGAAGACGATGGCTGGTACAACAGAAGGCGGAAGAAAAGCAAGTGAAGGTGGCATGGGAAATCCCGACAAGGCAAGCCCTGCTGCAATCGAAAGATATCTTAAAGGGATTCATTATCCTGCGGAGAAGAAAGATTTGGTTAATCAGGCGCACAATAATGGGGCTCCTCAAGATGTGCTGGATGTTCTTAAACGCTTTGAAGATAAAGAATATGGGAGCACTGTAGATGTAAACAAAGAAGTAAGTAAAATCCAGTAAAATAGAAAAATATAAAAAGAAAATTTAAAAACGTGCCCTCCAAAGAATAAAGAGGGCATGTTTTTCAATGCCATTATAGAAATGAAAGCACAAAAAAACCTAACAAAATCGTCATTATAATAACTCTTTTGAGGGAGAATAGAAGGGGTCATCTCTTTTTAATGAGATGCTCCGCATAAGCGTGGTTCACGTCTCTATGGCGGCATTCATCCTGCCTGACCTTTTCAATCAGGTCAGCTAGACGCGCGTCTTTCCCTAATTTCCAATAAGAATGAGCAATGGGGGGGATGGCTGTATTGGGCATCCTTCCTTCTTCAACTTCTTTGAGATATTGGGAATAGCTTACAATCGCTTCTTCTTCTAAATAACCTACTACCCGGTGAGCTGTATAAGGTGAACAAAGATAAAGAATAAGATAAAAAGTGAAAAAAAGAACCTGCGCGATTATAATAATGAATCTTTCTAAAAGATTAGGTTGAGCGATATGAATGAAGGTCATGAGATGCATACGCTCATTTTCTGCTTCATCGAGCAAGGTATGAATCCACCCGTGATCATCTTTTATCTGTCGAAGACATTGAAGGTGTTTTAGCATCGCCCCTATCATCCCAGGAATGGCTGCAATCGTCTCAAGAACGATAGCTCTATGGCCATATCTTTTCTTAAAAAAAGCATCTGCAAAAAATCGCATGAATTTCACAAGGCACAGAGCCACTTTATCTCTAAAATTTTGGGGAACATGATGTTTCGTAGTGTAAGTTTTAGAGTGCATCGGTTAAATAAATAATAAAAATAGGGGTAGCCTCAGTATAACCTTATAGACAAAAAAAGTAAATTATTAATTGAATTTAAAAATAAATAATAGGATTATTGATGAAATAAGAATGGGAATTAAAGTTACATTAAAAAATGATGAGAAGAGATTAGGTGAGAAAAGATAACATATTATGGGAACACCTGTCGTTTCTACGTTTCTCCTAATTGCTGCAAGAGAGAGAGCCATCCCCAAATCTTGTGGGCACGAGCCAACAATTTTGGTTGAACAAAAAAGAAGAATAAAGGGGAGAGAGAAGCCCATTAACAACCGAAAGCGGCGTATGTTAAGGGCATTTGCACAAACCTAAAATTATCCTTTACTCGCCTAGTGCCTATGGAACCTAGTCTTCTCCAACGCGCTGTTAAAGGAAAGTAACCGTTACCACGATTTATCTAATTCCTTTTCTATCCATAATAGATGTCTCTTTTCGTCTTGGTATCCGTCCAATAAGGCATCTTTAATATCTGAGGGTATATCTGGATAAGCGTTTATGTGTTTGTAGGCTTCTGTTGTTTCTAATTCGTTACTCTTCATAGCCTTTAAAAGGGAAATATCGCCTGCCAGATTGGCTAAAATAACTTTTCCTTGGGTTAAAATTTTTTTTATTCCTGCTCCTGTGGGGTAGTCACCTCCTATTTTTTTAAGATATTCAGTAACATTTTTTATATGGCGATGATGATCATTTCTGAACTCTTGAAATTTCATTTTAAAAGTTTCATTTTTAAATCGTTCGATCGCTGAATCGTACGCCTCTACCGCAGCATAATCCAACTGGAGTAAGTCTTTTAATTCATTAATAAATTTTTCATGTGGGTGAGATTTACCTGTCATCTTTATGTTTCCTACCTCTATGTTCATTCATACTATCGATTGTCTCTAATCGATATCACGTTTTAAAGTTTAATTATTGTAAGAGTTTCAATTTGTTATGAAATTTAAATAATTTAAGATGGGGATAAGTAAATCCGTTTTTCTTTGAGAAAATAAAGTGGACTCATCATAAGGCTTTAAGGGCTAAAATATGAAAGAAAAGGAAACGAAATTTATTAATTTGGACAGTGAAAAAGATAAGCCTTTGCTTTTAGAGCAATATAGAATTCTTAGCGAATCTCTTAACAAAACGAATGATAACCGTGAGAGTTTAAATAACTTTTGGATTGCTCTGAACGGAGTAATTTTTGGAGCTATATCCTATATAAAAGATATGCCAATAGAGAGCCCCCCTTCAAAAAACATATTTATCTGGGTTGCCATTTTATTTGGCTTCATTATGTCTCTGTTTTGGATAAAAGCGCTCTCCAGTATAAAGAAAAGTATTGATATTAGAAATGAAATGCTTGTTAAAATTGAACAGTTTCTCCCTGCTAAAATTTTTACATTTTCGCTTAATAAACTTGGAAGGCGAAAAGGGAAAGAATCCCTGTCTTCAACAGAAAAAAGCATTCCTGTGCTTTTTTGTGTGGGCTATGCTCTTATCGCGTTTCTTTTTTTAGCTTATCCAATTTACTTTTGAATGCTTTTAAAGAAAATGTCTAAAATTCTATCATTCGTAAAGCGAGCCATAAAGAGGATGATGGGTTTAAAAAATTCGGATCTCATGTTAAGTTTGATTCATGCATATTGAAAGCGCTCTGACAGAAATAGCTATTGTGGTTACCGCGGCCCTTGCTTGCGGCATTGTTCTTGAGAAGTTCAAACAACCTGCCATTCTAGGTTATATCTTAGCAGGCGTGATCTTAGGGCCCTCTCTTTTTGGGTTTATTGAAAACCGAGAAACCGTCTCTATGCTAGCCGAGCTGGGCGTTCTTATGCTCCTTTTTGTAGTAGGAATGGAACTTAGTTTGCGGCCTTTTGTCAAAATTTGGCCTATTTCGGTTGCCTGTATTGCCCTTCAAGTGGTAGGGGGCCTGGCGATCGCCTTCCCTCTCGCTCAACTTTTCCATTGGCCTCTCAATTTAACCCTTCTTTTAGCCTTTGTTTTCGCGCTCAGCAGTACAGCTGTTGCTGTTAAGATGCTGGATACGATTGGAGAGCTTAAGACAGAAACAGGACGTCTTACGATAGGTGTGCTTGTTGCTCAAGACCTCGCTATCGTTCCTATGATCCTTATTATCAGAGGACTCCACCCTCAAGGAAATTTGAATCTCTCTCTTATGCTCATTAAAATTTCAATTACAATAGGACTTCTGGTCCTTCTTGTTTGGTATTTAAGTCGCAAGGAACGCATTCGTCTTCCTTTTTTACGAATGGTTGTGGGTCACACAGACCTTACGCCGTTGATGGGGCTCACTTTATGCTTTGGAGCGGCGGCCGTTGCCGGTCTTTCGGGTCTTTCTGCAGCTTATGGAGCTTTTTTAGCAGGGTTAGTTATGGGAAACAGTCATGAACGTCAAATCATGATAGATCGCATGACACCTATTTATAGTGTTCTGATGATGGTCTTTTTTCTTTCAATCGGCCTTCTTCTTGACCTTAATTTTATATGGCAAAATTTAAGCAAGGTATTGATGATTTTATTTTTTATTACCCTCGGTAAAACAGCACTTAATATCAGCATTCTCCACCTTTTAAGACAACCCTGGACGATCTCTTTCTTATCAGGTGTTGTGCTTGGGCAGCTTGGGGAATTTTCTTTTCTTCTTGCAACCGTCGGAGAGGAAGTGGGGATCGTGAACGATTATGGAACAAATCTTATCGTTTCTTTAACGGTTCTTTCCTTAATATTGAGTCCCGTTTGGCTCACAACCGCAAAAAGGCTTCATGAACTTTCTCCGAATCGTGCCACGCCCCTTGCACGTCTTTTGAATCTCTTATTTGGGCAAGAAGTTTCTCTCATAAGAGACCTTTACAAAAAATATAAAAAAAAGTTATCACGCCGTGCCCACTCTCAAGATTGAGTCTGCTTATAAAGGCCGAGTTGGAGGTATTGATGAAGCGGGAAGAGGACCGTGGGCGGGGCCTGTTGTTGCGGCCGTTGCTGTTTTTGAAGACCCTTCCTCCCTTCCTTCCTTATGGTTTGAAACAATTCAAGATTCTAAAAAGCTTTCTAAACTGAAGCGAGAAGCTCTTTATAAAGATCTTTTAAATTTGGAACTTTTTCACTATGGGATTGGTATCGCTTCCGTTGAAGAAATTGATTCTCTAAATATTCTCCAAGCAACATTTCTTGCCATGAAAAGGGCGGTTAACACCCTTTCTTTCAAACCAGACGCTCTTTTGGTTGATGGAAAATATATTCCTTCATTTGAGAATATCCAAACTCGCCCTGTGATTGGGGGAGATAATCTCAGTCTTTCAATCGCAGCCGCTTCGATCATTGCAAAAGTGAGCCGGGATCGAATGATGGAAGACCTCTCTCAAACTTTTCCTTATTATGGGTGGGAACGGAATGCAGGTTATGGTACGGCAGAACATCAAAAAGCCCTCAAGATTCATGGGCTGACTGCTCATCATCGTAAAAGCTTTGCTCCTATTAAAGCTTTTTTAAACCCACTTTAATGATTTTCTTCATAAGGGTTGGGAGAGCATAATTTTTTAAATCTTTCGGATGAACCCAAATTCCTTCAAATCCTGAAGGGTCTTTCAAATGACAGACTTCAACTTCAAAATGAAAATGGGTAAAGGTATGTCTCACAACGGGTCCTTCCCTTTCTGTTTTGGTTTCTTCCCATGCTGTCGTGGGAACTTCCATCATCCCTCCTAACAGCCCACGGGTAGGGCGTTTCCGGAGTAGCAGTGCCCCATCTTCTTGTCTTATGATATAAGCAGTCGCATAGCGCGTCGGAAGTTTTTTCTTCAGATTCCTTACAGGCAAAACATCAACTTTTCCTGAAGAATAAGCCTGGCAGTTTTCTAAAAAGGGACACACGTGACACAAAGGATTTTTCGGGCGGCAAACTAGGGCCCCTAGTTCCATGAGCGCTTGCGTAAAATCTCCGCACCGTTCATTAGGAAGCAAAGTTTTTAACTTTTCTTTGACGTCTTCGATAGGTTTTGGAACATCTATGGCAAAGTATCGACTCATAACGCGAAGAACATTCCCATCCACAGCCGCTGCCTTTTGATCAAAGGCGATAGAAGCAATAGCTGCAGCTGTATAGGGTCCAATTCCGGGAAGTTTTAAAAGCTCTTCTTCTTTTGTGGGAAACACATGTGCCAGAGTTTGAGCGCATCGATGAAGGTTACGTGCTCTTGAATAATACCCCAACCCTTGCCATTGGATGAGGACGTCATCGAGAGAGGCAGACGCTAGATTTTGAAGAGTCGGCCATTTATGGATAAAGGTTTGAAAATAGGGAATGACTGTTGCCACTGTCGTCTGTTGCAACATAATCTCACTTAGCCAGGTATGATAAGGGTTATTGACGACCCTACGCCAGGGGAGTTCTCGTTTCTCTCGATCATACCAAGTGAGAAGTTTCTCTGAAAACACTTTCCAAACCTTTTAAAAGCGCTTATTTTCATTCTATGAAACACCCTAACAAGATGCTGCCCACGCGCCTAGGTTTTTATACACAGAATATCATAAAACCTGTTTTTAAAGTGCGCGGGCTCATGGAAGGTAAAATCATCACTCACTGGTCTCAAATTGTAGGAGAGAAGTTCGCGCGCCTTGCGTTGGCAGAAAAAATTACTTTTCCGCGAGGTAAGAAAACAGAAGGGACCCTTCATTTAAACGTAACGTCCTCAGGGGCTCTGCTCCTTCACTATGCCCAAGATTTGATTTTGGAACAGGTCAATATATTTTTTGGATACAAAGCCCTTTCCAAACTTCATATGACTCATGGTTTTATATATTCTCAAGAAAGCCCTCAAAAAGCATCCCCTTACCTTCTTTCTCCAGAGGAAAAAGAATGGGTTGAGAGTCAGACAGAGGTTGTTCAGGATCCCGAGCTCAAAGTATGTCTTGAAAAATTG
>CALBSK010000033.1 GCA_937967795.1 uncultured Alphaproteobacteria bacterium | reverse complement strand
TAATTTACAATATTAAAAAATTCAAGGTAGCTTTTCAAATCTTAGAGGTCTCGTTGAGAAAGCCTTTTATAGCTTATTTTTTCATTCGGGCCCTCGAAATGTGGGCTTTACCTTGACGTGAAGCAGGAGGTTTCTTCGTCTGTACCCGAGAGAGTGCCCGCGCTTTTCTTACAGGTTTTGATTTCACCGATTTAGGAGAGCCTTTCTTCTGAGAACGAACGGATGGAGTCTTGGCAAGCCTTGATGCAACGGGTTCTCTTTTGGCTTGAGTCCTAGCAGTCGTGGGCCTCCCTCTTCTCGAAGCGACAGGCCTCTTCGTCTGCACACGGGAAGCTGCTGGAATTTTTCTTACAGGTTTTGATCGTGCGGCCGCTTTTGCCTTTGATTGGGCCTTAGGCGCTGCCTTCTTTGGCTTTGCAGCTTTTGATGTGCCTGGTTTAGAAGCAGCAGCTTTTTGTATAGATAGAGGCGGGGCTGGTAGTATTATATTCACGGTTTGTGCAGGAGGAGTGACCTGAGCTGTTTGTGCAGGAAGAGCTGCCCCTGCTGGTAGTGTAGGAGGATTTACCTGAGGCGGCAGCGCAGGAGGTGCGACATGAGTCGTTTGTACAGGAGGAGTTACCCGAGGCGGCAGGGCAGGAGGAGTGACCTGCGTTGGCTGTGTAGGAGGAGTGACCTGAGCTGTTTGTGCAGGAGGTGCGACCTGAACTGTTTGTGCAGGAGGAGTAACCTGAGCTATTTGTGCAGGAAGAGCTGCCCGTGCTGGTAGTGTAGGAGGAGTGACCTGAGCTGTTGGTGCAGGAGGAGTGACCTGGGTCGTTTGTGCAGGAGGATTTACCTGCGTTGGCTGCGCAGGAGGTGTGGGACGCACTGGCTGCGCAGGAGGTGCGACCTGAACTGTTGGTGCCGGAGAAGTGACCTGAGTCGTTTGTGCAGGAGGAGGGACCTGCGTTGGCTGTGTAGGAAATGGGATAGGAGCGGGTCGAGGGGATGTCACCTGCATTGGTTGTAGGGGTAATATTGTATTCACTGACTGTTGCCCCATGCCGAGATTATTGCCTATATTCCCCCCCATTGGGGAATTAAAGTTTCCACTTCCCAAGTTAACGTATTGTTGGCTTGCGCCGTAACCATTGCTTCCGTTACCTACATTGCCCATTGAGGGATTAAAGTTTCCATTATTCCCAAGGTTACCGGGCTGTTGGCCCATGCCGAAATAATTGCCTGTATTTCCTCCCATTGGGGAATTAAAGTTTCCACTTCCCAAGTTAACGTATTGTTGGTTTGCTCCGTAGTAACCATTATTTCCGTTGCCCGCCCTACTCATTGGGAAATTAAAGTTTCCTTGACCCATCCCGCCCATTTGGAAATTAGGACTTCTATTATTTCCAGGGTTTACTTGTTGTTGATTCCCGCTGTTGATATTAGGATAGTAATTATTTTGGGGTATGCCATTCATGTTCATGTTATATTGTAGGTTATTATTTTGACCGTAAAAGGCGTTCGGTTGCTGATAAAGATTAGGATTTACTATTGGCTGGACAATTCCTTGAAAATTTGTGGAATAATTTGGTGAATTTTGAAAATTCAATGGCATATTTCCAGGTCCCAAGGGGGTAACGATGGGACCGGAAGGAAAAACGCCCGTATTTGTAGGGAGAGATTGTCCCCCACCTGACGTAAGTGCTCGATTGGAAGCTTGTTGCTGGATGTCTTGCCACTTCGGAATAGCATCCCCTTGCATCCCCTGTGGTTCAAAAACTTGGCCATTAAACTCCAAAAAAGGCTTCAACTTATCTGCATCTCGTCCGCCATTGATTCCTTTAATGGTAAAGATAGCTTCGGGGACAAGACCTGCAAATCGCTCAAAATAGTAATTATAAATAGATACAATTTCATTAGCATCATTTCCAAAAGCACCGCACCCAAAGGCACCTAAAATAAAGACAATATTTTGATTCTGATGATTTTGAACATACTCTTGCAAAGCTTGAAATTGAGTAAGAATTTTTTTAGAAGTTCCTTCAATACGGGCTTCTGCGTTGGAGGGGCCTACAAAATTGACATCCTTTTTCCTAGAGTCTGGATTAACATTATAAGCTGCTGAAGTTATGGAGACAAATTTTCTGGATCGATCGAATTTATTTTGTGTGGCATTAAGAAAAGGTTGATAGCCATCTTCAGATCCCTTTCTTACCAATGTCACACCTTCTGTAAGAATCGTTCCAGAGTCAGAAAGGGGATAATAACGGGCTGCAGCGAGAGGAAAGTTTATTTGGGAAAGTGTGCTGCATCGCGCAAGTTCTTCTTCTTGTGCCATAGATCCTGACCAGGCTCCTCCCATGGGATCGCGTGCGTTACCTAGGTTTAAAACAACAGGGGTTTTCCCTTGGGCAATAACGTTTTCAATCGTTTGAATAACATTTTCATCTCTCACAGAAACCGTTGTGAGGGGAGAGCTCTGCGGAATATTATTAAAAATCGAGCTAGGAGCACCCACTCTAGGAGCATCCACATCAAGAATTTTCGTTTTTTGAAGAGCTTCATTTAACTCAGGAACAAAATCGGAATCTTTTTGAATTTCTTCAACTGTTTCTTTAAAAATAGGAACGAGCCAAGGTCTCTTAAATCCCTGAACGCGTTCATTAATTTGGGAGGACGTTAATGTTCCCCATCTTGTCAAAGTTTTGGGGGGGCCTGATATAAGCTGCACCGAAGAGATGGGCTCTTCTTGAGTGGCTTTGTTAAATCGGGTGTAAAAGCCCGATGAATCATTCTGCTGGGTTCCAATTCGTGTGCGCATTTCCATAAAAGCGCTAATGGATGCTTTGCTTTCGTTCTTTGAAACGGGTTGATTTCGTTGGGTTTTAGAGATAGGGGTAAAAATAGCCGTTTCGAGCTGCTGATCAGCTGCTTGGAGGCTTTGTCCAGAAGAAATGGATCGATGGCGGGTAAGGAAACTAAAATCTTCTTCGATTTTGATAGCAAAAACCTGGCTAGACGCTGCCGCCAATAAACCAACAAGAAAAGCACCATAAGACTTAAAATTTAACATATTACCATTTAATAAAAAAACATCTCATTTCCTAATATAAACATAGTATAATTCCTTAAAATTTGCAAGAGAAATTATAATTTTTTTAGGTTTGTACAGGTAAAAAACCTGAGCTCGAATTAAAAGGGATGGGAACGGAAAAGGATCGCTCAATAACTATCATTCTTTTCAATAAGTTGCTCCAAGCTATCTTGGGGTTTTTTCGGGGAAGTGGGTTTTAGCGTTGAAAGGCTCTTCACCGTTTCTTCTAGGTTAGGAAGGCTGTGTTCGAGCAAATCTCGTGCATCGAGAGGGCTAATAGTTGGCGTATGTTTGAAATCTTGAGGAAGATAATCTTTGGGGATAAGGCGTTTCAGTTCGTGAGCTCCTTGAGCTACAAAGGGAGTCAATCGGGCGCTCAGAATAGAGTGAGGGATTTCCTGGGGAGGGTAGAAAAAACTCATCGCAAGATAGATAAGACAGACAACGAATAGGCCTCTGACAATACCAAAAACAAGTCCTAGAGAACGATCAAGCCCCCCAAACATACTGCCTTTAACACTTGACGAAATGAGGCGACTGATAAGAATAAATACAGCTAAAGAGAGAATAAAAAGAATACCAGCTGTGACAGCATCGGCGACCATGGGATTATGGATGTAATGACGTCCTAAGGGGCGAAAAAGAGGAAGCCCATAAAAAACAACAGCGAAGGCTCCAATCCACCCCGTAATTCCTAAAACTTCACGTGTGGCGCCGCGGAGAATACCAATAAGAATTGAAATCCCAAAGATAGCGAGGATTGTAAAATCAATACTATTAAATGTCGAAGAAGCCACTTTCATCCTCCGTAAGCTTTGCGAGGCTTTGGCTGCGCATCCAGATAATGAGCAAGTTCCGCAAGATGGGCAAGAGGGATAAGAGTCATTTCGGGCATAAAAAAAGGCTTTGGGACTTGCGGAATAAAGGCTGTTTTAAACCCAAGCTTAAAGGCTTCTTTGAGGCGTGTTTCTTGTTGACTAATGGGGCGAATTTCGCCAGATAGACCAATTTCTCCGAAAAAGACAGCCTCTTTTGAAAGAGGGGAATTCGCAAGAGAAGAGAGAAGAGAAGCCGCTACAGCTAAATCAGCTGCGGGTTCAGAGATTCTTAAGCCTCCTGCCACGTTCAAAAAGACATCTCGATTGCCACATACAAAACCACAACGGGCTTCCAAAACAGCTAGAATCATGGAAAGGCGGCTTGAATCCCATCCCACGACAGCGCGACGCGGTGTGGCAAGGGAGGAAGGAGCGATCAAGCTTTGAATTTCAACAAGCAGAGGTCTCGTGCCTTCAATGCCTGCAAAAACACAAGATCCTGTCACCTGTTCTGTTCGATGAGGAAGAAAGAGAAGAGAAGGGTTGGAAACTTCTTGAAGCCCCCCATCAGTCATTTCGAAAACACCAATTTCATCGGTCGGTCCAAAACGGTTTTTGACAGAACGAAGAATCCGGAAATGATGTCCTCTTTCCCCTTCGAAATAAAGGACCGTATCTACCATATGTTCAAGAACACGAGGACCAGCGATCACTCCTTCTTTGGTGACATGACCCACAATAATAATGGTGACGCCATATTTTTTGGCAAAACGAATCAGCTCGTGGGCACTCGCGCGCACCTGAGAAACACTGCCAGGAGCCGCTTCCAAAGATTCCACATACATTGTTTGGATGGAATCAATAATGGCCACCTGGGGGCCTTGATGAAGGGATTTGAGGATCTCACCTATATGCGTTGTTGTTGCAAGCTGGACAGGAAATGAGGAAACGTGAAGGCGTTTTGCCCTCAGGCGAACTTGATCTGCGGCCTCTTCTCCTGAAATATAAGCACAAGGAGCATGTTTACTGACAAGCCCCGCTACTTGAAGCAAAAGTGTGGATTTTCCGATGCCTGGATCACCTCCTACCAAAAGAACCGAACCACGAACGAGACCTCCTCCGCAAACGCGGTCAAATTCCTCAATTCCTGTTAAAAGACGGGGGAGGGGAGGAGTGGCGCCTTCAAGGGAGAAAAACTCTAGCTTTTGGGCTTTGAGAGTCGTTTTCTTTTGAAAAGAGTCAACGGTTGTTTCTTCCACCAGAGAATTCCAACTCTGACATCCTTCGCACTTGCCAGCCCATTTGGGAAAGCAGCTTCCACATGCTTGACAGACATAGTGGGTTGCGGACTTAACCATTAGGCGCCACTGCTGACATAGCGCTCAAATAAGCCATTACATCCAGTGCGGTCATCCCGAACTTGTTTCGGGATCTCTTTGTTAAGGAGAACTCAGGATGACACTTCAGTCGGGGATTATTTATGGATTTCTGTAGCTTCTGGTTATCATTAGGCCACATGGCGGACGTCTGTTTCAAGTTGAATAGGCCCTATAGAAAGGCCTTTAATAAATTGCTGAACATACGGATTCTCTGAAGAGTCAATCTCATGGGCAGGGCCGCACCAAATGATTTTCCCTTCATAAAGCATGGCGATACGGTCTCCCACATGACGAGCGCTGTTCATATCGTGGGTGATTGTGATAGCTGTTGCGCCTAAGTCTCGAACGCATCTGATGATCAGCTCGTTAATAACGCTGCTAAAAATAGGATCGAGGCCTGAGGTAGGCTCATCAAAAAAGAGAACATGAGGTTGGGTTGCAATCGCACGAGCCAGAGCAACACGCCGCTGCATCCCTCCTGAGATTTCCGCAGGAGAAAGTTCAGCAACAGATTCGCTTAATCCCACAGCCGCTAATTTTTGAAGAGCCATTTCTTTGGCTTCTTTTCGGCTCATGTGTTGCGCATGAATAAGGCGAAAAGCCACGTTTTCCCAAACTTTTAAACTGTCGAAAAGGGCTGAGCCTTGAAAAACGACGCCAATGTCTTGGAGGCGCTCTTCATTTTGAACCAATGATTCTTTTATAATTTCATTCCCGTCCATTTGAAGGCTTCCTCCATCGGCTGGAATGAGCCCCAAAAGGCATTTGAGAAGAACAGATTTTCCCGTCCCTGAACCGCCAATAATGACCATAGATTCACCCGGAAATACTTCGAGATCAACTCCTTGGAGAACATGTTTATGGCCAAAACTTTTCTGAAGATTTGTGAGAGCAAACTTGGGGATCATCCGCACATTCTGTATAGGTTTTTAAAAGCTAATGTAAGGTATCCCTTAATCAGCAAAATAGAAAGAGATATTTATGTTTTAAGGCTCGTAGATAGAATTTGAATCATTATTTACAGCAATCCACTCTTTCCAAGATGATACCCCTAATCCTTTTGGATCATTTACATATTGATAAAACTTCACAATAAAATTTTTCCTATTGTTTAAAGCTTTTTGGGTATAACTCCCATTTTTCCAAACCACCGTATCAAATAAGTCAACACCTCCAAGACGATATTGCCGTTCTACTATATCCTTTAAAGGGACTTTTTTGCCATTCATTAATATGTCATACATTGTTAAAAATACTGTTGTACGTCCTTGTCCCGCTGAACAATGGGCGTGGATCCATCTTTCTTGTGGTAGAGCTTTTAATGCATTAACAAGAATATCCACCTGTTCGTGTTGCGGAATATGGCCTCTGTGGAAATCCATATTAATGTAATGGTAACCCGCTGCTTCAATGATGTTTTTTTCAGATTGTAGATCATGGGGCATATGGGTAAGTTTACCGGTTCTTAAGAAACGTCGGAAAGTATGTCTTATATGGAACCATCCAGGTTTCTTTGAAATATTAGAAAAAAGATGAGAGGCTTTATACCCATACCAATGAGTAGGCAACCCCTGGATGAAATAATGAGGCTCATGGATTAAATCAAAAACATATACAGGCTGAGCAACACTAGCTAGTTTGGTTTGAAGGGAAGGTTGGGTAATTCGAGCGCTTCCTGACGCATTAAGCTGATCGAGACCTACCCGGGAAGGTGAGGTCTTTGCGTTGATTACAAAAGGACCATTGGAAAAACGAAACTGTTTTAATTCGCTCGGATTCTTTACTTCCATATAGATGAAAATGATGCACCCTATTGGTAGTAATATTCCTATTACTTTCAACATTTTTGAAAACACTTTGGTTACCTCTTTTTTATTTCAGTTCAAACCATTTGAAGGGATCATATATATTTACCCCTGTTCAAAAAGAAGAACGGTTAAGAAATAGTTCGCAATAAGAATCAGAATGGAAGAAGACACAACCGCATACGTTGTAGCTTTGCCAACACCTTGTGCGCCACCTTTGGAGTTAAAGCCGTGATAGCATCCCATCAGCGCAATAATAAAACCAAAGACGGAAGCCTTGATTAATCCTGAGGTGACATCGCCCATTTCCATAAAGTCAAAGGTTTGCTTGAGGTAAGAAGCGGGATTAAAGCCTAGTTTATAGATGCTTACGACATAACCCCCAAAAACACCAATTGTATCTGCGACCAGGACGAGAAGGGGAAGGGATGCCACACCTGCTAAAAGGCGGGGTGCGATAAGATATTTTTGCGGATTTGTCGAAAGGGTTACAAGCGCATCGATTTGCTCTGTTACACGCATGGTTCCAATTTCAGCGGCCATGGCGGCGCCAATTCGACCAGAGATCATCAATCCTGCCAGTACGGGTCCTAACTCTCGGGTCATAGAAAGAACTACCACGCTTGCAATCGCATTTTCAGCATTAAAGCGGGAAAAGCCGGTATAGCTTTGAAGGGCGAGAACCATGCCTGTGAAAAAAGCGGTGAGGCCTACAACAGGTAAAGATAAATACCCAATTTCCCAAAACTGCCGTAAAATTTGCCGAAAGTAATAAGGAGGTTGAAAGCCTTGAATAAGAGAATTGGTAAGGAAAAGGGTAAGTCGTCCTGTGGTTGCTAAAAAATCGAGAAAAACGCGACCGATACTTGCAAGGCCCCCTGTCATCAGGCAACCTCTTCGAGTGTGTGTGCGTTGAGATAAAACCGTTCGAATCTCGGCCCCAGGCGTGTTAAAATTTCCCAAGGGATCGTCTCTGCTTGGCTGGCAAGGGCATCGATTGAGATATGATCGCCAAAGAGCTCAATCCAAGCTCCCGTACGAACTTTAGAAGGGGGAACATCAGTCATATCGATTGTTATCAAATCCATAGAAACTCTTCCCACAACGGGGAGTATATACCCTTCAAAATAGACTTGTCCACGATTGCTTAAGCTTCTTAAATAACCATCGGCATATCCTATACCAAGAGTTGCAATTCGTGAAGCTCTCGAGGCAATAAAGGTGGCATCATAGCCGATTGAGGCCCCTTGCGCGATTTCATTAATCTGTAAAATCTGAGCATAAGCCTTAACTGCGGGTTTTAGCAAGATATCTCCAGCAGAAATAGGAGAATGGGAGCCCGTAAGAGCAAGACCAATACGGACTAAATTATAATGGTATTCAGAACCTAAAAATAAACCTCCGCTGTTGGCAAGACTACCCATTGCAGAAGGAAACCGTTTTTTGATGCTCTCAAAGCTTAATCGCTGTTCTTCATTCATAGGATGGGAGGGTTGGTAAGTACAAGCAAGATGACTCATCACACAAACAATTTCTGTGTGAGAAAGATCTTCTACCGCGAGCCCACTGGTGTGTTGCGTAATGCCCGTTCGTGTCATGCCGGTGTCAAAATGAAGCGCAGCTTTGAGACATTCTTGTTTAGTTTTACAGAAGTTGTTCCATATCTGAATTTGGGAGAAGTCACTCAGAACAGGGATAAGTTGATAATGGGCATAGACCTCTTCATCTCCTTTTCGAAGACCATTTAATATATAAATGAAAACATCTGGCCCCACGAAACATTTGAGCTCGAGTGCTTCCGTAAGATGAGCTACAAAGAAATGCCGGCATCCTTCCTGGTAAAGGAGTGCCGAAACTTCTTTGACGCCCATACCATAAGCATTCGCTTTAAGAACGGGAGCGCAAATTGTTCCCTGTTTGAGCCGAGAACAAAGAGCCCTATAGTTGTGAGAAACAGCTTCCAAATCAATAACTAAAGCCAGGGAGACAGAAGGAGGTTGAGGAAACCGTATATTAACCATAATTCACCGCTAAATAAGCAGGGTCAGCAAGATCTGAAAATTTTGTAAGTCTTCCTTCAAAGTGAAGCTGAACCGTACCAATAGGGCCATGGCGTTGTTTTGCAATGATGACGTCGGCAATATTTGCAACTGCGTTTAAAGATCTTTCCCACTCCGCGATTTTATCATCCCCGCCAGTTGGTTTCTTTCGAGAAAGATAATATTCTTCACGATAAACAAACATTACCACATCGGCATCTTGTTCGATAGAACCCGATTCTCTGAGATCCGCCAGTTGGGGGCGTTTATCATCCCGTTGTTCAACGGCACGAGAGAGCTGAGAACAAGCAACGACTGGTACATGCAATTCTTTTGCGAGGGCTTTAAGTCCGCGCGTAATTTCTGAAAGCTCCAATACTCTATTCTCCGCAGATTTTTTCCCAGGACTTGAGAGAAGTTGAAGATAATCAATAATGATCATTCCAAGGCCTTCTTGGCGCATTAAGCGTCGTGCGCGCGTTCTTAAAGTAGGAACAGAAAGTCCAGGTGTATCATCAATAAAAAAAGGAATTGAGTTCAAACGATTGGAGACTTCTACAAGGCGCGGAAAATCAGACTTTCCAATATCTCCGCGACGAATAAGGTCAGATGAAAGTCCAGATTCTTGGCCTAATATACGGTTGGCAAGTTGTTCGGATGACATTTCAAGGGAAAAAAAAGCAACAGCCCCACCTTCCTTTTTTTCCAAAGCAGCACGCGCGGCGTTGAAAGCAAAATTGGTGGTAAGAGCTGTTTTCCCCATAGAAGGTCGGCCCGCCACGATGATAAGATCGGAAGGATGAAATCCTCCCAAATATTCATCCATCTTTTTAAAGCCGGTTGTGATGCCTACCACGTGACTGTCTCTTTTATAGGCAACTTCAGCACTTATGAGAGCTTGTTTCAGCGCTGAAGAAAAAATTTGAAGACCTCGTTCTTGCTGGCCCACCGTTGCAAGATCGAAAAGTTTTTTTTCAGCGACTTCAATTTGGTCTGTTGCAGAAATATCTAGATCATAGGTGTGAGCGTCATTAACAACACTTTCTCCTACGTCAATGAGTTGTCGTCTTAAATAAAAGTCATAAATTTTTTGACCATACGCTTCTGTATTTATAATGGAGATAACAGACACAGCAAGGTGGGCTAAATATTGACCGCCTCCGACTTCAGCCAAAGCGTTATCTCGATCAAAATATTCTTTTAAGGTAATAGGATCAGCAATGTGCCCTCTGTTGATGAGGTGACTGATAGCTTCAAAAATTCGTCCATGGGAAGGATCAGAAAAATGTTCCGGTCGTAGAAACTCAGCTACTCTTTCAAAAGCTAAATTATTATGGAGAAGGGCTCCTAAAAGAGCCTGTTCAGCTTCGATACTATGAGGTGGTAGTCGTTCCAGAGATTCTTGAGGAATACGAAAGGAGGGAGGGGAGTCGAACTGAGATTTTACCGCTATGCTCATTTAGTCATCCCCCATAATTAGTAATTAAAATTACCAATTACTAAAATCTATTCCTTCTCAGAATTTGCTATAATCTGCTCCATGGTTTTCGCTTGTACTTTGGCTTCATCTTCAGACATGGCTACATTAACACCTAAGGTGATCGTTACTTCAGGATGCAACTGGACACTCACTCCGTGAATGCCGAGTGTTTTGATAGGATGGTTAATCTTTATATTGTTTTTAGTGATAGGGTCTTGTTTTAATGTTTCGGCAATATCTCGAGAACTCACAGATCCGTAAAGCTGTCCCCCTTCACTGGCTTGACGGATAAGGGTTATCATCTTGCCTTCCAAACGCTTGGCTAAAACTTCAGCTTCTTCTTTATGCTTGAGGTTGAGTTTTTCAAGAGCTTCTTTTTCCTTTTCAAAATGAGAAATATTTTCTTTTGTTGCTCTTAACGCTACTTTTTTAGGCAAAAGAAAATTACGAGCGAATCCAGGGCGCACATTTACGATGTCACCCATCTTGCCTAGCTTCTCAATGCGTTGTAATAAAATCACTTCCATAATGTAAACTCCTCAACTGAGTCAATTTCACCTTGTTTTAACAACTTTAAAAAGAAGAAACAACACCTAGTTTAGGGAAGGGAGTTTTTCTACCCATGGTTTTAAGATACCTAAAAGGGTGATGATTAATACGGGCCAGACAAAAACAAACAATAAAAAATAGAAAAGGGTAAGAATAGTCGTTCGAAAAGGACTCTTGTTGGTCCAGTGATGGATAAGGCTAAGACCAACAAGAAAAAAAGGAAACACTAAGATAAATATAGCATTTTTTCCTAAAAGTTCAATAAATCCTATACCAATTATGGAAAGTAAAAGAAAAATGCCCAAAAAGATTAAAAAGTTTTGGGGCACTTTTAAATCTTCGAAGGAAGGAGAAGGGCGCAAATTCCAATTAAATCGCACAAGAAGGCCTTGAGCGAGAACAGCATTGATGAGCATCATTCCCATCCAGGAGAGGGCAAAAAAACCAGGCAAAAGAGGAAAAACTCTCACTAAAACGGGTTCGATGCTCTTCATATGTCCTTGAGGATCAATGACTTTAAGAAGCTTTTGTATAAGCGTATGAATATTTTCTCCGTTTGTTAGGTAAAAGAAAATTCCTAAAGCCAAAAGCATGATGACGCCAGAGATAAGAGTTAAATCCCTTAAAAGTAAGGAGGAGGGATACCAGGTAATTTTTCCTGAAGATAATTTACGATTTAATAAGGCCCTATTGATTAAAAAAGCAGGTCCAAGAACAGAAAAAATTAAAAATTCCCCCGTTGAAAGAGGTCCTTCAACAAGTAAAATTAAAAAAGTAGCCACAAGACCAGCTCCGTAAAGGGGCCGCAATCCAATGCCGAGCCCAATAAGAAAAAGGGGAAGCGTTGAAAAGTAAGAAAGAAAAATAAGTCCGGGGAAAGGCAATAGGTGTAAAAAAGAAAGAGTGGCACTCAAAAGGCCACCCATTATTGTCATTGCCATTAAGGCGGAATTATTCATTGTATCCTAGTCAAGAACATAGGGCATGAGCGCCAAAAAGCGGGCTCGCTTAATAGCTTGTGCCAGTTCACGTTGTCTCTTTTGAGAAACAGCCGTAATGCGGCTAGGAATAATTTTCCCGCGCTCGGTTGTGAATTTTTGCAAAAGTTTAACATCCTTGTAATCAATTCGAATAGCGTCAGCTCCTGAAAAAGGACAAGTTTTGCGTCGGCGAAAGAAAGGCTTACGGGTTGTAGGAATGGCGGTCATTCTTTTTCTCCTTCTTCAAAAGGCTCAAAACTCTCAATGTTTTCAAAAGTTTCATAGCGACGATCGCGACTTTGCTTGCTTTGCATCAGGGGAGATGGGTTGGGATCAAGTTTATCCACTTTAAGCGTTAAGTAACGTAAAATATCTTCGTTAAGACCCATTTGTCGCTCCGCTTCTTTTATTGCGGGAGGAGGTGCTTCAATATTAAAAAGGACATAATGCCCTTTGCGATTTTTTTTGATGTTATAGGCAAGAGTCCGGAGACCACAAAATTCGGTTTTTGCTATTTCTCCCTGACCTTGGGCAATAACATCAGTTAAATTTGCAGCAAGGCTTTCAACTTGAGCAGCGGAAAGTTCTTGGCGCGCGATAAAGACCATTTCATAAAACGCCATATATATAACTCCTTTTGGCTAATCGTGAGAGGCCCAATGCCCCTACAAGCCGGCTCTTAGCCGGCAAAGAGTATTTTCTTTGTTAGCGGAGATGGTTGAAAAATGCAAGACCTCTCTTCCGTCTTAATTAAGACTTATATTTCGTATCCCAAATTGAGGTTGTCGTCTTTTTTAAGGGCACTGTGTACATATAATTTCAATGTTACATTTGTTAAGAACAGGATTGAGGTGAAGCACCACATCCTTTGGAAACCTCCCTTTCAAATCATCAGGTGGAATTTGGCAATAAGCATAAATAATATCATCTTCACAGCTTTTATAGGTCACTAAAAGTCCTTCTCGCATATCAAGTGCGAGTGGATCTGCCGTATCTTCCAGAGTTAAAATGACTCCATTTTCTAAAGGAAAGGTTTTGACCCACGAAGAATCTCCAGCAGGGGTCAGCGAAAGTTCTTGAATCCCTCTCCGTTGCAAATCCTGGAGAAGAGGATCTTCCATAGAAACCCGCATATTAACAACGATGGCTTGCATAGGATCACAGATGATCGTGTCTACAGCAGTTCCCGGTTGTATATTCAAAGAAAAAAAGACCAAAAAACATAAGAAAAATTTAATGATGTGCATGGCGAGTCTCCCTTTTAATCGAAAATCTTATCAACGAAATATTAATTAATTTTATATATCATACAATGATAAAAAACCCCAGGAGGAAGTGGACATCATGAAAAAAGTTTATGCAACAGCCATTTTTGTTGGCTTATCCGGAACGGCTTTTATAGGGTCAGTTTATGCGCAAGTTGCCGAGGGGAAGCTCCCCCCCAAACTTCAAAGCCTTATCGAACAGGTTCGTTCTGGCAAAGTAAAAGATGTTCCTCCTTTTCCTGACATCAAAAGTTTTGTTGACTCCTCCAACACTCAAATCCAGGCCCTTCAAACCCAGCTCAATGCTATTTTAAATGAGAAGGGTTACCTTATTGGAACTCAACAGGCAGTGGATGCACAAAATCGTCTCACGGAAGCTAAAAAAAATATAGCTGCGCTCAGAGCCGTTGAAAGTCTTTCCCAACCCTTAGCGGTCGATCGAGCTGTGGTTCCCCTTGACATTGACATTCTCAACCAACTGCCCCCGCCTGAAACATTCCCAGGAGCTTGCTATAGCTATCAAGGGAATGAACTCACGGGGATCATTCAGTATTTCAACAGGCAGTGGCGCTTTCAGTATGGTCCAAATGATTATAAATCCTTTTTGAGTGAAATTAATGACGTGGGCCTCGTTAAGAGTGGGAAAGAATATCCCATTACAGGAAGGACCCCCAACGGTATGGCTCAAAAAGCTTGGTTAGGGACGGATCCTGTCACAGGGAAAGAAGTCGTTGTTTGCTTAAGTCATCCCTATAAAGTTTCAACGCCTGTTGTGCCGTCTAAAAAACCTAAGGCTCCGGCTAAGGGAGTGCAGAAATTATAAATTAATTAAGACGACAAAGAACAGGAGCATGGTCTGAAGCTTTTTCAACACCCCGGGCATGTCTATCAACAAAAGCCTCTTTAAGGCGATCGGCAGCTTGGGGTGAAAGCAAGAAATGATCAATTCTCAGACCGAAATTATTTTGCCAGGCTGCTCCTCTGTAATCCCACCAGGTATAAAGTTCTTTATCCTCAGGATGAAGAGCTCGGAGCGCGTCTGTTAATCCTAAATAAAGAAGGGACCTCCACCCCTCTCGCTCCTTTGTGCTGCATAATATTTTCTCATGCCATTCTTGAGGATCATAAGTGTCCCCCTCTTCGGGAGCTATATTAAAATCCCCCCCCAGAATAAAGGCTTCATCATACGTCAAAAGAGTTTGAGTATGGGCATAAAGATGTTTTAAGAAATCAAGTTTATAGTGATATTTATCAGATCCAACAGCCATTCCATTGGGCACATAGACCGAAGCAACTCTCACTTCTTTAATGACGGCTTCAATATAGCGAGCCTGGTCATCTTTGAATCCCGGAATGCCGCGGACAATATCTTCGATGGGAAATTTTGAAAGAATCGCAACCCCATTATAAGTTTTTTGACCCGAAAAGGCAATGTTATATCCGAGGGTTTCAAATTCTTGCGTGGGGAACTGATTGTCAACAGCTTTGATTTCTTGTAATAATACAATATCAGGATTCGTTTTCTTCAGCCACAAAAGCAAAAGAGGTAAACGTGTCCGAATCGAATTAATATTCCAGGTAGCAAACGTCATCATGAAATAGGCATACCCCCTTTTCAAAAATCGTCAAGACATAAAATTTTTAATAAAATATTAAGGACGATAATGTTATTATACTTTTGGAAAGAACCTTATTCTCCAACGGAGAGGTAAAAATGAAGATAGAAATTCTGCAGATTTTCAAAGAAAGCTTTAAAGATGTGTGCGCCCACAAGCTTGAATGGATGAGAGTTGCTTATGCGCCTTTTACGGTCTGGTTCATCAGTTTTCTTTTTATGACACTTGTCTATTGGTCAGAAGGCCAATCTATGTGGTCACAATGGGCTTCAATGAATCAGCCGCAACAAGCCACTCAGTCTACTGAACCCTCGTTTATGATGATTCTTGCTAATATTATTTATTACTTTGCGTATCTGATTGCCGTTGTCAGTGTTTATATAAATGGTTTCCGATATGCCCTGCTCCAAGAGGGAGGAGAGCGGTGGTGGACCCTAAATCTCAATTGGCGGTTTGTGAAAATGATTTTATATTACATTTTGATTGCTCTTTTAGCGGGAATATATATCGCCGTTTCAATCGGTATAGTGGTAGGCGCCCAAGCTTTCATTGGCAGTGTCGCATTAACCGTGATTTTAGGAATTTTGCTTGGGCTTTTTGGGATCTACCTCATGCTCCGGCTGGCCTTAACTTTTGTTCTCATTTCTATTGATAGAAATAATCCTCTTAAAACAAGTTGGAACCTCCTGAAAGGCAACGTCTTACGCCTTTTTGGACTTGTCTTACTGATTGGGGGGGCTATCCTGCTTATAGGTCTTGCAGGTGCGCTTGTGCTCGGAATTTTGGGATGGCTACTCGCTTTAATAAGCCCGTGGTTGGCGGGAATTGCTCTCCTTTTATTCCTTGGATTTGGGATCTTGATGTGGCTTCTCAACTGGGCTGTCATTTCAAAATCCATGGCTCTTGTCTATAAGACATTTACAGAAGGAAAAGCATTTTAAAGATCTCTCTCCTGTGAGCCAAAAAGGGTGGAGAGATTTTCTCCACCCTTTTTTAAGGGCTTTAAAGTATGTTATTTATCCCTTCGTACTTGTAAAAATGGGAATATCTTTTTCGTTTTTCGTCATTTCTACTTTTGGAAAAACCTGTTGAAGAACCTTCTTATAATGCTCAAAAACAGCCGGCATGAGCGCTTCTTTTCTAAAGTACTCTTTATAAACTTCCGATTCTATTATCGACCTTAAAATTTCCGAATTTTTTATGACTTCAGCCCCATAAAAAAGAATTATTCCTAATTCTTCTGCTTTTTTAAAATATTGACTTTCTTGTTCCTGACGCTTTTGAACAATTGCCTCATGTTCTTCTGGCGTTTCTGCGTTTATCGGCCCTTCTTCTGGGGTGAAAGGAAGAAGCTCCTGGTGAGTTTTAACAAGTTTTTCTATTTTTTGTTCGCACTCCTCATTCTTAAAAACTGGAACTGTCTCTGGACAAGGGGGAGTAGAAACAAGAGATGTTTTGTTTATCATCTCATCAAGATAGCTCTCTGCAATTTCTTTATAATTGGAAAATTCTGCGTCAAAAGAACAGTCAACTGAATTTAAAAAAGGATTATCATAAGGAAAAGTGAATGTCCCTTCGTTTTTTAAAAGAGAGGAAAACTGAGTCAAATGGTCTGTCGTCCATTCTGTAAATTTAAAAACAGATGAATCACACTTAATGTGGGTAAATGTATGAGGGAGACTGTTGGCAAGTTGATTTAAGTCGTCAAGATTATTGAAATTAGCTGTTAGGTGCTGTCCTTTAAGTTGACCGGAATGTGGAGTCACATCGACAAAAACAGAAGAAGACCCAAACCTCTGTTCAAGGTTTTTCTCACCATCATTCACCCCTAACCATAATGTAACGGGATTTTGTGTGTGACAAAAATTCTTCACATCTTCAATCTCTTTTGCCAGCGTAGCTGACGAAGGGCTCCTTCTTAATGGCAGCAGAGCAGAATCCGTGTCCTGTTCTTCCATTGCCCAACTGGAAACAGAGCTCACCAAAACTCCAGATAATACGATAATTGAAGCAGTCAAAGGGTTTAAGAAAATTTTTTGTAACACCATCATTCTCCATTAAAAAAACTGATAAGATTTACTTTTTCTATAAGATAATTATTTTTTGCATTTTTACAATATAAATTTATCATGAGTTATTTTTGTAATTTTACGGTATCCGCGTTCAATTAAATAAAGGGAGTTGAGAGGACTTTTAGGATAAGTTAAAAGAGAAGTTACCCTTCAGAAAGTCTCTTGCACAAGAAATATTATAAAAGGCGTTTCTATATAAAAGAGCGAAAGGACAATTCGTTATTCAGCATTCTTGAGCACAGGGACAAGTATACCTGTTAGCTCAGCTGCTCGCTTGAGAGACTTGTCCAAAGTTGCAAGAGGCAAGGAACGACGAAGAGATAATTCCAAGTAAGTCGCATCGTAAAGGGTTAAACTATATTGTTCGGCTAAACCCATTGTTTCTAACCAAGCATGATCAGATGTCATTGTATCAATGGTGATGGGAAGTTCTGCGAGGGTATAAAGAGCTTTGTGGCGCTGTTCGGATGAGATGCGCCTATTGCGTTCAGCCATAACAAGAATATTGCCAATTTCTAGCGTCCAAAGAGAAGGTGCAATGGCTCCTTTTTCAATAACCTGATCGAGAAAATGCGCATCAAAGAATTCATCCGGCATAAGCCAAGAAATGGAAACAGAACAGTCGAGAACAAAAGCCGCCAAAACTAACGCCTTCCTGTATCTCGATAAGTCTTCCACTCATCCCACATACAGCGATTAAGTTTCATTTCTTGCGCAAGGATGCGAAGACGTAAAACTGCTGCTTTTGCAGATTCTAAATCATGTGAGTGACTTACAGGAACAATCTTGGCAACGGTCTTTCCACGTCGAGTAATAAGGATCTCCTCACCGTGCATGGCGCGCTCGAGAAGTTGTCCAAAGTGTGTTTTGGCTTCAAAAGCACCTATAGAATTATGCATGTTTGTACCTATCTAGTTTACTATCTAGTTTACTATCTAGTTTAATAGAAACGAGATGCTGTTGTCAAATTTTTTACGCAAAGCGCCAGGGCCGACGTATCAAAATGTAAATGTTTTATTCCCGGGAGGACAATCATTGGTGATTCCATTATAAAGCTTGTTTTGTTGACTCGGAAAGGACTAATCTTAAAACCCTTAACGTTTATGCGTAAGTTTACTTGGGTAATGAGAAATGCACAATAAAACCATCGTCTCTTTTTTTTGGCAGCACATAAAGCCTTATAAATGGCTGTATCTCCTCATGATGGCGGCCCCCATCATCGGGGGTTTTTATCCTTTTGCGTATAACTATGCCATCAAGCTCTTTCTCGATACGATGGCGGATCAGGAGCCTTTAACCTATCAAAAAATACTCTTTCCCATTGTTTTATTCCTTGCGACCCAACTGATTCTCGAGCTCGTATGGAGGATCAGTAATATCGCCGAATGGAAAGCCGAGCCTTATGTGAGGCGCTCAATCCTTTTAAAATCCTATGATTATGTACAACATCATTCTTATGAATTCTTTCAAAATAATTTCACAGGTGCCCTTAGTAGTAAAATCAAGGGAATACTCGATGGCTATGATAAATTTTGGGCAGAAATGCACCACGGAGTAGCTGTCAAAATTTTTAAAATTATTGTGAATCTTTTTGTTCTTGCCCTCATTAATTTTTATCTTGGTCTATTCATCATGCTTTGGTGCGCCCTTTATGCTCCCATCCTATATAAACTTTCCCTTAAGTTAAACTATCTTGCCTTTGATGAGACAGAAAGCAGACATGCCTTGATTGGTCAAATTTCAGACAAAATAACAAATATTATCTCTCTTTTCTCTTTTGCGAGCAGGAAAAGAGAACTCAAAACCTTAGAAGAGCAGATCACCCATGATTTTATTCCAAAGCAAATTCGTGTTTACAAATATGATTTTAAAATTCAAGTTGTGGGAGGGCTTCTTTATCTCATTCTGTTTACCTTCACCCTCTTTTTTATGATTCATTTAAAAATGAAAGGATTAATCTCCATAGGAGATTTTGCCTTTGTCTTTGGGATCACCTTAGTTATCGCAGAAGATATTTGGCTTGCTACCATATCTCTACAAGAGTTTTCTCGCGCTATGGGAGATTTAAAAAGTGCGCTTTCTATTTTAAATATTCCCCAAGAAAATTTAGATGTAAAAAATGCCTCTTCCCTTATCGTCAAGATCCCCACAATAGAGTTCAAAAACGTTACCTTTGGATATGATAAGAAAAATCCCGTTTTTAAAGACCTCAACCTTATCGTTCAGCCCGGCGAAAAAGTGGGGCTCGTCGGACATTCGGGGGCGGGAAAGTCTTCTCTTGTGAATCTTTTGCTGAGATATTTTAGCCTTAATAAGGGTAAAATTATCATTGGTCACCAAGATATTAACAAAGTTACGCAAGACTCATTAAGGGAAAACATTGCCGTTATTCCCCAAGACACCCTATTGTTTCATCGATCATTAAAGGAAAATATACGTTATGGTAATCCAACCGCAACGGACGAAGACGTTATTGAGGCCAGTAAAAAAGCCCACATCCATGAATTTATTATGAGCTTACCTGAACAATACGAGAGTTTTGTTGGAGAAAGGGGCATAAAGCTTTCAGGTGGACAACGGCAAAGAATCGCCATTGCTCGTGCCTTTCTGAAGAATGCACCCATCCTTATTCTTGATGAAGCGACGTCCTCTCTTGATAGTCAAACGGAAAAGTTTATCCAAGAAAGCCTTAATTTACTCATTAAAGACAAAGAAAAAACGGTGATTGCGATTGCCCATCGTCTTTCTACTTTAAAATTTATGGATAGAATTATTGTCTTAGATAAAGGAGCTATTATTGAGGAAGGCACTCACGACGCTCTCCTTCATCATGAAAAAAGCTTGTATAAAAAGCTGTGGAAGCTCCAAGAAATTTAAGGATCAAAGTGCTCGTGTTTTACCTTTTGTCTGTTCACCCTTTTATTGTCTCAAATTTAAGAAGATCCCGGGATCCCTTACGTTATCCTTAAAAGAAAGAACGATAACTTCCAGATGCTTCTTTCTTTCTCTCCGATTGTGCAGCTCTTCCTCTTAAGAAAAGAATCCATGAAATAAAGCCGGCATTTTTCACAGACTCTGGGCTTCCCTTAAAAAAGTTAAGCTGTACCCTCTCGATTTCGGAAGAGATTTTCCCTTCTCCAGGGCTACTGGATCAGGGAAATTTCTCCCGCTACCTATGATGGATTATTCATAAAAAAAATAAAAAATCCAGAAAATTTGTGATATGGCCAATTAAAAAAATTGCCGCACAAGGATTTTTTCTCCACAATACTCTGCTGAACTTATTACACCACCTCTTTGAGAGAAGCGGCTTCAAAATTTCTGCTTTTATCTGTATTCTCTTGTCTGATTAGACCATTAAGAAAGGTATAGACTTTTAAAAAAAGTTACTATACCCTTCTTAGAATATAGGCCTATTGCGGGTTATTTAGGCCTTATGTTGGCATTTGTGGGAAAGGGAGGCATCGCCACAAATCATATAAATAATAAGAAAAAGCCAGCACCACCAACTTTTACGCCTGCGATTGCTTTTAAAAGTGATTGCAGGTGCTTTTTTAGGAGTCTACAAATCCCTATAAAACTAATAAGTATCCTCTTAATAAAAATTAGTCAACAAAAAAACTTTAATTTTAAATAAATTTTCTTCTCCCCATATCCGTAAATTTTACGGTACCTTTCAGAAACATATTTTCTCCTTAAAGAACTGAGTGGAAACCTGATTGTTAAGTATTTAAATTATTTTTTTGTTTTCTTTGTTATCGTTAAATTATACAGTGCTTTTTTTAAGCAATAGAAAGAAGACCCGATGAATCATAAGATTGTAAATAATATAGAATTTTCTAAGTCCGTTTGTGAAAAAATTAAGCCTCTTCTCAAACCTCTTTCTCAACTATTTGGAATTAGCACCTTCGGCTATCGAAAATTTTTTTCTGATGGGCGCAGCTTTGGCTTATCCAATAATCTGGCGTGGACCACTTTTTGCCAAGAAAATTTTAATGACAGAATCATCTCTAATTACGAAAATGAAGTGAGTTCTGCGCTGACGGGTGAGAAGTTTCTTTCTTTTCGAATCGGAGAACCCGATAAAAGCAATGCTTTTTTATCTGCGCTTTATGAGCTTAATATTTGGAATACCTTATCTTTTTACAAAAATAGCGGCCCAAACGTTGAAGCCTTTTATTTTGCTTCCACCCGAGACAATACGAGTGCCGTTGAGTATTGTGTCAATAATATAAAATTGTTGGAAAGATTCTCATTTTATTTTAAAGACAAACTCAATGACATTATGAGCTGGAAAGACATTAAGAGGGCAGCTACCCCCACACTTTCCCCCCTCATTTTTGAAAAAAAGCAGCCTATTTCTTCGGATGAGAATGAAAATATTCAAAAGTTTCTTTCTTCCACTCCCATCCAAAGATTTTTCTTCAATATAGAGGGACAAGATATTGGTCTCTCTCCCCAAGAGTTTAAAACCTTGGCTTGGTTGAGCCGTGGGAAAAGCGCAAAAGAGGTTGGAAAACTTTTGAATATTTCACAAAGAACGGTTGAGAGTTATCTTGAAAATATTAAAAGTAAAGCTGAGGTTAACTCTCGGAGTCGATTGATTGATTTGTTCGTGTCAAATTTTTGTAAAGATAAAGATTTATTAAAATATCTTGAAAATTGATGCCGATATTATTATTCCTCTTCTATATGATCTTTAGGGAGGTTAAGTTAATATCATGAAATTAAACCGAAAAGTTTTAGGCGCTTCCATTGTGGGGGGCGTTTTAGAAATTTACGATTTTATCGTATTTGGCCTGATGGCGTCGACACTTGCTCCTATTTTTTTTAATTCCGCTCACCCTTTTTCCAGTTTAATTCAGAGCTATACAGCTTTTTGCGTTGGTTTTTTTGCACGCCCTTTAGGAGCGATTGTCTTCGGCTACATAGGGGATCATTTGGGTCGAAAAAAGGCGCTTTTTTTCTCGGCCACGCTGATGGCTCTTTCAACTCTTGCTATAGGAATTCTCCCCTCCTACGAAACCATTGGTGTGTGGGCTTCAATCAGCATTTTTATCATAAGAATTCTTCAAGGAATTTCTGTAGGAGGAGAATACACGGGAGGCATTATCTTGGCTGTTGAGCACAGCTCCCCTGAACGGCGAGGAGCTGTAGGGAGCTTTGTCGTTGCGGGGTACATGGGAGGGGTCTTTTTGGGGTCTTTAACAAGTTTTCTCTTCACCTTACCCATGATGCCCTCTTGGGGATGGCGCCTCCCCTTTATCATCGGTTTTTTAATTATAGGGGTAGGCCTTTATATTCGCACACAAATTCAAGAGGCAGCCGAATTTAGCCATTCAAAAAAAATGCCTCGAGGAGCGTTTCTGCAAGATTTTCTTAAAGCTCCTACGATTTTTCTGGCGTGCATGGGTATTGCGGGGTTTTCAGGAATTTTTCTATATACTTTAACGGTCTATATGCCCAATTCTTTGAAAGAGACTTTTCTTCTTTCTAAAAGCGTCATGATGTTTATTCCTATTGTAGCGACTTTTTGTATGATGACGGGCATCATTCTTTTTGGATCTTTATCAGATCGGTGGGGACGGTTTGCTATCATGAAAGGCGGCGCGTTAGCTCTCACTCTGTCAGTTATTCCTCTTTTATATCTTTTAAATTTGGGAAACTTTATAGCCGGTCTCTTCGTATTGGTCTCTATCTCTTTTCTCGCCTCCATTTTTATGGGGCCCATGAATACGCTTATTGTAGAAGTATTTAATCCTTCTCAACGCTATCGATCGGCTGCCATTAGTTATTCCCTTGGGATGAGCCTCTTTGGGGGGACAGCGCCCCTTGTTGCCTCTTGGTTATCTACATTCAGCAACGGACCTTTTCTTCTTTCATGCTACTTTTGCTTTGGGGGGCTCATGGGCTGGGGAGCCGTCTCTCTTATTGAGGCTCATTTCCGGAAGAAAAACACGACACAGGAAACTTCTTTCTATCGCCCTATTTTTTTAAAAGCGGAGGGATAAAACGCGATCTTTTCTTCTGAGCTAAGCGCTTCTAAATGTTATTGATAATAAATGTATCTTTTTTACTTGAAAAAGAAAAATATAGGGTTTATAGGTGAAAGCGACCGTATGGTTAATTTTGTTTTGAATAAAGTGTTTTGAAAGGAATGGTATATGAAAAAGTTTGTTTATTTATTAACGAGTGTGTTGGTAGCGCCGTATTCTGTGGAAGCAGGAAAATATTTTGATTATCTGGATGATGGTACGGGTGGGAAAAAAATTGTTTTTCATAAGAGTGGCAAGAAATTTAATCGCGCTCTAGCTGAGCTTCGTAAGTTTGCAGCAAATCCCCGCCATATAATTGACTTCGTTAATCAGGGCCAAGCCGTCCGCCTTAATTTTCACGAAGATATCTCTGATAAGCAAAAAATTATAGTACAGGAGGCTCTTGGTAGGCAAATTGATGGTTTCGTGCATGAAGATGGAAAAATTGACACGAGAACGAGTTATGAAGTGCACTCACAGGAATTTTTTGACAAAAACAAAAAAAAGGAAGGTACTTATTTCAAAGAAGAATGCAATGTAGATTTAACGCATAAGGGTATGTCTAACCAATACGTATTTGCAGCTTTAGACAAAGCAGACTCCGCTACTTTTGATATTCAGGGAATGAAAAAGGAGGATTGGAAAGACTTGAAAATTTATTTTTCTGGGAATAACGCTGGTCAAAGTCGGAGTGCCGCTCTTAAAAAGATTTACATTGAAGGAAACGAAAACAATCAGACCAAAATAGAAAAACTCATAGGAGATCTACTTTTTATCCCTGCTGAAGTTGAATTCTACTTTAGTGAGAGCGTGTTGAAAAAACTTTCCGTGAAGGCCCTACCAAATAAGGAAAAACTTTCCGTGAAGGCCCTACCAAATAAGGAATCGGTAGAAAAAGGGTTTAGTTCCATAAAAATTATGCCCTCCGTTAGCGCTTATCTAGACTACGGTTGTTTTCATATGCAAAATTATAGAGATGTATGTGAAGATTCTACATTCTGTCGTTACTTTAAGCCAAGTTGGGTTCATTATGCCAATGAGAAGACGCAAAAGAATAGCTTAGTTCAAATCCTGAAAGGGGGTCTCTCTCTTGTAGAGCAAGCTAAGTTATTAGACACTATTAAGCAAAAGGAAACGCATAAAACTTTACATTTTCATGAAAATTCTTTTGTCAGAATAGACGCACTCATCAAAGAGCAGCGTTCTCTTACCCAAAATGAGGCCCGCTATTCCGAATTACAAACTGAAAAAGAAACCCTTATTAAGAAAATTCTTTCTCAGATGTAAAGAGGAGTGGTTTCCCAGGGCTACGAATGAGAAAATTAAAAGTTTATCCTTCGTAAGCCCTGGGAGCCGAAGTTTCTTGAAAAAAAAGAAGCAAACACAGAATATTAACTTCATGTCAAGTTAAAGACTTACGAGAGGGAGGGTTGCCTCCCATGAAATTATGCGAGCTTAGCATTTATTGACCCGAGGATCTAAAATCATTTATATGAAGTAGCCCTGACTCTCTGAGGAATATAAGAATCTGAAACATGAGAGAGAGAAGCTGGTCTCCGAAATTTAAAGGAAATCGTCCGGAAGGGGTATAATTCCTAATGCTTCTCTTGGGTTTCATAGGGACTGTCGAGAGAAAAGGCTGGAATAATAACGTCAAAAGTCTGACCTGATGTTGTCTTCATATGATAAAGCCCTTCCATCATTCCTGAAGGCGTTGAAAGAGGCGTTCCACTTGTATAGTGATAAATTTTTCCTGGCAAAATACAGGGTTTTTCTCCAACAACGCCTTCTCCTTTGACTTCAAGGGTAATGCCCTTAGAATCTGTAATATGCCACGTGCGCGCTAAAAGCTGGACTGTTTCCTGCCCTTGATTTTCAATCCATACCCGATAAGCCCAAACGTATTGGTTATCCAAAGGCAAGGATTGGTTTTCTAAGAAGATCGGTTCAACCGTAATTTTAATTTGATAAGTGATTTGTGTATACATCTGTCAACATCTCGTAGTTAATACAATCCGCCTGTACCTGTCAAAGGTTGGGACACAGGTTGTGGGGGAGGTACATAAGAAGGGGGAGAAGAATAAGATCGCTGAGGATGATCATAAATAGATTCCTTATAAAATTCGGGGGGGTTTGAATAAGTTTCATATGAGGATTCTGGAGGCTGGGCATGAAGTGTTTGAGTGTCTTTCAAAGCTTCATAAATACCTCCTTCACTCGCTTGAGCGGGTTGTCCTGTCATTTCCTTCATTCGTACCAATTTCATGCCGGAGGGTATTTTAAACGGTTTGCTGGGAATTCCCTCAAGAGCTTTTCCGAGAAAATCAACGATAAGGGGAAGAGCCACGCGCGCTCCTCCCTCCATATGACCCAAAGGTTGGGGATTATCATAGCCCACATAAGTTCCCACCACCAAATCAGGTGTATAGGCAAACGTCCAGGCTTCCTTTTCTTTGTTAGTTGTGCCTGTTTTTGCTGCTAAAATTTTTCCCAAAACTTTTGCCCTTTGTGCTGATCCCGCTCGTACAGCTCCTTCTAGCATGGACGTAATCTGATAAATACTTCGGGGATCCGCAATCTGTTCTCTGTGATCTTCAATGACAGGCGGAGCTTGGTTTATCCAAGGTTGATTTAAGCAATTCGAGCAGAGTCGGGTATCCGCTGCAAAAATAGTGTTACCATGTCGATCCTGAATACGATCTATTAACGTAGGTTCCAATCTTTTCCCTCCATTGGCAAGCATAGAATAGGCCGTTGCGAGACGCAAAAGGGTGGTCTCCCCTGCTCCTAGGGCCATGGCAATTTGCATCGGAACATGATCTATAATTCCAAATTTCTCAATCATTCTCGCCACAGGTTTCATACCCACATATTCGTGTACTAACCGAATGGTCATCATGTTTAATGATTTTTGCAGACCGATACGGAGAGGAACGCGTCCATAATAATTAGTGGTTACGTTTTTAGGAGAATAAATTCCTAACCCACGGCCCATAGCAATTGATATAGGAGAATCAGAGACAATTGTTGCTGGTGAAAATCCTCGTTCCATCGCTGCCAAATAAACAAAAGGTTTAATCGCAGAACCCGGTTGGCGAAGCGCTTGGGAGACACGGTTAAATTGGCTTGTCTCGAAGCTAAAGCCTCCACTCATCGCAAGAATTCGACCTGTATGAGGATCCATAACCACAAATCCCCCGCTCACCGCGGGGATTTGCTGAAGGCTATATGTTTTTTCTTTTCCCTGAACACGATCCACCAGAATGACATCTCCCACCGCTAAAACATCACTTGTACGCAGAATAGGAGGACCCACGTAGACTTGAGGAACGGTTTCATTATCAGGAGAGAGGTTTATAGTTTGTAAAGCTTTTCTTGCCCACGTTAATTCAGAAAGGGGGATTATTCCTTCTTCGCCGGATTTAAGACCAATTTTAGTACTCTTATCTGCCACTTTTAAAACGATGGCAATCTGCCATGACCCAAGCCCAGGAGGTTCGATAATTCCCATAAGGTGAGGCAACCAAGTTTCTTTGGCTGAGTCTTTTAGGTTTATATGTTGAAACGCCCCTCGCCATCCATGACGTCGATCATAGGTCATAAGACCCTTTCGTAAGGCCCAATCCGCTATTTTTTGAAGACGAGGATTAAGTGTCGTGCGAACTGTAAGACCGCCTTTATACAAAGAAGCCTCATTATATTTAGAAATAAGATGACGGCGTACTTCTTCTGCAAAATAATCAGCTTTCACCACATGCATGGGATCAGGACGTTTCAGCTCAATGGGTTCTTTTTTAGCAGCGAGTGCTTCTTCAGACGTGATCACTCCTTCTTCATACATTCGCGTAATTACCCAATCTCGTCGCGCCTTAGCAGCAGCATAGTTATGAGTAGGATTATATTTACTTGGTGCTTTAGGAAGACCCGCCAGAAAGGCGGCTTCTGCAATTGAAAGCTCATCTAAAGATTTATTAAAATAATTAAGGGCGGCGGCTCCTACACCATAAGAACTCGCTCCTAAATAAATCTCGTTAAGATAAATCTCTAATATTCGATCTTTACTCAGTGCGTTTTCTATCCGAAAAGAAAGAATAGCTTCTTTGATTTTTCGGTCATAAGAAGCTTGGGTGGCTATGCCTGAAAGAAGAAGATTCTTGGCAACTTGCTGTGTAATGGTCGACGCTCCCATCGGACGTTTTTTGGTCCCCATTTGGCTTAAATTAAAAACGGCAGCTCTTATAATTCCAAAGAAATCAAGGCCTGAATGTTCATAAAAATTCTTATCTTCAGCAGCCAAAAATGTTTGGATAATACGTCGAGGGATAGCTTCAATAGGGACAAACACACGTTTTTGGGTAGCATATTCCGCAAAAAGGCGCCCATCACTCGCATAAAGTCGACTGACGACAGGCGGTTCATATTTTGCAAGTTGAGCATAATCGGGAAGGCCTCGTCCAAAATAATACAAAACCATTAGTGCGCCGGTGGCCCCCGCAAGCCCTAACGTAAAAAAAATGATACCTATCCACGAAAAGAAACGAAGCATTGCCAAATAAAATTCATTCAGATTTTCTGCACTTTGCCGATAGATGATTACAGGGTCAATAGGAATCTCTTTATCTAGAGCTTAAAATACATTTCTGCTTGGCTTTTCTGATTTTTATTTTTTAACAGTCTCTTCCATAAACTCAAAAAACAAGCGAGCTTATACCCATTCACAATGAAAATTGAGCCCTCTCATGAACACTTCCGCCCCCAGTTGTCAAGCCCGGGGCTAAAGGTTCGGGATGACAGGAGAGAAGAACACCCAATTTTCATCTACGTTGAGTATATTATAGCCTTATAAAGGAAAGGGGTGAGAAGATCTTTTGGGAGAGTCCTCTCAAAACCCTTCCTAAGGGCGCGCCCAACCTCTCTCGGTTTCCATAATATAATTAACCAAAGGAGTCGTTATTCTAACGGTTTTCCCGCTCTGAAATTCCTTCGTTAAGAGAGGCGACCTTTCTTGTGAAGAAGGATCCAAAGCAATAATATTCATAATATAATCGTTCTTCCCTCTTCCATTAAGATCAAATTGAAAGTCGTTGAAAGTTAAAGTTTCACCTGAGGGAATGGTCGCTTCAATCATTGCTGTGGGATCATCTTTTGGGATGAGTCGTGCGCATAATGGCCACTTTGAATCATTTTCGATTTCCAGGATTTTTTCGGGTGTTTCACAATGAGCTTGCGTCATAAAGGTCAACGCACCTAATACCATCCATAACTTTTTCATATCAACAACTCCACTCTCAAATATTCCCATGTTTATATTAATATAGGAAAAATTATATTATAATTCAAGCTTGATGATTAACAGGGGCATTTCCTTAAAATGTGAACGCTTTATTTACTCTGAGAGTCGTCATCCATCTAAAAGCCCATAAGCGTCCTAGCTTCTCACTTTTTGAGAAGACTTAAAATTCATCGTGACTGGGTTTTTTTAATGTGGTTTTTTTGTGAGATTTGAGGCAAAAAGCAGGTGATTTTGGTTCCTTTAGAGGATTCTGAAAACACATGGATATGACCTTCATGAAGTTCAATGAGACGGTTTACGAGAGAAAGTCCCAGGCCTACACTTGTTTGTAGGTCGTGCTTGCCGGACTCTAACTTTTCAATAAGATGTATTTGCTCTTTGAGGGCAAAGTTTTCTTCCCTAACCGCGATCGAAATTTCGAGGACTTCACCTTTACTTACTGCTTCAAGAGAGATGATCCCTTCAGCGGGCGTAAACTGGATGACGTTATTTAAGAGAATGAAGAGAGCTTGTCTAAGCCGTATTTCATCAACAACCCATTCGTGTAGAGAGCTATCACATTTAAGGACAAGACGTTGTTTGTGAGTTTTTAGCTTTTCAGAGATAAGTTTTTTAATTTCTTCTAATAACGTAGGTATATGAATACTACGAAGTTGCAGAGTCAGATGCCCTCCTTCTATAGAGGCGAGATCAAGGATGTCGTTTATCAGATGAAAAAGTTTTGTTGAAGAGTCTAAAACACCATTTATATAATTCGTCTGTTGTTCATTGAGTTTCCCAATATATTGATGAGAAAGAATCTGTGTAAATTCAATAATTGTATTGAGAGGGGCTCTAAGTTCATAGGAAATATTTGAAATAAATTCAGATTTAATTCGGTCAGCTGTTTCTAAAGCCTCTTTTCTTTCTTGAAGAGCTTTTTGAATCCGAGACGGATCCGTTGCATCTGTATAGCTTAAAAGATAATCGCCGTTAGGGAGAGGCACATATCTAAAGTTAATAACAATCCCGTCTTTCCGTTTGAGTTGACCTGTTTTAGGAGATCGATTTGTGATATTTTCGATCAGTTGCGCTTTATAGGATTCCCAATTGTCTTCATAATCAAAATGATCTTTTAATTTCTCCACGATCACGGTGAGATGCTGATCAGATTTAATTTCTTCTTCGTCAAAATTCCATAGCCGAACAAAGCTAGGATTGAAAATTTTAAGACGATTATCACTTCCTATGACAATAACACCCTCAAAAAGGTTATCAAGAGTCGCCTGATAGGCATCTAAAAGTGTTTTGTTTTTCCCCTCAAGAGCTAGATAATCTGTTACGTCTTCCAATATAAATAAAAGTCCTCCCATTGGATGAGGAGCACTAAAGATACGCAACGTTCTCTCATCAGGCAAATGCATAAGCTCTTCTTTGGGTTCTACTTGTTCTTTGAGGTCTAGAAGGCGTTCTTTCTTAAAAGCCGGAAAATCGGCATATTCAGGAAGTTGGCGTCGGCTTCTTAGGTCTTCGAGCACTTCGTCAAGACGAGGGTGGGTTTGAAGAAATTCTTCATCGTAACTATGCAAATTTATATAAGCTTGATTATAATATTGAAGAGTTCCTTCAGCGTCATAAACGGAAATAGCTGTTGAAAGGTGAGTAAGGACCTCATCTTGCGCATTTATAAGACGTTTGATTTCTGTTCGGGCCGTATGAAGTTCTGTTATATCATAAGCTACACCCAAGGTCGTGCCCTGATTTTGGAGGTCGGGAATTTCCCAGATTTGAAAATACCGCATATCTCCATCGATAATTACGGCACTTTCAAAACCTTGACACTCACCAGTGTGTACAGCTTTGCGAGCGTGGATTTTTGGAGAACGGGATTGAAGAAGCTCAATATCTTCTTCATAAACTTTTTGAGGAAGAGCTTGAACAGCTTTTGAATAGGCAAGATTGCAGTAATTTATTTTTTGATGTTCGTCTCGATGCCAAAGTAAAATCGGAAGTGCGTTCAATGTGGCTTGTAAATTGGTAAGAAGAGTTTCATTTTTTTGAAAAATTTCCATATGAAGACGCTCTTGACGAGCCACATCTGTAATGTCCTTGAGCCAAAAAACAAATTTTTCATTGAAAGACTCACCTTGAAAAGTATAGGTTGCGTGCTCTTTCGCTGTTTCAACTCTCATTAAAAATGGCAAATTTTTATGAATGAGTCCATGGATAGCGGCGTCAGCTCGAGGTTGAGAATTCGGGTGAAAGAAACTTTTAAGAGAATGAAGAGAGTCCACAGGAAATAAGGGAGATTTCTCAACTATTTGATTTCCTTCACATATAGCCCATATGTCGCCACGACTCAGAAGAAGTTGTTGAAAGAATTGAGATGAACTCCGGGCTCTTATCCAAAGAACAGAAAAAAAACCTGCGGCTAAGAGGAAACAGGTTGCCCAAGAAAAGCTTGTAAACAGTCCACTTGCCCAACAAAGAGAAGGTATTGCACCTACAAATAAAAGTAGAGCGATATTTTTTAGCAAACTTTTATAGGCCTCCATTCTTTAATTTAGCCACAAAAATTATTTTTTCACAAGAGACGTGTTTAAGAGGTACAAAAAATTCTCGGGGATTTTTTAGTTTAAATGATTTACACGAAAATAGCTTTTTATCTTACATAAATTCTATGTATGTTTTAAAATATAGTCCCATAAATCATTAAGGACATGAGCATAAAGATCTCGTTTGAAAGGAATAATTAAATCCAAAAGTTCGCTTTTATCGATCCACTTCCAAGCCCTAAATTCGGGATGATAGGTGTGGATATTGATATCTTTGTCTTTGCCGCGAAAGCGCAAGGCGTACCAAATTTGTTTTTGACCTTTAAATTTTCCTTTCCAGAGCCGTCCAGCAAGCTCGGGAGGCAAGTCATATTTATACCAAGTTTTAGACTTAACAATAATTTCGACGTTTCGCGTTCCTATCTCTTCTTGAAGCTCGCGAAGCATTGCTTGATCCGTATCTTCAGTGGGGCCAATGCCTCCTTGGGGCATTTGCCAAGCCGCGTCTTTACTATCTATGCGCTGTCCGACAAAAATTTTATTTTCCGCATTAAGAAGCATCATCCCAACAGCGGGACGGTATAATGGATCTCCGAATTCATCTTTAAATAAATGCATAAAATCTTACTTCTTTGTTTCTTAAATAGGATACCCCTATTCTTTTTTTGGGGAGTGCGTATTATATTCTTGGGTGAGAACCATTGTGCGCACAATATCAATGGCACGCATAAGTTGGTAATCTTCAATTTCATTTTTCTTCTTTTTCATTTCACTATCGACTGGTTCAGTCTCTTGCTGTTTTATCTGTCCCTCCTCCTTTACTTTATTAGAAGAAGACTTATTCTCCTGGACAGTGTCAAGTGCGCCTACAAAATCTTTCTCATGAAGGAAATCGGTTTCATCAACTTTTTCAAGCTTCGTTTGAATTTGTTCAATGACAATATCAGGTTCAATGCCCTTGGCTTGAATAGAACGACCAGAAGGGGTGTAATACCGTGCTGTGGTAAGAGTAATGGCTCCTCCATTTGTAAGCGGTAAAACAACTTGCACAGAGCCTTTTCCAAAGGACTTTGTTCCCACTACTAAACCTCGATGATTGTCTTGGATTGCTCCCGCTAAAATTTCCGAAGCTGAAGCCGATCCACCATTAATCAAAACGACAATAGGAATACCTGCAGAAATATCCGTAGAATCGGCATAAGCGCGTGAATCCATTTCTTTCGTGCGGCCGCGGGTTGAAACAATTTCTTCTCCTTTGGTAAGGAATAGGTTAGACGCCCCAATAGCTGCCTCTAAAAGCCCACCAGGATCGTTTCGCACATCAATGATGAGACCTTCGAGTTTTGGACCGAGCTTCTTTTTAATGTCCGCCATGGCTTCTTTTAAAAGAGGTACCGTCGTTTCATTAAAAGTGGCGATTCGCATATAACCGATGTTTCCCTCTGTTCGCCATTTAACAGCCTTCACATGGATGATGGCTCGGGTCAGGGTTTTTTCGAAAACGTCCTTCCCTTCACGCTTAATATGAAGCCGAACTTGAGTTCCTGGCGCTCCTCGAAGCAATTCTACAGCTTCGGTTAAGGTCATGCCTGTAATGGGTTTTTTATCAATAGCAACAATGAGGTCTCCGGCTTGAAGCCCCGCTATTTGAGCAGGAGTATCATCAATGGGCGATATAATTTTAACCAAGCTATTTTCCATAGTGACTTCCATTCCTAAACCACCAAATTCGCCTTTGGTTTTGATTTTCAATTCATCATAGGTTTTAGGATCAAGATAAGCAGAATGGGGGTCAAGCGCAGTGAGCATGCCATTGAGAGCACCTGCTAAAAGCTTTTCATCGGTGATTTCTTCCACATAATCTTCTTTAATGCGATCAAGGATGGTATCAAACATGTGGGAATCAAGTTGAGAAGACGGGGAAGATGTTTTTGTAGAAGAGGAGGTTTTGACATCTTCTTTTGGGTAAGCTGTCGAATAAAAACTGGCGACGACAATGGCCGAAAAAGAAATCATACCCAATAATCCAAATACTCTTGTGGTCATTGTAACTCCATGTTTACTCAGCAAGGTATGGTAGAGGGTCAATAACTTTTCCCTGTTGCCTTAATTCTAGATATAGCATGGGGGGTTTTTCCCCATACCCTGCCATCGTTCCTAACTTTTCACCAGCATATACCTTTTGGCCGACACCTGCATTAATTTTATGTATCCCCATCAAAACCGTATAAACATCTTTCCCATGGGTTAAGATCAAAATTTCTCCTTGAGATTGAAAAAGGCCTTTATAAGCTACTACTCCTTCAGAGGGAGAAAGGACTTCTGCATTTTTTTTCGTTTCGAATATTATTCCTTGGCCATTGGGATTAAATTTTTTTTGAAGAACGACATTTTTAATAATTCTACCCACAACAGGGCGTTCAAGCCAACGAAAAGGCAATCCTTTGTCTGCGGCTGCGCGGGTTGCGGCCCGTTCTTTTTTGGAAAGAGTTGCTCGACTTTCAGCCAATATAGTATTAACATCGTCTTCCTTTGAGAGGCGCTCTAACTCATTCATTTTAACATCTTCGATCTTTTGGTTTTTTAAATCCGTCAGTTGGGTTTGGTGACGTTCAATAAGCTGAAGAAGTTGCGTATGAGATTGGGCCTTTTCCTCAATTTCTTTAGAAAAAATTGAGATTTCATTTATTTCAGCCTGAGCTCGTTGCATTTGATGTTTAAGAGAATTTATAAAAGCTCGAACCAAGATAATACTTCGTACTGCATTCTGCCCAATGGTAGGGTCCACCAACGTGCGCAAAGGGGGGATACGCCCCAGGCGATTTAAAAGAAGGAGCTTCTTTGCAATTTCATCTCGCGTGCGCGTCATGTACGTCTTCTTCTCTTTATAGAGGAGAGAGAGATCATGGAGGTTTTTTTCAAAGTGAGCTGTTTCTCCTAAAAGCTGTTGTTGCTTTTGGGAAAGACCGGTCTGAATATCGGTGAGGTCCTGATGACTATTTTCAGCCAATAAAGAGGACCTCCACAGAAGAAATAAGAAAAATAAAAACCCCTTATCCATACTTTATCTCCAAAAGAGAAGAGCCCGTCATTAAGGGAGAGGGGGAAAAACCCAAAATTTGTAAGACAGTGGGGGCAATATCAGAAAGCTTTCCAGGATGAAGGAAAGCTGGTGGTCCATTAAACATAATGAAGGGGACAGGATTTAGGGTATGGGCTGTATGGGGTGAATTTAGGGCTTCCTCATACATCACTTCCGCATTTCCGTGGTCCGCAGTGATCAGAAGGCAGGTGTCTGTTTTTTCAACAGCCTTCTTTATGCGTTCCAAACACGTATCCACCGCTTCAACGGCTTTCGTTGCTGCTTCAAAATTTCCCGTATGACCGACCATATCCGCATTGGCATAATTGACCACGATAAGAGCATATTTTCTACTCTCAATAGAGTCTATTAAACGATCTGTAAGCTCATAGGCGGACATTTCTGGCTTAAGATCATAGGTGGCCACAGGGGGAGAAGGAATAAGAATACGGTCCTCTCCCGGGAAAACGTCTTCACGTCCTCCGTTAAAGAAAAAAGTAACGTGAGCATATTTTTCCGTCTCGGCGATGCGCAATTGCTTTAGGCCGTGATGCGCAATGATTTCTCCTAAAACATCATGGGGAGACTCAGGCGGAAAAAGGGTCTTCATCCACGTATTAAGGGTTTGAGAATAGTCTGTCAAACCTAACGCTGTTGAGAAAGGAATTTGCCGCGATCTTTTAAAATCTTGGAAATGGGGATCTAAAAGAGCCATAAGAAGTTGGCGTACACGATCGGCTCTAAAATTAGCCATCAAGAGTCCATCGCCCTCTTTCATTCCCGCATAAGGTTTAATAGCTGTTGGCAATATAAATTCATCGGTGACGTGAGCGTCGTAATTTCGATGAAGGTAGGAAAAGGGATTTTCTATAACAGGTATTCCGTTAATGATTGTCTCATAAGCTTTTTCAATTCGATCCCATCTTTTATCTCGATCCATTCCATAATAGCGCCCCCCTATCGTTGCGAGCGTAATACCTGGCTGCTCCTTAATGAAAGTTAAAAAGGAAGAAAGGTATCCTTCCGCACTTTTCGGAGGCGTATCTCTACCATCTAAAAAGGCATGGAGCGCAACAGGAATCCCCCGAGTTGCGAGCAGAGTTGCAAGTGTTTTAATATGGTGCTCGTGAGAATGAACGCCGCCTGCAGATAATAAGCCAAGAAGGTGACATGTTCCTCCTGTTTTTTTAAGAGCTTTGATAAAGTCTTTTAAAGGAGACAAATCTTCAAGAGTATGATGTTTTATCGCTTCATCAATACGAGGAAGGTCTTGAAGAATGATGCGGCCTGCGCCTATGTTCATATGGCCCACTTCAGAATTCCCCATTTGACCTTTGGGGAGACCCACATCGCCTTCAGAAGCTTCTAAAAGGGTGTGAGGGGAGCTTGCGGTTAGAGCGTCCCAATGGGGTGTTTGGGCTTGCACGATAGCATTATCAGAGCCGTTTTGCCGGTGTCCCCATCCATCTAAAATACATAATACGACGGCTTTTGCCATATGACTCTCTTTTCTTGATGAGGGGGAGTTTAGAAAAAAAACGATCTAAAAGCTAGAGGGGATGGCTTTTACTTTATCACATTTAAGCTGTGGTAATTTTCCTCTTTTTGAAAATCCAATAGATTTGGTCTTTCTCTATAAAATTCTTAAACGTTTTAAAGAAAAAAGGGTGAGAAAAATGAAAGCAACACATCGTTAAATAAATATAACGTACATCAGAGGCCATTGAAAAAACAAATAAAACCAGAAGAAGGGTTAATCCTGTTGAATTCAAAAAGACAAGAGGAATAGCATACGGATCTCTTTTTATGCAAACCAGCCCTAATACCAAATAGAGCATCATAAAGGGTAAATAAAATCCAAAAGATGTTATGGTCTTAAAAAAAACAGTTAACCCATGGGCTTCACATCTCAGCAAAATATCCCTAATGAGAGAAGGGATAAATTCTTGGTGACTTGCAATTTCAGACATACTTTTAATGGGAGATTTGCGAAGCAAATGTTGAAAAAGCTCCCATCGATGAAGAAAATAAGATCCAGGATAGTTTTGAATAGCTTCTAACCACGTATACCATAAGCTATTTCTTTGCTGTTCGGTTTTTCCTTTGATGAGGAGGGGCTCTGCATCGAAAACAAGTTCGTCCACCCTTTGTGAATTAAATTTCCTTGCTAATGCGGTCATAGAAAAGAAGGGTTTGTTTTTTACAAAATCAGGGAAAAGATCCTCATTTTTCTTGAGACTTATTCCTGCGAGGTCGTAGAGCTTCACAAATTGCCATGAATGATCTTTTTTGTGTGTCATGTGATGATTAAAGAATTGTACGGATCCCAAAAGAAGACAAAAAAAGAGCAGGCTTTGAAAAAGAACTGTAAAAGAGAAACGATACGCGTTTAAGCTATAGGCTAGCCAAAGAGATAAACACGGCAGAACAAAAGCGGCTTGAAACTTAACAGCAGTTCCATAAAACAATAACCCACAAATGGGCAATGCAAGTCTTATGGGAAGTTTTTTTTGATGAAGGGAGTAAAAAGTAAGAATGCTACATACAAAAAGGAAAGAAAACGTAAACCCAACATCCTTTAAAACAAAGGAAGAATAAAAAGATATTTGAGGCCAAATAGGAATAAAAAGATAAAACCAACACCAACGAGAATCTTTAAAAAAAGAAGCAAAAAGGAGAGTTGCCCCAAAAAGGAGAGACATGTGTGTTAAGAACATCAATCCTGGCCCAGGATATATAGAATTCAAAAAACCCCAATAAAGAGCCATAATAGGAGGGTGATGATCACTGAAGACGCCTGTTTGAGCTTGCTGTAATTGTGTAAGGCTATCAGGCCTAATAACTCCAGGCCAAAAAACAAACAATTCAACAACGTATATCGCTATAAAAAAAATAAGGAAGACATGAAATTGATCCTTACTTCCCAGAGGTCCATTGGTTTTTAAATGGGTCAAAAAAGAAAGATTATTCATCTTTTTGGGATAAAACTCTCAATAAATGTGGGGAGTTATTTAGGGGATGAGGATAAATTTGTCAATACTATTCATGTTCTAGAATGATATTATTCTAGCCAACCTAAGAAAAAAAGAGGCCCTATGTGTCCAATAATAGATTTAATCTAAAACATAGATCTTTCGAAAAATGGCTTGCCTGATAACTTTATTTTTCTTTGACATAAGAACCAGGCGCGGGTTCTAAAGAAGGATAGGGGGAGGGCGGCAGGATTTTTTTGCCACTTAAGGGGCGAAGCCACTTCTCCCATTGTATCCACCAAGATCCTTCATTTTTTGTAGCCGTATCGAACCAGGTTTCTGCTTGAAGTGAAAGAAGGGGATTTGTAAAGTAATAATATTTATTTTTTGAAGGGGGATTCATAACGCCCGCAACGTGACCAGATCCAGCCAAGACAAATTCTAAGGGGCCTTTTAAACAATTTACGGCTGGATAACAACTTTTCCAAGGGCAAATGTGATCTTCTAACGTCGCTAAAAGAAAAGTCGGGGTTGTAATCTCTCTCAAATCAAGGGGAATGCCGTTGATTTTAATTCCCCCAGGTTTCATCAGAAGGTTTTCTTGAAAGCATTTACGTAAGGTGAAGCTATGGAGATTGGCAGGAAGGCGTATGGAATCGGCGTTCCAATAAAGAAAATCAAAGGCTGGAGGAATTTGACCTAAAAGATAGTTCTTAATGAAAAAGGACCAAAGAAGCTCATTGGGTCGCAAGAAGCTGAAAATCGATTTCAAGGTGTTCGCTTCTAAAAACCCTTTATCAGCTAGATTTTTTTCCATGGACTGAAGCGTCTCTTCGTCCATAAAAACCTTTAAGTCTCCCACTTTTGTGAAATCAAATATGGTAGCGAGTAAAGTGAGGGATTGAAACGAAAAGGAAGCTTGCGTTTTGGCGAGATAAGCACTCAAAGCAGTTAACATATTCCCGCCTACGCAATAACCCACCGCGTGCAAAGAAGAGCTTTCTGTCAGTGAACAGACAAAATCTGAAGCGCGGTAAGTCCCTTCGAGAAGGTAGTCTTCAAAGGTTTTCGAGGCATGTTCAGGTCCTGGGTTTATCCAGGAAATGATAAAAACATTATATCCCTGTTCAAGCATCCATTTAACATAGGAATTGCTGGGGCTTAAATCAAAAATGTAAAATTTATTAATCCAAGGAGGAATGATCAAAAGGGGGATAGCGTATTGTTTATTTGTTTTGGGTGTATAGTGGATAAGCTCAAAAAGATCATTGCGAAAAATGACTTCCCCTTTTGTGGAGGCGATTGTTTTCCCCAGTTCAAAAGCGGAAGGATCAGTCATCTTCATCCAACTTCCCGATTCGATATCTTGAAGAAGGGTCTCAAATCCTTTTTGGAGGGAGACGCCTTGCGTTTTGACGAGTTCTTCAAGCACTTCAGGATTTGTGAAGGGAAAATTAGTGGGAGAAACCGCATTCACAAGTTGCTTGGTGAAAAATTGAAGTTTTTGACGAGTGGGGTCATCAAGCCCATTCACCTCAGAGACCAGAGTCTCCAACCATCCCGAGGTAATTATGTAGTATTCTTTTATAAAAGAAAAATAAGGAACAGTTTTCCACGCTTCATGATGAAAGCGCTTATCTGAAGAGGGTTCAGAAAACGTCTCTTGCTCAGCTGAAAGCATTTTTTGCCATAGAGTGTTGACCTCTTCCAAAAGATTGGCTTGCGCCTGAAGAAGGTAAGAGGGATTTTCGAGAAGGGCGCGTCCTGTCTTTAAAAAGATATCCCCCATTAAGGTGGGTGGAAAGGGAAAATGATTTTGCATCCCTTCAAAATACGTTTTTGCTAGGCGCTGGTTTTGTTCCTGAAAAGTTTCAAGAAAGGTCCCCCATGCGTTGGTCATATCTTTTTTTTCTTCATTTTCTGGCATTTTTTTCTTAAATAGATAAAATTGTAATCAATGTAGTTTGCGCGTGGTGAGGTTAAGATTTTCTTAATGTTCATTGTATTAAAGAGCCCTTCATATTTAAGATAGTTTTTACTTAACCTATTGAAATAAGTTGACAATCCTCTTCCTTTGGCTTTATGGAGAGCGCGAAAAGTAATTTTTATAGGAAATGGGTAACAGGCACATGGATAAATTCTTCTCCTCTCTTCTTATTTTAATGCTTCTGAGTGCGGGGAAAGTCTATGGGGCTAAGAAGGGTGGATCACCCTCTACATCTCGCTTATTTAAGGAAGAAATTATTCTAACAACAAGGATAACGAAACTTAGTCAACGCTTTAAAGACCTTAAGGAGAAGCACCAAACGATAATGGCAGAGCCTTTTGAGAGTCAGCAATCGTATATCCAAGACCTTTTTGATTGCTATCAGGATCTTAAGAAGGAATTGCATTGGAAACTGCATCTGGCAGGGCAAACTTTCACCACATGGAATGATTCGACGCCGCAAGAAGAATTTTTTAAGACTCTTCTCCCAATGTTAGAGGTGGATGAGAGAAACCCTTCGATACGTAAGAATGATCAAGAGGATATATTCTTATATGAAAGAAAAGAACCTCCTTCTTTCTTAGACAAGGCTGAAGCAATCCAAAATTCGATGCTTGAATTACTGCGTAAAGCTTCTGTGACGCATAAACTGCTTACAAATTTTGCAACGTATAAGGTGATGATTGAAAATAATTCGTTGACTGTTTCTGCGAAATCGAACCTTGAGAGACAAAAGATTCAGGAGTCCTTGCCCAAAATTTATAAAGATTATAAAAAATGGGATAAGACCTTTAAAAAAATGGATAAGGTTAACCTAACGGAAAATCCTTTTCCCAAATCCAGTTCTTCTTTCTTGCAAAAGCTCAAAGCGTTTTTAAAAAATAAAGACTCCCTTCCTTTGGAAGAGTTGCCGAAGGAAAAATTAACATATTATCTATACGGCCTTCATCATCTTTTAAGTTTAGAAAGGGAACTTCAACCCCAACAAGTGGAGAAAAGGATAAAATTCAACTGGGCTCCTGAGTTTGATCTTATAGATTCACAACTTCGTGTAAAACCGCAGCAGCGACTTAGGAAAAATTCGAATAGAAATCTCATAACTACTTTTAAAGATGTCGTGAATTCCGTAGAAAGAAATGAAAAAAAAGAAATAAAACTAAAAACTCATAAAGAAACCATCCTTGCAAAAAAAGAGAAAGAGCAGGAAAACTCAGTCCTCACCGAATCCAACTCTGTAAATAACTTATCTATTAAAGAAATTATGAAGTTTTTGGAGGCACCTCGAACGCAGGGTCCACAAAAAAAGAACTCTCCTAAACCACCTGCTTCAAGAAAAAATAAGAAGATTAAATCATCACTCCCGAAAAATGAGGAAACATCGAGGCAACCCGAGAGCAAATCTCAAAAGACTATAGTTATTGAAAAATCGACCCCCCCCTCGAAAAAAACAAAAAACCAAAAAAGAAAAGAAAAAAAGGCGAGACGAAGAGCACGCTTCGCTCTTACGATACAAGAAACAACCTCTGAAACAGACAAGGGTATGCTAGAAATTCTACCTTCAGAAAAAGAGATCCCCTCTCCTGATATCAGCAACGGCAATACCACAACAGAGATGCCATTGGTCTCTTCCCACAATGACGTCAATGGAGAAAACTCTTCTTCCACCGGAGAAGACCACCCGGCCTCAAAATTCGAAGGAATTATTCAGGGTGAGTCTATCGAGAGAGTTATTCTTTCTCAAGCAGCAGAGGTAAAAGAAGAGGTTCAAGATACTCATTTTCAAGCCCAATCGCCACTTTCAACAGGTCAAAAAATACTGAGGCCGGCGTCAGAAGAAACTCCTTCGAATGGCCAGAAGAAGAGAGAGATGCCTTTTCAACAGAAAACTTCCCTTCTCCCGGAAATGGCTTCTCTTTCTCAAAATTTGGACAATCTGGAAGCAGGAAGAAAATCAGCTGTTGTAAGTAATCATAGGGTAGGTAAGATAGTTAGTAACTCAGGATCATCCCATCCATACTTATCAGAACTTACGCTTGCGGCACAAAATGAGCTATTATGCAAACAGTTGTTCCACTCTCAGCAAACTATAGCACAAATTGAGGGCGAAAAAAATTATCTTTCAGTTTACGCACGAGGCCTCGGGTGGCAGCTACACTGCAATCAGTTCATGTTGCACCAGCAGTTGGGAGATCAGGAGCAAATAGTGGAAAGGCAAGAGTATCTGAAGGAGAAAAATAAAAATTTGAGAACAGAAGAAAAAAATTTAGAAAAGAAAGAATTAGAATTAGAAAAGAAGTATCGCGAGTTATATGAAAAAAATTTGCAATATCACTCTCAAACCGCTATGGGAGAAGACAATAACAGCCTTCAAGAAGAGAATGAACGCCTAAAAAAGAATCTTGAAGAATTAAAAGCTAAAGAAATAGGACGTCACACAGCAACTTCTACCCATCCGTCGACTCAGCAATAAGAGAACAGAACCTAATGACCCTAAGGATATGCTTTCAAATATAAAAAGGTTCTTGTTTAAAACGGGGATGAGGACGCTTTTTATCCTTATCTTCTTCGCTCCACCTGAAGTTGACGAAGTTTTCGGTGGAGTGCGGAGCGCTCCATCCCAATAAAATTTGCTGTTTTTGAAATATTACCTGAAAATTTTTGCACCTGGGCTAAAAGGTATTCTCGTTCAAAATATTCTCGAGCTTCTCTTAAGGACATAGAGAGAAAATCCGGTGAGTTTTGTGAAGAGAGAGCAGAAAGCTCTTCCCCTCGTACTTTCGGCGGCAATTCGTCTGACTCCACAAGCATATCATTCGCTGCTGGCGTTATAATTAAGGCTCTTTCGACCACATTTCGGAGCTCATAAACATTACCTGGCCAATCGTAAGTTTTCATCAAAGCGAGAGTTGATTCGGAAAACTGACGTTTGGCAACCCCTGCTTGCTGAGCAAGCTGTTCTACAAAGTAAGAGACAAGATCAGGTATGTCCTCCGAGTGATCTTTTAAAGGGGGTAAATGAAGTGTAATGACATTTAGGCGATAATAGAGATCTTCACGAAAAGATCCCGCGTCTATTGCCGCTTTTATGTCGTGTTGTGAAGTCGCGAGGATTCGCACATCTACAGCAACTTTAAGATTTCCTCCCACTCGTTTAAAAGCTTGCTCATGTAAAAAACGAACTAGTTTTGCTTGGACGTCAAGCGGCAGTTCTGTTACTTCGTCCAGCAGAAGAGTTCCTCCATGAGCTTGCTCTAATGCACCGATTTTTCGAGAGGAATGAGCTGTGGCTTCTAGCCCAAAAAGATGATTTTCTATAGATTTTTCAGAGTCTGCTCTACAATGGAAGACCAGGAAAGGGCCCGACGCCCGTTTAGAAATAGAATGAAGTTCACGTGCGGCAAGTTCTTTCCCAACGCCTGCAGGTCCGATCATTAAGACCCGACTATTGGTTGGGGCGACTTTTTCGATGGTCTTACGAACGGTTTGTATGGCAAGAGATCGTCCTATCATTTGAGGGGGGGTTATCTCTTTCTTAAGATAACGATTTTCTCTACGTAAATGAGCGGCTTCCAAAGCACGCGCGACAACCAGTAAAAGTCGATCTGTTTTAAAGGGCTTTTCGATAAAATCATAAGCACCCAATTTAATGGCATTAACGGCCGTCTCGACGGTACCATGACCGCTAATCATTACAATAGAGAGATCCGTATTCGTTTTTTTTATAAGCTCTAAGATCTTCAATCCATCATATTTAGGATCTCCAAGCCAGACATCAAGAATTAAAAGATGTGGTTGCCGTATAGAAATTTCCTCAAGAGCTTTTTCTCCGGTGGCAGCGACACGGCAGGTAAATCCCTCATCGGTGAGAATTCCAGCGACAAGGTCCCTTATATCAGGTTCATCATCTACAATTAGAATATCTTGATTCATTCTGAATTTCCTTAAGCTCGAACCTGTTGGTACATTGTGGCGTAAGTAAACGAAATTTGAACAATTGCCCCTCCTCCCGGGTAGTCATGAAAACTCAAGCTCCCTCCATGATCTTCTATGATTTTTTTGACAATCGCAAGCCCTAGTCCTGTTCCTTTATCATGAAAAGTTACATAAGGTTCGGTTAAACGCTCGCGTTCGCCGAGAGGCAAACCAATTCCATTGTCTGTAACTCTCAAAATAACTTTTTCTTCTTCATTCTTCAAGCTTATCTGGATGAAGTTCTGAGAGGCACCTTTTGATTCAATGGCTTTAATGGCATTTTGAATAAGGTTAGTAAGGACCTGCCCCATTTGTGCCCGATCACAAGGAAAAAATAAAGAATCATGAGGTGAGGAAAACTCGATCTTGATTTCGGGGTGGCCGTGTTGTTGAAGAAAAATTTCTTCTTTGCAGATTTGTATCATATCCTCAGGTTTAATATGAGGTGCAGGCATACGGGCAAAGGATGAGAATTCTCCTACCATTTGCCCAATATGTCCTACTTGTCGAATAATTGTATCCACACAATTTTGAAACGTCTCGAGATCGTGGGTGATTTGTTTTGTATAACGTCTTTTCAATCGTTCGGCTGAAAGTTGAATGGGTGTCAAAGGGTTTTTAATTTCATGGGCAATACGTCGAGCGACATCTGCCCAAGCGGCTTTTCGCTGAGCGGCTTGTAATTGAGTAATGTCGTCAAAGGTGACTACATAACCTATAAGTTTATGACCCATTCGATTAAGGGAAAGACGAACTAAAAGTGTATATCCATGTCCCTCTCGTGTGAGGGTTATTTGCTTTGCGATAAAATCTGTTTTGCTTTCCTTGAGATCTTGAAAGAGGGGCGCTATCTCGGGAATAACTTCTACAAGTTTTTCTCCCTTCTGAGGTGTTAAATCGATCCCCAGAAGCTTATCAGCTGATTGGTTGGATAAATGAATTTTTGTCTGCGCATCTAACCCGATAACCCCTGCTGAAACGCCAGCGAGGACGGCTTCTGTAAAGCGACGTCGTTCATCGAGCTCCTCATTAGCGATCATCAGCTCATCTCTTTGAGATTCAAGTTGGGCTGTCATACGATTAAAAGCAGAGGTCAGTGATGAAAGCTCCTCCGATTCTTTTTCTTCCGTAATACGAACAGCAAGGTTACCCTTACAGACCTCGTTAGAAGCTTGAATCAAATGTCGAATAGGTCTTGCAAGTTTGTTAGCAAAAAGAAGGCCTCCCAAAACAGCAGCTAACAGCAATAGAATAGCAATACCGACAAAAATTCCTGCAAATTTCAAAGCTATGCTTGACCCTTCAGATTCAAGGCGGGCGTATTCTCGAGCGGCTGTTGACGCATTTTCAATGCGGCTGAGAACGGTTGGAGAAACACGTCTTCCCACGAGCAAATAGGTGTTCGTTGTAGGGTCTATAGCCACAAGAGCCCTTACTCTGTCATTTTCTTCATTGGTATGGATGACGGGGGCTGTTTTTGCATATTCTAAGTCGTTTCCTGGAATGGCTTCAAAATCTAAAGAAAAAGAAAATTGAGAGCGTCCTAATACCTTCATTTTGTCATTAAAAACAATGGCCTCATCAAGGGCCCGTAACTTTGTTTGATCTGTTAATTTTTGGTTCAACTCTCCCGCTTCAAAAGAGGTCTGTTGAACGAGAGGCGCAAGTTCTGCAGCCATGGCTTGAGCGTTTGTGCTAATAACTTTTTGATGTTCCCCTAAATAAGCCCCAGCAATGGCAATAGACTCACCAATAGCCGTTTCCACGCGCTGATTAAACCAACTTTGAATGACGATGTTAAAGAAAATAGCGGAAAAGGCTGCAATGAGTATGGTGGGAGCGATAGCTAATAAGCTAAAAATAGCCACAATTCGGCTATGAAGCTTAGAGCCAGCTTGATCACTTTTCCGTTCTGCCCACAGTGCAGCTACATATTTGGCGACGGTAGCCGCAAGGGTCATTAAAAAGACGAAGTCAAGGCTTAAAAGAAAAATAAGAAATCTACGATTTTTTATAAAAGGGGGCGCTTTCGTAAGCATGACATAAGTGGCAATAACAGAAAGAGTTGAGCCTAAAACGAGGAATACAAGAAATTTGCGTTCTATATTATGTCGATGCGCCCATTTTTTTAGGCGGTCATAAACTTCAGCAATTATCATATCAAAGGGTCTTAGGTGTGATATTAAGGTTCTGCATTTTACGTCTGAGAGTATTTCGATCAATGCCGAGAAGCTTCGCAACTTGAACTTGATTGCCCTTCAAGCGTCTTAAGGTTTCCTTAATTAAAGCGCACTCAACTTCTTTTAGTAAACAGGAGTAAAGTCCTTCCATCGGTAAAATATCCCCATGAAGATCGAAATAATGTTTTAAATATCGTTCGATAACTTGCTGAAGTCCAAGCGTATAAAGTTGGGTATTAAAATCATTCATAAACATCTTTCCAAATTTTTATTATAAAAAGTATTTATAAGATTTTGAATTTCTTTAACAGAAGTAGTTTGATTAATAGCTACTCGAAATTCGGCTGAATCGGTTAATCCTTTACTGTACCACCCGATATGTTTTCGTGCCATTAAAAGCCCTGTATATTCACCATAATGGGTGAGCATATCCTCAAAATGTCCCAAAACAAGATCTTTTTGTTCCTCGAGGCAAGGGTCGGGTAATTTTTCTCCTGTTTTAAGAAAATGGTTGACTTGGTGCAGAAACCAAGGTCGACCATAGCTTCCTCGCCCAATCATGACCCCATCTGCGCCTGATGTCGATAATAAGTTTTGGGCGTCTTCAACTGTTACGACATCCCCATTACCAATCACGGGAATATTCACTTTTTCTTTAACCTTTTGAATAAAAAGCCAATCAGATTTCCCATTATAAAGTTGGCAACGTGTTCTCCCATGGATCGTAATCATTTTAATACCGCAGTCTTCTGCAATTTTTGCAAGAGAGGGAGCGTTACGATTTTGGTCATCCCAACCCGTACGCATTTTAAGTGTTACAGGAATGGTAACGGCTTTGACGGTGGCTTCAATGAGTTTAGCCGCATGTTTTTCATCCCGCATGAGGGCAGATCCCGCATGACCGTTAACAACCTTTTTTACGGGACATCCCATATTAATATCGATAATGGCCGCGCCTCGGTCTAGATTTAATTTAGCGGCTTCGGCCATGACATCAGGCTCACATCCGGCGAGTTGAACAGCCATGGGGTATTCTTCTGGCGTATGCTCAGACATGCGTAAAGATTGTCGTGTGTGTCGTATCATAGCCTGACTTGCGATCATTTCGGAAATCACGAGACCTACACCACGCCGTTTAACAAGCCGACGAAAAGGGGTATCGGTGACGCCCGACATGGGAGCCAAAATAATGCGATTTTCTAACTTCACTTCACCAATACGCAAAGACATGAACTTCCTTTTTGTGAGAGTGCCGCTACATTACATCTTTTTTTAAGGCGGTTTCAAGAATAATAAAAATGAAAATTAATAATTTAAGAAGGAAGTCTTAACCAAGAATTTAATCTCCCTTGATATAGTTAAATTATCTCTTCATCTTTTAAAAGAAAGCCGTCCATGAAAGCAAAATCCATTTCTAGAATTTCATTAACGAAAAGACAGTTTTTTCTCCTCATGATTGTACCCTTTTTAATAGGGATGACATGGACGTTCCTTTCTTTGGCCAATGCTGAGTGGAATAAAAAAGATGACCCCCTCCTTTTTCAATCTCCCTCCCAACAAGGCTGGGCACAAGTAGAAGAAAAAGATTTCATACAAATAGATTAAAGGTTATCAAAGAAATCTAATGAATCCGATTAAATATTTTGAAATAAGGAGGAGATGACTTTCTCCTCCTTACGATTTATGAGGGCTTTTGAATTGATATTTTGTGAATGTTTGGCTTTGATGCTTCTGGACGAGGAATTTTTAAACTCAAAATCCCATCATTAAAAGAAGCTGAAATTTTCTTTTGATCAGGATCATAAGGTAACTTCAGAGAACGGGTAAAGGATCCATAGCTTCTTTCTGCAATATGGTAAGTTTCACCTTCTTTAATGTCCTCAGCCTTTTTTTCTCCACTTATGGTTAAAATCCCATCAGTAAGCGTAATATCGATATCTTTTTCGGACATTCCTGGGAGCTCCGCCGTTACTTGTAGTCCATTTTTACTTTCTCTAACTTCAAATTCTGGTTGGATGCCTTGCACAGTTGTACTTGTTTCAAAAAGTCGGTCGATTTCTTGTCGCAAGAAATTAAAAGGATCACTGACCAGGTGGCGATGTGTAACGGGAATCAAACGACGAGTCATTTTTATCTCCTTATTTTATGATTTTTCAGAACTTTAAAAAGGGGGACACGCCCCCCTCTTTTGTAATTAGTACTCTTCTACGGGTTTGATGGTGGGAGAAGATTCCCATTTTTGCTGCATTGGTGCAGATTGTAATGGATAGACAACCCCATCCCGTGGGTGTGCCATATGAAGAGGATAAGGGTGAACATAAACAAGAGGTGTTCTATCAACGTATACCATATGAGGATGCATACGGCTAGCGTACCAATATCTTCCATGAATGAAGTAAGGCGTATAGCCCGTTAGCAAATTCCCGTGAGCACGGGGGTACCAGAAATATCCACCATGATATTGATAGAACCATTGAGGGTTACTCCAATAATAAGCAGGGGTGCATACCGGACGCCCACATTCATCAGCAGGTGGAAAAGTTACATAAATCCCCTTAATTTGAGTCGGATGCATCGTCATGCCGTGATGCTTATGATGTTTATGTTTATAGTGTTTATGCTTATGACTTTTTTTATGAGCCATTTCTTTATGCATAGGGGCAGCTGGAGGTGTTTTCTCCATAGCTTGGTCTGGCATAGTTGGCGCGGTTGATTCCTGCTGAGCATTTGCTCCGGCGGCTGCAAGAAATGCTACGCTTGAAACAGTGACTAATATAAAATTCTTCATTGATCCTCCTTATGTTTTGTTATTTTGAAGCTATACGTATATTTTAAGATACATACGGATTTATGTCTCCTCCACACACCCTAACAACAAAAAGTTTAAAATTAATTAAAATTTGAAAGCCTTATTTTTTAAATGAAGTTTTCACTTTCTCTTCGGGAAAAAACTAGACGCATTCTTGCTGAGTTGTATAGTAAACCGAATTTTTTGGGGAGGATTCTGATCATTTTTCTGTTGCTTAAGAGATTCAGTTCAGATAACTTCTGCCCTTGTTTATTGCTCCTATTAAGGTTAGGTAGGTAGCTTTTGTTGTGGAAGCAAAATTTCTTTCGATAGAGAGTACATGCAATTTCAATCATTTAACTACATACTCTTGTTTTTTCCTTTAACGCTGGTTCTTTATTACCTGAATGAAAAAGTATTATACAGAAATATAATACTTATCATCGCAAGCTATATTTTTTATGCGTGGGGGAACCCCTTGTGGGGAGTTCTGTTGTTTCTTGCGTCTTCGGTTGATTTTTTAGTCTCAAAAAAGCTAGGAGCTCTTAATTTAAAACTTGAAATGGCCGAAAATCCTCTGCAGGGCAATATCTTACTTCAAAAAAGGGTCCTTTTGATATTAAGCCTTTGTTTTAGTTTTGGATTACTTGCTTTTTTTAAATACTGGAACTGGATAATAGAAGTATTATACGGAATTCGTTTTAATAATTATGTCTTAGATTTAAGATTATTTAAACACACTATGGAAATTCCTGTTGGAATCTCGTTTTATACTTTTGAAACAGTTAGTTACACGATAGATGTATATAGAAAAAAATTAAGACCCACGAATAGTTTTATAAATTACTTATCTTTTATTTCTTTTTTCCCTCATCTTGTGGCAGGACCCATTCTGAGGGCTCACGATTTATTACCTCAGCTTGAGAATCTTAAGAAAAAAGTCACCAGCAAAGTTGCTGAGTCCGCATTTTTCTTAATCTCCTGGGGGCTATTCAAGAAAATTGTATTTGCTGATAATTTAGGGAATTTAGTAGACAGGAGTAAGGAAAATATAAATAGTCCTGGCGTTGGATTTATTTTAGTGATGGCGTTTGCGTTTCAAATTTACTGTGACTTTAGTGCCTATTCTGATATTGCTAGAGGGACTGCCAAATTATTTGGAGTTCAACTTAAGAGAAATTTCTTAACTCCCTATTTCGCTCTTAACCCGCGCGACTTTTGGCAAAGATGGCATATTACTCTCTCATCATGGGTTAGAGATTATGTTTACATACCGTTGGGGGGAAATAGGTGTAGGGGGATACGGAATATGTTTAATGGGATTCTTACTATGTTTTTAATGGGGTTGTGGCATGGAGCTGGAAAGTTTTTTGTATTATGGGGAATTTATCATGGAGCCCTTATCGTACTCTATCGAATAGTGCCACTGGATTCCTATTTGATAAAATTTCTTGGTACCTTGTGGGGTAAGGTTACATCAATTGCAGTTATGTTTTTGTTTACGCTGTTTGGTTGGTTATTATTCTGGGTAAGAAGTGATGAGGATTTTCAGCAGATTTTTCAAAGCCTTATAAGAGTAAGGTATTTAATAACAGATTTTTCCCTAATTCCAACTGGGTTTTATGAGCTTGGCTACGGGCTTCTATTATTCACCGCACCGATAATCATTACTGAAATAATTGGCTTCAGATATAAAAGAGAATTTGTGGATATGAATAGATTTTTTAACACAAAAATCAAAAGCACGCTTTACTTAATAATGTTCTACGGAGTTTTATTTTTTGGGATGAGAGGAAGTTATGATTTTGTCTATTTTCAATTTTAAAAGCTTATCCCTATATTTAAAATCTTTCAAAGGTGTATTTATAGCGCTCGTCCTAATTTTAATGAGTGAGTTAACTGTAATGGTCCTTGTTAAAAATGCTAGAAAAGAGGCGGCTGCGAATAGCCTTTTAGAATTAAATTATCTTAAAGAAGACGTCGGACAAAAATATGTAATTGGATATAAAAATTATGTTTTTTTTAATCGCAAGGCGGAGTTTATCCAAATTGGTGATTCCTCCGGGTTTTACGGTGTAAAGCCAAACACAATTAATCAATACCTACACGGCATGCACTATATAAATACTAATTGTTGTGCCGATACAGGATGGAATGGTTATCGATATACGGCAGAGCATTTTTTAAGAAAAAATAAAAAAGCTAAATTTTTAATACTTCATATAACTCCTTATTCGCTTCCTGGTCAATTTAAAGATGGGTTTTCAAGCCACTTATATGATGTTATTTCTTCTTTTTGGAGGGGTTTTTACACTTTGCCCTCCATTTGTTTCAGAAAAAAAATTACAGAATTTATTTACAGAAAGCAAGGTCAAGATATAGGGAAAGATTTTATAACCCGGTTTATGGGAGAATATGCCCCAAAAAATATGAACTATATAAAATTTTTATCAGATAATAATGGTTGGATGCCCTATAATAGAAAAACCCCAAGTTGGGAACAAATGCCCCTCGGTAAGTGTGGGCCTGGTATAATAGAAAATTTTTCTGATACAAAGAATCATGTATCGATGATAGATCACATGAAGAAAATAAAAGAATTAGCTGATGAATATAACACTAAAATGATTGTCATATTTAATCCGGTGGCATGTCATGCTTCGGAAGAAATCAAGCCTATTGTAGATGAAATTGAAAAGTTTAAGAAAGAAAATCCGGATGTATTTATTCCGTTTGATTTTATTAGAACATGGGAGAAAAACGATTTTAGCGATCAATGGCACTTAACACCAGAAGCTGCAGAAAGACATTCTCAACTTATAGGAGAAGCCTTAAAAAAATACCTTCACTCTGGTCCAAATTAAGAAATAGGAAGCAATTCCACCAGAGCTTATTTCTCTTGTCAGGCAAGGATATAAAATCGTTATTACCCCCTATTCAAAGGGTAAATCTGATTTTGAGCTGATGGGGGGCTCCTCCTTCAAATAAGGCGTTCATCTTATATATTTCTATCTCCATAATTTTTGGCCAGCATTTCCAAAATGGGATGGAACTCAAGCTTTTCTAAATTTTTGATTGATGATGCCTCATCAATTTCTTCCCGTGGATAATTTCTAAGAGAAAAAATTTTTATTTTAAACTTCTTCCCCTTTCTCTTGAATAGTTATTTATAATCAATAACTTAATTTAGAAGAGAAATCTCAAGCTAGCTCTTTTGAGACAAAAGGCCTGTGGATAACTGTGTGATTAATTTTCATCCCAGATTATCCCATTGAATCCCGTTATTGACCATGATATACCATAGAGATGAAATCGATTCCCAGGGAGGGGGGTCGTGACATCCATATGAGTTAAAAATGACTTTATTTTTGTCAACTTTTATCAATAAGCTTGATAAAAAGGGCCGTATCTCTGTTCCGGCTTCCTTTCGACTGGCGCTTTCCGGACAGACTTTTCAAGGAATTGTTGCCTTCCGTTCTTATAAATTGCCTGCGATTGAGGGGATGGGGCTGGATCGCATGCAGCGCCTAAGCGACAGTGTGGATCAATTAGATGTTTTTTCAGACGCTCAAGATGATTTAACGGCGACCATTTTCGCTGATGCTCATATGCTGTCATTGGATGGGGATGGGCGTGTTATTTTACCACAAGCTTTGTTGGAACATGCCAAAATAGAGGATAGTGTGGCTTATGTAGGACGCGGCGCTACGTTTCAGATCTGGAATCCGCGTACTTTTGAAATCCATCAACACGAAGCGCGCCAAAGAGTTCAGGAAAAACAGGCGACGTTAAAGTTGAGGGCGGCACATGCATAAACCCGTGATGTTGCGCGAAGTCCTTCATACCTTATCTCCTCGGGATAACGAAACATATATTGATGCGACTTTTGGGAGGGGAGGATATTCTCGTGCTATTTTAGAGCAAGCCAAATGTTCGGTTGTTGCAGTAGATCGTGATCCTGAAACCCATGAGTGTGCTCAATCTCTTAAGGACCACTATAAAAATCGCTTTTCATTTTATGAGGGGCGATTTGGGCAAATGATTCAGCTTGTTCCTTCTCTTAAATATGATGGCGTGGTCTTTGATTTAGGCGTGTCTTCTCCCCAACTGGATAAAGCAGAGAGAGGTTTTTCTTTCAGACTAGAAGGCCCCCTGGATATGCGTATGGAAAGAAAAGGCCTGAGTGCAGCTGATGTTATCAATACTTTTGAGGAAAAAGAAATAGCTCGGATTTTATGGACCTATGGGGAAGAACGTCGCTCTCGGGCCATTGCACGCGCCATTGTTGAAAAGCGGAAAGAGAAAGACTTTACAACCACAACCCAGCTTCGCGATTTGGTTCGAGCAATCGTTGGCTTTGAAAGACCAGACTTTGATCCTGCAACGCGTACCTTCCAAGCGCTTCGCCTTTTTGTAAATGATGAATTGGGTGAAATAGAGAAAGGCCTTCAAGCTTCAGAAAAGCTTTTAAAAGAAGGAGGTCGTCTTGTTGTTGTGAGCTTTCACTCTCTTGAGGATCGGTTGGTCAAAAACTTTCTGAAAGAAAGAGGCGGAGGATTGCCGCAAGGCTCTCGCTATCTTCCCGAAGCACGCCAGATACATCCTACATTTCATCTTAAAAGTCGGAAAGCCATGAAACCTCAAGGTGAAGAGCTTTATAATAATCCTCGTGCACGTTCCGCTCGCTTGCGATGGGCAATTCGGAGGAAGGATATTTAAATGAGGAAATCAACTGCTCTTTTTTTTATTCTGTCTCTTATGGGAGGGTTCGCCCTCTTTAAAGTAAAATATGAAGTTATCGAAGTTGAGCACAAACTGGCCCAGGCTCTCCAGCAAATTAAACGAGAAAAAGAAAACATCCATATTTTGAAGGCAGAATGGAGCCATTTAAATGAGCCCCAGCGTTTGCAAAAACTAGCCGAAAAATTTTTGGAAATTATGCCTATGAAAACGGAACAAATTGTTGCTATTAGAAATGATGATAAAGAAGAGAATTTTAACGACTTTCTTCCTCGTACCCATCTTGCGTCTATGAAAGGAGAACGATGAGTCAGCGCAAGCTTTATGTTCCACAAGATTTTTATGAACCAAGTCGATGGCGTGACACAAGGTCGTTCCACCAGACACTTAATGTGGCAAGGGTGCGACTTTTAGTTTTATGCTGTGCTTTTATGCTTGCCTTTTTGGTCATTATAGGTCGCCTCGTAGACGTAAGTCTTTTGAAGGGAGGGAGGGAACGGGAAGTTGCGCGTAAAGGGGACTTTAGGGGCTTAACTGTTCGAGCTGATATTGTCGATCGCAATGGAGAACTTTTAGCGACAAGTTTACGCACATCCTCTCTCTATGCAAATGCACGTGTCGTTTTGAATGTTCAAGAAGCCGCCGAAAAATTAACACAAGTCTTACCTGAATTGAATTACAAAGATACTATTCAACGACTTCAATCTGGAAAGGTGTTTGTGTGGCTCGCGCGTCACCTTACCCCACAAAAGCAAGCAGAAATCCTGCGTCTGGGGATACCCGGCATCTATTTCCAACAAGATGAGCGTCGCGTCTATCCTCATGGAGAGCTCTTTGCCCATGTACTGGGCTATACAGATATTGATAACCAAGGATTGGGGGGTATCGAACGAAAATTTAACGAATCTCTTTTATCGAAAAAAGAGCCCCTTCAGTTAAGCTTGGTTATTAGCGCACAACATGTTTTAAGGGATGAACTTTTGGCAGGTATTGAAAAATACAAGGCCCAAGGAGCAGCAGGAATAGTTATGGATGTGCGTACAGGTGAGATTGTGGCGATGGTTTCGTTGCCAGATTTTGACTCCAACCAGGTGGGTAAAATGGGCTCTCAAAAAGAGGCGCTGTTTAATCGTATTACGTTGGGGGTCTATGAAATGGGGTCTGGTTTTAAAATTCTGAATACGGCCCTTTATTTAGAAAGTGGCATGGGGGAGCTTTCTACAAAATTTGATGTAACGGGGCCTTACATGATTGGACGATTTCCGGTTAAGGACTTTCATCCTGCTCATTATCCGTTGACAGTTGCAGAAATATTTACGGAATCTTCCAATATTGGATCTTTAAAGATGGCCAGTCAAATGGGGCCTGCCCTTCAAAAGGCATTTTTTGAAAAATTGGGGTTATTTCGCATGGCTTCCTTAGAAATCCCGGAAATCGGATCTCCTCTTTATCCTAAGCAATGGAATGAAACCACGACGAAAACAGCCGCTTATGGATATGGCATCTCTATTAGTCCTTTGCAGCTTGTCACCGCTATTGCAGGTATTGTAAATAAGGGCATGATGTGCCAGCCGACACTTTTAAAAATTAATTCTGCAAAAGCGCCTTCTGGCATTCGAATTATTTCTGAAAAGACTTCAGAAATAATGTGTAAACTTATGTATATGGTAGTGGCGCAAGGGAGAAGTAGAAAAGCGCAGGTTAAAGGGTATGAAGTAGGTGGAAAGACGGGAACAGCGAATCAGATTTCAGGGCGGTCTTATCAAGAGGGCAGTAATACGACCTCATTTGTCGGGGCTTTCCCCATGAGCCACCCTCAATACATTGTTTTCGTCATGGTTGATCGTCCTCAAGCTATTAAAGAAACCTATGGCTTTAATGCAGCGGGATGGAATGCGGCCCCCATTGCGGGTAAGATTATTGGAAGGATTGCTCCACTTCTTCGCGTTATGCCCACAAGTGAAGGAAAAATGGAGCCAAATGAAAATCCCATGCTGATCTATGCCCGCACTCCACCCCCCAGAGGGCATTAATTTATGGATCTTACCCCCTTTATTCAAGAAGGGATTTTAATTCCTTTAGGCAACGGAGTCGGTTGGCCAACATCTCTCGCCCTTCATTCAGAGAAGGTTGAAAAGGGAGGGCTTTTTATAGCTATCCCCGGAAGTCAATACGATAATACGGCCTTTATTGAAAGTGCCTTACACCGAGGAGCCTGCGCTGTGGTTATGCCACAAGAACGGGGTGAAGAAATAGCCGCATATTTTAAAGAACGCTATCCTGAGACTTCTTTTTTTGTCACTCCTCAGATCCGTGTGGTCACGAGCCGTCTTGCAGCCTCTTTTTATCCTCTTCAACCTCATAATATTGTGGCCGTGACGGGAACGAATGGAAAAACATCCGTTGTATCCTTTATACGCCAGATTTGGCATCAGCTTGGGATTCCAGCTGCAAGTTTAGGAACGTTGGGCCTCATTATAGAAGGAAAACCCCTTCCTCCTCCGACGGGGACAAATGGATTAAACACACCTGATCCTGTATGTCTTCACCAGATTCTCCAAAATTTAAAAGAACAACAGATTGACCATTTAGCTTTTGAAGCGTCCAGTCATGGTCTTCATCAGCATCGGTTGGATGCGGTGCGTTTAGGTGCGGCTGTTTTTACTAATTTTTCCAATGACCATTTGGACTATCATCTTACATTAGAGGCATATTTTGAAGCAAAGACTCGGTTGTTTCAAGAGCTACTGCTCCAGGAGACACCTGCCATTTTAAATGCTGATATGGCTGAGTATCACCAACTTCTGGCTTTGTGTCAGAAACGTCGTTTAAAAATGATTACATTTGGTAAAGCGGGAAAAACAATTCGATTCCTTTCTCTCACCCCAAAAGAGAATTGTCAGGAAGTTTTATTGGAAATAGAGGGAAAACCTTATAATTTTACCCTGCCCCTTGTTGGGCAATTTCAAGTCTATAATGTGATGGCCGCTTTAGGGGCTGTCATGGCATGCGGAGGGCAAGTGCCCCATGCTGTTGAGGCGTGTGTCAATTTGAAGGGCGTTCCAGGACGTCTTGAGGAAGCAGCTCCGGGTGTGTATGTGGATTATTCCCACAAACCTGAAGCTCTATCTGTAGCGCTTAAAACGCTACGGGCCCATACAAAAGGTCAGTTGTGGGTTGTTTTTGGATGTGGTGGTAATCGGGATTCCTTTAAAAGACCTGTGATGGGTGAAATTGCAGCAAAGCTTGCGGATAAAATTATTATTACGGATGATAATCCGCGCTATGAGGATCCTGTGAGCATACGTCACCAAATTCTTATGGGATGTCCGAAGGCAACCGAGATTCCCTCTCGACGTGAAGCTATTGCAAAAGCCATAAAAGAAAAGAAGCCTGGCGATGTTATTTTGATTGCGGGTAAAGGTCATGAGGCCTATCAATTGGTGGGAGATCAAGTTCTGCCTTTTAATGATGTGGAAGAGGTTCAAAAATGCGTGAAGTTATGAAAGAGCTTTGGGATTGGAAAACGGTAGATAAAGTAACAGGTGGAGCTTCTTCTGAGCCATGGGTATGTTCAGGCATTTCTATTGATACCCGCACGATTAAAGAAGGTGATCTTTTTGTAGCCCTTAAAAGTGAAGCAGGGAATGGGCATTCCTTTCTTCAAGAAGCTAGAGAGAACGGAGCAGCGGCGGTTCTTATTTCTGAAGAAGTGGAGGCTCCTCTTCCCGCTTCATATGTGGGAGATACACTGCAAGCGCTAGAAAAACTCGGTATTGCTGCGCGGGAGAGATGTTCAGCAACACGCATTGCTGTTACGGGAAGTGTGGGAAAAACAAGCACCAAAGATATGCTTAATTGGGTTTTTAAGGAGAAAAGGTCGACGCACGCGAGCGTTGCAAGCTATAACAATCATTGGGGTGTACCATTGACTTTGGCACGCATGCCTCAAGAAACCCAAATAGGTATTTTTGAAGTCGGGATGAATCACAAAGGAGAAATTCTCTCCCTCACAAAAATGATTAAACCCCAGATCGCGATCATTACATCTATTGTAGAAGCCCATGTGGAATTTTTTAACTCGGTTGAGGAAATTGCGCGGGCCAAGGCTGAAATCTTTGAGGGAATGGCTCAAGGAGGAAGCGCTCTTTTAAATCGGGATGATTCACATTTTGAGCTTTTATCAAACCGGGCCCAGGAATATGGGCTGAAAATCTTTAGTTTTGGAAAATCAAAAATAGCAGACTTCTGCCTTCTTTCATGGGAAAGAGGGACCGAAAGTAGTAAAGTGATCGCAAGAATTGGAGGAGAAGAAATAGATTATATTCTTCCCGTTCCCGGCGTTCATTGGGTTCTTAACAGCCTCGCTGTTTTGGGAGCTGTTTCTTTAGCGGGTGTTGATGTAAGGAATGCGGCTCAACGCCTTGCAACAGTGGAAGCACCTTCCGGGCGAGGAAAATGGTATAAGGGAGATTTTACCATTATTGATGAGAGTTACAATGCCAATCCCACCTCTATGCGAGCGGCCCTTACAGTCTTAGGACAAAGTGGGAAAGGACGTAAAATAGCGGTTATAGGGGATATGCGGGAGATGGGAGATTTGTCTCAGGCGCGTCATGAGGAACTTCTGGAGTCTCTTTTAGAAAATAAGATCGATCTTGTTTTTTGTTGTGGTCCTTATATGGCTTATTTATATGAACGTCTTCCCCACACTCTTAAAGGAGGCTACGCTCAGACATCGTTAGACCTTATACCTCTTGTTTTAGAGGCAATTGAATTAGGAGATATTATTAGCGTTAAAGCCTCTTTGGGAACGCGTGTGAAGCCTATCGTTGAGGCTCTTCTGAATCTTCAAAAACAATCTCTTAAAAGAGTGAGTTAAAGCATGTTTTACTACTTTTATACCCTTTGGGGTCAAGAAAACGTTTTCTTTAATCTTTTTCGGTACATTACTTTTCGAACCGCAGGAGCTCTTCTCACAGCTCTTTTAATCAGTCTTTTATGTGGACCTGTATTTATCAAATGGCTTAAAAGCCAATATCCTAAGGGGCAGCCTATTCGAGATGATGGTCCTACTTCCCATCTTTTGACTAAACAAGGAACGCCAACGATGGGGGGAAGTCTCATTTTGTTTGCGTTGACGCTGAGCACCTTTTTGTGGGTCAATTTGACGAATGGGTATGTGTGGGTTGTGCTTTTACTGACCCTTGGATTTGGATTTGTAGGGGCTTTAGATGATTATTTAAAACTCACCAAACGTAATACAAAAGGGCTTTCAGGCAAGAAAAAGCTCTTGCTCCAAATTATAATGAGTGCTTTTGCAACTTATGGTGTTATGCAGCTAGGAACTCCCCTTCTTGCTACAAGTACATCCATTCCTTTTTTTAAAAATGTTCTGATTAATTTAGGATGGTTTTATATTCCATTTGGGATTTTTGTTGTCATAGGAGCGTCCAATGCTGTAAATTTAACGGATGGCTTGGATGGCCTTGCTATTGGTCCTGTTATGATTGTTGCGGCTTGTTTTGTCTTGATCTCTTATCTTGTAGGAAATCACGTCTTTTCTAATTATCTTCAGATTGCGTTCGTACCAGGAACAGGAGAACTTGCCATTTTCTGCGGGGCTCTGGTTGGAGCCGGGCTTGGATTTTTATGGTATAATGCTCCTCCCGCTATGGTAATGATGGGAGATACGGGATCTCTTGCCGTAGGAGGAGCTCTTGGGATGGTGGCTGTTATTACGAAGCATGAACTTGTCTTAGCAATTGTAGGGGGACTTTTCGTGATGGAAGCGATTTCCGTTATTCTGCAAGTAGGCTATTTTAAACTCTCAGGAGGAAAACGGATTTTTTTGATGGCCCCCATTCATCATCATTTTGAGAAAAAAGGATGGTCAGAACCAACCATTGTTTTCCGATTTTGGATTATCGCTATAGTTTTGGCATTAATCGGTCTCTCAACTCTTAAACTACGTTAAAAAAATGATCATTCCCCATTATTTCACAGATCAAAAAGTTGCCGTTTTAGGACTGGGGCGGTCTGGTCAGTCTATGGTAAAGAGTTTGATCCAAACAGGCGCTGAGATTTTTGCTTGGGATGATCAGGAGAGTGCTCGAGAAGCTGCCAAAAAAATGGGAATACCTCTAAGGGAGCTTAATTCTCTTAAGTGGGAAGAGGTTAATCATCTAATCTTAAGCCCGGGTATTCCCCATCACTACCCAGCCCCCCATCCTCTGGTCGCACGTGCCCAAATTGCGGGGCTCCGACCCGTGAGTGATATTGAGATTCTCTTTCAAAGTCAGCCTCAGGCGCGCTATGTGGGCATTACAGGTACGAATGGCAAATCGACAACGACAACTTTGATAGGGCATATCCTTAAAGAAAGGAATATTCCCGTTGAAGTCGGTGGAAATCTTGGAGTTCCCGTGATGGATCTCAATCCTTTAGACAAGGAGGGTACGTATGTGTTAGAGATGTCCTCCTATCAGCTTGAAACCTCTCCCAGTCTTCACTTTAATGTTGCCATTTTATTGAATATAACGCCTGATCATTTGGAACGACACGGAGGTATGGACGGATATATTGCAGCAAAAAAACTTATTTATAGAAATGCAACATCCGAAGATACATTGGTCATTAGTGTTGATGATGTGCCTTGTGCAATGATTTATGAAACTTTAAAGGCATCTGGAAAAATAAAGCTTCTCCCTATTTCAACTTGTAAAGTTCTTGTCGATGGCATTTATGTCAAAGAGGGAATCCTTCATGAAAAGGAACGTCCTATTTTAAACTTGAAAGACCGTTCTCGATTGAAAGGACAACATAATTGGCAAAATGTAGCGGCAGCTTATGGGGCGCTCAGATCTATAGGGCTTGAACCTGACGCCATTACGCACGCTATTACATCTTTTCCTGGACTTGCCCATCGTCAACAAGAAATAGCGCGTTATAAAAATGTGACGTTTGTTAACGATAGTAAGGCAACTAATGCTGAAGCAGTTGCAAAAGCCTTGGCAGGTTATCAAGGTCTTCCTCTTTATTGCCTTTTAGGCGGCAGGCCTAAAGAGGGAGGGATACTAAGCCTTAAACCTTATTTCCCAGCTATTAAACATGCTTTTTTATATGGAGAAGCCGCTGCATGCTTTTCTCTTAATCTAGAGGAAGAAGTTTCTTTTACGATATGTGATACACTAGAGGAAGCGACGCAAAAAGCCGCAGTATTGGCTTTTAATGATCAACAGAAGGGTGCGGTTGTTCTTTTGTCACCCGCCTGTGCAAGCTTTGATCAATTTCGAGATTTTGAGGAAAGAGGCAATGCTTTTTGCCAGTATGTCAAAGAAATTATAGTGTCAGAAACGAGGAAGTCTTAGAAATATAAAATGCTTTCTTTATCCCGTACAAATACAAACTTGATTGGGCAGTGGTGGTGGACCATTGATAGATGGATCTTAGCTCTTATCATCATTCTTGTCTTTTTAGGCGTTCTTCTGGTCATGGCAGCAAGTCCAGCTGTTGCTATTCAACACCATTGGAATTCATTTCATTTTATTAAAAAACATATTATTTTTTTATTGCCTACACTTCCAATTTTAATTGGAATATCCTTTTTTTCTCTCCAAAATATTAAGTTGGTTGGTTTGATAATACTTGGAATAAGTCTTTTAGGGCTTATCTCTACGCTTTTTATAGGAGTTGAGATTAAAGGGGCTTCTCGTTGGCTTGATATCGGGGGTATTTCTGTTCAACCTTCTGAATTTATAAAACCGTCCTTTGCTGTTGTGTGCGCTTGGTTAATTTCCAAGCAACATGACTCAGCTTTTTTTCCAGGTAATTTGATGGCTATAGGCTTTTATTTATTAATTGTTATATTGTTATTGATTCAGCCTGATTTAGGGATGACAGGCTTAATTACGGTTATGTGTTTTTCTCAGTTTTTTTTAGCGGGTATGCCTCTTATCTGGATTTTTTCAGGTATGGGATGTGGAATTGGAGGGCTTTTAGGGGCGTATTTCCTTTTTCCTCATGTAAGCCGCCGTGTTGATCACTTTTTACATTCTGAAGGAGGCGATAAATTTGGCGATCGATATCAAATTAATCAGTCTTTAGAAGCTTTTATAAATGGTGGATTTGCTGGTCAGGGACCGGGAGAGGGGACTGTTAAAAAATATCTTCCTGATGCGCACGCTGATTTTATATTTGCGGTCGCTGGCGAAGAATTTGGGATGATTTTATGTCTCTTGTTAGTTGGGATTTTTGCATTTATCCTTCTTCGCTCTTTTAGGCGTCTCTTTGATGAAAACAATATGTTTATTGTTTTGGCCGTGACAGGTCTGGTTGTTCAATTTGGTTTACAAGCTGTTATTAATATGGCATCCACTTTAAATTTGATGCCAACCAAAGGAATGACCCTGCCTTTCATCAGTTATGGAGGGTCTTCCCTGATTGCCCAAGCTGTAGGAATGGGGATTGTTCTAGGATTGACCCGTCGAAGGATAGGGGAATATGACTAAACCCGAAAAGAGGATCGTTTTAGCAACGGGGGGAACAGGGGGCCATGTTTTCCCAGCACAAGTTTTAGCGCAGGAACTTTATTCACAAGGATATGAAGTTTTTATATTTAGTGATGGCCGGGGACATCAGTTTGATGATTCTGCTTTTTTCAAGGTTAAAATATCCGCATCCCAACTCAAGGGATCGATAAGCAAGAAAGTAAAAGGAGGAGCCCAGCTAATGGCTGGGGTAGGGATGGCTCTTTATCAGTTATGGCGTTTGAAACCTCATGCCGTTGTTGGTTTTGGAGGATATGCTTCTTTTCCTACCATGATATCGGCTACAGTTCTCCGTCTTCCGACCATCATTCATCAGGCCGATGCTTTTTTTGGGCGGACAAATCAATTTTTAGCTCCCTTTGTCACGCGTATTGCTACTTCCTTTCCTCATGTGAAGAATATTCCGACGTCTTGTATAGATAAGGTGTATTTTACAGGGTTGCCTGTTCGCGTTGATATCAAATCTGAACCCTATATACCTTCGGAGAAGAATGCCCCTTTTCACATACTTGTGACAGGAGGAAGTCAGGGGGCTAAGGTGTTTGGAGAGATTATCCCTCAGGCGATAAATCTTCTAGATCCTATGCTTCAAAAGCGTCTTTTTATTACTCAGCAATGTCGACCTGAAACCTTAGAACTCACTCAAATACTCTATGATCGAACGAAAGCCCATGTGGAGCTTTCTCCTTTTTTGGATAAGATGGGAGATAGATATAAAAAGGCACATCTGATTATCTCTCGTGCAGGAGCATCAAGTGTTGTGGAAATAGCGCGTGTTGGGAGACCAGCGCTATTAATCCCCTATCCTTATGCCATGGATGATCACCAGTTCTACAATGCCCAACAAGTTGTTGATGCAAAAGGAGGCTGGATGTGGCGAGAAAAAGAATTTACGTCGCCCTTATTAGCGGGTTTGTTATCAGACTTAATAGCGTGTCCTTCGAAGTTAGTCCAAGCTGCAGCTCATATCCAAACTCTTGCAGAGGTAGATGCACCCTTAAGATTAGCGCATTTAGTAAAGTTGGTTACAGCTGAGAAAAGAGAATAATATGAATCTTAAAGACCTTGATGATAAACGTATTCATTTTATTGGTGTTGGAGGGATCGGTATGAGTGCCGTTGCGCAACTTTTAGCTCAAGGCGGCCATCGGGTTAGTGGAAGTGATTTAGCTTTAAATGGAAATATAGAGAGGCTTCAAAAAGAAGGTATTCATATTGATTTAGGCCATGATCCTTCTATCCTTGAAGGAAAAGATATTATTGTGGTGTCAACAGATATCAAAGAAAATAATTCTGAACTAAAAGAAGCGCGTCTTCGTGGGCTCCCTATTCTTCATCGTGCAGAAATGTTGGCTCTTTTGATGGGAAAATATCAGGGAATCGCAATTTCCGGAACGCATGGGAAAACAACGACCACAGCCTTAATGGGATGGGTATTAGAAAGAGCGGGTTTTGATCCCGCCATTATTAATGGGGGCGTGATGAATACCTGGAAGTCCAACGTTAAAACGGGGGACGGTTTATGGTGTGTCGTAGAAGCCGATGAATCTGATGGGAGTTTTTTAAAACTTCCTCGAAAAATGGCTCTTGTGACTAATATTGACCTTGAACATATGGATTATTATGGATGTGCTGAACGGCTTTATAACGCTTTTGAAACTTTTACGACAAAACTCCAAGGGGGAGGGGTCGCGGTTTTAGGGATTGATCACCCCCAAGTTTACGATCTTTGGCAAAAAATTAAGTTAGAACAGCGATGTATAACGTATGGCATTTGCGCTGAAGCCGATGTGCGAGCGGAAAATATCCACCTAACCCCTAAAGGAGCACATTTTGACCTTATAAGGGGAAACCAATGTACAGAAATGTTCCTTCCTCTGTATGGTCAGCATAATGTTCTTAATGCCCTTGGGGTGGCGTCTTGTGCTTTTGAATGTGGGATAAAAGAAAATATTCTTAAAGAGGCTTTTTCATCTTTTGAAGGGGTTCAGCGACGATTCACCGCAGTGGGGAATTGGCGGGGAATAACCATTATAGATGATTATGCCCATCACCCTGTCGAGATTCGTGCAACTTTAATGGCGGCGAAAGCAGCTACAAGTGGGCGCGTTATTGCGGTTTTAGAGCCTCACAGATATAGTCGTCTTGCAAGTCACTTCCAGGATTTTGCGGCTTGCTGCGAAGTGGCAGATCTTACAATTGTTTTGCCTGTCTATGGGGCGCGAGAAACTCCGCAGGAAGGACTGAATCATGAGGATTTAGTGAAGGCTATGAAAGGAGAAGTTTATTGCTGTAACGCTCCTGAAGAATTGCCTCAGCTTATTCAAAATTTTGCCCAAGCGGGAGATATGGTTATTTGTTTAGGAGCAGGATCTATTTCTGCACTTGCGCGCGCTTTACCCATGCAATTAAATGAATCCTATCCGTGGATCGAGACTTGAGGTAGAATGGGGCGAACAGTTAAAGAGCGAACAATGTTGCTACCAAAAGTAAGGGGACGCTACCTTTTTGATGTGCCGTTGGCTCCTACGACATGGTTTCGAGTGGGGGGGCCTGCGCAAATTACTTTTAAGCCAGCGGATATTCAAGACTTATGTTTTTTTCTAAAAAACCGGCCTACAACTCTTCCTTTACATGTCATGGGTGTGGGGTCAAATCTTTTAGTAAGAGATGGAGGAGTAGAAGGCATTGTTGTGCGTCTAGGTCAAGGTTTTACAAACATTCATATTGATGAGACAACGGTTGACGTCGGTGCCGCTGTTTTAGATCGAAATGTAGCGACCTTATCTTGCGAAGCAAAGATTTCAGGTTTCGAATTCTTATGCGGTATTCCAGGGACTATGGGAGGCGCTCTTCGCATGAATGCAGGAGCTTATGGATGCGATATAGCTCAGATTTTGATGTATGCCCTTGTTGTTGATCCTAAAGGACGTCTTCATCGTTTGACAGCCAAAGATCTAGGATTAAGATACCGACAGTGCGATCTTCCTAAGGATTGGATTTTTATCGGTGCTCGATTGAAGGGGAGTCTAGGGAATTCTAAAGAGATTGAAGAAAAAATCTCTTCTTTCCTTGCTGAACGAGAACGTACCCAACCCGTTAAGTCTAGAACGGGGGGAAGTACTTTTGCGAATCCGGAGGGAACTAAGGCATGGGAGCTTATTGAAAAAGCGGGCTGCCGAGGTTTAAGGAAGGGTGGCGCTATGATGTCAGAGTTGCATTGTAATTTTATGATTAATACAGGAAATGCAACGGCTTCTGATCTTGAATCTTTAGGGGATGAGGTTAGACAACGTGTTCTTTCTACAACAGGAATAGATCTAAGGTGGGAGATTGAGAGAATTGGTGTTAAAGAAAGTTTCCACATAGGAGAAAAGGCGGCATGAAGAAGAAAGTTGTTGTTTTAATGGGGGGATTTTCGGAAGAACGAGAGGTTTCTCTTTCCAGTGCCAAAGGTGTTTTGAAAGCGCTTCACGAGTTGGGTCATGAGGCCATCTCTCTTGATGTAACACGCAATATGGAAAAGGTCGTCCAAAGTTTAGAATGTCACAAGCCAGATGTTGTTTTAAATATTCTCCATGGAAGATGGGGGGAAGATGGATGCATCCAAGGTCTCTTGGAAATGATGGGAATTCCTTATTCTCATTCGGGGGTTTTAGGATCAGCCCTTTCAATGAATAAGATCGTTGCTCGTAAAATGTGCGAAATGAACGGTATTCGTATTCCAGAAGGCCGAGTGGGAAAGATTGAGGATGCTTGTGCGGGACGTATTATGGAACCGCCTTTTGTTATTAAGCCTGTTGGGGAAGGATCAAGCGTAGGCGTTTATATTATTTTAGATGAAAAATCTGTCCGTCCCGATCCTCAAAATTGGCTTTTTGAAGATGAAGTTTTAGTGGAAAGATATATTCCTGGTCGTGAGATTCAAGTTGCTGTTCTTGGGGGAATTCCCAGAGGGGCTATAGAAATTCAGCCTGAAGGCACTTTTTATGATTATGAAGCTAAGTATACAGATGGTAAAGCTGTTCATCTGATGCCTGCGCCTATTCATTCCGAAGTTTATGCGCAAGTTCTTGAATGGGCGGGAAAAGCCCATAGAGTTCTCGAATGTCGAGGCGTCACAAGATCTGATTTTAGGTATGATGACACGCAAGGCGAGCCTGGAGTCTTATATTATCTTGAAACGAATCCGCAACCGGGGCTCACCCCATTGTCATTAGTACCTGAAATTGTAGCTCATGAGGGGATGAGTTATGCGCAACTTGTCCAGTGGATGGTGGAGGACGCTTCATGTCAGCGGTGAAGCCTTATAAGCGGATTCCTTCAAAGCGACAAAAAGCTCAACGAACATCTCTTTATGTTTTAAGCGTTCGACGGTTAACTTTATTTATCATTGGGATGAGCTTTTGTGTATTCACGCTCTGGAGTTATTTTCATGCATCGACCTTGATGTTACACGTTCGTCAAAGCGCTGAGAAATATACGGCAGATGCTGGATTTAGACTTGAAGACGTTATTGTTGAGGGGCGTATCCGTACAGATAAATCTCAAATTTTAAATATATTAAAGCTTGAACATGGAAAGCCCCTTCTTTCTATTAATTTGAGTGAAGCTAAAGCAAAGCTTGAAGCTGTTTCTTGGGTGAAAGCTGTGCGGATAGAAAGGCGATTTCCGAATACGCTTTTTATTTGGATTTTAGAAAAGGAACCTGTTGCTCTGTGGCAGGCTCATGACAAAATCTATCTTGTAGATGGGGACGGGGAGCTTATGGAAATTCATGAAGTTCATCAATATAAAGACTTACTCCCTATAACCGGTGATCAGGCGCCTCATCATGTCGGAAGCCTGGTGGCTCTTCTTGATAAATTTCCTGAGATTAAGAAGCGTGTGACGTCCGCAACACATTTGCGATCGAGGCGTTGGGATATAAGACTTGATGGGAAGATCGATATTAAACTTCCAGAGAAAGAGGTTGAACGCGCTTTGGCCTATCTCCTCAAACTTGAAAATCAGCATTCCTTGAGTGAACAGAAAATTACAACCATTGATATGAGGTTACCAGATCAATTGATCCTGCGTTTAACACCCGATGCTGTTCAAGGGAAAAAGGGTACAGGCAAAGATGCTTGAGTGGGGCCGACATCATTCTCGAACGCGAGGGGGCTTGATTGCTGCTTTGGACGTGGGGTCGTCAAAAGTTTGTTGTGCTATTGCTCACGTTCCAGGAAAAGATACGTTTGAAATTTTGGGGATTGGCTTGCAGCTTTCAAGTGGAGTGAAAGCAGGTGTTGTCATTGATATGGAGGAGGTTATTACCTCTATTGTAAATGCGGTGCACACTGCTGAAAAGATGGCAGGCGTGACCCTAAGAGATATTATCGTGAGTGTCAATGGACCTCATCTTAAATCGGTTAACCTTGCTATAGAAATGAATGTGTCTGGCCATCCTATAGATGATATGGATGTAAGACGTATCCTCATGCAAGCAAAATCTGCGCAAGGAGACCCCTCATTCCAAGCGCTGCATACCATTCCCACTGGATATGCGCTTGATGGGGCAAAAGGAATAAGAGACCCTCGTGGAATGTATGGCAATCGTCTTTGCGTCTCAATTTATAATCTTTTTAGTAAAACCAGCCCTCTTTATAATTTAAGCACTTGTGTGGGAAGAAGTCACCTCGAGGTTGCAAATCTTGTAGCTGCACCTTATGCTTCTGGACTCGCCACTCTTGTAGAAGATGAAATGGAGTTGGGTGTTGTTCTCATTGATATGGGGGGAAGTACTACATCCTTTGCCATTTTTCATGAAGGACAGTTACGCCATGTCGAATGTATTCCTATTGGAGGGGGACACATCACGACAGACATTGCACGGGGGTTTTCTACAACATTAACAAATGCCGAACGGCTTAAAACTCTTTATGGGAGTGCTATCCCCTCGGCTGCTGATGATCGAGAAATGATCAATGTACCTTTGGTGGGTGAGAGGAGGGCAGAAGGAATTAATCAAGTGCCTCGTTCCGCGCTTGTCTCTATTATTAAGCCTCGTATAGAAGAGATCTTCGAGCATATTCGAGACCGACTTTTAAAAGCGGGAATTGATAAGTTTAGCAGCCAACGGGGAGTATTAACCGGAGGGGCCAGTCAGCTTTCAGGTGTGAGGGAGATTGCGTCGATGATGTTAGGTAAAAATTTCCGCCTTGGAAAACCTCTTCATTCGCCTTCTTCTGAGCTATTCCAAGATCCCTCTTATGCCACATGCATCGGATTGTTGTGCTATGGACAGATTGAACACTTAACCTACTTACAGGCATTTCCTCAGACAAGATCTAAGAAAATCTTGAGCCAAATGGGTTCTTTCTTTAGGCAAATTTGGTGATGGTTTTTTAAGGAAAATTATGTGATTATATGGACAATAAAGTAATGATGGAGAACGATCAATGTCAATGAGTCAATTGCAGCATGAAGAGAAGAAGGAGCTCAAGCCTCGTATAACTGTCATTGGAATAGGAGGAGCTGGAGGCAATGCCGTCAATAATATGATTCGTGGTGATTTGCAAGGCGTAACATTTATTGCCTCAAATACGGATGCACAAGCTCTTTCTCTCTCTCTTGCAGAAGCAAAAATTCAACTCGGATTTCAGGCAACTCAAGGACTGGGTGCTGGTTCTCATCCGGAAGTGGGAAGAGCCTCTGCAGAAGAAAGTATTGAAGATGTTCTCACTCACATTGAGGGGAGCAACATGCTCTTTGTAACGGCGGGAATGGGAGGAGGAACGGGAACCGGGGCGGCTCCTATCATTGCTAAAGCTGCTCGTGAGAAAAATATCCTTACAATCGGGGTTGTTACAAAACCTTTTCACTTTGAGGGCGCAAATCGTATGCGCACGGCTGAGAAGGGGATAGAAGAGCTCCAACAGTATGTAGATACTCTTATCATCATCCCTAATCAAAACCTTTTCCGTGTTGCCAATGAAAAGACAACCTTTGCTGATGCTTTTAAAATGGCTGATGATGTTTTGTACTCAGGAGTGAGAAGTATCACTGACTTGATGATGAAGCCCGGCCTTATCAATCTTGACTTTGCTGATGTGCGCGCTGTGATGGGCGGTATGATGGGTAAAGCCATGATGGGAACAGGGGAAGCCCATGGGGAAGGTCGCGCCATTGAATCTGCTGAAGCGGCGATTTCAAGTCCGCTTTTGGATGATGTTTCTATGCGAGGTGCCAAAGCTGTTCTCATTAATATCACAGGGGGGCTTGATATGACGCTTTATGAAGTCGATGAGGCGGCTAATCGAATTCGAGAAGAAGTCGATCCTGAGGCGCATATTATCTTCGGTTCAACTTTTGATGAAAATCTTCAGGGTCGGATTCGTGTATCTTGTGTGGCCACTGGGATTGATGCGCAGGCAGCGAGCTTTCTGAGTAAGGCACGTATTTCTGAACTTGAGAAGGAAATGCAGACAGCTGCCGTAAATATGGAAGAAGAGTTTACTTCTGAACCCCAAGCAGAGTTTGAAATGGGGAATGAGGCGCGCATTATACAATTTGGAGAAATTGATCCTTCTCTTTCCTCTCCCTCAAATTCCGAAGAGAGATTTGTCGAAGATCCCTATGCATATGCATCATTACCTTCCTCTTCTTCTCCTGCATTAGATGAGAAAGCTCGTCCTTTAAGCTTATTTGATCGGCTCATCGGTCGGAAAAGTCAATCTTCTCGCATACCAGAACCTCAAAAGAGGTTTTCTTCACAAGCAACAATTCACACAAAACAAGAACCTATTTCTGAGTTTGAAGAGGACTCCATCGAAATTCCTGCGTTCTTGAGACGTCAGTCCAAGCGATAGGAAACGAATAACTTGTTGTCTTACAAAAAGCCTATCAGTTTGGATTCATTGACAATGAGAAGGTAGGGCTTCAAATGCTTCATGATCGTAATAAAACATCTCAGATCTATCAATAAGAAGAAGCTGAGCGGGTTTTTGAGAATATTTTAACTTATTGGCCCGTCATGAAGGAAAATTATGAAGAGCTAAAAGTAAGATTTTACGACAGATAACCCTTGATTCAGCAGATCTTTTGTAACAATCCGTCATAATCAGTGATTTGGTTATTTTACCTGCTTAATTTATCTTTTAAAGTAGAAAATTCGATAAAGGATAAACGCAGTGACGGCTCTCCATTCTCCTTCTATTAAAAACAACTCTTCGCAACTTTGTGTGCTTATACCTGATCTTGAAAGGCACGTTCAATGTTATCAAAAGACAATTGCGAATGTTGTTTCTTGTCGGGGGATTGGCGTTCATTCTGGATCTTCCGTGTCCTTGACGTTTCATCCAGCGGTTTCGGGAAGTGGCATCACGTTTATCCGTACGGATTTAGGGGGGATTGAAATTCAAGCCCTCTGGCAAAATGTTGTGGATACACGTCTTTGTACCACTATTGGAAATGGCCAAGGAACCATTATCTCTACAGTTGAACATCTTATGGCAGCTCTTGCGGCGCGTGGTATAGATAATATTCGGGTTGAAATCAACGGGCCTGAGCTTCCCATTATGGATGGGAGTGCCCAACCTTTTGTCACTCTTATAGAAGAAGCAGGTGTTAAAGATCAGCGAGCTCCTCGTCGCGTTATTCGGATCTTAAAAACAGTAACTGTTGAAGAGGGAGATCGAAAAGTTTCTTTGTCTCCTGCCCCTTATTATGAAATTGAAGTTGATTTTGATTTTGCAGGTCGCACGTCTCTTGCACCGCAGCACCTCGTTTTTCGTCCTTTAGAGGAAGATTTTGCAGAAGACATTTCCTCTGCTCGTACCTTTGGTCTTTTAGAAGACGCTGAAAAGCTGTGGGCAATGGGCCTTTCCAAAGGAGCTTCTCTCGAAAACACTCTTGTTTACGATGGGGAGAGTATTGTGAATGAAAGCTTGCGCTATGAGGACGAATGTGTGCGTCATAAAGTTCTTGATGCTCTCGGCGATCTTCATTTAGCAGGGGGATTAATCCTGGGCAAATTTCATGGAGTCCGCACGGGGCATAACCTTCATCACAAGCTTCTTCTGGCTCTTTTTGCAGATCCCACGGCCTATGTGATTGAGGTGAGATAAGGGCTCTTTTTTTCAACTCTTCCATTGCTGTAAGAGATTAAAAACCTTATAAGCAAAAGAGAAGAGGATAAAGGCCATGCAAAAACACCTTTTAAAAATTGGATTATCAACGGTTTTTCTGTTCATTACAGCGTGTAGTGATAAAGAGAAACCTTATGTGGAGTGGCCTGCCACGGACCTTTATTTAAAGGGATATGAAAATCTCGTAAAAAATGATTATAAGGAAGCTGCAGAATCTTTTGACGAGGTTGAACGTCAGCATCCTTATTCTGAATGGGCTACACGCGGTCAACTCATGTCAGCGTATGCTAACTATTTAAATGGAGATTATGACAAGGGAATTGCAACCTTGGATGCTTTTACGCAATTGCACCCGGGGTATAAGCATATTGATTATGCCTATTATTTAAAAGCTTTATGTTATTATGATCGAATTCTTGCTGTCACCCGTGACCAAAAAAATACTTTTGAGGGATTGAATGCTTTACAAGCCGTTGTAAAGAAATTTCCGAGTACAAAATACGGGCGTGATGCCCAACTCAAAATGGATCTTGTTTATGATCACTTAGCAGGAAGAGAGATGAGTGTGGGCCGATATTATATGAAGCAACGGCTTTATCTTGCAGCGATTAATCGTTTCCAAACCGTTATAGATGCTTATCAGCAGACAACTCATGTACCAGAGGCATTGCACCGTCTGGTTGAATGTTATTTAGCTGTAGGGCTTCAAAAAGAAGCACAGCTTGTGGCTGCTGTGCTCGGCCACAATTTTCCAGGAAGTGAATGGTATGCGGACGCTTACCTCCTTCTGAAAGGTGAGGATTTACGGCCTGAATGGATAAAGATGGATGAAGGTTCATGGCTTGAACGTCTCATAAATGTAAAGGTCTTTTAAATTCTTTATCAGAAAAAAACCCCGCAAAATGCGGGGTTTTTTAATGTTAGCATATAAAAGGGTGTTAGTGTTTTGGAGCTTCTTCAGGAGCAGGTGCTGCTTCAGGAGCCGGCGGTGCCGCTTCTTCAGGTGCAGGAGGGGTTGCCTCAGGCGCTGGAGCTGCTTCAGGAGCCGGCGCGGGTGCTTCAGGCGCTGGAGGAGGAGTTTCTTCAGATTTCTTTTCTCCACAGGCGGCAAGAGTTAAAGCACAAGCTGTGAGTAAGGTTGCGTAAAACGAATATTTCATTTTTGTTCCTCGTTAGTTAGAGTTGCCGGAAACTCTTTCATCTTTGTCATTTTGAATTTTAACCCGACGCCTTACAGAATACCGCAAAAGTTAGAGAATTGCAATTGCAGAAAGATTATGAAATTTATGGACCTGATTTGTGAGAGTTAAGCATCTTCTCCGGCTCGCGAAATTCTCTGAAAATGTATCGCGTTTTATATCAAATACTTTTCGAATACCTTCGCGAGTCAATTGTTCAAAAATATAGCGGGGAAGATTGAAATAATGATGTCCTCTTTTTTTAGAAGGGTAAAAATAAGTTTCGTAGGGTTCGTTGATTAAATCAGGAAATTCCGGGCCAACTTCATAATTCTTTTGCTGAATGGTCGGTCCCAATGTTGCATAAATTTGTGAGCGCTTGGCTCCTATTTCTTCCAGAGCAGTAAGAGTAGCTCGAAGAATTTCTCCCTTAGCCCCTCTCCAGCCTGCGTGGCAGGCTCCAATGACGGCAGCTATGGGATCGTAAAAAAGAACAGGGCCACAATCAGCTGTTAAAATTCCTAACGCTATTCTCCTTATGTTTGTGACCAGTCCATCCCCTTCTTTTTTTTCATTCCCCCATTCGGTTAGACGAAGAACTTTGTTGCCATGGACTTGTTTTAGGGTGATGAGAGGACAGGGGAAGCCCGTCATTTCTTTCATGGCTTGATCCCTTTGTGTTGTAAGAATGTAAGGATTAGCTTCAAAAAAACCATGAGCAAGCGAAGAAAATTGGGAAAGATAAGGGCATTTATGCACCATCATTTAAAACCTGCTGGAATAAGAGTTGAAGGTGAAAACATAGCTATAACCTTAAAAAGCAGACCCATTTGTTGAGGGTGAATGAGCCGTGTTGCAGCTGTTTCTATTATCGCCTTTTGATTGGGATTTGCCTGTTTTAACATTTCGATCCTTTTGTCAAACCCTATGTTTTTTAAAAATTCTCTTTGAGAGAGAGGCCCTAAGACCCCCAGGCCTCGTAAAAGAGCCATGTCTCTAAGCTTACCAAAATTAACATGACAGGTAAGGTCTGATTTTCCAATTTGAAAAAGGGGGTTTGAGGGTTTCCCTTTAAAAAGAGCTTGCAGGCTATCTCCCTTCCCTTTTTCATACCCATAGTCAATACACAAGAATACACCTGTTTGTTTTAAAAGGCGTGAACAAATTTCATTCATATAAGCTTCCATTTGGGGGCTTTCTTCCCATATCTGATCGGGGCCACAGCTTTCATGGCGTTTGACATAGGAAAAAGCGAATTTATCATCAACGCATCTCTCATAGAGAACATTCTCTTTTCGTCTATAGCAATGAGTAGGAAATGCATCAAAAAATTCGTTGGCAATAATGAGGAGGGGGTCTGATGAAGACGGAATATCTTCAAAGCGCTCTGCCCATTTTGCAGAAGAAGGAAGGATATTTTGTTGGTTTCCTTTTAGAGATTGATTTATTTCAACGAGATAGAGGTTAATGGCTTCTGAGAAAGAAAAGGATAATTTCGCTATCCTGAGGAAATCAGCCATTAAGGTTCCTTTCCCAGGTCCTAGTTCGACAAGGGATAAGGATTTTGGCTGGCCCAGTTTTATATAATAATCAATGGCCCAAGCTCCGATCAGCTCACCAAATACTTGGCTTATTTCAGGAGCGGTCGTAAAGTCTTGTCCTATGGCTTGTCGGGAGCGATAGTAACCATAGAGAGGATGTTGCAACGCCAATTCCATAAAGCGGTTTTGAGAAAGGGGACCTTTGTCTTTAATTTCTTGCTGGAGAAGAGTCTCAAGCATTCTCTTCTCTTAAGATCGCTCGAAGGCCTAAGAAAAGACCAAAGGCGAGGAGCGGTAAGGAGAGGATCTGTCCCATGGTGAGGCCTCCCGCAAAATACCCGATGAAAGCGTCGGGTTCACGGAAACACTCTGCTGTTATACGGGCTAAGGCATAACCCGTTAAAAAGATTCCTGTAAGAAGCCCCCGCCTCGAGGGCCATCGTGTGAAGAGGGCGCCATAGGCCAGTAAAATAAAAAGGATCGTTCCCTCCAAAAAAGCTTCATATAGTTGGCTAGGATGGCGAGGGAAGGGGCCCCCTTGAGGGAAAAAGACACCCCAGGATGTTTTTGTAAGCCGACCATAAAGTTCGCCATTGATAAAATTAGCAAGACGTCCAAAGAAAAGGCCAATAGGCACGCCACAGCAAGCGAGGTCAGAAAAATTTAAAAAATAAATGTTTCGTTGATAACAATAAATGGCTGTTGTGATGACAATTCCCAAAAGTCCCCCATGAAAAGCCATGCCGCCCTTCCAGACTTGAAAAATTTCTAAGGGATTAGCCATATATTTCGATGGATTATAAAAAATGACGTACCCTAAACGTCCACCGACGATAACGCCAATAACGGCCCAGACGAGGTAATCATCGACCATTTTGCGATTAATAAGGGGAAATTTTTTTGTGAGCCAGAGACTATACCGCCACCACCCCAGAATTCCGACTACATAAGCAAGCCCATACCAATGAATGGCGAAGGGACCGATTTGAAAAGCGATGGGATCAATATGAAGAAAGGGCATGATGAATTCCTTTTTATGATGTTATAAAACGAGGTCATCGATTCATCAAGGATCATTCAAGTTTATTTGGATTTCTTGTCCGCTGCTTAGAATTGTGTAAACTTCAAGAGCATTCTTTTTGATTTCTTCTGCTTACGAAGAAAGGGTGTGAATAACACCCCTTCTTTCCTTAGGCAACCTTTTTAATTTTTTTATTAAATACCAGCGGCGATTGTCTCAAATGCGGTCTTCAAATCTGTTCCAATGGTGGTAACGGCTGCGATAATGATAACAGCAATAAGAGCAGCAATCATACCATATTCAATGGCGGTGACGCCCTCATCCTGCCTTATGAAATTTTTTAAAAGATACATGATTTCCTCCTGTATATAAAATTAAAATAATTATTATATTAATCTAGTCTTTTTTATTTACATTTATCTAGTTACTTTATTATGCTCTATAAATAGTTAATAAATGGTTAACGTTTGCCTTGTTCTCTTGTTAGATTTGACGTTGACCTCTTAGCCAACTATGATAAGAGAGCTTATCAAAAAGGAAAATGTATGGCCTATGATCAAAATGTGGATATTGTCCTTCCTTTTGTTCTGCCTCTTTTTTCCTTAAGGGGACGGCTTGTCCGTTTACAGGATGTGAGTACAACGGTTTTGAGCCAGCATGATTATTCCTTTCCCATTGCAAACGCTTTAGGAGATCTTCTGGCTGCGGGCGCGGCCCTTGCAAGTCTTTTAAAATATGAGGGAATTTTTACTCTCCAAACAAAATCCGATGGCCCTATACATTTTGCTGTTATAGACATTACTCATAAGGGAGATATGCGCGGGTATGTCCAGGTTAGACCTTATAAAGTAAGGGCAGAGGATACTTTTAAAGACCTTCTAGGTCATGGATATCTGACCTTTACAGTTGATCAAGGCCGTAACGTTGATCGATATCAAGGGATCGTCACGCTCAATCATGAAACTCTTTCCTCTGCGCTTGAGCATTATTTTGAACAATCTGAACAACTTGAAACCCGCCTTTTTATTGCCTCTAAAAAGACGAGCGAAGGAACTTGGAAATGTGGAGCCCTTCTTCTTCAGGAAATGCCTTCAAAGAACGTTGAAGAGGAAACTTGGGCTCATATAGAAGCTCTTTTAAGCACTCTTTCAGTTGAGGAATTTTTAGATTTTTCAACACCTTGTGAGACGTTGTTGTTTCGTCTTTTCCATGAGGGGAAAATAAGTATTTTTGATCCTGCTCCCCTTAAAGCGCAGTGTCGGTGCTCGAAAAAACGGATTAAAGCCTTTTTATCCACCTTAACGTCAGAAGAAATTGAAAGTCTTCTTAAAACGGGAGAGTTGAAAATGACATGTGAATTCTGTAATCATCAATATGAATTTGATCGTAAGGATCTGATGACAGTTCATTAAGGAGACATATCGATGCGCTTTTTAACTCTTGCTTGCCTTGCCTTTTTCCTAGGTGCTTGTTCGCCTTCTGTTCAATTACCGGAGCCTATTGGCCTTGCCTATCTTGCAAACAAACCTATTCGTCTCAATGTAGCGCGCATAGAAGTTGTAAAGAAATATCAGTCAACTTCAACGCCCCCCCATGTAGAAAACGATTTTCCTGTTCCGCCTGTTGTTATGATTCAACAGTGGGTTCAAGATCGGCTTTTACCCATGGGGAAGACAGGATACGCCGTCGTAACGATTGAGGAAGCTTCTGTTGTCGAAACGCCTTTAAAAGGAACTCCCGGTTTTCGAGGTCTCTTTACGGTCGACCAATCAGAACAATATGATGCTAAGATGTTTGTTAAAATTGAAATCTTTGATGAAACCGGTAATCCGAAAGCTTTTTCTTACGCTCGGGCGCAGGGCTCGCGCACCGTTGCAGAGAACTTTACGTTGGGGCAAAGGCGAAAGGTTTGGATCATCATGATGGAAAAAATTATGAATAATCTTGACGAAGAACTTGATCGCAATGTTAAAAGTTATTTGAGTGAGTATATTTCGTGAGATTTTTGTAACGACGGGTGCAGTTGACTTTAATTTAATCATTTATTATATAATATTTTGAATTAATCCCTATAAACTTTGAAACGCCCTTTTGTTTATTATTTGTAGTAGAGTGTTTTATGAAGAATCAAATTTTAACCTTCCTCGCAAGCGCAGTCCTTGCTGCTATGAGCCCAGCCTTTGCCATGGAAAGGTTAGAAGATAATCAATCAAGCCCTATTGCAGCGCATAAGGGCCTTAAATGGCAAGACAGGCCCCAAGAAATCCAGAAGAAAATTGATGACACATTTTCTTCTCTTGGATTTTGTTGGCGCGAGAATGGAAAGAAGATCTACGTGTTGGTAGATGTAGATACCATTAAGCTAGCTAAGTATCTCATGACCTCAAACCCCAATCAAAAAGAATTTTATTTCTTGGACCTAGGAGCCGGTCTTTTTCAATGGGGCGATAATTTGGCTATGGAGATTAATAAATTTACTGACATTGAAGACGATGTTAAAGTGAATATTATTGGTGTGCGGGGAGAACGTGATAATAGTCCAGAATTCTCCACTGTCGGAAGATGCAATATTTTTAAGCTAAGTCAATTTAAAGTTGAAAACTTAGAAGAAGCATTTAAATCAATCAATTTAGATTTGACGGATAAAATCGATTGCATCTATACGCGGATGTGTTTAATTCACCTCGTTGATCCTGTGGGAACCCTCCTGCAAGCACACAAGTTTTTAAAGCCCAATACAGGTCTGTTTTTTGGGGATGGGTTTTATTATGGTTTAAAAGGACAATCCGCAAAAGACATTTTCTCACAGGAGCGCTTTGATAAAATCACGAAGCTTTTATTAGATATGAAGGTTCCATTTTTAATTGAACCAGATGGAGGAGATCGGAACACGAATAACTTCGTTTTTAAAAGAAATACGGATGCTCCTTTAAACCTTCCCTTAAAGTATACGGGGATGGTTTGCTTAGGAGATAGGAAGGTATATTCAGACACTGCCACAGCATTTGAACATATTGGCCCTGAGCCTGAGTGGATTGGAGAAAATCCTTATCCCGGAAGGATATTTGATAAGTTGTGCGGTGATCTAGACCTCTTTAATTTTTTTAAGAACAATAACTTGTTTTATTGGGGCGGAAATAAACATAGCTCTTTAATAGAAAAAAAATAGTTTTTAGCGAGAGGGGTTTTATGCCCCTCTTTTAGTTGCCGACACTATCGTAGTTTCCCTATAAGAGGAGGGGATCTTCTTAAAGTAAGGCAAAAAAAGGAAGGAAAAAAATTCAAGAAAATAACTAACCCGCAACAGCTTTGGCATATTTAACGACTTTAGAAGAGAGAAGTTTAAAAACCAAAGAAGACAGACCTTTTTGAAGCCATCCTTGAGGATTGACACCAATGGCTTTGCAAAAGAGAGCCATCGCGCGATCAATATGATCTTTTCTGAAAAAACCATAAACAATTTTTCCATAGACGCGTGTGTAATGGTAACGGTCATAGGGGGCCGTTTCTTTGTTAGCTGTATGATAAGCAAAGGGAAGCTCATCATCTTGATTTTCAAGAAGGCGGCTAACGGTAACTTTAAAACGCTTCCATAAATTTAATTTTTCTTGGGCCTGATAACGTTGAAGATGGGTATAAAAGAGCTTGTAATGCCGTAATTCATCTGCTGCAATTTTACTACAAATGTGTTTTAAAAGAGGTTCATGCGTTGCGTCTTTAACAGCGGTGTAAAAAGTACTGGTCCCAATTTCAATCATACAACGCGTCAAAAGTTCTGAAGCACGGGACCCCCGGATGGATTCTTTAGCATCAACATCGATAGGAAATCCTTTGACGTAAGCTTTAAAGCGATCTTCAAAGTTAAAGGTGGAATCGGCAAGCTGAATCCATTTTGCAAGGACCTTTCCATGCTTAACCTCGTCTTCTACCCATTCTTCCACTTCTTGACAAAAATAAGCGTCTCCTTCAAAAACACCTTTAAGATAAAGCCCATAATCTGTGCTGTTGTGCTCGATCACACTTCCTGCTTTTATCACGGATAAAATGTCTGGATTTACTTTGTTAGGGTTAAATAAAGACCAGTCTATATCTTCAAATTTCCATTTTTTAGACATTATGTTTCAGTTTCTTCATTATTTTTGGTGGGTCATAATTTCCATGAGTTTCGTTTTTGCAATATCTAAATTTTGATCTGCATTTTTACGCTCCTCAGGGGTTTTGTTATCAGCCATATCTTCAAGTAAATTCTTAATTTCAATTTCTAAGGCAGACTTTTCAAGAGCTTCAAGAGGGGTCCCTTCTGTGACAAGCGCCACACATTTTTCTGAAGTGACTTCCGAAAATCCACCATCTACAAAAATTTTAACAAGAATTTTTCCTTCTTCATATACAGTAACGACACCAGGACGCAAGAGGGTAAGAAGAGGAGCATGGTCAGGCAAAATACCTATATCTCCCTCTATGCCTGGGATCACCACCATATGGACCTCTTGATCAAATAAGACTTTTTCAGGAGAGATTAAAGTAAAAGGAAAGGAAGTCATTAACTTACACTGCCTCTTTTGCTAACCGTTGAGCTTTTTGAAGGACCTCATCAATTGTTCCCACCATATAAAAGGCCATCTCAGGAATGTGGTCATAGGTTCCATCCGCAATTCCTTTAAAGCCCTCAATCGTATCTTCGACACGAACAAAAACGCCAGGTGTGCCCGTAAAGACTTCTGCTACATGAAAGGGCTGGGAAAGGAAGCGTTGGATTTTTCGGGCTCTTGCTACAGTTAACTTGTCATCTTCAGAAAGCTCATCCATTCCTAAAATGGCAATGATGTCTTGTAAAGATTTATACGTTTGGAGGATTTTTTGAACATTTCGTGCAACAGTATAATGTTCTTTTCCCACAATATGAGGATCTAAAATTCGGGAAGTTGAATCCAAAGGATCCACAGCAGGATAAATACCAATTTCGGCAATTTGGCGGCTTAAAACAGTTGTTGCATCCAAATGAGAGAAAACAGTCGCAGGAGCGGGGTCGGTTAAGTCATCTGCCGGGACATAAATGGCTTGAACGCTTGTAATAGATCCCTTGGTCGTTGAAGTAATCCTTTCTTCCAATTCGCCCATTTCTGTAGAAAGGGTAGGTTGATACCCCACAGCAGAAGGAATACGGCCCAGAAGGGCTGAAACTTCGGCACCTGCTTGTGTAAAACGGAAGATATTATCGATGAAAAAGAGAACATCTTGGCCTTCTTGATCTCGAAAATATTCGGCAACCGTAAGCCCTGAAAGGGCAACGCGTGCACGCGCCCCCGGAGGCTCATTCATTTGCCCATAAACAAGAGCGGCTTTTGAATTTCCTTTTTCAAGATCAATAACCCCCGATTCAATCATTTCATGATAAAGATCATTCCCTTCTCGGGTGCGTTCTCCAACGCCCGCAAAAACCGAATATCCCCCATGAGCTTTAGCAATATTGTTAATAAGCTCCATAATAAGAACGGTTTTCCCGACGCCTGCTCCTCCAAAAAGCCCGACTTTTCCCCCTCGCACATAGGGGGCCAAAAGATCAACCACTTTAATGCCAGTGACAAGCGTTTCTATTTCTGTAGATTGATCAACAAATTTGGGCGCTTCTCGGTGGATAGGGAGGTATTCATTTTCTTTAATAGGGCCCAATTCATCAATGGGATCCCCCACAACGTTCATAATACGACCCAAAGTTCCGGGGCCAACAGGAACACAAATGGGTTTGCCCGTATCAATAACTTCTTGCCCACGGACAAGCCCCTCGGTTGCATCCATAGCGATCGTACGAACCGTTTCTTCGCCCAAGTGTTGAGCCACCTCTAAGACAAGACGTTTGCCCTGATTTTTCGTCTCCAGAGCATTATAAATCTCAGGTAAAGGGCCTTCAAACTGTACATCCACCACAGCGCCAATAACCTGGGTAATCTGTCCCTTTGCTGCTTGTGTTGTCATGACATCTCCTTAAATTTTTTTGATAAGTGCAAGCGTACTACGAGCCTTTTTAGCTTATATGAGAGGTTACTTTAACACAAAAATTAGAGCAGTTTAATTTATTTAATCGGTGGATGGATGAGAAAAGGGAATGGGTAAGAATAAATCAGTTGGCTATCATTTTGGCTAAATGTCACCCTCCACAACGGAATTTCTAAATTGTTCTTAATTATATTTTAATAAAGATCTGTTAATTCTGTAGAAGAAGATAAAATAGTTTTATTAAATGATTTTATTTTTTTGAATTCTTAAATAAAAGGAGAAACAAATGATCAATTTAAAATTACCAGCCCTGATTCTTTTGGGGACAACTCTTCTATCTACAGATGTTTTTGCGAAAGAGAGCCGCTATGAATGTCCACAGGTTTTGAACTGGAAATCGCATACAGTCATGGGCAAAATCCAGTGGATAGGTACTCCATCAGAATCTACTCACTTTAGTGGAAGCATAACAATTGACACAGATACGAACCCATCTTCTGGTGTTAAGCAATTTCAAAATAACGTCATGGCTAGCGACTGGTCTAAACGTTGGTATCTTGCTTGTATGTATTCTAATAACGATATGCCTGTCGGTATAGCACTCAGTCGTGAGGTAGGACGTTATGAAAGCTGCGCGGCAAATCCAGATGGTAAGACGTTTATATGCGATTAATTACCGTCAAAGTAAGGAAAGGCTGTGTATAAGGAACTTGCCGGGTGATTTAATACAAATACTCAACGTGTCTATGCGAGCATCCACTACCTTCTCTGATAGTGGATGCTCATAATTAACGGGAATAGGTATATTTATTGAATCTCCCTGGTAGGCTCTCCCCTCTCTCTTCACTGTAGGGCTTCGGCCCCTGAAATAATTTCGATGAGTTCTCGTGTAATATGGGCTTGGCGAATCCGATTGTAGGTTAATGTCAAGCTTCGGATCATATCACCTGCATTACGACTCGCATTATCCATAGCTGTCATGCGTGAGCCCTGTTCACTGGCGGCATTTTCTAAAAGCGCGTCATAGATTTGAACAGCAACGTTCAGTGGTAAAAGTTGCTTCAGAATGGTTTCTTCCGTAGGTTCATATTCATAAATGGCCTGTGGCTGTAGGGGAGGAGATTTTACTTCGTGAGGTTTTACTTGTAAGGGAATAATTTGCTTTATGGTGACTTCTTGGGTTAGGACAGATTTAAAGCGGTTATAGACAAGCGTACAAACGTCAAAAAAACTGTCCTCAAACATCTTGAGCAAACTATCCGCAATACGTTGAGCCTCAGAAAAACGAAGTCGAGGATGACCTACTTCCGTAAAGGATTCAATAATGAGCGGGCCATATTCTCGAAAAAGCATGTCGTATCCTTTGCGACCAATGCAAAAAAGTTTTATGCTTTGGCCTATCTCTTGCGACTGAGCGATCATTTTTCGTGTCTCGCGAATAATAGAAGAATTAAAAGGACCACAAAGCCCCCGATCTGAAGTTGCAACAATGATAAGGTGGGAGTCTGTTTTCCCCGTTCCTTTTAACAAGGGCTGGGGAGACTCTAAAGCTTGAGCCTTTTCAGCCAAGTCTTGCAGTATTTGTTTCATTCGATGAGCATAGGGGCGTCCTGCTTCAAGATGTTCTTGGGCGCGCCTTAACTTAGCTCCAGCCACCATCTTCATTGCGAGAGTAATTTTTTGAGTGGATTGTATTGACTTTCTGCGATCACGCAGTTCCTTTAAAGTTGCCATTAGACAAATATTTTTACAAAGTTTTTAAAGAAAGTATGGAGTTTTTCTTCTGTTTTCTCCGTGATCATCTTATCCTCATCAATGGCTTCTAAAATATCAGGATGCTCGAGGCGTATTGTTTTCAAAGCTGTTTGTTCAAAACGACTTACCTCGTGAAGAGGCAATTCATCTAAATAGCCCTTCACTCCCGCAAAAATAGACACGACTTGTTCTTCCACAGACAAAGGAGAATATTGAGGCTGTTTGAGAAGCTCAGTCAAGCGACTCCCGCGATTTAAAAGTTTTTGTGTTGCCACATCAAGATCAGAAGAAAATTGAGCAAAAGCTGCCATTTCCCGATATTGAGCAAGCTCGAGCTTAATGGTTCCAGCAACTTGTTTCATGGCTTTAATTTGAGCGGCTGATCCCACACGGCTGACGGAAAGACCCACATTAATAGCGGGTCGAATCCCTTTATAGAAAAGATCGGTTTCTAAAAAGATTTGTCCATCGGTGATCGAAATCACATTGGTCGGGATATAGGCCGAAACGTCACCCGCTTGGGTTTCAATAATGGGAAGAGCTGTCAATGATCCTCCCCCCAGTTCATCGTTTAATTTCGCGGCGCGTTCCAAGAGACGAGAATGAAGATAAAACACATCTCCTGGATAAGCCTCTCGTCCCGGAGGACGCCTTAAAAGGAGGGACATTTGGCGGTAAGCAACAGCATGTTTTGAAAGATCATCGTAAACGATCAAAGCATGAGTTGAATTGTCGCGAAAATATTCGCCCATGGTGCACCCTGTATAAGGAGCCAAAAATTGCATGGGAGCAGGATCCGAGGCCGTTGCGGCCACGATGATGCTGTATTCTAAGGCTCCATGGTCTTCAAGGGTTTTTACGATTTGAGCAACCGTTGAGCGCTTTTGACCAATGGCAACATAAACGCAATAAAGTTTTTTGAATTCATCATCGCCACTATTGGCTTCCTTTTGGTTGAGGATAGCATCAAGGGCAACGGATGTTTTTCCTGTTTGCCGGTCACCAATGATAAGTTCTCGTTGGCCTCTTCCTATGGGAACGAGAGAATCGATTGCTTTAAGCCCTGTTTGCATAGGCTCATAAACAGAACGCCGCGTAATAATACCAGGGGCTTTGACTTCGACCCGAGACATTTTGACCTCTTTAAGAGGCCCTTTCCCATCAATAGGATTACCAAGGGCATCCACAACCCGACCCAAAAGGCCGCGGCCGCTGGGGACTTCCACAATCCGGCCCGTTCGCTTTACCGTATCTCCTTCGCGGATTTCGCGGTCTCCTCCGAAAATAACAATTCCCACATTATCTTCTTCAAGATTAAGGGCCATACCAAGAATACCACAGGAAAACTCGACCATTTCTCCTGCTTCAACTTTATCCAGGCCCCAAACGCGTGCGATTCCGTCCCCGACTGAAATCACTTGACCCACTTCCGCAACTTCAACATTTTCATCAAATGTGGAAATTTGTTCTTTTAAAATCGAAGAAATTTCGGACGCTCGTAGTTCCATATTTTAGCCTTTCATCACGTCTTGAAGCTTATTTAATCGTGTTTTAAGAGAAGCATCAATCATAAGAGATCCAATCCGCATAACAATCCCGCCCAAGAGAGCTGGATTAATGACTTGATGCAACGATATCTCTTTTCCAAGTTTAAGTTTTAAAGTTTTTTGAATGTCCGCTATTTCTTTGGGAGATAATTTCATAACTGTTTCGAGCACCCCTTCTATCGCTCCTTTCGCAGATTGAGCCTGGGTTGCACATTCCTCTAAAATCAACTTTAAAGAAGAGAGGCGCCGATTTTGACACACAACCAGCAGAAACCGCTTCATCAAAGGGCTCAGCTTTAAGGAAGAAGCTATTTTTTCGATCATCTGGCGTTGCTTGTTAAGAGGAATAATGGGGCTTGCAAGGCGAGACCAACCAACAGGTTCCTCGTGAAGCAGACGGCGAAGGTGAGACCCTTCTTTTAAGATTGTTTTAAGATTTTTATTTTTTTGGGCAAGGTCAAAAAGAACGCTTCCATAGCGTTTTGCAATTTCGGTTCGTCTTGTCTCTAAATTTGACACAGATATTGGCCCATAGATGACTGTTTTTTATCGGTATACCATAGGAAGGTTGGCCTGACAACAGGATCGGATAAGGATAATCTTTTGGATAAAGGTAGGTGCGGATTTAGAAGAGATCCCTAGAATCTCCTCGCCACACTTCATGTAGAGTCCGTGATAAAAAGGAAAGCTGCAAAGATTTTACTGCCAATGAGAACCAGAAAAGAAGCGTAAAGTATAAATAATATTAATCCAACGAAAATAAAGACTCCATCATTCTCAATAATTCCAATGCTAAAAATAACAAGTAATATTCCAAGAATAACATTGCTAAAAGGAATAGGAAGCATAAGCAACAGCGCTAAACAGAAAATAGCTATATCTCTAATAATATTTGCAGTAGGACACGTCATAAACGTCCACCTTGGCTTTGTTAAGCGTTCTAATTTCATAATATAAGGTAATACGACAGAAATAATCCGTGAGAGGTGGGCATGGGAAATTTGCTTGTTTGCAATAAATTTTGGTAGCCAGAGCGAATCACTTCCGAAAACCATTTCTAGAGTAAAAATAATAATAGGAAGACTAAAAATAACCGCAACCCCCGGGACGACTGAAACGGGAAAAAGACTGGGTAAAGAAAAAAACAGTATCATTATACCAAACGCTCGCTCGCCTAGGGTGTCTACTATATGTTGATAGGTTAATTTCTTTCTTAGATGTTTATTCTCTGCAATTTCCCTGAGAACTTCCGAGGAACGTTTAGGAGCTGCTTTAGGATTTTTATTTTTCATAGAATTTTTACCACCTGCGCTATTCGAAAAATAGTCAGTGTTCTGTTAATTATATGTCTTTTGTATTTGGGATAATATAAAAATTCAACTTCTTATAACAACTTCAAGTGTTATGATAAATTTAACTTACAAAACAAACAAAGAAAATTCCATGCAGTTATCTGATCTAGTGAACCTTTTATGGCCTAACGGTTCTCCAAGATTCCTCTAGCAATCTAAATTCTTTGCAGACATTCTTAACTGCTCGGCTTTTTGAGAAAGTCATTAAGTGTTTACGTCAAGAGTAGTGCTTGGAGTCGAGATTCAAACGCGCTCTCTTAAAGAGAAAACTTACCCAAAGTATTTTTGAACAATCATCAAGGTAAGGACTCCATAAAATACAGAAATTTTAAGTTTTTTGTAATCTTTAAGGAAAATACTCATCAGCGTTAATAAAATAAGGCTCGGGTAAGACATCTTTAAAAGGGGGGTTAAAAACGCAGCAATTCCCCGAAAGTCTAATAGAGAGACAAAAAATGATAGGGAAGTTGTTATGAACAATACGCTTAAAAACCACCTGTCTTTCAGTTTAAATAAAGAACATAAATAAGTTGCGTAAATATTATTCAGCGCAATCGCTGTTGTGAGACAGGAAAATAATACAATAAGACCAATAAGGATGACTGATTTTACTCCCATAAGATGGGCTGCAATTGTGGGGAGAATGAGTTCAGGCGATACATTCGTTGTGACGAATTTATACTGGGCGCCTAGAAATACGAACCCAAAATAGATGGCGGTCAGCAAAAAGCACCCTATCAAACTGGGCTTTAAAGCCACCTTTAAGACATCTCTATAGCTCATGTTATCGTTCTGACCTTGAATTTGTTTAAAAATTAAAGAAGAAAAAAAGAACGCCGCAAATAAATCCATGGTTTGATACCCTATCAAAAAGCCATTTTCAAAGGCTGTAGATGGGGTTGCCGCTGTGGAGATAAGGGAAGGCGCATGAATAACGCCTAAGACAATCAAAACGATCAGGGAGATAAGGAGAAAGGGTGTCATCCATTTTCCGAGGACCGTAATCATAAAGTGTTCCCTTACACTAATAAGAAAACAGGCGACACAAAAGAGAAAACTGAAAACGCCTAAGGAGAGATGGGGAAAAATATACCCGATGCTTCCATGGGCAACGGTGATGCAGCGGGGAACCACTCCAAAGGCCCCTATTAATGAAAGAGTAAAGAAGGGGAGCGCCACTTGCGCTAGTGTTCCCGCTTCTGAAAAGAAAGCGGTATAACTGCCGCGATGTAATTTAATAACAAAGAGGCCTAAAAAGGGAAGAAGGATGCCTGTTACAAAAAGTCCTAAAAAACCTATGAGCCAGTAGTGCCCGGACTCTTGCCCTATCTGAAGAGGAAACACCAAATTTCCCGAGCCAAAGAACATGGCGAATATGGCAAAACCGTAAATAAAAACGTGCTTATGTTGTCGTATCATCGTTTCTCTCGTGGTGTAGAATTAAAAAAATTAGAAAATAAGGATGAAGAGAATCTATATGGCCGTTGCGGCCACAATGACGACAGGGAAGATAAGAAGAAGAGAAAGAGGGTATTTTAACGTTCGTACTTTCATTATCTATACTTTATTTTAGTGAGCTGATAGGGATCAAAGCATATTGGGAGTCGCTACGCAACAAAATTTTAAGCCATAGCTAACTTAACTTTTCTGTTAGGTTTAAAAAATGTGCGAGTCTTGCATTGGGCGTCTCTCTTTTAATTAACACTCTCTAAAATAATAATAAAACCGTGAGACAAATTCTAAAAGTATCTGAATGAAACGTCGGCTATAAATAAAATTTGTAATTTATACACAGAGAAGAAATCGCCTCTATATCCCAATTTCTCGTCAAGAAAATTTTTTGATCAACTCTTTAAAATTTTCTCTTTACAGAAAAAAATGCTTTTAAATCAAGATATTAATTTTTGTTGCTTAAAATCGCATCATTTCAGTCTAAGTAGAGACGAGATCATTAAAATTTCCTACCACTCTTCTCATATCCACAAAGTTATCCCCAGAATCCGTGGATTGTTGGAGAGGGAAGAAAAGATAAAAAACAGAGCTTACGTCAACCCAAACTCTTAACGCCCTAGCCTATAACGAGGGCGTTATGGCTTTCTTCATGCAGAGGAGGCTCAAGTAGAAAGTAAAAGCCCTCTAACTGAACTCATTTTTTTCTAAAAATGAGCGGGTCGTAACCATTTAAACCCTTCATATTTATCACTGCTGAGAGTAGGGTCATGGGGACCGTTTGCTTTGACAAAGCCCATGGCCTTGTAAAAACCCTGGGCTCCGCTATTAACGGTACGGGCATCTACGATGATCTGGTTAGCTCCACTCTTTGTATCTGTAACAAGTTCCATAAGAGCTTTTCCATATCCATGCCTTTTATGCTTTGGTCCAATAGCCAGCTGGCGTATATGGAGAGTATCTTTTTTGTTTTGCCATTGTTCTATAATCATTAAGCCAATGATGTTACCTGGAGCCTTCTCATTAAAGGCAACAATAAAATTGAGAGGATGAGAGGCCTTTTTAAAATTTTCACATTCCTCCTGGAATGTAGCTCCCAACCATTCTTTGACATCTTGTTTGGCTTTAAATTTGCTGTTGAGCTGCTCTGGAGGAACGAGCTCATAAGCCTCCATAAAGGATTTCACAAAAAGACTTTTCTCATCCTTCCAAGAAGTTTTGTCTTTCGGAAGAGTTATGAAGGAGATTTTTGCTCCAGTTTGTGTAATCCGTTCAACACTATTAATAGTGTCTTCATCTAAGCTAGAAGCCAGATTGATCAAAGCAGTAGAGAAGAAGAAGGTTAACAAGCTAAAAGTTAAAATTGTTCTGGTAGATTGGGTCAATATTAAAAGCCATTTTTTAAACGTATTCATTGTATCCTCCTTTGAAAAAACAAATAAAATAATAGAGAAATCTCATATATTTCTTTGTTTGGTTCTTTCTATTTATAAAAACTAAAATGGGCTCAATAGAATATCAATTAGAAATTGATTCGAATTTTCGCTTGGCCCGCGAGGGGAGAAGGCTTTTTTTCTAAGAAACAGTGCTGAGGGCGGTTGGGGATGGAGAAATTTAAGGGATCATTATAGAGTCTACAAAAGAATTGAATTTCCCAACAAAAAAATTATATGCTGGGCTCTGTAAGTCAACCGTTAAGGAGATGGCCTCGCAACCCTAATAAATATGCTCGAAACTTTCTCTTCCCTTGAAAAAGGTGTCTTAACAATTCAGAAATATGCCCAAAGGCTTCCCTCTCACCCCGGTGTTTATCGAATGATAAATGGGAAAGATGATGTTCTCTATGTGGGAAAAGCCAAAAACCTTAAAAAACGCGTCACCAGTTATACGCAACCAGAACGTCTGCCCATCAGACTTCAGCGCATGGTGGCTGAAACTGTTCGAATGGAATTTGTTACTACTCATACAGAAGTGGAAGCCTTGCTTCTGGAAGTCAACCTCATAAAAAAACTTGCTCCTCGCTATAATATTTTGATGCGGGATAGCAAGTCCTTTGCCTTTATACGTATCACGGGAGATCATCCTTACCCGCTCTTAACCAAGCATAGAGGAGCTAGGAATTTACCAGGAGATTATTTTGGTCCTTTCGCGTCAGGAGAAGCGGTCAATACAACCCTTACGGCGCTGCATCGTGCCTTTTTACTGAGATCATGTCCTGATACCATTTTTGCTTCTCGCAAAAGGCCTTGTTTGCAATACCAAATCAAGCGGTGTAGTGCGCCATGTGTTAATTACATTTCTCACGAAGATTACGGCAAGCTCGTTCAAGAAACGCGAGATTTTTTGATGGGAAAAACCAATGAGATTCAAAAGAAGCTGGCAGAAGACATGGAAAAAGCGAGTGCAGAGCAAGCTTATGAAAAGGCAGCCATTTACAGAGACCGTATTCGTGCGTTGACCGCCATCCAAGCGCGTCAGATGATCAATACCAGCATTTTAAAAGATGCCGATTTTTTTGCTATTTATTCATTAGGTGGCAAAACATGCGTTCAGCTTTTTCTTTTTCGGAATGGTTCAAACTACGGAACTTATTCTTTTTTCCCCACTCACGGCCCTGACATTCTGGAAGAGGAGGTCCTCGAAGCCACCCTCACCCAATTTTATGAAGACGCGCCCCCGCCTCTTGACATTTTTATGAATCGCAGCCTCCCTCACCCTAAACTTATCCAAGAAGCTCTTTCTCAAAAAGCTGAAAGAAAAATTCACCTGCACGTCCCTAAATCGGGTCCTAAGGCTGATATTATTCGCCATGCTTTTGAGAATGCAAGAGAGTCTTTAGAGCGCCACTTGGCGGAAAAGGCTTCTCAAGAAGAGCTGCTGCGGGCGTTTATGGACACTTTCAATCTTCCCACATTTCCTCACCGAATCGAAGTTTATGATAACAGTCATACGCAAGGCACCCTGGCCGTGGGGGCTATGATTGTGGCTGGGCCTGAAGGATTTCTTAAAAACGCCTATCGTAAATTTAACATTCGCTCTCAAGATCTCTCTCCGGGAAATGATTATGGGATGTTGCGGGAAGTTCTTACCCGAAGATTCTCACGGGCTCTCGCTTATGATAAGGACGACACCTCTCAGTGGCCTGAGGTTGTTTTGATTGATGGGGGAAAGGGTCAACTTTCAACGGCTGAGTCGACTTTTGCAGATTTAGGCATTTCAGATGTTCAATTAATAGCTATAGCGAAAGGACCTGACAGGCATGCAGGCCGGGAGACTTTTTATGTACCAGGGAGGGAAGCCTTTCAACTCCCTCCTCATCATCAAGTTCTCTACTATCTCCAACGTCTTCGTGATGAAGCGCATCGTTTTGCCATTGGGGCGCATAGGAAGCGACGTATAAAAGCAATTTCTCTCTCAAAGCTGGATGAAATTCCAGGCGTGGGGCCGGGTCGCAAACGGGCGCTTTTACAATATTTTGGTTCGGCTAAAGCTGTTGAAGGAGCGGGCCTTAAAGATCTCGAAAGGGTTGAAGGAATTAGCAAAAACGTGGCAAAAAAAATATATGATTATTTTCACGAGAGAGAGTAAGATCTTTTGGATAAAGAGATATTTTCATTGACGACCGGTATAAACGATAATGACTTCAACAACGATTCCTAATCTTTTAACTTTCATCCGGATCGGTCTGATTCCTGTCGTGGTGGGGTTGTTTTATTTTGATCGTCCTTGGAGCAACTCCATCGCGGCGTTCTTTTTTATTATGGCTTGTATCACCGATTATTTGGATGGATATTTTGCCCGAACCTTACAACAAACAACAAGATTTGGCAGTTTTCTGGATCCTGTTGCGGACAAGCTTCTTGTAGCGGCCACTCTTCTTATGCTTGTCGGTTTTGGTCGCATTCAAGGGCTCAGCTTGATCCCTGCTGTGATTATTCTTTGCCGAGAAATTCTCGTCTCAGGCCTGAGAGAATTTTTGGCAGAGGCTAATGTCTCTGTGCCTGTAACCGAACTGGCAAAATGGAAAACAGCCATTCAAATGGCGGCCTTAAGTTTCTTAATTATAGAATCTATCCCCCATCTTCCCGTTCCCCTAGACCTCATAGGTATTGTAGGGCTTTGGATTGCAGCTCTTTTGACGCTTGTGACAGGCTTTGATTATCTTCGCGCTGGGTTAAAACACATGTAAAGGTAATTTTTTTAAATTCCTACTGGAAATCTTTCTAGCTCTGCGGTATATAGCCCTTGAAAGGGCGATTAGCTCAGCGGGAGAGCGTCTCGTTTACACCGAGAGGGTCGGGGGTTCAAATCCCTCATCGCCCACCAGGAAAACAAAGGATTTTCTGAGTTTGTTAAAAGTTCGCAGGAAGTTTCCGGAAGCAAATCGGAAGCAGATAAGGAAAGTTCAGATGCTCAGCATTAATGTGCTTGGATCAATCAAAGAAATATTTATAATTTATTGAATTACTGACGTGACTAAGGAAGAAGGCAAAAACTATTCTGAGAAACTTCCTGGATATACCCCATTTGGATAAGGTCGGAGAGGAGAGGGTCAAGTTCCTTTGAGCTTCTAAATTTGGAGTACCGCATGATGAAGCGACGGGTAAGAGGGTTATCTGTGTCATTTGTTTGTTTTTTTATCCAAGCGAGCAATTCTTCTGCCTTTGAGATCTTTGGAAAGGACTCGAAGGTGGTATCTAAAACCATTCCATAAATACGACGGGCATGAGACTCGAGATAGGTACAACAAGCGGCTGCTCTCTTTGCCGCTTCCAATGCGACCTCTTTATGCTTTTGCCCATCAGCAAGATGAATAATATGAAAGATAAGCGATAGGGAAGGCATGAGACTTCTGTATTTGGAAAGATGCTGAAGAATAATCGGATGATCGTTTCCTTCCAGTTTTTCTTGCAGTTGTTTTATCCAGTCATGAAAAAAGAATTGCGCTTCGTTTGAGAATCGAAAGTACGGAATGGTATGTTGCCCTTCATAATGAGGCTCGGGCTCTTTTGCCCCATGCTCTGTAAACACCATGGCATCGATCATTTTGCAGACATGAAGAATGCGGTTTCTCGCAAAGGAATCGGGGCGTTGATCCACCAGCTTCCAAGGCGTCTTATCTGGATAAACGAGTAATTGGAATCGCTGCAACAACCCATCATTGTCAAGCTTTGTGACTGCCTTGTTCAAGTAAGCCTCTATTTTATCCGGTTGGGTTGTTCCCAGAATAGAAACACAGATGTTTTGGGCATGAATCGTCCCGCGCCCCATGCGATCAATGGTGTAGGGTTTGTCTCCATTCCAAGCTTCGAGATAAA
>CALBSK010000032.1 GCA_937967795.1 uncultured Alphaproteobacteria bacterium | reverse complement strand
GGATCGAACTCGGACTTGCTCGGGATACGATAAGAAGCCTTTCATTGACTTATGATGAGTGGTTGAAAGAGAAAGAACTGGATTGTGGGCATTAACCCTCATTTTCTTCTTTACACTCGTATCCAAAATGACCTGATTCTTTTCGAAGAAAGAGCTTGGGTGGGTTAAAAGTATAGACGTTTCTATGCCTTAACCAACGTTACCTCCTTTGATTTGGATCATTCAAGATGCGTTTTGTTGAAAAAATGAGGAGATGGCTGAGGGACCTTTCGTTTTGGATTTGTTGTGGTGATCAAACGGTTCCTCAGCTTTTAATTCACAGGAACACTGCCCTCAGCGTTGCTCCAATTTCTTGACACTCTTAACAAATATTTGTAAAAGTGTACTATGGATGCACGTTCGAGAGATCTTCTTAAAAATTTATTGGCAACTTGGCCTCATAATACAGTTGCGACCAGCGCTTGGCTTGAGAAACAAGGAATTTCACGATTCTTAAAACGGCGATACTTAAATTCCGGGTGGGTAAGATCTTTAGGGTATGGGGCCGTTGTAAGAGCCCATGAACAAGTCGATTGGCCCGGAGGATTGTGGGCACTGCAAACTCAGGCAGACCTTCCTGTTCATGTGGGAGGAAAAAAGGCTATCGCTTTACAGGGACGCTCCCACTACCTTCAATTTGGCCAGGAAGAACTGAGCATTTTTATGCCCAGAGAGACAAGGCTTCCTCGATGGTTTCTTGAAGGAGCGTGGTCTGTTACGTTGCAAATCGTGAAGACAAATTTCCTTGATCCCACTTTGGGACTGAATGACTTTATCTTGGCAGGAACTCCCATCAAAGTTTCTTCTCTCGAAAGGGCCGTATTAGAGCTGCTTTACTTAGCTCCCAAACGATCATCCTATAGCGAAATTAATTTACTCTTCGAAAATCTTAACCTGCTCCGCCCTGATGTGATACAGGCGCTGTTAATAAACTGCCAAAACTCTAGGGTTACACGTTTGTTCCTCTATTTGGCAGAAACTCATCAACATTCATGGTTTTCACAGCTCACCTTAGACAAGGTTTCGATAGGAGCTGGAGTTTTGCAGTTATCCAAGGGTGGGGTCTTTATCAAAAAATACCAAATGACTGTTCCAAAAGAATTAATTCGTAGGGAAGAAGATGAAGGAAGCCTATTTTAAACGCGTTGATCTTTTATTATCTGTTTTGCCAGATGTTATGGAAGATCCGAGGCTGGCCTTAAAAGGGGGGACAGCTATTAATCTATTTGTTTTTGATATGCCAAGATTATCTGTTGATATTGATCTGGCCTATGTTCCCCTTGAAGATCGTTTTACAGCCCTTGAAGCTATTGATACTATTTTTGAGCAGATTAAAGATGTTCTTACAGCCCAAGGTCTTAGTGTAACCCCCAAGTTTACAGCGGACAACCATGCAAAGCAGCTTATTGTTATGGATCAAGGCGAGCTTATTAAAATTGAAATTAATCATATTCTACGGGGATGCGCCTATCCCCCCGTCACACAAGCACTATGTCCAAAAGCAAAAGATCAATTTAAGAAGTTTATGCGTATTCAATGTTTAGCTGAGAATGATCTTTTCGCTGGGAAAATCTGTGCGGCTCTCGATCGCCAGCACCCCAGAGATTTATATGATATGCATTTTTTCCTTGAGAGTAAGACGTATACACGAGAACTCCACAATGCGTTCTTGATCTACTTGATTAGCAATAATCGGCCCATTTCCGAGCTTATTAGACCGAATCAGCAAGATATCTCTCATTTATATACGAATGAATTCAAAGGAATGACAGAACTCGATATGTCCCTTGAAGACCTCTCCAAGGCTTTTTTGAGAGTCGTGGATTTAATCAGCTTCTCCATGACGGTGGAAGACAAAGAATTTTTGCTTTCCTTTAAAGCCGGGATGCCCAAATGGAAGTTGATGCCTTTTGAACACATTCAGAACTTTCCAGCTGTAAAATGGAAATTGCATAACATAAGCAAAATGGAGCCAGAAAAGCGCCGGGAAATGCTGGCACGGCTTGAAAGAAAGCTGTCATGACCTTTTTCTTTATCAAAGAGAATTTGTCCCATCCGAAAAATAACTTTTTTTATTTATCGGATATTTTTGTTGGATCAGACCTTACACACTTTTTCCACTCCTGTTGTTGAAGAGCAGAAGCCGTTTCATAAGTTTGAGCAAGGATGTCTAAAACAAGGTTGGGACAAAACCCATTCTTAAAAATCTTTTCGACTTCCTTATAGAAGAGAGTCG
>CALBSK010000031.1 GCA_937967795.1 uncultured Alphaproteobacteria bacterium | reverse complement strand
CTATTTGATGGCGCGCTCAGCTCATCCAACTTGTCTCTCTTCTATCTGAACTCGCACATTATTTCTCTGCTCTTGATTTTTCAGCGCGTTCAGGGCATGAATAGTAAAATCTTTTTTTGGGGTCTTAAGGTATGCAACTTCAAATTGATAGTTCCTTTGGAACCAAGCTTTTTATTTTAAGAGCGCTGAGGAATCCCCGACAATTGGGGGCCGTTGCTCCTAGTTCACAACGCTTGGGCGCTCTTTTAGCCGTTCATGCTAACATGGATGATCATTCTCCTATTGTTGAGCTTGGAGGGGGGAGTGGTTCTCTTACGCGAGCCCTTGTAAAAGCAGGCATCGCTCCTTCTCGAATATATGTCATTGAATTAGATCCAGCGCTTGCCAGTTATTTAAAGGGAGCCCTTCCTCAGGTTAATGTTATCCATGGCAATGCTGCTGAACTAGGTCAAATTCTGCCTCCCCATGTTATTGGGCAAGTTCACCGGGTTGTCTCGGGGCTTCCTATGATTAATATGCCCGAAAATGTGCGACGACAGATTTTGAACAGTTGCTTTGAAATCATGGCGCCAGGAGGAGCTTACCTCCAATACACCTATTCTCCCCGGTCTTCCATCAATGCAAAAGCTTACAAGTTAAAGAAGAAGCGATTGGGAACGGTTTTCCTTAATATTCCTCCTGCTACTGTATGGAAATATACAAAAGAGTGATAAGATTACTCCACCAGTCCATGAGAAATAATAAAATTCCAGTAGGACTCAATCTTCCTGAGAAGCTTAAGAGTTTCAGTCAGGTTTTGATCAACAACGCCATTGTATTTCAAATTAGAGGCCTGTTGGGTTAAAACCTTGTCCAATTTATCATAGAGCTTGACTCCTTTATCAGAGAGGCGAATTTTGCTTGCTCTTTTATCATGTTTAGCTTTTTCTTGAATAAAGTAACCATTTTCTACAAGTTTCTTCAGATTATATGAAACATTAGACCCTAAATAATACCCTCTGTTAGAGATTTCTCCTACCGTCATTTCGTTTTTACCCACATTATAGAGGATAAAGCATTGCACATTATTAATATCAAAAATACGGAGCCGATCAAGTTCGGTTTTCATCATATCTAAAAAAAGATAATGAAGTCTCTCGACGAGAGTGATCGATTCAAAATAAAGAGCTTTCATAATTCATCTCTTTCTCTTCCGCAGGCTCTATTTTTATTTATAACAAAAAATGTGTTAAATTTTATTTAATCAAGGCGTATTATATTTTTTATTGAATTATAGAGAGAGGGGGTGTTCTCAAAGGATGCCAATGCTCAGCTTATTTCATCAGAACCATTCATAAGAGAGAA
>CALBSK010000030.1 GCA_937967795.1 uncultured Alphaproteobacteria bacterium | reverse complement strand
TTCACACTCCCTCTACAGCAATCTATTTTGTCTCACTTGTGTTTGGACTTATACAGAGCACATGGGGAGCAAATTTGAAAAAGTGAAACGTGACGCCTTGCTTATTTTATTCGAAGACTATAATGAGGCGAAGAAGAAAGCTCTAGCGCTAACCTTCTTCATTGAAGACCTCGCAGAGAACCATGGATATTGTTCTGTAAATCTCTAACCTTATGAAAAGGCTAAGGAAAAAAGAAGGGGATAGATCTTGACCCAAGCGCAATTAGAGAACAAAACCTAGAGGATGCCTTAAGATATGCTTGCCCAGAAATCGTCAATACAGACCAAGGGAGCCAATTTACGAGCTATGAGTGGACAAAACGAGTGAAAGAAGCAGGGATCCGAATCAGCCTGGACGGCAAAGGGTGGTGGGTTGATAATGTCATTATAGAGCGGTTTTGGCGAACGGTAAAACACGAGCACATTTTGCTGCATAGTTTTGAAGACCTGCGAGAAGCACGGCAATCAATTGGGAAGTTTATCAAACTTTACAACCATAAACGACTACACCAAAGTTTGAGGTACAAAACACCAGCCGAAGTGTATGGCATTGAAGTGGCCGAGGAGCAGAAAAATCTCGCAAAGCCAGAGTTTTCTAGGCCTGATGGATATGTGGATAACTTACTCCGTAAGTTACCCACATTCCCACAGGCCCCACAACAACCAGGATTTATTTTGTAGAAAGGAAAAGGGAAAGTCTCACTTAAATTAACCTAATTTTGGTCTAGACAGAGGGGTGCAGTTTAACCTGTTTTAACAATGCATCAGTCATTGTATAGAAGATTGCATAAATATGGTCTACTAAAGCAACGGCTTTTTCTCTTTCTTGAGGGGTAAGCTTTATAGCATGAAGCTGTCGCTGACCTTCTTCTTCATACATAGCGTGCTCGCTTTCAGCATCAAAGTGCGTTTTTGAGAAATATTTTAACTTTTCGCCATAACCCATATCATATATGTATGATGTTATTTCCTTGGAAAAAATTTGGCTGGTTGATTCAAGGGCGAGCAACAATACTGTTCGCAGTTGATCACTCTCAGCTTTGAGCAGCTCAGCCATAAGAGCATATGAGCCATCGCGTATAACTGAACATTCGGGTCCGTAAAGCCAGCCAATGGTTAGCTTCTCTGTATCGAACATAACCTCAAGGTCTTCCAAGAACCACTGCTCATGACCCGAATCTTCTTGCCTGTGCTGATGCGCAAATTCTCGTAACATAGGATCTTTGGTTAATATCTCATTAAGGCGAAGAATGTCCTGAAAAGTCATGACCCAAAAAGCCCCGTACGGTGCAAATCCGATAGTCTGCTGAAGAGGAAGCCTTTTTCTTATATGATGGATAAGGGGACAATGAGAAAACTCTTCCTGTTTAATCTTAATGTAGTCTTGGATTGTTTTCATGATGCCCCCAGTGTTAATTGGCTGAATATATTTTCAATTATGCATAAGGAATTATATCTTTCCTAGTGTTCACTATACTGAGGGAAGAGATGGTGTCAACTATCAGCAAATTCCGTATATAGATTACATAAAGGAGGGTATTCATATAAAAAGATCTAATCAAAAAATAGGATTTACAAATTATTTTTTAGTGCTAACATTAATCAAATTTTGGGTCAAAAAATCTATAAAAAAAAGGACCTGAGCTCTATGCAGTACCAAAAAGAGAGAATAGAGAGGAAGGTATATTACCATCTGTCATTTTTCTCTCTCTTTTTCATTTAGTTTTTTATGAGCGGGGTAGCAGTCAGCTCTCCACCTGAAAATTCATCCAATGTCACACTCGGCTCTTTAGGAAAAAAGAAATTAGAGAACATATACAAGGTCATCGACCAGAAAAACAACATTAAGCAAGCAACACAAATATTTGATTTGATGAGTGCGCCCTGGTCTGAATATAGCCCTGAAATAAAGTGGGAAAATAGCTTGACAGACGACTTTTCTCCTTTTGAGTATTCAATAACATTTAAAGGAAGCGACGCAACACCTATTATAAGGTTTTTAATTGAGCCCCAAGAATTTCCTTTAAACAAGCAATCAAATTGGAAGGCGGCATTAGCATTAAAAGAGAGAATAAAGAAGTTGCCTTATGTAGATGTATCAAAACTTAATAAAGTACAAAATATTTTCTCTCCACCTCCAACGCAAAACATACCATCTCACTTTTCAATATGGTATGCTGCCGTTTTAGAACCTAATCACCCCCAAATAAAAGTATATTTAAACCCACAAATTCGTGGAGAGAAAAATGCTCCTGAGCTCGTAAAAAAGGCGTTTATTGCCTTAAATTCAGAGCACGCCTGGAAGTTTATTTCAGATCGTTTATCTTTAAGCAAAAATCCATCGAAGATGCTCTATTTTTCCTTAGACTTATCAGCTGGGGGTAAAGCGCGAACTAAAGTTTACATTACTAATACATCCCTGGAAGATATAGAAGCTCACCTGCACGGATGTCTCCATTATACACTAGGATCTGCATTAAAGTGGGTAACAACTCTCACAAATCAAGACTCTTTTGATAAAAAGCCTATCCTCATTACTTATAATTTTACATCAGAGCATGATCGACCTATTCCAACAATTCATACCCCTATTCGCTCATATACACAAAATGACGAAATGGCTCTAGAGAGACTTAACAAATTCCTATCTCTAGAACAAATAAAAATCTTAAAGGCGATTATTGCTCAGATATCTGAAGCGTCTTTAAAAGATGAGAAGGCTCTTACTTATGTATCTCTACGTCCATCAGTGGAGGGCCAGTTGGATGTAACTTGCTATATTGCCCCTTGCATTTATAGAAAAAATGTAGAGAAAAAATAATAAAAAAGAAGAAAATTCTCATGGAGGGCTCTTTGAAGTTACAGCTGGAAGAAGAAAAAGCAAAAGGAGAAGATAATGGCAAATAACGTTTTAAAAAAGGAAGCTGATTCCAATAAGTCAGCTATAGTAGAAGTTCAGATTATTGCACGAAATGACATTCCAGCTATTCATTCAATTAAGCAAAATGGAGAAGTTCATCATTTAGGAGAAGTCCGTGATTTTCAATGGCATGATATCTTAAAACAATTCTTGCCGAGTAATAAATTAATTTCATTTAGTTGGGTTCATCTTAAACCTGGCCAATGTTTGTTGCCTCATGAGCATCCTATGAAATCTATGATTATCCTTGTTAAAGGAAGTGCGCGACTTACAGGGCAAAAGAATCTGCTTCTTAAAGAAGGCGATGTCGTCATTACGCCACCTTTTGCTAGCCACGGCTTTGAAGCAATAGAAGAATCCCAGGGTTTGTCGATCCAATTTGAAGAAGGAATTTATACCGATCCCGAAAATGCACGTGTTAAATTTCTTGAAGAAGAAAAAAGCTAACGATCATGAATCTTCAACCAAAAATTATTCCCGACCCTACAAAAAAGATTTGTATAGTCTCACGTCATGAGATTCCCCCTCTTGTGATTAAAAGAGATGGAAAGATAGATTCTTCAGGCGAATTACGCATATTTCATGCCCATGAGGCATTGGGAACTATTCTTCCGCCGCCTTCGGATTTCTCAATAGCATGGGCCAGCTTAGGCGCAGGCGAAAAAATTCCACCGCATACGCATGATGTAACAACCATTTTAATCGTCTATAAAGGATCGGGCCGGTTGCTTGTTGAAGATAGCCGTGAATTTTTTGAAGGCGATTGCATCGTGATTCCACCTTATTGTGAAGCTGGTTTTGTAGGTGGCCCTGGTGGGTGTCATGGAATTTCTATTGAAGTGGGTAAAGGTAAAAAGGATTAATATGGCGTCAATCCAGTACATTAAATCATTAATTTTGCCTCTCATTCATGTCATCCCGAATTTATTTCGGGATCTTTTAGATGCTGAAACAAGTTCAGCATGACGCTAGGAGGAAAGGCAAAATTAATGATTTAATGTACTTAGGGAATATATGACATCTTATAAGAGTTAGGGATATAATGAAAGGTATCAACGATATAGAAGATATAGAAAAGGTTCCTTTAGAAAGTCATATACGAGAGCGTACAGCCTATGATGTTCTGAAAGCAGGAGCGGCACAGTGGCCAGAACGTCAAGCTCTTATCTTTTTGCCTTTTGATAATCCCTTAGGTGAACCTTTTAGAGTTACTTACCACCAGCTATTTAATAACGTCATTCAAATTGCTAACCTCTTGGTGATGTGTGGCATTACAGCAGACAAAGCTGTCTCTTATATTTTGCCTAATATTCCAGAAAACTATTTTTTATTCTTTGCTGCGCAAGCCGTTGGTATTGCAAACCCAATCAGCCCTAAGCTGTCTCCTGATCAAATTGCTGAGCTATTGCAAATAGCAGAAAGCGAGATTTTAATTTCAACTGGACCTCATACTGATCCCCAACTATGGGAAAATATTTTAAAAGTACGCAAGATTTACCCTGGCTTGAAAAAAATCTTAATATTAGAAGATTACAGTGATCTCCACCAGAATATTGAGAACTTTTACCGCTTGTTAGCGCCGCAACCAATATCTCCTTTGTTTGATGAAAAAGATATTAACCCTAACGCTGTCTGTTCATATTTTCATACGAGCGGTACTGTTGGGCCTCCAAAACTTGTGCAGCATACCCATTGGGGGTGTATGCATGCAGCATGGGCTGCAGGAATTTTTGCTCATTATCAGAGAGATAATGCGGTTGTTTTATCTGGTTTTCCGTTGTTTCATGTAAGTGCTCCTATAGTTGAGGCAATTTCAGCCTTCGTTTATGGAGCAAGCATTGTTGTTATGAGTCCCCAAGGTTGGGCAGATCCTTCTGTCATTGCCCATTTCTGGAAAATTGTGGAGCGATATAAAGGCACATCAATGGCTGCTGTACCTCCTATTTACAAGGCATTAATACAAGTACCATTAAATGGAGAGAGTATTTGTAATTTACAATCTGCAATATCCGGTAACATCCCAATAAGTAAAGCAGATTCCGATGCATTTTATAGGATTACGGGGGTGAGGATATCAACTTTATGGGGACAGACAGAAGCCATTTTAGGATGCATTAATCCTTCGCCCGCTCCCAGTAACAAAACTTTTGGGGCGGCGGGATTCCGCTTACCTTATCTCCACATGAAAATCTTAAAAACAGACAAGCTCGGTAAGAACTTACAAGAATGTCTTCCCCAGGAACCAGGAGCTTTATATATAAAAGGTCCAAATGTGGGTCGTTATAAAAATGCTGAATTAAATAAAAAGGCGTTTATACATGATGGTTGGTTGAATACAGGAGACAGGGCTTATCAAGATGAAGACAGCTATATTTGGATCCTCGGTCGTCAAAGTGACTTTATTCTGTGGGGAAATACCTATATTTCATTGCTGACAATTGAAGCTACACTCCAAGAAAATCCTTTAATAAAAAAGGCAGCTGTAATTAACTTGCCCACTCAAATCTTAAACGAAAGAGTTTATGCTTTCCTCATGGTCGATCAAGAGATAGCGGCAAATCCTAGCGCTTTAATACAACAGCTTCAAATCACTCTTACAAAAAAATTTGGATCTCTTCCTATCGATATTGAAGTCCGCAAGAGCTTACCTTTAAACGGGATGAATAAAGTAATAAAATATCGACTCAGGAAAGAACTGAAATCAGAATTAGATAAAGAAGGTATCCTAGCTTCAAACACGAAATCTAGCCATTTGACGACGGCTCCTATTGAAATGACTGTAAGGCCAATAAAAAAGAAGGGGCATTTTTATAAAGGTTTTATAGGTTATTTCTTGTCTTGAAGGGTGGAGAGGAAAGTGCTTTACTGCTTTTTAATAAGGGAAGGCAGTCAGGCCATTTAAATAATAATAAGGGGAGACACCTGTGAACAATACAAAGCAAGCAGTTTCTTATGAACATACAGTTCAGCAATACTACAACGATGCCCTTCTTTGTTACTCGCAAATAATGGGAGATCGTTGGCATCATGGCGATCCTGATGCGGTTGCAGCTGGATTATCACGTGTACGAGCCTGTGAGATTCTTGAAGAAAAGATAGCAGCCCTTGCAGAACTTGATTCGACCAAAAAAGTTCTTGATTTTGGCTGTGGCATAGGCGGCCCTACTTTATATATGGCTAAAATCTCAGGTGCTTCTTTTATTGGTGTAACAAATAATGAGAGAGTAATCCAAAAAGCGAGTGAAAACGCCAAACAAGCCGGTCTCGCAGACAAAGTAACATTTATGACGCTTGAGGACACAGGCTACCAAAACCTTCCTTTTCCTGATAATACATTCGATGCCATAACATTTTATGAATGTCTTTGTCATTTGACTGATAAAGCAAGAGCTTTTGCTGAATTTGCTCGTATTCTTAAACCCAATGGACGTCTAGTTGGTGATGATTGGGTACAAAGACCATTTGGAGAGAATCAAACTGAAACTCAAATCCTGAAATTTATGGAACCTGTAAATAGGTTTTTTTTCATTCCGTGGCACGGAACAGTTGAGGGGTACAAAAAAATGATGGAAGATGCGGGCCTAGAAGTATTCATCGCGCGGGATCTATATCCTGGCGTTAAGTGTTTTGGTTATCAAGATGAACAAACACCTCAATGGTTAAGTTATGAGGGGCCAGATGCGAGAACGTTCCAAGAAGGCGAAAAGGCTATTGTTGACGCTCGTCATGCTGGAGTATTTTCTCTCGGATTATGGGTAGCGGAAAAGAGAACTAAAGTTAAGAAATAAGACTCAATCAATATAAATTATAAAGCTAAATTTTATAAAAAGGGGAGACTCCTTGAATAGGAAAAAAAATAACACATCAAACTTTTCTCCTTGTTTGTTCCTCAGTACTTTAATTCTTCTAAGTGGGACCGTATTCTCTCATCAACTTGTGGCAAATGGAATACTCCCTTATTGCTTCGGAGCTAAAATGTGCCAGATGGGGGGTGCAGGGGTCGCAATTCCATTAGATTCAACAAGCGGAAATGTCAATCCCGCGCTCATGGCTAACGTAGGAAGAGATATAGCCATTGATCCTCTGATTGTCTTTCAAAAGGAACAAGTTGATACATCTCGTACCCAACTCACAAGTGGAACGCCTCTACCTCCCTATACAGGCCCTATCACGAATAGAGACAAAAGCTACGCTGGAGCGTATTTAGGTTTTAATTACGTCCTCAATCCCGAATGGTCCGTTGGTATTTCAACGAGCGGAGGAGGAACCAAAGCAAGGTATAAGAAATCCATTATATCTCCTGCACTTTCTGCCCCTCGAAGCCTTGAGACCATGGCCGCTCTTTCTTCTCAAATTCTTACCTATAAGCCGAGTTGCGATCAAGCTTATGGTATAAGTCTTATTGCGGGCTATCTCCAAATGAAAAACAATTTGACCCTCTTCCCAAGCGGAATTCCTACAAAAGGATCCGATCGAACAGATTGGGCGTGGGGCCTGGGAGGCAGATTGGGAGGACAATGGAACGTAAGTCAAGCACTATCCTTAGGGGCTGCTGCTTCAACGCCTATCTATTTTCAAAAATTAAGAAAGTATAGCGATATCCTTATCCACCGCCCCCAGCTCCCGGCAATCGCTACGGGGGGGCTGGCTTGGCGTGTGCGGACGGATACAGAACTTCTCTTTGATCTGGAAGGGTTGTTTTGGAAAGCATCTCCCTTTACGGGAAAAAAGCCCCCGATCGGTCAAGGATGGCGAAACTCTCTTGTCTTCAAAGTAGGAGCTCAGCATAAAGTAACTCCAGACTTGAAAGTCCGTCTAGGTTATAATCACAGCAGAACGCCTATTCGCAATAAATTCGCTTTATTTAATGCATTAAATGAATCTATCGCATTAATTGAAAATATCTTCACAGCTGGTTTTACTTGTACTTTTACGCCAGCAATGAGTTTTGACTTGGGAGGATCAATTGCACTTAATAAGAAAATTACAGATAATGGAAATGGCCCTGCAGGCCTTGCTGCTAAAGGATTAAGTGTGAAAGCAAGAGCCTTAACGTTAAGCTTAGGGTTTAATATAAAATATTAGAGACCTGTTCTTCTCTGTTCTTCCTTTAAAAGGGATATCTTAATAGCTTATTAGCTTATTTCGAATATAATTTTTTATAAAGGCACCGGAGAAACTAATATTTTTATGAAAAAATTAAATACAACTTCGATCATATTAATTTCCGCTATTGCTGTCTTTGCGGCTTTTATGTTCTTTGGAGTGATGCAGAATTTTCTTTATGAAAATAGCTTCTTTTCATTCTCCAGATCGGAAGAGCACACGTCTGAACTCCAGTCACCGAT
>CALBSK010000029.1 GCA_937967795.1 uncultured Alphaproteobacteria bacterium | reverse complement strand
CCGATAATATTCTCGTTGACTCGCACGCCAGCTTGATGCATAGCTTTTATAAAGTCTTCGACGGTGTTCCCTGGCAGGAGTGAGTTGAAAGAAGACGTAGGAGAGGGCCCATAGGGCCCCCTCTGTTCTTGAGGAAAATTTTGACTCATATGTTTTCCTTCTTAAGTTCTTCTGAAACACTTCTTCTGGAATTATCATTCGCAACATTTGGCTTATTTACCGTTTGTCGCTCCACAAAATCCAAAAGGTCACCATAACGGTACTTGGCAAGCCTTCCTACTTTCACAACCGGTAGATCGTATCGTTTCGTTGACTTCCAAAGACCAAGGGTGATGGCGCTAACACCTAAGTACTTAGCGGCCTCAATCCTGGTTAAGAGGTGGTTTCTGTTTAATTCATCCATAGTTTTATCCTTTGTTGAGGGTTAATACGCTGATGAAGTTAATCTACGAAAGCTTGAAATATTTCCAAGCAGCGATGAGCAAAACCATCAGCGTTAGGACAATTATAGGTAGGAAAATATAAAATAAAAGTTTGGTATTTATTTTACCAAAGTAAAGGGTACGAAAGTATCTTGAGGGGGATTTATAAACGCTTATAGATCTGTATAGACGTTACTTGCGCAAAAAATTTGCGCAGGTTCAATCTATGGAGTAGGGGCAGGGAGTTTTGATCTTGGTCTTAGGATCAACGAAGACAGCTTTTGACCACACTTCTCGAATTTTTTCTTCGAAGGGCTCTATCGGCAAATCAATGTCATCACTTTGAACCCAAAGAGGAAGGGGAAAAAGATCTTCTTCGAGAAGAAAGACATTTTCTTTTACGTTGGGCCTTTTGAGAGAAAGCAACTGTTTTCTAAACCAATGAGAAAGGCTTAAGAGTCTTTTGATGTGCTCAAGGGGAGGGGCTACAGCAAAAAAAATCTTTTCCCAATTTGGCACTTCTCTTTTCCAAATATTGAGCGCAGCTATAAAATGACAAACGGATTGATAGCGTTTGAATTGCTTTTCATATTCCTTCTTTCCACAGCGGCGTTCATCTTTTTTAAGTTCAGCCTTCTTTGTACCAGCAGGCGCTTTTTTTAAAAGGTTAAACACTTTATTGACGCTGGCATCCGGATCCCCCCAACAAGCTTTATAGGTTTCACCTAAGCGCAAAAATGTCCATACCAGTTGATCAATGATCTGAAAATGATCGTCCTCTTCCCGCTCTTTCAACTCTTTCTCAATAACCCACACGGGATAAGAATTTGGATAGAGGGGTCTAAAGGAATGAGCTTCAGGAATGTTCCAAAGAGTTTTCATAGCAAAAAGACGGCTGGATTCTGCTTCAGCTCGCACTGCTCTGTTATAAAGCTTTGTATTTAAAGCTAACGTAATTTTCCTTCTCCATTTAGAACATTGACATGAATCTTCACAGGAACACTTAGGTGGAAAAAGGAGAAAGGCCTTAATATGGTGGTATACATCATAAAGGATAAGGTCATGGTGCTTGGTTAAAAAAGAAGGGGAAGAGTCTTCATATTGATTCCACATTATCCTGAATGTTCCCTTTTTTTATGGTTTGTAGCATGGCTTGTGTGGCTTTCTCAACTGAATCTCTTACAGGATCAAGATTAAGCCTTGCATAAACCGCTGTAGATTGAGGGCTTTTATGCCCTAAGCTATGACCAATCATATATGTATTCGCCCCTGTTGCGGCTTGCCAACTTCCCAATGTTCGTCTGAGATCATGTAACCTTAAGTCCTTTATGCCTGCTTTATCTAGGATTCTTTTCCAACCCGCTTTGGGTTCCATCAAATGACCTGTTTTACCTGGACCTTCAAAAACCCATTCCTTTTTGCCATATTTTTCAAGGCGGATTTTAAGAATATCAATAACAGACTCAACGAGATGAACTCGTAAGGACTCACCATTCTTGGTCTCTGGAACAAGCCATTCTCGTCTCTCAAAATGAATCTCATTCCACCTCATGGCTAAGACATTGGATCTTCTTACGCCTGTAAAAAGAGAGATATAAATGTAATCCCGGATGGTATCATTTTGTTCTGCCTCAAGGCTTTCAAAAAAGCGAGGGAGTTCGTCTGGATGCAAAAATCGATCGCGGGACTTTTCCTTGAATTTTTTAATGCCATGGGCGGGGTTAATGCCCTCCCATCCCCATTCGATGGCTTTGTTGTAAATGATATGAACACGAGCTAAGAGGCGGTTGGCTTGATAGAGACCATTCTCCTTTCCTATTTTTTCATGGATGGCTTGAATATCTTGCTTAGTAATAGCTGAAAGCTTTCGTTGAAATAAATGTCCCAAAAAGCGAGAAACGTCCCGTTCATCTGATTGCCATGTCTTTTTATGATGCTTGCTGTAGCGCTCCAGATATAAGGCAAACATTTCTCCAAG
>CALBSK010000028.1 GCA_937967795.1 uncultured Alphaproteobacteria bacterium | reverse complement strand
TCGCAGCTGCTGATTACCTTAATACGGATTCCCTTACCAAGCTTATGGAAAAAGATGATCATCTGCTGACAAAAATCTTCACCCGCATTTCCAATGAACTGGAAGCTATGGGAGTTGTCACCAAACAAGCTTTTTGGACTCTTACGGATCATTTTTTGGGAAAGACACGAGAAAAAGAGATTCGGCTCCCTCAAGGAGGGATTCGAGAAGAAGTCAGAGCGGAGAAAGTGTTACAGCAAACACCCCTATCTCAAGATAAAATCAACCCCGCTCTTGAAGACATCTATGAAGAAATGAAACATCCCGCCTTTAATAACGCCACAATCGTCAAACACGCCTTTGAAAAAGGACTTAAAGTTCATGGAGAAGGACAAGCTATGGCTTATTGGACAAAGAGAAAAGAGAGTTTTTTACAGACATATCAAGAAACACTTACAAAAGTTGAAACAGAATTAACATCCCCCCTCTTAAACCGTCTTACAGAGGAATGGAAAGATGAGGCCCTTAGGCTCGCTCAGCAAGATCCAGGAAGGGTTCTAGGTGTCCTCATAAAAGTAAAAACAAGGGAAGCCGAACGATATGAACGACTGGCTGCAGAAGAACGCGTTGCCCAAGAAAAAAATATGGCAGAAGAACGGGCTGAAAAAGAACGGCAAGCTCACCGCGCGCATATAAAAGACACCTACCGGCAGTTTAAAAGCTTATACCATACTCTGGAAGACACGCGGAATGCGCCTCGCTCTTTGAAAGAGGATTTAAAAAAGTTCAGCAAAACGCTCGCCCAAGATCGCGCCTTTATGAGCCATCTCAAATGGAGAGATGAGGAAGAAGCGGAAAAAATCAAAGACATTGCTCAAAGTAAAAACCTTGAGGAACACTTCCATTCCCTAAGCCGTGGAAGGGGAGGATACTCACTTTGATTTTTTCTTCTTTTTCTTCGAAGCCGTGGTAGGGGCCTTTTGAGTCACGGGCTCTTCCCGTACGGGCTGAGAGTCAAGCTCTCTGGCTTGAGCTTCGAGTTCTTTTCTGTAGGCCAGGAGACTTAACCCTGTTTCATAAACTTCTCGGGTCTGTGAATTCATCAGAAAGACAGACAGAAGGGGCGTTTGTAAAAAGAGGAGAAAGAGCCCCATCAAAGCCCCTGTAAACACCGTTGCGCAAAAGAGGGTAAAAAAAGGCTTATCCCATTTAAGGGCATATTGAGTTTGAATATCCTTACAAAATTCTTGGGCTTTCGTGACCGTATGAGCCAGGCTCTGCACATCTCTTTCGGCACGTTTAAAGAGCGGCGAGGTTGCTTGAGAAATGTCCTTTTGGCAAGCTTGAACAACGCTCTTAAAATGGGTTTCCAGCTGTATCTTTATGTTTTTCGCAATGGCGTCTTGAATCTCCCCAGCGCACCTCTTTTCCAAAGTGGCCATTTTTTCTTCCAAATCCTTTATTTGCTGACGGTGAAAACTATAAAGGTACTGCTGAAGATCAGACTTCACCTCTTTCAAAACCATCTCCCCCAAAGCTTCTTTTTCAAAGTCAGTGAAATTTTGGTTGATAGGATCTTGAATCAAGGAATTTTGCATAAACTCTCTTCTTAAAGGGATGATTAAAGAAATTATAGACGATTTTTTGTTCTATTTCAAAATATTAATGGTATCAGCAAAGAATCATACATCCCCCAAAAGCCTTTTCTCAAAATGGAAAATTTGGATGAGGTAAATTGCCTAAGGAAAAATTAGGACTGTTTTGCCTTTC
>CALBSK010000027.1 GCA_937967795.1 uncultured Alphaproteobacteria bacterium | reverse complement strand
AATAGGGTTATTCACATTCCTATTCTTGAGGCCTTTTTCTTTCCCTGACAAGTTGAATGAGCTTCGCTACAGCGCTATTTGATGGCGCGCTCAGCTCATCCAACTTGTCTCTCTTCTATCTGAACTCGCTCACATTAAGTGAAAGCAAAAAGGCAACAGGCTTGGTCATGGATTTAGACTATGCCAGTATTCAAATGAATTTTATGCCACAAGAAAACGTTGCCGAGCATTTAATAGGATTGGAAGGATATGTTAATCATACGTTTAGAGGTAATGAGGATGAATTACTATACATACTTGCTCGTCTTCAGGCTGTTTCTTTCGTTATAGAAATGGTTATAAATCCCGTTTTTGATACGGAACCTAAAACAATTGAGTTCTTGTATAATTTCAACGATCGACTCAATGGGTTATTATTTTTACATGATAGTTTAATTGATTATGATGGTAGGCCATTGACAGGACCACTCACAGATGAAGAGTAAAGACGGTGACTTTTCGCATTTCATGTAGAGAAGAAAATTGTAGCGGTAGAATTCTTCCTATGACCGGGCAGGAAACAGGCGGATTCTGTATGCCTTGCTTTAAGAAGCAAAAAATTAAAGAACAGGAAGAGTATATCCAAAAAAATCGAAAAGTTGTGAACTTATATGCAGGATTAGTAAACCCTGTTGATGTGATCAAAGTTTTTCACAAACCTAGACCCCACAATTCTCTCCTCAATTATGAGCCTTATCCAAACTTAATTTCTAAGAGCTACCAAGCTCTAGATAACGAGCAAAAGAGTGAGTTAGTGGAATACGCGACTAACTTATATAAAGAACAAGAAATAGATCAAGCAAAACAAATCGCTTCATGTTTAGCCGCTTTTACCAACGCCGATATTACAGTTTTCTTAGAAAAGATGATAAGCGATAAAGATTATTATCCTCCATTTCTTTTTAAGAAAAGCAACTTAAATATTAAAAAGCAATTATTAGAAGACTTCTTAAAAAACGAGGATCCTGAAGGTGATCTATTCAAAAGCATTGCATGCTTAACAGAAATGGGTCCACATTTGGAAGATAAAATTCATGATGATATGAAGTATGCGCTTTCAAAATATAAAAAAACTGCCCTTACAGTTAAAAAAGAAATACAGGCCACTCGGAAAGATGGGCTCAAAAAGACCATCCTAGGCAATATAAACGTTTTAGTATCTGGTGAATCTTGGCCGATATGCGATAATATAGCTCTTAATCCTGTTATCCAGCTGGCAATATCTGACTTGCCTTACATTCCGCAAGAACTTGAAGGGATTGAGTATCTTTGTGTGTACATACATCCTGATGATCCAGCAGCTTTATTAGAAAAAGATAATGCGCTGGTTATTCGTACTTATAAAAATGAAGATTTAACTTTTATAGAAGCTCCAGAATCAATAAACCAAGAAATCCAACCGATGCTTCTAGAATTTGAAAAGGTAAATGATTACGAATCTTCTTTTAAAAAAGTTGAAATTCTAGATTAATTAGCTGATTATTAATAACTTATAGTAAGACTCTCTCACTTTCAAAATTTTACTATCATCAAATTATCATCAACAGAAAAAATGTCAATCTTAAAAATTTTACGGAGTTATAAATTCTTCATATTATGCTAAACATTTAAGTTTTTCTTGAATTCTTGAAATATGTGAAGATTCTTTGGGGAGCAGTTTCAAGGCACCGTACACTACTATCTTGGTAGAAAGCGTTAAGAGCGCCGAAAAAGGGGGGCAAATATCGACCCCCAATGGATACGATGCAGGCAAGAAAATAAAAGGAAAAAAGCGGCAAATCTTTGTAGATACAGAGGGGCCGCCTCTACACGTAATTGTCCTGCTGCTGACATACAAGATCGAGAGGGAGGTATCACTTTGCTTTCCACATTATTTGGTCTCTTTCCATTTTTGCAAAAGCTTTTTGCTGATAGTGCCTATCAGGGACCTATCTTTCGTGAAGCGTTATCAGGTATTTTACCAGAACTCGAGATGGAAATTGTAAAACGCTCTGATGCTATAAAGGGGTTTGTGACTTTACCAAAAAGGTAGATTGTTGAGCGAACTATCGAATGGCTCAATAGAGGTCGTAGATTGGCAAAAGATGGGGAAAACCAGAATCAGAATGGCCTAGCTTTCCTCAAATGGGCTTCTGTTAGGTTGATGATAAGAAAGCTTTGTAATGACTTATAAAGGCTTTGGACGGACTCTTAGAGAATCAAAAAAATAGGTGGAGTTTGTGTTTTGAAAAATAAATATTGATATTAAGCCTACATTTTCTTATACCTATTAATAAGATAAATTAAAAACTTAAGAATCAAAAATGAACAGGAGGTCTTTTACCAACAAAAATACAATTTTCAGTAAGAAGTGGAAAAAGTAGCTGATTTTCAAATCGGCTTTAATTTCCATCTAGGATGTGATTCTTTTTATTAAAAAGCTTTGTTTAATTAAAGTATAACCTGAACAAAAATCAAAAAGGGGGAATGTATGCGTCTTCTTATCCTATTATCTTTCACTTTCGTTTTTTTGTACCCACAGGGTAACGTACAAGCAATGGAGGAATGTGCCTCTAAAGTTATGGAAGAAGACGGAGAGCATGCAAAAGGGTTAGGAAATAAAAGAAAAAATAATGATCAAGAAGGGTATTTAGATGAGTCCTCTGATTCTGGTAAAACTTTGGGCAGCTCCTCTGAAGTGGGAAGTCCCTCTTATTCAAATCCATCGATTGAAAAGAAGCAAAGTCCCAGTAAAAAGCTAAAACCCCTTGAGGATGATAAGGGAGATAAGAAGACCAGCTTACCAAGCTTCATTTCAGAGGAAAAAACGACAACCGTTCCCTCAGTTACGACTTCTTCAGAAATTTTTGCTACTTCCGGTGAAAAAGAGCTCTTAGCGACAGCACCTCAGCTAAAAACAAGAACTCATTATTTTGGGCTTAAGGAAAACGCCCCAGAAGTAGGTCAGTTATATGAAAGTCGATCTCATCATCCTGATTTAAGCTTTCATGGATATTCATTTAAGGGCTGGCATCAACGATCTATTGAAAAACTGAAACCTTTAACGAGTAAAGTAAGGTCAGCACTTAAGACCGATACTAGCGTATCCCGAGGAACAGAAAATTTACTAATGTGGCGTATTGATCTATTTCTTAATGAAAAGCAGATAAAAGTTGAAAATAAGGAAGATATTGTCTGGATATCTGGCTGGCCCGCTCAAGATAAAAAGAATAAATTAGCAAATGAATTTCCCGACCAACGATTTGAATTTATTTCTTCATATGTTCCTAACTTTGAAAGATTAACTCCAGCAAAGCGCCGAGAAATCTTAGTTAATGAAATATACAACGGATATTGCCTGGAGAGTGACAAAAAGAGCTTTTTAATTAAAGAGAGGCTAGTGCATCAACACGATAGCCTTAATAGAGCTAAAACTGCAAAAGAATTGAGTTACTTCAATGTAATGTACTTGCACACAGAACAAGGATTGTTTTTGTACTTGGCTTCTAAGAGTTTCCGTGAAACCTTAAAAAATATTTTACAAGAAAAGCTATCTAGCGATAATTTAAATGAAAAACAAGAAATTAAAGTTGATCTTGTTGTGAATTTAGCATCAAGTAACGGAGTATGTATAAATTGTGCTGATAGGATGTTTAGGGAATCAGAATGGGGTGAGGTTTTGCTTCATCCATTAGAAAAAGAAATAGGTCCCCAAAATAAGTTTTTAATAAAGCTCTATTTTTTGGCTTCTGCATGCAACACATATGAAGATTATTTATCAAGTTCAAAAGAACTTTTATTTCGCTATCAACGATGTTCCTATAATAAAAAGCTAGAAATAGGATTTTCTGAGACAAAAATAAATTTTTTAGAAAATATAACATCGCGGCAACTATTTGAAAATACAAGACCTTACATTGGGCATGCATTCATCAATTAATTAAAAAAGAGGTGCTAAAAATGGTAAAATCTCTGATTTTCTTATTAATTTTTAATATTTTTCTTTCGTCACAGCCTGTCCAATCTATGGAGGAGGAAGAAGATGCGTGGAGATCACAGAACTCTTCTATAAGATCAGAGGATTCTCTCGATGAGTTAAGTGATTATTCAGAAGAGACCATTGAAAAGGCTAACGCAGCATTTCTTCATGGAGAAGAAGAAGAACGTGATAAATTAGAGAAACCACTAACGTATGCAACTCGTAAAAATTATAAGTATTGTCTTTCTCAATATGCAAACTGGTTTTTAAGTAAAGATAAATTGCTGAATTCTCAAGATATCATAAGTGATATTCGTAAAGCATGTAATTGCCTACTTAAAGCAGCTTACCGAGAAGAACAATTTGCTACTAATTATGTAGCGCAGCTTGAACCCCTAGCAAAAAAAATAAATAAAAAAAATCAGGAAGAAATAGGAATCATGGATCTTCTTAAAAAAGAAGAGCGTAAAGCACGTAGAACGTGGTTAAAAAGTGATGGTCTTGATTATAACCAGGTACCATCTCCATCTCACATTAAAGATGCTCTGGATCTCCTGTTCTTATGTATAATAACTGAACTAGATGATAAAGTTTTTGATCAATTTAATAAGCAATTGTATGAGAAGATAAACGCTCTAACAAAACATAAAAATAGTGAACTCAAGGGAAGAAATGCGGTTGGCATTGATAGATATGTTACTGAAAAACTGCATCTTAAAACAAGCAGTGCTAAAGATGACTATTCAGGGAAATCTCAATCAGAGCTAAAAGATGGTGAGTATGCATTTTTTGACACTTGTCATAAATATCCATACTGTCTAGATATTGGAGTTAGGGTATGGAATCACGGTACGGGCAGTAAGTTTTTGAAAGATGATAAGGGAGGTCGCTTTGTAAAAACGGACCCTGTTCCCATGGCTGCAGGGCCAGTGTATAAGAATCTGAGAAAGAAAAAACCTTCAAGTACGAATATTAACCTATCTGATTCGACTTCATTTCTTATAAAGAATTTTTATGAGTTCTCTACCAAATTTTTTCATGAAAGTCCTTTATGGGTTGTTGAAATAACTCATATAGAAGATCCATGGCAGAAGATTGATCAAGAGATAAAAGATAAATATGATGGTAAATGGCCTAATTTAAAATCAGAAAAAACTAAAGAGAATGATGCTGAGCTCGATAAGGAGAAGAAAGTTAAAAAATTATTTAAAGAGGAAATCAGTAAGTTCGTACAAGAAGAGAAAGCCAAGAAATCTGTAAGCTATCGACTTTTTATGTTATCAGTAATAGAAAATATAAGAAAGGAAAGCAATACTCAAGGCACGTGCACAAAGAGCACGCAATAAAATCCAAAGAAACTTAAGCATTAGAGAGAATTCAAAAAAGTTTCCTATTTTTCAAAGGCGTGCCCTTTAAGTAAGATGACAAATCTATAGGAGAAATAAATGTGAATTTACAAACTAAAATAGGTGCCTCCATTTTTATTTTGGGATCTATGTTAACTACAACCGTTTATGCTATGGAACACGATGAGGGTAGACTTGATAAGGGTTTCATAATCGCACCCCAAGTAGAAGTTTCCCATAGCAGCCCTCATATTCAAGCTCTTGAAGATCAACTTACATTAGAAGTAGGTAATGTGTTTGAGGAACTGAGTTTAAGGAGAAATCTTGGACAAGTAAGCCATTCTCTCCATCCTGAAGCAGATTTCCAATGTGATGGAGCTTTAAAAGCTTCCCGAAGTGGAAATCCTACTGAGTTTTTTTCCAAATTAAAAACAAAAATAGAAAAAATAGAGGGGATCTCAAAAGTAAGTATTAGCGACAAGGGGCACATAAATATTTCTGTAAAAGATGAGATATTAGCATCTTATGCAAGTTATATGCTTAATGATAACAAATTAGGAATATATCCTCGCAAAGCTTCTCAAAAAGTGATTATTGATTTTGGAGGGCCAAACATTGCAAAGCCCATGCATGTTGGGCATTTAAGATCTTCAATCGTTGGCGAGTCTTTAAAGAGAATATTTCGTTATATGGGTGATGTCGTAATAGGCGACATCCATTTAGGGGATTGGGGCCTTCATATAGGAATGGTTATTAATGGATTGAAGAAAAGATTTCCAGGTATTCCTTATTTTAAGGATAATTATAATACTTCTATCCCAGTCGGACCAGTGGTTACAATTAAAGATTTGGAAGAGATATATCCGATAGAAGCTACACTTTGCAAAAGTAATAAGGAAGAACGTCAAAAAGCACGCGACATAACCGCTCAACTTCAAGAAGGACATGTGGGATATACAGCCTTGTGGCAGCATATTGCTGATGTTTCAGTTGCTGATTTAAAAAAGAACTATAAGACATTAGGGATAGATTTTGATCTTTGGTTAGGAGAAAGCAGTGTTAATAATCGTATCCCAGAAATAGTTAGGCGTGCCAAAGAGAAAGGCATATCTATTATTAAAGAGGGAGCAACAGTTATACCTATAAAAGAAGATGGCGATAAAATAGATATGCCTGATGTAGTACTTCTCAAGTCAAATGGAGGAGTGACCTATCAAACAACAGATCTTGCAACTATTGAAGACCGAATGGAAAAACTTGATCCAAACCTTATACTTTATGTGGTTGATCAGAGGCAAGGACTTCATTTCAAACAAGTTTTTAGAGCTGCTCGTAAGTTAGGTCTCGTTAGTGAGGAGACCCAATTAGAACATGCTGGTTTTGGTACAATAAATGGGACCGATGGGAAACCTTTTAAGACACGTGCTGGCGATGTAATGAAATTAGAAGACCTTATTAAAATGTCTAGAGAGAAATCACTCAAAATTATAAAAGATCGCCTTATTTCGATCAAAAAAAAACAGGTAAATGAAGAAGAGCAGATAAGTAATTTTGATGAACGGGAATCCTATGAGATCGCAGACCTTGTTGGACAATCAGCTATAAAATATTCAGATCTATCCCACAATAGACTTGATGATTATACGTTTGATCTGGATAAGATAACAACTTTTCATGGAGATACCGGTCCTTATCTTCTTTATACAACAGTGCGTATAAAATCTATTTTACAGAATGCTGACAAATTCAGATCAAAATTAGATGGAAAAGAAGTTACTTTTCCCTTAACAACTGAAGAACGAAAACTCATATTGACCTTATCTCGCTTACCAAAAGCATTAGATTTAGCTTATACTGAAAGGTCTCCAGCCCGTGTTGCCCAGCATTCTATGGATACCGCTAAAAGCTTTAATCTATTTTATAAAGCTTGCCCTATTATAAATAAGAGGCAAGGGAAGTTATTCTCATCACGATTTTCTTTAGCTATCCTTACTTTGAAGAGCTTAAATTTAACACTTGACCTTTTAGGAATAAAAAGTCCTAAGCGTATGTAAGAATCACACTTGCTGGTTTTTTTTATTATCTATCACAATTCGAAAATGCTTAAGGGGGGGGTAGCTTCCCTTTGTTAAAGAGGTGAGATCACACGACCTCGAATACATGCGTCAAATGGCTGGGATTGCATGTGCGGAAACTGTGCTCTCAAAATAAAGAGAGTATTTCTATGGAATATAGAATGGATCATCCGTCTTTAGAGCATATCGTGCCACATGTGGCTCAAGATGTCGGGAGAAACAAGCAAAAGCAAAAGGATATATGAATTAAATAAAAAAGAAATTCAAGGTAAAAAACTTGAACAAGAAAAATGAAGAAAAAATAAGACAGAAGAAAAATAAGACTTGCAATTTTCTTTTGAAAAAGTAGAATTACTGTAAAATTTTAAAGAAAAAAGGAAGAGCTCTTCGTAAAAAAAAATTTCAGGGATTTTTATCTTCTTGAGATCTAGCATGAGTTTAAAAAAGTAACTTATAAAGTTTTTAAAAGAGGTAATTAATGAAGGAAATCATTTGTGGTGTTGTTATTTCAAAAAATTTTCTACGAAAATCGTTAATAAGTAACAATCTGTCAATTTGCAAAAAGTTCAAAAATAAGGAAAAATAAATATGAAAGTACAACTCACAGTATTCAAGTTTTTCTCTCTTTCAGCATTTCTTTTTAATACAAGCGTCTTCGCAATGGAAGGCGAAGACAAAAATGAGCATAAAAATAGCGTTCCTCAGAAGAAGTATGCGAGTAGCGCTGAGTGGCATTCACCTAAAACCATTTTAGTTCACACCCCCAGAACCGAGCAGTTTTTTGGGGTCATTCATCCTGATGGAGCTTTGTTCCAAGGAACGCTAGACCCTATTAAAGGGCGCAAGCAACATAAAAAGTTTCTTTCTCATTTAGAGAACGTGGAGGAGGCCAAAGTTTTACAAATTAGAGATGTCTTGCTTGACAAGACACGGGATAAAGAAGGTAATATAATTGAGGGGAAAGAATTAGAAGAGCTAAAAACTTTAGCAAGCCAATTTTTAATCTATGATTCATCTAATTGTTTTGGAAAAGAGATCAAGAGAAGCCAAAAAGAATATAAAAAAAAGGTATTAGAAGGGCTTTCTCCTGAAACTTTGGTTGATATTATTTTTATGCGTCCAAAAGTTATTTTGCAGGCCACGGAAAAAAATACCCAATTTAGTGCGACATATCAAACTCTTCCTTTGATGAATTTAATGTTTTTAAGAGACCACCTTATCACAACAAAAGAAGGAATTGTGCTAGGGAGGATGAACTCTCCACAGCGCTCGATTGAAACAGAGGTAATTAAATTTACTCTTAATAAATTAAATATAAAAATTATACATGAGATGGGTAAAGACTGTTACTTAGAAGGAGGTGACTTTTTTGCCGCAGACGAAGTCTGTTTTATAGGAGATGGACTCAGGACGACTGATAAAAGCATTCAAGAACTCTTGAACAAAAAAGTATTTGGCACAAAACAGGTAATTGTTGTGAAAGATCCTTGGAAAAACCAAGATGAGATGCATTTAGATACGTATTTTAATATTATTAATCCTCGGCTCGTGGTGCTATCAGAGTGGCGTATTAAGGGAATTACCCGAGATGGAAAAGAATTGATGACCACGGCAGATATTTATGAACTTAAAGAAGATCAATATAAATGCATTCAACGAAATCTTAAGTTTTATGACTACTTAAAAGATAATAAATATGATGTTATCCCTGTCTCGGAAAAAGACCAAGGAAAATATGGCGTTAATTTCTTAACGGTGGCTCCAAATAAAATACTGGCCGTTGATGGTGTGAGTGCCGATTATAAAGAAATCTTAAAGAACTATGGGGTGGATGCAACGTGGATGAATTTTAGCGAAATTACTCCAGCTTATGGGGCAGCTCATTGTACGACACAACCTATTGAGCGCTCTCCAATGAATACTCCACAGAGCAAGCCGGCCCCCGATGGTAGAGCCGGCCTATAGGCCGAGTGTGTCACTGACACGTGAAGATGTCCGATCTAATAACACGTTAGTTGTCCGATTTATTCTCCCATGAGAAGTGAGTAGAAGACTGTAGGTCTGAACGAATCCCTCATGGGAGCTAAGTGGTAATTTTGTGGCATAGGGCATAGTTCTTCTTTGTTCTGTTTTGGATTTCCGTATTCATCATATTCACCTAAGCACAAGTGCCCGTAGAAAACCAAGTGTCTTGCCTTCGTATACATGCACCTCCTGCAATCGCACTTAGTATTCCTGAATTTGTAGGGTTTTTAGGGGAGTAGTGACATACTTTTGAACCACAAAATAAGCTAAACTATTTGCTTGACTGAGATGAGTATGCAAAACGATAAGCCCAAAGTCTGAAATTTGAATATTTGACCGTGGTAAGTTGGGTTGATTAAAATCAATTACTCAGTAAACTCCAGATACTTTAACAATTTTAAGTTTCTTAAAGCATCGAGATAAGGTTGCTTGAGGAGAATATCATACCCGCTGTCTTTTAAGAGCCTCTGTAAGTGGCTCTGTTCAGGTATATCGTATTTTATAAGATTAAGAATATGCCCCTCGAGCGCTGCATTACACAAATGGTTTCCCAGGGTGATTTAAATACAAGTGTTTCACAGAGCTTCGTCATGGCAAGGGGCCGCGGCCATCCAAAAAGCCACAAAAAGACTAGATCTCCACGGCCCCCTACGAGAGTTCGCGATTGACGGTGTGTGAATGTTTTTTACTTGTATCGGATCGCCTTCCATGGCTTTCGCTTTTATAGATTCATTTAAAAAAGTTTAACTTCACAAATTTTTTAAAAGCCAAGCTCCGATTAACCTAGTGAAATATTTCAGCTAACATGCAACGAGAACTCCCTCCTCCTATAGTTTCAATAGTTGGTATTTCAACAGAAACTATCTTACCAAATTTCTCAATATCTTGTAACTGTTTGTTTTTCTTAAAAGCCTCAAATGCTGTTTTAGACATAATAATTTTTTTATCTCCTTTACTATTCTTTACCTGCAAAATGTTACCGCACATTGAATGCACTTGATCTAAAGAAATAGGAATAATAGTTTTATTGGCCATTTTTAAAGAGTTAAGGACTTCTTCTCTTTCTTGTTGTTGTGTTATAGAGGCAAGGCACACTACAGCAAATCCATCTCCAATACTCATCATAACATTAGTATGATAAATTAACTTATTATCCTTGTCCTGGCTTTGAAAAGTAATAGATTTGTACCCAGAAATTTTAGAGAATTCCTCCAAGACCTCCTTATTTGTTCTTGGAGAAATAGAGCCATAGGCTATTTTATTTTGGCGATCCAAAACGAGGCTACCTGTCCCCTCTAAGGCTTTACCACTCTTTTCAAAATATGTTAAATCAAGTATTTTAGTAGGTTTAATATTATTAGAGGACAGTAAGGTTTTCAAGTTATCTTCTTGCCTTTCTAATCTTCTTATATTATTGAGCATTGGAAATAAAACTATACTCATATTTTCGTTATCTTTTAAAGTTAAAAACCAGTTGTTTGGGAAAACAGCATCAGGCGTTTTATCTTCCTTACTTTTTAAAGTAAGAACGTGAATGTCATTTTCTTTTAAGATTTCTACCATATCAGTAAATTCTTTTAAGGCTTTTTCTTTAGTATCAAAATCTTTTATATCATTTTGAAATGCATTGGTATGAGAAGTTTCAATGTTATATTCGAAATGATCCGGATAAATCATCACTACTGTATCTGTTATTTGAGCGGGCTTATCTGAATCCTTTTTGGATATGGCTATGAAACCTTTATCAAATCTACTCTCATCTCCTTCCATTGCAAAAACGTTTGTGGCCAACACAGATCCAAAAATAAAAATAGATGTAATTAGTTTAGTTTTTAAATTCATATTTTCCTCCTTTTATAAATTCTTCATTTTTTTGAAAAGACAGATTTATTTTTATTGAAATAAAGATTGTCATATGCAGGAACAAAGTGTCAATAGGAATTTTTGGACAGCAGCAACAAAATTTTTCCTAATAAAGAATTTGTCTTGTGCTAACAAAATGAGACTCAATTTTTGAACCGATAAAAACAAAACTATACGCTTAGATACGGAAATTCCTTTCGAATTAAGGAGAGCACATTTTTCAAGTCGGCGTTGCTTTTAACAATTAAGAGGACAGTATCATCTCCTGCAATGGTGCCTAATATTCCTGAATTTGTAGGGTTTTTAGGGGAGTAGGTGACATACTTTTGATCCACAAAATAAGCCAAGCTATTTGCTTGACCGGGATGAGTATGCAAAACGATAAGCCCAAACTCTGAAGCTTGAATATTTAAAACCAGCGGTAAGTTGGGCTGATTAAAAGCAATTACTCGGTAAACTCCAGATACTTTAGCAATTTTTAGTTTCTTAAGGCGTCGAGATAAGGTCGCTTGAGGAATATCATATCCTCTGTCTTTTAAGAGCCTCTGTAAGTCACCCTGTTCAGGTATATCGTAATTTTGAATAATATTAAGTATATGCCCATCAAGCGCTGCACTCCGCACCATTTTTCCTCCATTTCCAAGAATATAAAATCATATTTGTTGAAATTATATTCATTTTTGGTTGACAAGGCAAATTGAAATGATTATGTCAAAAAATGAATATATTTTGAATATGGAGTAGCTTATGAAAAAAGATCTTTTTAAAATTCTATTAGCATCCTTTTTATTGATAGGTTGTTCTGAAGATAAAAAGAGCGGAGAGATCAAATTCGCAACTTCTGCTGAATATCCACCATTTGAATATCACGAGGGAGGTGAGATAAAAGGGTTTGATGTTGAACTTGCCCGATTGATTGCTAAAGAGCTCGGCAAAGAAGCTATCTTTGAGAATATGCAATTCAGTACAATCTTACCTACCCTTCAAAATGGCTTGGTCGATGCGGCGATCTCAACGATTACGATTACAGATGAGCGGAAAAAGAACATTGATTTTTCAAATCCCTACTACACAGAAAGTATGGCAACTGTCTTTGTTAAAGATAATCCCATAACCGATAAAGCTCAATTGCCTCAGAAAAAGATCGCATGCCAACTGGGAACAACCATGGAGATCTGGCTTAAAAAGCATGTTCCCACAGCTGAAATTATTCCACTGGACAATAATAATCTGGCCATCGAAGCTTTAAAGGTTGGTCATGTAGAGGTCGTGCTTGTGGATGCAATCCAAGGCGCGGTGTTTTCCAAGAAAAATCCTGGCTTATCTTATGCTGTTATTGGGAGCTCCGATACAGGATATGGCGTTGCCTTTAAAAAGGGATCCCCCCTCAAAGATCAAATCAACAAAGCGCTTCAAGCTTTAGAAGAGAAGGGTGAACTCCAGAAGTTAAAACAAGAATGGTTGGAAGAGACTCCATGGAAGAACTAATTTCCCATCTCCTTTTTATTGGAAGAGGTATTGTCCTAACCCTCCAGCTTCTAAGTGGCGGACTGCTTCTTGGACTTGTGCTCGGAACAATTTTGTCAATTCTCCGGTATAATGGAATTGCGGTTGGGATTTTAAATCGGATCATTTCCATTTGTCGGGGGACCCCTTTGATTTTACAGTTGAGTTTTGTATATTTTGCAATACCAGGGTTTATTGGCACAAAACTTGATGTGAGTACAGCTGGCATCATTACCTTTGGACTTAACAGTTCGGCCTATATTGCTGAGATTCTGAGAGCTGGAATTGAAAGCCTCCCCAAAGGACAATTTGAAGCTGCCAAAACCTTGCATATCCCATCCTTTCATCTCTGGAAAGACATTATTTTGCCACAGGTCATCCAACATGTTTTACCAGCTATGATCAACGAAAGTATCGCCTTATTAAAAGAAACAGCCCTCATTGCCACCATTGGGGGGATGGACCTTATGCGGAAAGCCCAAATCCTTGGTGCCGAACAATTTACCTACTTTATGCCCTTGTGTATTGCAGGCGGTTACTACTATGCACTCGTTCTATTCATTGAAACCGTCGGTAAAAAAATTGAAACAAGAGGATATTATGTTAAGAGTTAATAATATCTCTAAGAAATTTGGTCAGATTGAAGTACTTCACGATATCAGCTTGACCGTTGAAAAAAAGAGCATCTTTGGCCTTGCAGGGCCCTCTGGCAGTGGGAAATCGACCTTTCTTCGGTGCATACAGAAGTTGGAATCTGTGGATTCAGGAACAATCGAATATGGTGGAAAAGCTGGGTTTATGTTTCAAGACTTTCAGCTCTTTCCTCATATGACTGTTTTAGAAAACGTAATTTACGCGCCCAAGCTCCACGATAAAACAAAAGACCATACAATCCGCGCTTTCTCAATTCTTGAAGATTTAGGAATTGTGGATAAAACCAAGGTTTATCCAAACACACTTTCAGGAGGACAAAAACAACGAGTTGCTCTAGCAAGAAGCTTGATGATGCAACCTCAGCTTCTCCTTTGCGATGAACCTACCTCAGGTTTGGATGTCGCTACAACTCTTGATGTTGTGTCTCTCTTGGAATCCATTCGGCAAAGAGATGTGACTATGGTGATCGCGTCTCATGATTTGGATTTCTTAACAAAAGTTTCAGATCACATTGTGATCTTAAAAGGAGGTGAAATTATCAGTCAAGTTAATCCTAAAACATTAAAAAATCCCATTAATTATTTGAAACATTATTATTAAGGAGCCTACATAATGACAAAAAAAATTGTACTAGCTTACTCAGGAGGACTTGATACATCGGTCATGATCTCCTGGCTTAAGAAGAATTATAGAGGTGCTGATGTTATCACTGTTACTGTTGATCTTGGACAAGCCGAAGATTTAACATCAATTAAAAATAAGGCCTTAAAAAGTGGTGCTAATAAAGCTTATGTGGTTAATGTCCAAGAAGAGTTTGTCACCCAATACTTATGGCCCTTGGTTAAGTCTGGAGCACTTTACGAAGAACAGTATCTTTTAGGTACGATTTCAAGACCATTAATTGCGCAAAAGCTTGTGGAAATAGCTTTACAAGAACACGCCGATGCAATTGCTCATGGGGCAACGGGCAAGGGCAATGACCAGGTCAGACTTGAATACACAATAAAAGCCTTAGCCCCTCATCTTTCTATTATTGCCCCTTGGAGAAATTGGGAAATTAAATCCCGACAAGATGCCATTAATTATGCTTCTAATCACGGGATTGAAATTCCTGTAACACCCAAGGCGCCTTATTCCAGAGATCACAATATTTGGTATATTTCTCACGAAGGTGGTGTTTTAGAAGACCCCGCCAACGAACAGCCAAAGGATTTACTTCTGATGACATCCCCCATTGAGCAAACCCCCGATCAACCTGACATTATTACAATTGACTTTGAACAAGGCGTTCCTATAGCTCTTAATAATCAAAAACTCAAGCCCCTTCAATTCCTCACAGAACTAAATAAACTAGCTGGAAAGCATGGGATCGGTGTATCAGACATTGTAGAAAATCGCCTTGTAGGCATGAAAATTAGAGGAGTTTATGAGGCCCCCGCTGCAACAGTTATTTATAAAGCTCATCACATGCTTGAAACCCTATGCCTGGATAGAAACATGCTTCACCTGAAACAACTCCTCAAGCAGCCCTATGCAAACCTTGTTTATGAAGGGAGATGGTTTTCTCAAAGTCGGGAGGCTTTGGATGCTTTTATTGATGTAACTCAAAAGCATATGAGCGGCTCTGTTCAGTTAAAACTATTTAAAGGAAACATCATCCCTCAGGGAATGACTTCACCCTTCAGTCTTCATCAGCCTGCATTGGCTACCTTTGAGGAAGATGACGTATACAATCAAGGAGACGCAGAAGGCTTTATTAACCTCTATTCTTTATCTGCCAAGGTATATGGTATGGTCCATAAAGAGAAGATATTATGAAACATAAAACATGGGGAGGACGCTTTAAAAAACCCGTTGATCCACGCGTTGTAAAGTTTAATGCTTCTCTGCCATTTGATCATGTGCTTTTTGAATATGACATTGTAGGGAGCATCGCCCATGCCAACATGCTTGGAAAACAAGGGCTCCTCACTCAGCAGGAGGTAATCGCCATCTGCACTGCCCTTGAAGAAATTAAACGGGAACTTAAACAAGAACAACACGTCCTTGATGACGCTTCGGAAGATATTCATATGTTCATTGAACATCTTCTCATCCAAAAAATTGGAGACACAGGAAAAAAACTCCATACGGGGCGGAGCAGAAATGATCAAGTAGCCTTAGATTTACGTTTATATACAAGAGAATCATGCATCTACATAAAAAATTTACTTAAGAATTTAGCCAAAACTCTTGAGCATCTTAAAGAAAAGCACAAAAACCATAGAATGCCGGGGTATACCCATCTCCAGCAAGCTCAACCCATTAGCCTCGGCAACTATTTTGGAGCTTACCTGGCTATGTTTAAACGCGATTTAAGCCGACTCTCCGATTGGCATGAGCGAATGAATTTCTCCCCTTTGGGAGCTGGAGCACTTGCAGGAAGTAGTTTGCCTTTAGATAGACACTATATTGCAAATGAGCTCGGCTTTAAAGGTATCATCGAAAATACCCTCGATTCGGTCAGTGATAGAGATTACATCATTGAACTTTTCAGTATTGCTTCTCTTATTTTGGTGCATTTGTCACGTCTTTGTGAAGACTTGATTTTATGGGCCACACAGGAATTTAATTATCTTGAATTAGATGATGCTTTTTCGACAGGATCCTCCTTAATGCCAAATAAAAAGAATCCAGACGTTTTAGAACTGATCCGCGGGAAAAGTGGACGCGTTTTTGGGCATTTGATAGGAATGTTAACGGTCATGAAAGGGTTACCTATGACCTATAATAAGGACATGCAGGAAGATAAGGAAGCTCTCTTTGATACGGTTAACACGCTCTCCGCCTGCCTCGAAATTATCACTCCTTTTCTTGAAAGTATCCACTTTAACGTGGACATCATGCAAGAGCGAACCGAATCGGGGTACTTAGGAGCAACAAATGTTCTTGAATCACTTGTACTCAAGGGAGTTCCCTTTCGTGATGCACACCACCAAGTAGGAGCATGGGTGGTAGAAGCAATTGAAAAAGGCTGTAATCTAAACGAAATCTTGAAAGATAAAGAAATTTAAAAGAAACGCTAAACTTTGGAATTAGAAATTGGCAATAAGCGTTCAAAAAGGTCTTTGAAAGTGAGACTTATTTTATTGACGAAGTCTAGGCGTCGAATCTTTCTTTTGAAAAAAGAATGTTTACTTCATTTAAAATTTACTTTTATGTAAGTATCATACACTTTTCTAATATTCCAACTTAATGGTGCTTCCGAAGCATACTCTCCTACAATTGTTTTTTCCTTCCCTTTATCTCTTATCTCATATAATTTTAGAGTTCCATCTTTGTCTAATAATGTCGCTGTTCTAATAACTACTTGCTTATCATAATTTAAGTTAGGAAGGCATGTAGCCCAGTGAAAACGGGGACGGTTCCAATTTGAATGAGATTGTTGAACTCCACCTGCTACAAACCCGAAATCTGTTTTAGAGGAAAGTGAGAGCTTTTTACGAAACTTAGCCTCATTAATTACAATATGAGAGGGATTCGTAAAATCTTCATTTTTAAGGATAAAAATACCATCGATTCCGTTATCAGGCCCTTTTTTAGTTGTACAAGTTGCACTGGTTTTCATGTTCTCATTTGCAGCATTTGCTTTTAATAATGCTATATGACGTTCATAATGCTCCTCTAAAATTTTGTATCCTAGGTCTTCGAAAAAAAACTTTGCTGCTACTTCTCCGGCAATGCCTTTTTTTGCATTGGTATCCAATTTATCTTTAAAAGTCGACCAAAGTTCAATATTTCCATTAATACCTGTCTTTTTAATAAATTCAGGCAAGTTATTTTTATCAATTTTATCATCTTGTGTCACAAAATTCATCTGTGCCCTTATAGGACTAAGTTCAATTTCATCTGAGTCAGCGCCTTCCATCGCTAGACTTAGATTTGGGATTAGTAGAGTTAATAAAATAAGAAGCCTTATAAGAATTTTCATAATGATTCTCTCAAAAAAGATAAGTTTTTTATTATAAAATGAAAAACATTTAAGCACGAAACATGAAAAACGTAAATAGGATTATATCTCTAATTTTATAATTTTTTAATATCCAAAGATGCCACAAATAATAATCAAAATTTATTCTTTCTCATATGATAGGAGGAAGGAAGCCTTATAATTCCTTTTCTTTGTCTAATTTTTTTCCATTTTCATTCTTGTAAAAGAGATCTGAGTGAATTTTAGACGCACTCAAAGAGACGTATTTAAAGGGACCCCTTATAATATTTGACCTCATAGGTTTAGAAAAAGAGGGGACTTTATTTATTTTTTTGAGGGTGATAATATTTGTCCCCACACTTAAAAAAATAAAGTTACTTTTCTTAAGAACTAAATAGCAAATTTGTAAAAAAATGAGTAAAAGGGGGAAATTATGGCAAGTTTACATCTATTATGCCGGCTGAAAAAAATATTTCTGCTAACCACAGCCCTGGGAGGATGTTTTTGGATAGATGCAAATGCTATGGAACAAGAGGAGAAGGATTCTTCCTGTCTGCATTTAATATCAACAGAAAGAAAAAAAATCTCTTTAGAAGAGGAGAAGAAAGAAGAGGAATCTACCGAATATAATTCAGGACCAGAAATAAGAAAAATTATACCGCCTAAATTAGACAACTGTCATATCGGTCAAAAAATCAAATGTTATAGGCCAGTAAGAAAAGGTAAACCTATGATGGACGTTGTCAATGATGAAAAAATAGGAAAAATAATCGCGAATAATTATGGTCACGGTGGTAGTGGTTGGACGCTCGCTCCTGGTGCTGCTCGTTATGTAAATGATCTTTTAATAGACACTTATCACCTTTCTGGGGAGACACCAATAATAATTATTGGAGCAGGTGTTATTGGATTGTTTACCGCATATGACCTAACAACAAGGGGTTTTCACAACATTAAAATTGTTGCAGATAGATTCGATGATCTCACGTCACATAAGGCAGGTGGTCAGGTAGCAATTGCATCAATGAGTAACTCTCTAGATGAAGAAAAACGAATAAATCAAATAGGAATCGCGACATACCGTTTCTATGACCAGATTATTCAAGGTGCGCTTCCAGATATTAAAGAGGGAGTAAAAAAATTATCTACATATTTTGAAAGCAAAGAGGAATCAGGCCTTGAGCCTTATGTCTCTGCAGATGTTATGAAGCCTGCAAAAGACGTTGTGCTTGATTTTGGTAATGGTACTACAAGGCAAATGGTATCTTATGATGATGGAATTTTTATCGATACAGGACAAATGATGTCAAATTTAACCGATTATCTTAAGAGCCGTAGGGTCCCCCTTATTCAACAGAAGGTAGAGAGTTTCTCTGATGTAAAGGAAAAATACATTATCAACTGTACTGGACTTGGAGCAAAAGAACTCAATCACGACGATGCTATGGTTTCAGTCCAAGGACATCTGATTATGCTACGTAGTCAAGAGCCTTCTAATCTACAATATATGCTCGTTGCAACGTCTCCCTGCAAAAGAACAAGACATGGGGAAGAATTCTATATTTTTCCAAAACATCTACTCCATAGCAACCCCGAAGATATTGGCGTAATTGGCGGTACTTTTATTGAAGGAGCAACTGATGAAACACCTAATGAAGAACAATTTGAATATATAATCCAAAATGCCAGAGAATTTTACGGTCTATGAAATAAGATGAGTGGGTAGTAGACCATTTAGAAGCTGCTGCAAAAGGGTGAGACCGAAAGGGCTGAAAAAGGAGATTGATCAATTTTTGGATAAGAATTGGGATAATTGTGGTGGTTTTATAGAACCTTCTATTTCTTTTAAACCATTTTCTTCTAATTTTATAAAGTTTTCATTGGTTTTCTTTTTGGTATCGATGATTCTCGAGTGTATCGAAACATTTGTACCCTTGAATCTATCGTGGCAAAGGTGATGGCAACCTCAAGAACACGCCATTTACGATAGGAAGAGATTGAAAAAATCATCATTGATGCAATGGAGCAACCTATTGAAAAACCTAAAAAGGGCCTCATGCTCGTTAAAAATTTGGTGAATATTCGAACTATAAAGGACATCATAAGCTTATAAGTTAACAAGTTTCTTTGCCTTCAGGTCTTATCACTTATATCTGCAAGCTAGTATCTTGAGACAGCCTCGATTTTTCCCTTATTGTCCTCTTAGTTGTTCCAATGAGAGCAGCAATGATAAAGGCTGATCCTAAAACTTGATAGGAGGTAGGGCTTTCTTGGAAAAGAACGTATCCAATAACGAGCCCAAAAAATAATTCAATGTATTGAGAGGCAATACAAAAAGTAGGAACAATTCTTAAAGATTTCGAAAAGAGAACAATGGCTAAAGGAGAGGTTATACTAATTAAAACAAGAGGCGTAATAGTTTCACTCCAATTGATATTTGATATAGTCTCCTCAGTAAACAGAAAGAAAAGCAGAATTGCGATGAGAAAATTACTTCCATTTAATATATAAGAAACTTCAAAATCCGTATAGATTTCATGAAAAACAATCATAACACGGGTTAAAAAAGCCCAGCTTACAACACTCAAAAATAAATAGAAGAGTGAGAGCCCGGAAGGAGCATTGGGAATTGTTTGTATATCTATAAATACATAAGTCCCAAGAACAGCTAAAAATAAGTATGCATAATTGCTACAATGACGATGGCCCGGAAATAAGAAATAGGTTAAAATTGGTGAGCACGAAAAAAATAATACATACCAAAAAACTGGAACTTCCGTTAAACACAAAGCCTGAGTTGCATTATGAAGAGAAGCCATCACAAAAATGAGTGCCCAAGAAGACATAGGAATTTTATGGAAGTATTTAAAAACTCTGGGGGATAAAAACATTAAAAATCCAAAAGATATTCCATACCTCAAGATCAAAAATTGGTAAGGGGAGAGATTGACTAATACGAGCTTACAAAGGGCCGGAAAAAGCGCCCATAAGAACGTTGCAAAAATCCCAGAAACCATTCCTAAGTATATAACCATATTACACCGCAAATTGTAAGGTGATGGTTCTGTCATGAATTGGTAAAGAACGTTTGTGTGATGACAAATCTCTTGATACTAAAGTTCGTTGAAGCCAACGATCGTACCCATCATAGCGTGCAGAAAACGGAGTCCGACCATGCATTGCTCTATTATTATCAATGATTAATAAGTCTCCAGCACTTAAGTTAATTGTATGGCTAACTTTTAACGAATGTTCACGCAAATAGTCGAATGCTTCTTGAGCTAAGGGCGTTAGACCAACCATTAAGTCAAAATCACATCTAAAGTAAGGATTTGTTCTCTCTCCTGAAAGGATACTCACTATAGGTCCGTTTGCCTTTTCTCCATTAGGGCTTCCAAAGGAATAATCTATTCCTGTCTGAAAAACTTCCTCAAATAAGACATCGTAATAACGTCTTGGCATACACGGAAGAAGATTTTGAATAGAAAAAACAAGCGTTCCAGCCGTTTTTTCATGATCGCTACGCAAGCAATATAGTAACAAATAATCTGTCGTGACGGGGTGAAAGGCAATCTCTGTATGAAAATCTAAATAAATTTTAGAACTTTCTGAAGAAATATTATATGTATTAAGGGGAGTCGGAAAGATATTTTGATACATCGCTCCCCCTTTTTCTTGAATAAACGTGAATACATCTCCCAATGAAGATCCAAATGCCGCCAAAAAAAATTCACTTCTAAACGTTTGCTTTAAGGGAGGCTCTTCTGGTTTTATGGGTGTCTTTATTAAATTCTCATCGGGAGGTAATCCTCTTAATGCTATAAATCCATTTTTATTAGGGGCATTCTTAAATTTCTTTATTTTTTCACGAAGAACCTTTGGAAACTCGTCAAATAGCAAGGAGGCTTCAAAGATGAATTTTTCTCTCTCTACATATGGATGTGAGAGAATTTTTTCTGAAAGAGTTTTTAAAAATTCTCTATGCTCAGAACAGTCAATAATAGATTCGTCAAATGGAAGCGTCGAAATCATTTCACTGGACAATGGCTGTAGGAGAAGAGCTTCACTTTGTTTTATGTGCTCTGTATTTAGGGATAACTTTAGTAGCTGGCTCATCATATACAAAAACAAAACGTAATTATCTTTAGCGCCGATATGGCCTGGGGCAATTATTTTTGTATCCGCAATTATTCCTATTTTTCCACTCCCAAATTTCTCTAAATAAGCAATCCCTTTACCATTATATTCCAATAAAAAAGGTTTATCTTTACTTATGAGATATCCAGAATCATGAATAAGAACATCATTAAACGGTAGGTCTTTATTAGAATTAGAAAGAATAAGTTGTGAAGATAACATCCATGGAAAAGCTGGATTTTGCCTGAGAATTTTATCTACAAAGTACGAAATCCCAAAGATTTCGAGAAGTGCTCGCGTTGCCGTATGGGCTGTTTGAGAGAGACTTATTAATAAAGCCCCTCCCTTCTCCACATAAGTTTTTAATTTCTCGAGTTGGTCTGAATCAAATAATTGAGGAATAATAAAATCATGATGAAGCATGACGATGAGGGAGTAAGCATCAAGTGTGTTTAAATCAAGATTTGTTGAAGAAATGCAATCTTCATAATTTAAAACTGGCTGTGTTAGCTTATGTAAAACATCATCTACATTCTTATAGTGAGAGGATTCCGCGTCCTCTCTTGCTACATTATTAAAATAAAATATATTCACTATTTTTGTACTCCCTGCAAAGGCAACAAGAATTCTTTTTTATTTCAACATTTTTTCTTGAAATACAATACTGAAAATAGTAAGCTAAAAGTAATTTAATTAGCTATATAGCTTATTTTAGTATTACCTTTGTTATTCTGAACTTTCCTTATGCTCACTGATTTTAATTCAGATAGGTTTTTTATATGTGTTCCCCCACACGGTATAGGTTTGAATTTGTCTATCGTAACTATTCTTGCTGTGTTGTCGTTGAGAGGCACATCGCTATTCCCACAAAGTTTTTTTAAACCTTCTAAATCAACTTCTTTAACAATTACGTCATGTTTTTTCAATATCATTTCTTTTAAAGAAAGGTTAACCTGTTCTATCAACTGAGTATTCGAAAGACTTGTCAGCTTGCCTTTAAATTCTACACTAGGCCCTTCTGGAAAATGATACCCTTTAAAGCCTACGAGCTCAGGAGCAAATTTTTCAAGGACACCTTCTAAAAGATGGCCACCAGTATGAATCTTGGCATGGAGAAGGCGTTTTTCCATATTAATCTTCAATAAAGCAACCTGCCCAACTTCAACATTTGATATGTCTCCCTCTATATAATGATGAACAACTCCCTCGACTGAAGATGCAAATGAAACATTGTATGATTTGTCATTAATAACAAATACACCCGTATCCGATGGTTGCCCTCCTCCTTGAGGATAAAATATTGTCTCATCAAGTATAAAAAAATTCCCTTTTTTTTGGTCACTCCCTTTCCTTATAATTTTGCTACTATGTTCACCGTTGTATGTATCATAGAGGTATAATAATTTCGTATTTGATTGTGAAATTGAGGGAACATGTTCACTCGACTCATCTATAACTTCCATAGCCTCGCCTGCTTTTATTGAGGTCGTAAATAAAAAAGCATAAAAAATTAATTTCTTCTGCATAAAAACTCCTTCTGTGTTGTTAAATTTTCTCATTTTTTTTAATGTAATAATTTTTGCTTGTTGATAAAAATATATTTTCAACTCCTTTCATTTACCCAAATGTTTGAGGCTAATCTTGCGTTTTCATAACAAAAACCCGCGCTCTGGAAAGAGCTATTGTTAAGAAACTTTTTATTTTGGGCCGCGAACTCATATTATTTTTTCTTATAGCTTATAAAAAATTTCTTTTTATAAACATAAATTAATTTAATAACAACCTTTTTAGCAGAAACAACAATACTCATGCAAGGCTTTTTACAAAAAAATTGCTGGAATTTTTATGAATTTCTTGATTGTCTGCCATTCATAAAGTTTTTGAAGCTGTAAACCTCCCTACCGGACAATTTTATAAGATTTAAAGAAAGGCAACGACAAGATTCATAAAGTTTTAGATCTTTAGCTTGGCTATAAACAAAAAGAAAGAAAAAGCTATATTGAATCTTACCGTCTTTCTCTATTAATAGAGAATCTTATTACCCTGGAACTTGGCAAGAATAAAATGCTTTGTCCAAATTGTCTTAGGACTTATTGTCTCGAGTAACGTTCATCAACACAAATGTTCCCTGGGATTTACCTCTGCCATGCAAGATGCCGTATGTCACTCTGCAGGGTCCCCCTACTCGATTCGGTTTGGCTTGGCCTTAGAGTTTGAGTTCTCGATTTTTCATAAAATTCTTCAAAGCTTCTCGACCTGCATCCCCTATGTTGTTGTGTTCCAAATTCAGAGAGGTGAGAGCGGTAAGATTGCCCGTTGCGATGTCTTTAGCTCCCGCATACCCGATTCTGTTGTCCTTCAAATTCAGAGAGGTGAGAGCGGTAAGATTGCCCGTTGCGATGTCTCTAGCTCCTACATCCCCTATGCTATTGTACTCCAAGTTCAGAGAGATAAGAGCGATGAAATTGCCCGTTGCGATGTTCCTAGCTTCTGTATCTCCCATGCTGTTGTTCTTCAAATTCAGGAAGGTGAGAGAGGTAAAGGTGCCCATTGCGATGTCTCTGGTTCCTGCATCCCCGATTCTGTTACTCTCCAAATTTAGGGAGGTGAGAGAGGTAAGCTTGCCCGTTGCGATGTTTCTAGCTCCCGCATTCCCGATTCTGTTCCCCCTCAAATCCAGAGAGGAGAGAGAGGTAAGGTTGCCTGTTGCGATGTCTCCAGCCCCTGCAGCTCCGATGCTGTTGTTCGCCAAATTCAGAGAAGTGAGAGAGGAAAAGTTTCCTGTTGCGATGACTTTAGCTCCTGCAACCCCGATGCTGGTTCTCTCCAAATTCAGGTAAGTAAGGGCGAGGAGATTACCCATTGCGATATTTTTAGCTCCCCCATCCCCGATGTTATTGTAGGATAAAGATAAACCCTTAATTCTGGAGGACCGTGAGAGAATGAGAACCTCTTGCGATCCCAACCGACAATCATCCAAGCTCAGACAAGCGAAAGGAATATCCAGAAGAGCTTGAAAGTCTTTGTTCTCTAAATTTCGTCTCTTTAAATTGAGAGTCTTCTCTTCTCTCAATTTATGGGCGATTTTCCTCCAATCTTGTGAAACTCTTGAAGCACTCCAAAAGTCATTTTGACGTGTCAGAAAGGAAAAAATGTATTCTCGGAGTTCTAGGGGAAGATCTGAAAACACTGTTGTTATGCGGGCGGAGTCCGGATCAACGTCTTTAGAATCCATTGCAGAGGCTTGATAACGTAAACTTAGAAATAAAACTGTTGAAATGATGAGTGCCTTTAACGCTTTCATGGTTTTACAGTCCCCTATGTAATGTGTTGATTGAAGATTAAAGACTAAAGATAAAGTTCCTTTTCGTCAAAAAAAACCTTGATTCATAGAAGGTACTGCAGAAGTAAGAGAGATATGTTAAGATGAGGGTGAGCCTTGTCACTTTAATTATCCCTTTCATCCAAAAAATTGATCAACCCCTTTTAACTCCTTCGCGCTCACCCTTTTGCAGCGGCTTCATTACAATATAGAAAGTTGTATTAGTGGATTTTTGTAGAGATTGAAAAAAAGGGGCTCACCGGCCCCTTTCTGAGAGATTTTTGAGTTTGCTTTAACGAATAAAAACCACTGAGCGTGTAGTCAATTACTTACATACGCTCAGGAATTTTTATACCTAAAAGATCAAGTGTTGTTTCTAAACTTTTCAATGTAAGTTTAGCTAACGCACGTCGTGATGTAGACACTGTTCCCTGCTTCTTATCTACTACAGGACAAGCTTTATAAAACTGGTTAAAGCTTTTAGCGGTATCTAGAGAATACTGGGCCACACGTGTTGGAGACCTTTCAGCATAAGCTTGATTTAAGGCTTTTGGTAAATGAGACAAGGTCAATATAAGCTTTCGTTCCTCAGCTTCTAAAGGAACTGCAACCTTTTCTTCAGCTTCTTCCTCTTTTAATTTACCAGCATTTTGAAGAACAGATTTGATTCTCACGCCTGTATAAAGTATGTAAGGGCCGGTATCTCCGTGAAAGGATGTTACTTTATCCATATCAAAAATATAATCAGAGGTTCTCTCGTGGCTTAGATCTGTAAATTTAACAGCTGATAACCCAACATAGTTTGCAATCTGATTGAGTTCATCTTCTTCAAAGTGAGTTTTTTCCTCGTCTATGTCAGTTGATGCAGAGCGGTTCTTTATAATTTTGAGCGCGCTGTCTCTAGACATCGTAATAAGGTCTTCTAACTTCACGACATCGCCTGAACGCGTCTTGAAAGGCTTACCATCTTTTCCATTTATAGTGCCAAACCCGGCATGGTCTAATTGAACATTTTCACCAACTAGACCTAACTTACGAACAGCTCTAAAAACTTGTTGAAAGTGAAGCCCTTGTCTTTGATCAACGACATAAAGAATCCAGGTTGGATTAATTTTTTGTATTCGATCTTCAATTGTTGCAATATCTGTTGTTTGATATGTATATCCTCCATTTGATTTAACAAGTACAACATCAGGCATATCGGTTTTATCACCTTTTTCCTTTACAGGTATAACCGTTGCTCCGTCTTTAACAATGGTGATACCTTTTTCATTGGCACGTTTGACAATCTGGGGGATACGATCATTAACGCTACTTTCTCCTAGCCAAAGATCAAAACCTATTCCTAATTTCTGATAGTTCTTTTTTAAATCAGTCACTGAAACATCAACAATATGCTCCCACAGGGCTGTGTAGCCAGGATGTCCTTCTTGAAGTCGAGCCGTTATATCGCGAGCTTGTTGACGCTCATCTTTAGCAGCTTGTTGACGCGCTTCCGTGTCATTCTTATCAGCTTTACAAAGTGCGGCTTCTCTCGGATATATTTCTTCTAAGTCTTTAATTGTAACAACTGGGCCGCATGGGATAGATTTGTCATAGTTTTCCTTAAAATAAGGAAGATCTGGGTGTGTTTTTTTTATTCCATTGATAACCATTCCTATATGAAGTCCCCAATCTCCTAAATGAATATCACCGATTACCTCGTCTCCCATAAAACGAAGTATTCTCTTTAAAGCATCTCCAACAACGGAAGATCTTAAATGCCCAACGTGCATGGACTTTGCAACATTCGGCCCTCCGTAATCAAGTACCACTTTTTGAACAGGTTTATTAGGATGTACACCCAATTTACCATCGTGAAGCATATAATTTGCATAAGATGCTAATACTTCATCTTTTGCAAAAATATTTATATGTCCTTTATCACTAATACTTACCTCTGAAATTATATCAACTTTTTCTATTCCCTCTTTTAATTTGTTAAAAAGTTCAACACGATTTCCTCCTTTAGCACCTTTTAGAGCTCCGTTGCATTGGAAATCTACTTCTGGACGAAGAGAATAGATTACTTGCCCAAGATCTTTATCTAAACCTATCTCGACAAATACATTACCCACGGCTTTCGAGAATTGCTCATCGAGAGGTGGAATATGAACGCTGCTAGAAGACCCTGCCGATTTAGCTGTGGGCATACGACCTTTATTAAACTTATCCTCGTCATGTTCCATTGCAAAAAGATTGGTGGTTAACATAGACCCAAAAATAAAAATAGATGTAGATGTGGCTATCTTTGTTCGAAAATTCATACTTTATTTCCTCCTGTAGATTTATTTTTGTAAAGATAAGATATTTTTATTATAGAAACAAAGGTGTCATAAATAGGAACACGATGTCAATAAGAATATTTAAAAATTTTCCCATTTTTTCTAAAAAATACTCTTTTCACTTCCTAAAGTATCTAATCAGGACGATAGGAATACAAATTGTCATAAATTAAGATTCATCCCATGCTGTAATTGCGCCCTGAAATAGAGGAGAATGTCTCGTGAAGCATAAAGCTCCTGTCTAAAAAGTCGGGTAGAATCGAGGCGCGCAACAACCTTAGGGTCCGGTGGTTTATCCTCTCCTTTCGTTGAGGACCTCAATCCGGCTCCCTTCGTTTTACGTTTCCTCGAAGCCCCCTTTTCATCCCGGACGGTCGGTTTTCCCGAGTCCGGTTGGCGATCTTAGCTTTCCTTACTGAGCCTTCCCAAACAACAGTGAAGCTTAAACGCTAACTCGTATACACCCCTCCTCCTGTTGGTTTGCTCCACACCTCGCCATATTTTGGACATCATCCTTTCTCGGACACCGAGTTCCGTAGTTGTGACCACTTTATGGCCGCTAAGCACCGAGAGTTCCTTTGCTCCTTCCAGGCGTTACCCTTCAGGAAATAATGTTTCCCATTATTTAGAGAGGCATTACCCTCCCCTCATCGCTCTTACGAACTCATGCGCCAGTCCATCGTTCTCTCCTCAGCTTCGTCTTACCTATTCTGAGTAGTCTTTGCAGGTTGCTGTTAGCCCCTGTGAATGGTGGACCTTCCCGACGTTATCTCCGTAATCCTTGTATGGTTGTCTGGACCCTTACCCCGTCGCTCTATCTGAGTGCTTTTGTCCGTTTCTTCCTCAAACACATCGACCTCATCATCTGAGGTAGTGATTCGGCTTGCGAAATCCCCCTACAATGCAACTTCCATAGGGCGTCGATCTCGAGGCTGCAGTCATTCTCTAATGTTCAGACCTCCATACTTGCTCGACCTTCCGATTGCACCTACCAGAGGAGTCTCCCCCTCGGCAGCCAGGCCTTATACACCACGCAATGCTCGGATCGTTACCTTTCCAAGCTGTGGTATCGCTACACGACTGAATCGGACAATTGTCGCGGCTGGACTTCCACCAGCTGGATTATGGCCTTGTCGGCCGCTACCACACCTCAGCTCGACGTAAGCATTAATTTAATCCTTACGTCGAGCTGAAGTTACTTAGTAAGACGCTTTCTTTTTAATAAACTATCTCTAGCAAGTTTTTCTAAATCATCTGATGGGTACTTTTCAAGTGGGTACTCTTTTACATTGTATGATCTTATAATTGCGGCACTAGGGTGACGATCATTCACTTTCAAAACTCCCTTCCCTTTAAATATCACGGTATCATTTTCCACTCTATACTTGTCCTTATCGGAGTGATCAGTATTCACTTTATCGAAATATTCTTTTATTACATCTTCTATTTTAAATACCTCAATTTTATAAAACTTTTCTTTGAAACGCGAAACAAAGTTGTGTGGATGATCAGTAAGGGAGGCAGTTCCCGAATTGGGTAGGCCAATGGGCTGCCGTAATTGTGGATGCCCTGTACGTTTTTCTAGTTCTCTCTCGATATTTTTAAGTGTTGATTTTTTAAGGTCTGGAAAATAAGGGTATTGTTTTTCTAGTTTTGCTATAATGGCATCTTCATAAGAATTTTCTTCAAGAGCCTGAGTTCTGTTGTGAGAAGATAAGAATGGGATTTGTTTTCTAAAGCCAAAAACTACAGTCCCTTTGATTTCTATTAAACTCGTAAAAGGAACATCGTAAACTTCTTGCCAGTCAGAATATCTGATTAACACAGCCGTCCTCGCTTCTATCTGAAAATCTTCCCCATCTTCATCTATTTTTTTTTGGGTAACAATTTCTCCTTTGGTTTTATCCCAAGCTATACTAGGGACTATTGAGGCGCTTCCCCCGCCATAGGGAGGGTACCCCATTTTGGAAACTGATTCCAACCACTTACTGATTCAAATCCTCTTTAACATAGTAGAGCAGGAAAATAAAAAACAAACGCTTATGGAAATGACGCGGATCCTTTATGATCAAGCTCTTACCTTCAAAGGATAAACAGTTACTGGCTTTCAGTTTTTTACTCGACGTCTAACAACACTTATGAATAACAAATTTGAAGTGGCTTTATGGCGGGAATGGGAACTTGGGGACTAGAATTTTTGCCATGAGATAGACAACCGCTATTATTTTATTGGATTATAGGAAGAACTCCTTCTCATTCATTTTAATAAATTTTTCGTTGCTAATTTCGGATTTGAGTATTTCCAATGACTTTTTGGATTGATTTTGGATGTGGAAGAAATGAGCATCATGATCTGTGTGCTTCTGGCACGACATATGCTTAAAAAGGAGGTCTCCTTCGTACCTTTGGAGATAATCAGCTTCTAATCGGTTAAACTTTTTATTTAAGGTAGAGGCATAGTCTTTTATTCTCAGCTTTTGTGCGATTTGAACTATATTGGCAATTTGGGATTCTGAGGGGAGCTCTCCATGAGTTTCTTTATACCTCAGAATATCTTTGGCAGAATAGGTTGCTATGTCTTGGGAAAGTAAGTATTTTTGTGACAATTCCTCCGCAAGTTTCGGTGTATAAGCCCTATGCTTTTTTAATTTTTGATGAGCAAGTTCTGCAATATTCGAGGGAACCTTTGTTCCATCCTGTTTGGTCTTCAGATAAAGTCGCCCTTCAATGGAAGCTAAACGTTCCGCAATCATGTGAGCGCGAAGGCCTTCATTTTCTTTGAAGCTGTCCTTGTCTTTCCATTTCTTGATAAGCTCTTTGCGAATTTCAGGAATCCGGTTCAGTTCGTATTTGGCCCTTAAAGAGAAAAAAGACACTTCTTCTTGCGTAGGCGCGGGTCCGTTATGTTCATAGGCATGAATAAGGAAAGTAGCGATCCTTTCTGCTTGCAATGGAAACCGCTGTGTACGCTCCTTTGTTAGAGGCTTCTTGTCACGAGCTAAAGCATCGTGCAGTCTTTTTTCACAATAGGCTGCGATGTCTTGGAAAGATTTACCCGCTAATGTAAATGCTGGAGTTTCTCTTTCACTCTTAAGAGGCTGTTTAGCCTCTTTTTTCTCAACAGCTCCTCTTGTGTGAGAATTTTTCTGAGGTTGCTTCTCAGCAGAGGTTTCCATAGAAGTAAGAAAATCTTTTGGCAGATTTTTTGTTAAAATCTCTTTGATACCTTTAGCGCTTTTGACCTTGAGGACGTCATTAAAGTCTTCGCCTAGCTTATCTGGCTTGATAATCGTGACCTTATACCCACGTTCTTGAAGAACCTGTGCAGATTTTTGAAGGCTTTTTGTGGCAGATGATTCAGGGGCATCATGGTCTCCACAGAGGATGATGTGGAAATTGATGTCTTCTGGCTGAAGGCGCTTAATGTTAGAAAGCCCAAGGCTCGCTTTGATTGTTCCTTTTATGTCTGCTTCCTTAACGCTGAGTGCTGTTTCAACTCCTTCAGCAATAAAGAGAAGGTTTGAGCTTTCTGCTGGTTCCTCATGTTCCCCGACTACGCGGGGATGGGGGCAGGCCTGAATCGTTACGGCTGCCCCCTTGATCGACCCAAAGGATTTCTTTTGGACAGGAATGTTGGCTTTGTTAGCTGTTGTGGGGTCAAGAAAGGTGAGCTGAACGGCTGTGACATCTCCCTCATTTGAGCGAGCAACAGACATGAGAGCAGGGAGAGATGATTTGCCCATCTGATTTGAGGGTAAATATAAAAGATCTTTCGGAAGATTTCCCTGGATCTTCCGATGCTCTCTCAAATAGCGTTCTGCAAGAGTTCCTTGAATAGGCAGTCCTTTAGCGTAAAGGGATTGAGCTCGTTTGATTTTTTGTTTTATTTCTTGGGTCTCTTTTTCTAGGTTTTTTTTCTGAGAATAAGAAGAATCGTAAGTTTTCTTGTGAATAGTGAGCTGTTCAGGAGAGAGTCTTGCCCAGGAAGTGCCATATTCTATGGCTTCTTGATAGGAGAGATCTTTAAGTTTCGTAAGAAGATGGAGGGGGCCTCCTGCCAATTGGGAGTCTTTATAGCTGAGCCATACTCCTTTCTGGATATTGACAGCAAACTCGCCCTTCTTCCCATAGCGCCTTTCTGTTCTTGACGACATGGCACGGTTATAGTCCTCTCCGATGGATGTAAAAATATGATCTGCAAAATCAGCCATATTGGCTTTAAGAGCTTCTTCCACAATTTCTTTGTTAGGAGGTTGATGGAAAGCAAATTTTTTCTGGATGACCTTTTCTGAGATCTGGATGAGGGCGCTCGTATTCTCAGCGAGAGATGTTTCAACGAAAACCCCCTTGCTGAGAGGATTTTCAAGGACAGAACTTCTCACAAGAGGGGGCTCTTTGAACGAAGTCTCAGCGAGGACGCTCTCTTTGAGAGGGGGAGAAGAAATAACTTTTTCTCTCTTTGAATCAATTTGCAGTGCGCCATTCGTGCTTAAAGGTTGAAGTTGGGGGTGAAATTGAACTGTAGTAGAGTGGGGCTTTTGAGTTACTGTGTCCTCTTTCTTGATTATGGGACTCTCTTTCTTGAAAAACTCTTCTGCCCGAACTTCTTCTCGAACACTCTCGGATAATAATCTAATCTCCCGCTCCCGAGAGATCCCCAAGAAATGTTCGGCCACTTTCCAGAAGGCTTTCTTTGAGACGACCTCTATGGCTTCGAGCTTATTGGAAAGGCCCTCAAAAATGTGAGTGAGAAGTCTATCTTCTGATTCCATCAGTTTGCTGAGGGAAGTTGCATCTAAATAATCAGCAGCGGAGAGTTTTTCCCCTGATTTTGAGAGAACTTCAGGAAGTTTTTCAGGCCTCCAAAAGTCTAAGGAGCTTCCAAAAACCTTAACCCCCTCTCGATGGCGGGTCATGGCCACATAGGCTAAGTTTTGGGTCATTTCATAAGAAGCAAGAACATAAGAGTAATCCACAGTCGTTCCTTGAGATTTATGAATGGTAAGTGCCCAACCATGATCAAAATAAGGGTTAAGATTAGAGGCAAAAGCAAGTTCCTTTCCCGAAATCTCCTTTTCGTCATCCAGCTTTACATGAATTTTTTGGGTATTAAGGTTCGTAATCGTTCCCGTGGTTCCATTTTTAACGCCGAGCCCATCATTATTGCGCGTAAAGACAATTCGATCTCCTTTAGAGAATCTTTTTTCTTCTGTAAGAAGAGTTTTTCTTCCAAAATCATCCTCCACTTGTTTTTTTGTTTGATAGACAAACTCTTTTGTTGAAATATGGCCTGATTCTTTCAGAAGTACGCGGGCAGCTTTGTTAAGATCATTTACGTCTTTATTACTATAGGCCAGGATGAGAGATTCTCTTGAGAGATTGTGCTCTTCAAAAGCTTTTTTGAAGTCTGAATGCCAAGAGCGAATCAGTTCTTCCTTCGTTGTTTCCCGAACATCAATCGTTTTTCTTTTGGGATCTTTTCTCTTTTCAATGCCAATGAGGTGATCAAGTTTACTGTCTTTCAGAAGAACTTCTGCTGTTTCGTAATCCCTGTTGGTGCACAGTAAGGCCAGAGGAAAAGTATCAATGCATCTCTCTTCAAGGAAAGGACGACAGGACTCAGCATTGTGGAGGATGTACTTGGCTGTTATCTTTGCCATTTCCTTCCATCCTTTGTAACGTCCGTAGTCCTGGTGTTTTGTCATAAGGAGGACGTGAAGAGGAGGAAGTTCCTTTTGGTCCAACGAATCTACCATCCAAGAGTCTTCTTCCTCATCGATCGTAGGACACGTTTTTGCCATTTCCCGGTAAATGAGGGAGGAGACACGATGGCTCACTTCGTACAGTTTGATAACGTCCTCATAATTCTTACGAAAGAGAGCTTCTCCGAGAGAGGGGAGTTTTTCATGAACGATATGAACACAGCCTTTGTCTGCATAGGCCTGAAGGGCTCTTTGTGTTTCTTGTTTCCCAAAAAGAACCGTTGCTTCTCTTTGCCAATCTTCTTTTTGGCGGACAACCGTATTAAGCTCAGCTTTTCCGAGTCTTGTTGTAACCAATCGAAAAGCAGGACCAGCTTCGACAGGCTGGAGCTGAGCTCCATCTCCTACAACAACGAGCTTAACCCCTAGATGTTTTACAGCCCCCAACAGCTTTCCGAAGCGCTCACTATCTACCATCCCGGCTTCGTCGAGAATAAGGATACTGTTCTCCTTATAGTGGCATCGGCCTTCTTCAAAAGACTTCAAGAACTTATGGAGGGTTTGTGATTGAATCTCATTCTGCTCGAGATTTTGAGCAGCTTTTCCGGTAGGAGCCAATCCATAAACCGCATACCATTCAGCTTTCCATATCTTCTGGCAGACGCCAAGGGCTGCCGTTTTTCCCGCCCCTGCGATCCCTACCATGCATTTAAGTTGCCCTTCCTCTACCAGATGATGAATTGCTTTGATTTGATCTTGAGAGAGTCCTCCATGAGCGCTCAAATCTTCATTGGCTTTTGCAAGGGCAGCTTCAACATGTCTTTCCTGGACACTATGGGTTTTAGAGCGCCCGAGGCCTTCCGCTTGTTCAATAAGATCTCTCTCGGCTTTGAGCATTCTGCGGGTTGTGTAAATGGCCTCCTCCTGTACGATTCCTGGGCCATTCTTCACTTCTTCCTTACGCAATAAGATAAGCTCATTTGACCTCTTAAGCTTAGCTTCTAACCGTGAAAAAAGATGAGCGTTATCCACATATTGGTGGAGCTTTTTTTGGACATCCGCCCATATGAAAGTTGCGTGATGTTTGGTGACAATCTCCAGAACAACATCAGGATTTTTTATAATGCGATAAAGATTGCGAAGCTGAGCGGATTGAAAGGCTCGCATCTTATCTGTGACAAAAGTCGTTTTTGTGTTTTCATTAAAATCAAAATCATCAAGAAGGGAAGGAGGCTTTATGGATTCAGCAGAATCAGGAAGCTCAATGCTATTTTCTCTCGTTCCCCTTTCTGCTGCTTTTCTTTCTATCTCTAAGACGTTTTTTCCTCTTTTCGGTTGAGGTTCCATCTCAATACCCCGCTCTTTATGGGAGCGGTGATCAATTTGAATGTCATAGCCATAAAGTTTGAGATAAAAATTGGAATACTGAGCCCATTGTTCTCGAAGTTCGCAAAGATGTTCCTTTTTATCCCAGTCCCGTTCTTTCTTTGCAGAAAAACCTGTTGGAGAAGATTCGTCATCTTCTAAACGTCGTGTTGCAGTAGCGACATGGCAATGAGGATTATATTCTCCTGTTTTCTTATCAACTTCAAAATGAAAGTTAAGTTGAGCTAATATCCCCCGGGAACAAAGCTGATCTTGCACAAATTCACGAGCAAGAATCATGTTTTGCTCTTCAGTGAGTTCACGATGAAGGGAAAATTCAAATTCTCTCCAGATACGGGCATCAATTCTTTTTTCTGCAGCTTCCACACGATTACAAAGAGCTTGGACTCCTTCTTGACGATTTGTCTTAATTAACTCTTGGATATTTTTTGCCCATTGGGGTGCATCTTGAGGAAAGAGAAGCTCTACATGTTGCACAGCCTTATCTCGATAATCAAAGGATTCTCCTGTCCGTACATCATGCAATTTACATCCCGCTCGATACGCAAGAGCGTCCACTGTGTTTCTGGAAGATCGTGCAAGAGGTCTTGTTGTAAAGTGATAAAGAGCCATTCTTTATTGCGTGGCCTTCACAAATGTGGTCTGCGTCGCTTGCGACAAAGCGCCATTGCCGAAGGCAATGTGTAAGCGCGCCTCGCCCACTTTTAAAAAGTGCTCGAGGACCGCTCTATGAGGATTAAAGTGTGTATTTTTGTATTGACGCATAGATAAATATTTATTTTCTGTATATAGAAGTTTATTAAATAACTTCTTGAAATATAATAACAAATGATGTATTTTATGTAAATCATTTTCGCTTTTCTCATGGGTACAAGACAGGAGAATGGGCGGGAATGAGAAAAAAAGGAAAACCAATGGCAAACAAACTTAATCCAACTCTCAAAAAACAAGCTTCACCTAAAAAGAAGGTCGCGAGGCATCAAGAGCCTCTGCAAGATAAAGAGAAGTTTTTCTCTATCGAGCAAAAAATCCAACGCCTAAGACAAAAGCGAGAAAAGCTTCACTTGAACCAAGCTCTCTTCTTTACAAAAGAGGTCCAGAGAATCTTGGAAGATGAATTTTCCCTTGAGATGGCGTTAGTCATTTTAGAAAAGACATGGGTGGCTGCCTCAAAAAGTCAGAAGGAAGAGTGGAACAAACATGTGCCTTCCTTTCGTGCCGCTTTCATTTCAGCGTATGAGAAGGAGTCTCATCCGGACAACCCAGTTCTTGAACAGATTTGAATCACGGAGGTACATTTTGATGAATTCCCTTAATCTCACTCATCATGGTATGAGACGAGCAAGAGTAAAATCCTTGATTGAGGTTGGAGCTCTTGTTGAGAAGGCAGGCCTTTTGAAAACATTTGACCTTCCTTTAGGGAGGGATTTTCAAAAAGATCCCGAATTAAAAATGCAGGTAAGCGCTCTTTATAAAAGCCTTCTTTTCCTTAATGAAATGGTGGCCTCCGGCGAAGCTCATATTCCCACCTGGTCGGAACAAGGCCTTGCCGCTTTAGCGAAAACCAAGAAGAAGAAAAAGAAATAAATGATGAGGAAGACGTACTGACTCCAAAAAAATGGTCCACTTTTTTTGGGTCAGTGCAGCACCAGGTTTGACAGACCAAAAATTAAAAAAACTAAAGAATGAAAAATAAAAAGTAAGAGAAAAGAAGAAGAGACACACCTTGAAGACGTGTCCCTTCATACCTTGAGCAATTGAATGCGAACCACCTTTTTTCTTCGATTGCATCCTTTAAAACTTTATAGGCTCAAAATACAGCAAATTAACACTTTTGAAGGTTCTTTAAAGGTAATCTTTAAGAACTCCAGCTGCGCATAAGCCATTCAAATGTAAGCGCCTATCTGCTTTAAAAGATATTTTGAAAGAGAAGGGTTATTCGTGCTCGAAATCGAAACCTTCCTCAATCCGCCATTGACCATAGTCATTCAAAAGATCATTCAACGTTTTCTGAGCCATTTCCATTTCAAGAAATGCCTTAAAGGAGAGACGTTTAACGACTTTGTAGTGGTCAGTGAGCTCTTGCGAAAGATACGCGACCTGCGCTAAGGTTAATTTAGACATGATAGATCTCCAGATCTGTTATGTTTAGTGGGGCAAGAGCGTTGATCGCGTCTCTTGTTCCACGCCTGCTTTACAATAAAGCAGATATTATCACTCTAACCATCTCTTCCATCTCAAGCAAGAAAAAAAATTTCTTTTGTATAATTTAAACAAAGCTTTTAGCTCTCTAATTTAATAGGTTTTAAAAACTAGGAAATATGTAATTTTTATATACATATGATACAATATGTTGTATATCTATAAAACAATTACATATGAACAAAACATGATTTTAGAGTTCCTTACAACAATGGCAAAAGCGGGGTATAGGATCTTCTCTATTGAGGATGCAGAGAAAGTTGCCCATGAAATAGGAATCAAACACACCTCCATTCACTATATCCTCAAATCTCTCGTCAAAAAAAAAGCAATCCACCCTCTTTATAAAGGTCATTATGTTATTGAAGACGATATACTCTCGGGTTCCCCTTTGCACAAATTTGAAATTGCTGAGCGTTTGGCAAAAGGTGGTGCCGTGTGCTGTTGGTCGGCGATGGCTTTTTATGAGTTAACGGATCAAGTTCTCTTAAGGATTTATATTTTTTCTCCACAAAAACCTGGGAAAACGCGCTCATTATATCGATACAAGATCGAAGGATATGAGTTTGTTCTTATCCAAATCCTTCCTGAAAGTTTATGGGGAATAACACGTAAAAAAGTTGGCGAAGTAAAAATCCATATCACAGATTTGGAACGGACATTATTGGATGGCTTAAGTTATACGCACTATTGTGGGGGATTCAGGGAAGTATTAAATGCGTTCGAAATAGCAGCAGATCGGATAGATATAACAAAACTTATGACGTATGCTCATAAGACCTCAATAATAGCACAAAAACGTCTTGGATGGATATTAGATGCACTCTCGATAAAAACGCCAACGCCCTTCAAAATTCCTGAAACCAAGTATTACGATAAGCTTGACCCCACAGGACCTCGGAGGGGAAAATACAATAAAAAATGGATGATTGTGGAAAACTTCTAATGGACAATGCTTCTTTACGTCGACAGATAAGCTCTCTTAAAGAGTCCACAGGAATGGGATGGGGTATCATTGAGCAAGACTACGCGTTGTCTTGGCTCTTGTTTGGCATTTCAAAGGTAAAGAAACTTAAATCAAGTTTGGTGTTTAAAGGGGGGACAGCTCTTAAAAAATGCTACTTCGGAAATTACCGATTCTCTCAGGATCTCGATTTTTCAGTTCAAGGCAGCTATCCCCATGGTGAGGAACTGCTAGTACTTCTTGGAGAAGCTTGTCAAATTGCCAGTGAAACCGTGGATTCAATTGAGTTAATATGTAAAAGATATCCAGAAAAGAAAGCCCATCCCGAAGGGCAAGAAGCCTTTAGCGTCTATGCGCAGTTTCCCTGGCAGCGGGATTTTATAACGCCTGTAAAGGTCGAAGTGACTACCCGTGAGAAAATCCTTCTTCCTCCTCATGAACTTACCATTCTTCATGAATATGAGGAACATCTTGATGGTGCTATTTTGACCTATCAACTTGAAGAAATTATTGCGGAAAAAATAAGAGCCATTCTTCAGTTTGCAAAGAAACTGCATGAAAGAGGATGGGGACGGTCGCGTGTACGTGATTACTATGACCTCTGGCGAATTTTTGGAGAATATGAGAGTCAAATTGATAAAGACGCTTTACCTGCACTTGTTACGCAAAAATGCTCCCTTAAATTCATCCATTTTCAATCGATAGATGATTTGTTTCAAGATCGGTTGATGGAGTACATCCTAGAGTGGGATAAATGGCTTTCTCCTCTTGTTCCTCAAGTTCCCAACAAAGATAGAGTTGTTAAAGACTTAAAGAAACAGTTACAGGACGTTTTTGGGTAAGAATATGGAGGACGTTACAGAAAAAAGTGGAAAATATATATTACTTGTCTAAGTTAATTTCAGCTTCTGATATTGTTTCTGCTGTTATAATAAATTGATTCATTATATATTCTCTTCAACAGAAAATGTTAAGTCTATATTGAACGGTAAAGGCAGATTCTCCTCCCCGTGCCCACATCCTGACAAATAAAATACAGGGAGATCAATCTGTTCTGAAAATCGTTGTAAAACAGGAAAAACGAGAGAGGTTCCGTCTGATTCCTTGCCTCCTACAAAATCACCCAAGATGATAGCCGTGATATCTTTGAAAATGTGGGCCTGCTGTAAATGTGTTAGCATGCGATCAACACGGTATCCACGCTCATCAATATCTTCAAGAAAAAGGATTTTTCCTGATGGATTAATTTGCCAATTTGTTCCTAAGCTACATTGCAGAATACACAGATTTCCTCCGATAATTTTTCCTGAAAAAGCAGAGATTTTTCTTGCTTCTTTGTTAAAGGGCTTAAGAATAGGCGGAACATAATGAGAAAGTCCATTCTTGAGGAGATGCAAAATCTTTTCTATGGTTTGAACGCCTGTTTCTTTTTTAGCAATTTGCGCTGCGCACGGCCCGTGAAGAGTTGGCCAATTCCATATTTGATTTAAGAAAATATGTAAGGCGCTCCCATCGCTAAAACCAATGAAAAGCTTTTCTTTTTTTGGTTTTTCCATCGAAAAGAGGTATGGAATAAGCCGTGTTAATCCATATCCCCCGCAGAGCAACCAGATGACATCAGCGGAAGGGTCATTTAAAGAGTTCTTCAAATGGGATAAACGTATCTCATCTTTATTTGCGCATAAAAGATCTGTCCCCAAAAGGTCAGAAGGAGCAGTGACTTGCATGCCTAAGGTTTCAAAATATGATTTCGTTAACTTTATATCTTGTTCTTCAAGAGAATAAGAAGGGGCGATCAGATAGATGTGGTTTAGGGGCATAGAAGTAATAACCTTTCTCTTGTTTTTACATAATTTATTCTTATTCGAGGCGGTTAAGTTTTGACTGAATCCTTATAAAATGCAGAGAAGATTCCAATTCATGGGCTTTTAGCGTTTCCAAAGCTTTTTTTAAATCATCTAGCGCCTGCTTCTTAAATTTTTGAGATTGTTGCATATCTCCTCGATTGAACTCAATCAGGGATTTTTTAATAGAGATTTCGGCTAAATTTTCCCAACATACATAACTTTCAGGGTGTTTGTTTTTGAGAAATATTTTTAAAGCCTTTTTGATGAAAGTCTCGGAAGTATCCATACGATTCTCTAAAAGATTGACTTCCCCTAAACTCAGCAAGGTCTTGGCCATTTCAATTGGATTTTCACCTTCTAGACGTTCATAACCCCTCAAAACACGTTCCAAAATGCTTTTTGCTTCTCTGTACTGAGCTAGCTTGATGTAAACATTGGCTAAATATCTCGAAGTGCGGAGCAATCCTCCATGATTTTCTGAAAAGGTCTTTCGATAAATTAAAATACTGTGTTCAAGTATATCTTTAGCCCTTTTATAGTCTCCCATGAGAAGGTAAATGTTCCCTAAGTAAACTTTGGCCCATGCAACATCAATATGGTCTTCAGGCGAATACTTTTTATAAATTTCCACACCTTGTTCAATGAGATCCTTAGCTTTTTCATACTCTCCTATATCTGCGTAAGTATTTCCCAAATGTATAAGAGCCCATCCCTTTCTAAAATGATCTTCAGACCCGTATTTTTTATAAATTTCCAAACTTTCCTGCAGAGTGTTTATCGCTTCTTTGAAATTCCCCATTTTTCTATGAATGGTACCTAAAAGAGCCAAAGTCCAACCCATTTCCCTGTCATTTTTTAAGTGCTCTTTATTAATAATAAGGCTTTCTCTAAGTAAATCTTTAGCTTTTTCATACTCCCCTATGCTATCGTATAAATCTCCTAAGGTTGTTAAAATTTGAGCAGAATTTGGTTCTTTCGGAGAAAAATGATTTATATGAACGAGTTGAATACGCTCAACCAATTTTTTGATTTTATCCTTTTCATCCATTCCTACATAAATTTTTCCTAAGCTGATGAGGAATTTTATGAGACGTTTTTGAGGACTATGTTTATCTAAAACAGTAAGCGCCGTTTCTAGCAGATGTTTTCCTTTTGCATAATAGCCAAGTATGCAGTAAATGCTCCCTAATTCAGCTTGAAGTAAGCTTTCCGTACGTTCATCCATTAGCTGGGAATGCTGTAAAAATATCTCATAATGATTAGCTAACAATTGTAGCCTTGGCTCATCATCTTCTTCTATGAGTTCATCGGCATAATTTTCCATTATAGAGGCAATATGCTGAATTTTTTTCGTTGTTTTTTCTAAGCCAAATTTTTCTGAAAAATGGTTTAACATTATTTTTTGGATACTTCGATGGAGAGAAAGGCTCGGAATTGAAAAAACAGGGGCCTCGGGAGTTATAAGAGAATATTTTTTCAGATTGTAAATAAAGTTATCGACAACAACTGCATTTTTATACCTATCCAACATTTCTCGAAGAATATTCTGAGAATCCAGCAAACTTATCAATAAGCAAAGATCTGCAAAACCCCTATCAACGTTTATAAGATGTTCGAGCGACAAGGTTATAATGCGATAACGTGTTTTTCCATACTCATTTATGCCTTTTATCATAGTTTCTTGAACATTTTCAAATTGTTGAGAGGGTTGAGAAATTCGCTCCAGGTATATTTCAGGTGTAATGTGTGAATTTTTTATGTAATACGCTGCAACAGACACATCCAGGGGAAAAGAAGGAATGTTCTGCAAAAGAACTAAGATCTTTTCTTTCTGGCTGGGCAATAAGAGTTGAGAATCATAAAGTATTTTGATAAAGAGTTCCGTAGCCTCCGTTTTTCTTAGTTCTCTTAAAGAAATAACATTTTCTAAGTTTACGTAAGGTGTATTTTGAAGTGTTCCGTCCCGTGTTGTGATAAGGACCTTCCCATTCCCCCAATCATTTGAATTGTAAGGAAAATACTTTAAGATAGAAGGAAGTGATTCCACGTTGTCATAAATAAGAAACCATTCAGAATAAGATTTGAGCTTCTTCTTCAAGAAGGAAAAAAGCTGCGTTTCCTTTTTCATAGGATCTTTAATTTCTTGTATTTCCTTCAGATCTCTTTTCTCTTCTTGAGATTGAGCGAGGTTACAAGCAAGTTCCTCAAAAGAAATCATGAGCCCCTCTTTTGACTCGGCATTGACCTCCCAAACAAGAGGAACATTTTGAAGGCGTGCATAGTGACGAGCCAGTGTTGTTTTTCCAGCTCCGCCGGGTCCCACAAGGGCAATTGTGTGGATATTCTTCGATTTTTTATTCTTAAATTTATCGTTTATTTGTCCCATAAGATCAGACCGGTAGAGAAGAACAGATTCTTGAGGAATAATTAAATCTGAGCGAATAGGTGTTTGTCCGAGAATAGCGGCCCATTGATTTTCGTTGGTTCCTTGGATTTTTTGGAAAATCAAAGCCCCAATTCCGAGAAGTCCAATAAACAAAAGCGCGGGCACATAGGAAGTTTTTTTTAACCCAGAGACAGCCGGCATAAAAAGTTTAATCATTCTCTTTTCAGGCTTCTTTTTGTCATGAGTGATATTTTCATTCATTTGTGTTTTTTCTAAAGAGCTTGATTCGTTGGAGAATGTGTGTGTTGAAAAAAGTTTGCTTGGTCCCTCCATTGTTTCGTAAACTTTTTTAAACTCAAGAAAGATTTCATCAAAATCAACCTTCGGACATAACTTTTTTAAAATTTTCAAAACGCCAAGATAATACCTTTTTTCATCACTGAGATCTATAAAGGCTGAATCTCTCAATTTTTGTGAGATGTCGGGCTCCTCCTTTTTCTCTAAAATTACAATAAGGGTGGTTTTTTGATTTTCTTTATCCTCTTCCCTATAGAATAGAGAGGGAGGTCGAACTTTAGAGACGATCCCTGCAAACGTTAAATGAGCTTGTAAATAACGTTCAAATATAGTTTTGCATTGATGATTTTTACAATAAACATCGAGAGATTCGAGAGGATGGGTTGTCCAGTTTTGAACAGCTTTTTAAGGCTTTTTCAAAAGCTGCATGGGTTATAAAGGCAGCATAATACTTTTTTAATGCGGCAAGGTTATGTGATCTTTCCACGAAATCTATGATGTTTTCTCGTGAACTTCCTTTTATCTTCTCCATAATATTTTGGATGTGGGTGACAACGGTCGTAGGAGAAATATTCAAAAGAGAAGCCATCTTACTTGTCCCACGGACATGTAACAGACAAGCGATGACATCAATTTCCCGAGGCGTAAAATGAATCCCCTTAATAACAGTTAAATGCTCTAAGTAAATAATGTGGGGAAAGAAATTTTCATCATTTTGCATAAATTCAACGCGTTATGAGTAAATCCCTTCAATTTTTTTCATGTTATGAGCCTACTCCTCTGTTTTATAGGAGGCAACTCCTTCCCTTTTAAGGATAGAAATAAATAATTTTTTTCTTATGTTACAGACCTGTGCGAGGGGGCACTTTTGACTGTATGCGCCCGAGCTCAAAACAAAAACAAAGATAGAAAATAACTTATGTGTGTGAGGCATACTCTTAACAAAAAAAATATGGCCAATTAAAAAATTTGGCGTTTAGGGAAAGTTTCTGATAATCATATTAAAAAAAGGGAGGAATCAATGAAAGCATGACCGTTCAAAAACAATAGCACCTGTGGTCACTTTGCAATCTCCACAGGTGCATAATACAGGACTTATGCAAAAGCCTATATGTAAGGAAGCTTATTTTACTTTTAGTGAATTGTCCATTTGTTTTGGCATTTCTTTCTTTATCTTTTTTGTTTTACTCCATCTTATTTTCCTCAACATAAGCCTTGTTATGAGGTAGGCCTTTACTTTCTGTAGCTCCCAAACTTTTTTTGAAAAAAAGAGGGTGTATGTTTGCGTTTATAAAACGTGGAATAACGTGATAGTGCGTTGTAAAACGTTGAATAAAGCAGTATAAGTTATTGAAAGTTATGCATTTTTCCTGAAAAAAGAGTTGACAATCACCCCTTGTCAGCCTTATCTTATAACCAACTGATAAAGGGCTTTTGCTTTTCAAAAAAGCAGCTCTTTGAAAGGAAATAATTAATGGCATCAGATTTATTAACACCAGAAGAACTTGCGGAGCGGTGGCATAAATCGCCAGAGACGTTACGTTTCTGGCGATATAATGGGAAGACGCCACCTTACGTAAAATTAAATGGTTCTATCCTCTATCGTATCGAAGATATTCGGCAATTTGAAAAAGATCATCTGAGACGGCATACAGCCGATAATGTGCTCGTTAATGGGGTGGAGGGTAAGATGGAAGCTTAAAAAGTAAGTATTTTATCTGGTAGATAAATTTAAAGCACCTGTGAGGATCTTCGAAAATTATCACAGGTGCCATCAAATCAAAGAACCTATAAAGGCCTTTATGTCTGTAAGTTTATTCTTCCGGTACATAAAAGTCTAGATCATTCGTAAAGGTCTTTGTCGGTTCAATAACAAGGCTTCCTTGAGACTCTTTCTTTAAAAGAGGCTCAAAGGAGCAATAACCGAAAGGACTTTATATGTATAAGATAATTGAGCCACAGGCTCACGAATTGCACGAAGAAAAGATAAACTCTCTTCTGGGACTTTTAAAAATATATCAAAACTTTTATCTCGATCCCCAAGCTCAAGACAGGGCAACCTTTGTCATTGCTGAAGATGATAAACGGAGTGTCTATGGTGGGGCTGTCCTTTATCCTCGTAAGCCTTTAAAAGTTCCACCTTTTTTGGAACTTCTGCCAGAGGACATAAATAATGAAACCCTTGATGAAATGTTCTCAAGTCTTCAGCCAAAGGTAAAAGAGTATTGGACAGCACGAATATGTCTTTGCCTTGGACATGATAACTCCACCTCTCTTCGTGAAGCCGTTGGACTCTATCAGCGCTTTTATCGCAATCTTTATAAAGCCTTTTGTTATTTTGGAGAAAAGGAAAATATTAACTATCTGACCTTTACGCTTCGCACTGCTGACACGCACGTCGATAATAACCTTCGTATTCTCACCTATCAAACCTGGCCCTTTCTTTTAGAGGTCAAGCAATCTGGTAACGGTTTTCATCGTTATTTACATGGCATGCTCTCCCTTAAAGGAGATACTTCAAAAAAGAGAACTTTTAAAGAGAACGCTTTGAAACCAGATCCATATTCGCAGAAAATAAATTTATACTCAATCAGCCAAATAAACTCTCCAGTTAAAGATCCTTCCTCAAATGAATGGAGGGCCTCATGATGTCCCATACTCTATCACATCATAGGCAAATGCATGGAACCATGTCCGGGCAATCAAATAAGGTCCGGAAGCTTCCCGTCTGTCATGATTCGGTTGATGAGCAGGTATCCATTATTCGCAAAGAGTTTGTTATGCTTACAGGGAATCATTTCAGTGCAACGATTTTGAATCAGCTTTTGTATTGGACTCTCCGTGTCAAAGATTTTGACCTTTTTCTAGAAGAAGAAAGAACTTTACCCATTCTCGAAAAAAATGAGGAAAATTCTGATGACCCTAAATCTCATGGATGGATTTATAAAACGGCTCATGAACTTATTGATGAAACCATGCTGGGGATTTCTCATCCTACCATGCGAAAGTACCTCAAACAGCTTATTGACGAGGGCTGGATTTGGGAACGGGTTCATCCCCACAGTAAATGGAATAAAACAACCCAATATCGCGTTAACATTAAAAAGATTCTCAAAGATCTTATCGCAATAGGGCATCATCTTCCATCTATCTATCGAAACGTTTTCGCTTCTTTAGAAGAGCAAGGCAGTACCCTTCAACAGAGCATCCCTCTCAATGAAGACGAAAGTGTAAAAAATGATGAAATCTCTGATGAGAAGTCCGAAAGCCTACACCCAAATGCAAAAATTTTACATTCGAGCGAAAATCCACAAGAAGCTTTTACCTCTCCCTCTTTTCAAAGGGAGGAAAATACGAATGCACGAATTTTACACTCGAATACAGAAAACTTTCATTCGGATGTAAATCCTTTACTCTCGAATGTAAAAAACTTGCACGGGGGTAAAAATCTACAAGAAGCTTTTGTGTATCCTTCTTCAGAAAGTGAGGAAAATCCGAAAGTAAAAATTTTACACTCGAATGCAGAAAATTTACACCCGAATGTAAATGACTTTTATTCGGATGTAAAAATTTTACAATCGGATGTAAGCAGCTTTCATTCGAAAGTAAGAAATTTACATTCTAATACAGAGATTATAACAGAGAATATAAACAAAGAGCACACACAAGATGAGCGCGCGCGCAAGGACAAAAATTATTTTGACAAAAGTTTTTCTGAAGAAGTTCTTAAAATTTGGAATGCTTGCGTAAGCCATGAGGGGTTCGCCTGTGTCCAGTTGACCGATGAGCGGCGGCGGAAGATTCACGGCTTGCTTCCTCTGTATTTCGAGAATGATCTGAATCAGTGGCAGCAGTTTTGTGAACGCGTTTCTCGCTCGCCTTTTTTGATGGGTCAAGGGCCCCGGAGATGGCGTGTCAGCGTTGATTGGATCCTTGTTGAGGAAAACCTCCTAAAAGTGCTGGAAGGTAACTTCGACGATGGAAAACTTCTTGATCAAAAAATCGAAAAAGCCTTTGAGGACGGCAGAACAAAGGAAGTGCACGCTGTCCTTGAGTCTATCGAGGATCCCGTTTGGAGAAGGTGGTGTTCTCACTTAAACTTTTCTTCTGAATCACGAGATTACGTGAGTTTATCGGGTTTAAAAGCCATTTCCAATGCGAAATTCTTGGAAGTGGAAGATGATCGCCTTGTATGGGTGGGCAGTTCAGATGCGCGTGCACTTTCTAAAATTGAAGATTTACGTTTAAAAATTCTGCCTGTTGTTCAGGGCACGTTTCCTCACGTCCGTACAGTCAGAACGCGCTTGATGAGTGAAAGTGATTCTTTTCACCAAGCAGAGATACCAGATCCCTCTCGAATTTCAGACCCATCTCATCAACACAAAGGAGAGAATCAGTATGCTTAACAAAGTCATTTTAATGGGAAATGTTGGCCGTTCCCCTCACATCTTTTTAACCCAAGAAGGAATGGAAGTTGCACATTTTTCTTTAGCGACAACTGTGGTGTGGAAAGCTTGTTCCGGTGAAAATAGGGAACGGGGTGAATGGCAATCTGCGACCGACTGGCACCAGATCACGGTCTTTCGTGAATCTACGGTGAGGTGGATTAAAGACCTCTTAAAAAGGGGGGATAAAGTCTATGTGGAAGGAAAGCTTTCCTATCAACACTGGACTGACAAATATGGTCGCCCTCGAGTAACAGCACATGTCGTCGTTTCTGGTCAGGACGGAAAAGTTGAACACCTTAGATCCTCACGGTCAAATTCTCAAAATAATCCAGTAAAGCGTGAAACGGAACAAGAGGTGCCCCTCTCGAATGTGGCCTCTGTTCACGCAAAAGATGCGAATGAAGATGCGAGTGAGAAAGATCGTCCCCCTTTGGAGACCCCTGACAACGACTCTCTCTCAGATCAATCGTCCCAGGATAAATGAGAAACAATTTATGAAAACTAAACCCCTCTCTTCTCAACAAAGCTTGTCCCCCGATCTCCCCGATTCAATCGAGGACCTGGGCAAGCTCTCGGGCAATAGATCCGAGGATTCATCAACAAAAGGAGAAACATCGATGAATAATACAAAAATGCTTTTTAAAGATAAGGACGCATCCACAGAACGAATTAAGGTATTCTGCCTATTTGCGCTGGCTTTCTTAGCTTTTACGCCTGAAGTCTTTGGAGTTGCCAACACAACGGATGCAGGACTTAACCAAAGTACGATAAACCTGGTGGGTATTATTAATAATAGCTTGGTTCCGATTACATTGATTGCGGGGTGCCTTGCTGCCGCAGGCCTTTCTTTTATGAAATCCAGCCCAACCCCATTTATTGTAGCGGTTCTAACCACCATTAGTTTTGGCTTCGCTAAGGTTTGGATCAATACCACTTACGCTATTTGCGTGTGAGAGAGGAAATGATGGATCGAAACGAAAATTTCCTTCTCAATCGCTTAGACAAGCCCTTACGGTTTCTAGGCATTAACAAAGATGAGGCTTTGGTTGTTGCGATCCCTCTCTTTGGGGGATTGTTCATGGGATGGATACTCTCGGGCTTTCTTGTGGGGGTGGGAGCCCTTTCCCTTGTCCGCACGGTCAAGAAGCAAAATGAAGGTTCAGCCCTCATTCATGCTCTTTATTGGCATCTGCCTACGCCTCAAAAGGCCATGAAGCTGCCTGTGCCTTCTTATATCCGGGAGACCATTGGTTAATGCAAGCAGATTTTCTCCACCACAATATTTTGAAGTTTATTTCTCAGAGAAATGCCTGGATCGGCATTTCTGCCCTCATGGCGATGAGCAATATTGTTCTTAGCATCGCACTTTTTTTAAAGAATGAGCGCACGATTCTCGTTCCTCCCCACATCACAAAAACCTTGTGGGTAGAGGGAGGAACAGTGTCGAAGGAATATCTCGAAGAAATGGGTCTTTATATGTCCAAGCTTCTTTTGGATTTATCTCCTACCAGCTTTGCTTATAACCATGAAACGCTTTTAAGATATGCAACCCCTGAATCTTACGGCGCTTTAAAAAAGCAATTTCTTGAGGATGGAGACTATTACACAAAGCTTCAGCTCTCAACCCACTTTAAACCCACTGAAGTTAAAGCAAACCCAAACAAACTCCATGTTGAAGTGAAAGGAAATCTCACGAGTTACGTCGCTGGTAAAGAAATTCGCTCCTCGTTAGAGACAATCTTTCTTCAGTTTAGTCTACGTGGCGCAGGGATTCTTTTAGAAAAAGCTTGTCCTCGCGAAAGCGGGGATGCAGGAGGAATTTCACATGATTCTTAAGCCATTCATTTATTTTCTGATATCAACCTCAGCCCAAGCAGCGATGATGAGAAATCTTGATGAAATGAGGGTTATTGAAGTACCAATCTCTCAAGAAGGTCTCACGCGTATTAAGGTACAGGAGGATCGGATTCTTCATGTCTTTGGCAATGCGGGAGAATACGTTTTAGAAACCGATGAAAATCAAGGCCAGATTTTTATCCGCCCCAAAGCTTCTGAAGAGGGAACAAGCATAAAGCCCATTAGCCTTACACTCACAACGGAAGCAGGGCATACGCAAGATTTACGCTTGATTCCAAAACACCAAGCCCCAGAAGCCATTATTCTTAAAAGTGATAATGTTCTTAAGCAAGAGATCGAAAAAGACCCATTTAATGGGAAAAAGCTTGCCTCTACCCCTCTCTTCCGCGAGGAAGTCGAAGATCTCATGCAAGCCTTGCAAGAAGGACGCATTCCTTTGAGTTACAAAGAAACACCCATTAACTTGACCACATTGAATGAGCCTTACCAAAGAGTGAGAGAGATTCAAGGGGAGAAGCTGAGAGGCCTTACCTATCACATTCAAAACAAAACCAAAAAGGAACAGGTTTTATCTGAATCCCAGGTAGTAAGGGCGTTGCCTTTTAAGGACCATAAGATGGTTGCCATTTTGATTCCAAAAAAAACCTTAAATCCACAAGAAGGGACAGATATCCATGTTGTATTACGCGCAAATTAAATCCCGGATTTTGGCGTCATCCAAGAAAGGGTTAAAATTCTTTCAGCCAGAATCTTCTCATGAGGTGCAAAGACTTCAACTCTTTTGGGTTGGATGTGCAGCTTTAGTCATTGTTGTGCTTTCCTATGGTTTAAGTACTTTTTTATTGGGAAAGCCTTCTCTTCCTCAACAAAAAGTGGAATCTAAGGTTACAACAACCTCTATTGAAACAGCCACAAAAAAAATCAATCTCGAAGAGGCTTTTCGCAATGGTATTGAGGGTAAGCTCAAAACACTTTCCGATGAGCTCATGGGACTTAAAACTCTGTTTCAAGAAGGTGTCAGACGCGGAGACTTTGCTTCAGAAGTTCTGAATAACGAAGGAGAAAATCAATCTTTTAGTGCTCCTTCCTCTCAAAATACGCTTATTCAAGATTTAGAAACAAAAATTTTAAGTTTAGAGCACCAGTTGGAGATGCAAAGAATGGATCAACCCTCTCCCCAGCCTTTTCTGCCTCAAAGAGATCAAGAGGAACAACAAAAAAACCTTATTCAGAAAGTCTCTCTGAGTCTTACAGAAAATCCAAAAAATAAGCTTCCTAAAACCGTTGAGACAACTATTCCAGCAGGGGCTTTTGCCAAAACAGTACTTCTTTCAGGCCTTGATGCGTCATCTGCCATGACGGCATCAAGTGATCCAAGGCCCATGCTGTTAAGGCTGATTGATTTTGGAACGTTGCCGAGAAGGTTTCAAAGCGACTTAAAGGACTGCCATTGCACCGCAAGTGCTTATGGAGACCTCTCATCAGAGCGTGTTTATGCTCGTCTTGAAAAGCTCACCTGTGTTGAGAGAAAAACAGGCGAGATCATCGAAACCCAAGTGGCAGGCTATATCGCAGGTCCTGATGGCAAAGCCGGTATTCGTGGTGTTGTGGCTTCCAAAGATGGCCAGTTTTTAGGCCGAAGCCTGGTGGGAGGCGTTTTTGCAGGTTTAAGCAACGTTGCAAATCCGCAAAATCGTCAAATTCAAGGCAATCCTTTTTTCAGCACGAGTGCTGTGCCAGGAGGCAAGCAACCCTCTCCACCTAACGTTGGAGATCTCTTTACCTCGAGTATGGCTTCTGGCGCATCATCGGCTCTTGACCGCCTATCTCAATATTACATCGATCGCGCTGAACAACTGCAGCCTGTCATTCAAGTCGCAGCGGGACAAGTGGTCGATATCGTTTTTACAGAAGGAACCTTTATTGGGAGCCAGAGCGCGCATTCAGATGCGCGCAGTAATCAGTCGTCAGAAATCAGTCATCAGAAACAAGAAGGAGAATAAAAAATGCATCAAATTCCAAAACTAAAAAAACAAAAAATGAGGTATGGCCGCAGGCTATCTGAATACTGGATACTGAGCACTGTATTCTGCCTAACAGGCTGTATGGGTGTCTACGATGGAGGGTTCGAATGTCCTCCTGGGGAAGGGGTGGGGTGTAAGTCCATCTCTGCAGTCAATCAGATGGTGAATGAAGGTGAGATTCCGAAGGAGCAAGGCGAGCGTCATGCAACAACATGTGCACAATGTGGTTCAAACCCTCCTTCTCAGAAGGATGCTTCTGAAGACCTTCATATTTGGTACTCTCCTTGGGCATTGGGGGCAATATAGTGCAAAATCCTCTCTCCCAAAAAATGAATCAAGAAAAAAGACCCTTTGGGACAACGTCTGCAACGCTTAAGTTGGCCAATGAATTTCTGTTTCCCTACAGCTTGAGTGAACTGTTACCTTATCGCAGCTTTAATCCAGAAACTCAGCTTTTTCTCAATCGCAGTAGTGTTGGGTTTGTGCTTGAAACGCTGCCTCTGGTGGGGTGTGGAGAGGAAATTCCTCGGCAGCTGACGGGGATTTTTCAACATGCTTTGCCTCTCGGATCAAATTTACAATGTTTGCTTATTGCCAGCCCACACATTGACCCCTGGCTCAAGGCATGGGAGGAAAGGCGACAAAATCTTTCTGTAAGGACTGCCTTAGGAGAGAGAACTGAAGTCTTGAAGGAACTCGCTAAAGAGCGCTGTGTTGCCTTTAGAAATCATTCTGCCACGAGATCCTTCCGGCTTTTAATTTCCTATAGCGAACCGCACACCGTCTTTAAATCCTTTGAGAATATGCTGGCTTTACGAGAGCAGTTGCTCACAACTCTTAGAGGATGGGGGCTTCCTGTTAAGGTGTGGCGAGCAGAAGATTTGATTCTCGGGTTGGATGAGCTTCTTAACCCAGCGGAACGACTTCATGAAACAAACACATTGACGTGGAATCCCCATGAGAGTCTCGCTCTCCAAAGTATGTGCCCTGCAACACGCATCAAAATAGACCCCTCCCAATTGGTTTTCGGAGAAGAAGAACGGAGTTTACGTCTTTATACGCCGCGGCTTTTCCCTCCTCTTTGGCATTTAGGAGCTATGGGATACTTGATTGGAGATCCTTTTGAGGAGTTCTTACGCCTTCAAGGTGGTTTTTTCCTTTCCTATGGAATTCATATTTGTAATGAGAAAACCCTTAAAACAAAAATGCTTGCCAAATGTGGGAACGTGGAGAAACAAGCAGCTAGCCCCATTGCAAAATATGTTCCTTCTTTGAGGAAAGAAGCCCAGGAGTGGACTTATGTGCGGGAGAAGTTTGAAGAAGGACAACGCCTTGTACGGACCCGCTTCCAAGTCGGTCTTCTTTGTTCCCCACACCAAATGGCTCGAGAAGAACAAACCCTCTTTAACCTTTACCGTTCTCAACGGTGGGAGTTGGTGCTGGATAAGTATCTCCAATTGCCTTCCTTTTTCAGCTGTCTTCCTATGACTTGGGGAGAAGGCTCTGCTGAAGATAGCAGGATTTTTCAGAAAACAAAAACAACGCTTAGCCATGAACCTGCGAACTTAATACCTCTCCAAGGAGAATGGCAAGGGACAAAGTCCCCTGGCATGATGCTCGTAGGAAGGCGCGGACAGATCTTTTACTGGTGTCCTTTTGACAATAACGAGGGAAACTACAACACCTGTGTCGTTGGGAGGTCAGGATCCGGAAAATCCGTTTTTATGCAAGAGCTCATGACCAGTATGTTGGGCATAGGGGGACGGGTCTTTGTTCTCGATGTGGGAAGATCTTTTGAGAAAACGGTAAAGTTACTTAAAGGAACCTTTGTAGAGTTTAGCACTCATTCACCCATTTGTATTAATCCTTTTTCTTCTCTTCCTTCCAATGACCCTGAAGCAGCTTCGGATGGTTTAGCTATGCTCAAACCTGTTCTCTCCCTTATGGCAGCTCCTAAAGAAGGCACAACGGATTTAGAAGATACCTATTTGGAACAAGCTCTCCAAGATGCTTGGAATAAAAAACAAAATAATGCAACGATTACAGACGTTGCAAACTTCCTCTTAAAGCGCTCCGATCCCATCGCTATTACCTTAGGGGAACGATTGCACCCTTATAAAGAAGGAGGAACCTATGGTCGCTTTTTTAATGGGCCTTCAAATATCGATCTTTCCGATACGCTTGTGGTTGTGGAGATGGAGGAACTCAAAGAACGTAAAGATCTGCAAGCGGTGATTGTCCAGATGGTTATTTTGCAGATTACCAACTCCATTTACATGGGGGATCGCACCGTCCCTTCCTGTCTTATTCTTGATGAAGCGTGGGACATGTTACGCGGCAAGCAATCGGGTGTTTTTATTGAAACGGCCGCACGGAGGCTTCGAAAATACTTTGGAGGGCTTATTGTAGGCACCCAATCTATCAACGACTTTTATGCAACCCCAGGAGCTCAAGCCGCCTTTGATAACTCAGATTGGATGTGCCTTCTCTCTCAAAAGGACGAGTCCATTGAAATGCTTAAAAACTCTAAGCGCCTCGTGATGGACCCAGCCATGGAGCGTACGCTCCGTTCCCTTCATACAGAACAAGGTCAATATGCGGAAATCATGATCAAAGGGCCAAAAGGCTTTGCTGTAGGAAGATTGTTTCTCGATGAGTTCTCAAAAATTCTTTACTCCACAAAAGCAGATGAGTTTGCAGCGGTCCAAAGCCTTGTGAGCCAAGGACATAGCCTGAAAGAAGCCATTCGTCAATGTTCCACGCACCGTATCCCGCATGGCGAAAGAAAATAAAATGCCTCAAACTCAAAAGATAAAAGCCAAAGATTTCAGTAAGTGGTTTGTCATACTGGTCTCTGTCATGCTGCTATACTGGATGGCAACCTATACCCAACTTTTAGAAGTTAATTCTGAGAGTCTAAAAGATATTCGGTATATTCTTGTCACTAAAAGCGCCTCTTTTAGACGAGGAGATCTTGTCTCCCTTCAAGGCCATAAGCCTCAGTATGTAGGGGCCCATAATTTTACCAAACGTATCGTGGGACTTCCGGGGGATCAAATCTTCAAAGCAAAAACAGAGCTCCTCATAAAGGCAAAGGATTCTTCAGTTTTTACCATTTTACCCCTCCTTGAAAAAACAAAAGAAGGGCATCTCTTAACGCCCCTTTCTCCTCAAATGATTCCACAAGGCTACCTCTTTGTAGCCGGTGATCACCCACGCAGTTTTGATTCTCGTTATGAAGAGTTTGGATTGGTTTCTATGAAGAATATTTTTGGAAAGAAACTCTTATGTTGGTAATGAAAGCAAGTCAAATCCCAAGAGTTGTGATTTGGTTTCTACTCCTTATTACTGGGTTTTCTTTTTCCCTCTTGGCAAAAGATTTTGGAACTCAGGGTGTGATTTATCGAATTGAAGAAGAAGATCCTATCGTTCTTATCCAAAGGAAGCTGAAAAGTATGGAAGAAAATGGAGAGCTCGAAAGACGGAACCGAGAGCTTCAACAAAAAACAAAGATTGCTATTGAGAGGCCCAAGCCTGTCAAAGGCCTTACCAAAACTCTTCACTCCCGCGTCTTTTATTATGATCCTACCTATAGAGTGCTGGAAGACATTCAAGACCACAAAGGCCAACTTATTCACCAAAAAGGCACAAAAATAAATCCTCTTGAAACGGTGAGTCTCTCTCAAATCCTTTTATTTTTTGATGGAGATGATCTGGATCAAGTTGATTTTGCAAAAAAGAACTTAAAGGAAAATTCTGTCAAATTGATTCTCGTTAAAGGAGCTCCTTTAACTCTTTCTGAACAATGGGGTATACCCGTTTATTTTGATCAAGAGGGCTTTCTCATCAAAAAGCTGGGTATCAAGCACGTTCCAGCTTTGGTGCAGCAAGAAGGACTTCGGTTGCGGATTAAGGAAATTTTCTTGGGAGAAAAGCGATGACCTGCTTTCTCTCTCAAATTTCCTCTAGCAAGGCTTTCTTCGGGTTAAGTCTCGAACGAACCACTCGAGAGAACCATAAATACAAAAGCCAACCCATCATACAGAGAAGAAGAATCATATCAGAAGAAACCCTCTCTTCCGAGTTTAAGGGAAGATTATTTTCGAAAAGATTATCAAGATCAAAAAGGCCTTCCACCTTTGTTAATGACAAAACACTAAGGGTTAGAACTGTAAAAAGAAAAGGAAATATTCTGAAAAGAATATTGATCATACATTTTTGCCTCCTGGTTATTTTTAATTCTTTTTCAAATACAAAAGCGTGTTCGGGACGTTTTGTCAATCCTATCACAGACATTTGTTGGTCATGCCTTTTTCCCATTACCATTGGATCCGTAAAGGTCAGCAGTGGGGGGCGAGAAGATACACCCAATCCGGGTCAAATCCCGTGCTGGTGCCCAAGGCCTCCGTGGCCAACGCCTGTGCCTGGGATTCCCGTGGGAT
>CALBSK010000026.1 GCA_937967795.1 uncultured Alphaproteobacteria bacterium | reverse complement strand
ATGGCTGACATACTTATTGTTTTGAACGGAGCTATCTTGTGTGGTAAGAATAACCTTTCCTTCACCCCATGTATGCGCATCGTAGGGAAAATATTTTTGAATATCCGTGAATTTAGATACATTATCATAAATTAAAATCCAATTTTTATAAAGTTTAAGTCGTTCTTTTACAAATTGGACGATCTTTTCTTCTCTCTCTTTAAGTTTTTTTATTTTCTGCAATTTTTCTAGAGTTTTTCTCTCTCCTTCCGTTTTAGAGAGAGCGTGAGCTAAGCTCTCAAAAGTCCCTTTAAGGCTCCCTTGTGTTTCTGCATTAATTTCCCAAATTAGGGGAGATTTTTGTTGCTGAGCGTAGTGGCGCGCAATCGTTGTTTTACCTGCACCTCCCATTCCTACAAGGGCGACCGTTTGAATATACTCCTGCTTTTTAAGCTTGTTCTCTATCTGAACTATCAACTCAGGGCGGTTAAGAAAGAAGGTCTCGCTAGGAAGAGGAAGATCCGACCTGATGATAGAGTTGTTCGCTCTGACAGGGCTTTGATCTCGACTTTTGATGATTTGAAAAATGAGCAAGCCTAGGCACAATAGGCCTAAGGTAAAACAAATTGGCGGTAAGTACCTCTTTTTGATTTTTAAGATTTGCCTTGCCCCATACCCAAAACGATTATCCCTTTTTTCCTGTTCTTTCTCATCTGAAGAAGGAGGAAGTGCCTTAAATGCAGCGGTGCCCTGCAATACTTCATATTTTTCCCTAAAATCATCAATGACTTTTTGAAGGTTAGTCCTGGGGAGAAATCTTTGTAGAATCTCAAAAAAAGAGCAATAATAACTCCTCTCTTTTGATAGTTTTATCAAAGAAGGATGAAAAGATTTTGGAAATTCTTCTAATTCTTTATTGGTTAATAAGATAAAAAGAATATTTTCTAAATTGTGCGGTTGAAAAGGGTTAGAATGTTTTTTTGGACTATCCTCTATTGCAATTTCTTTGGTTTCCTCTACCAATACAATATGAAATGTGTCTTTTTTAGTATAAGAAGTTGTGAGAAAGGAGGAAAGTAATTGGTTTTCTTCTCGTGTCTCCGTGACCACATTTAACCCCATGAGCTTTAAATGGGTTTCAAGAACACTACTTAATTGTTTGTGAAACTCATTGTTTTCTAAACGGATAATGTTAAAGGAGAAAGTCTCTCCTTTGATAATTCTTGAGATTTCTTTTAGTTTTTTTTCAAACTCCGCATGGATGACTAAGTTTGAATAATGTTCCCTTAAAAGGGATAGTTTGTTCGATTTTTCCAGAAAATCAATAATGCCTTCCCGTGAGTTACACTCAACCTTAAGCATAATCGTGCGAATATGATTTACGACCGTTTTGGGCGCAATAGCTAAAAGAGCCGCGATTTTACTGGTCCCCCTCGCATTCACGAGGCCAGCCATTATATCTATTTCGCGTCGGGTAAAGTTAATTTCCTGAAGAGTTGAAAGATATTCTGAATATAGGTCTGAGAGAAAATAACCGTCTTGATTTTTCATACATTTTTTATCTCTATCGCAAGTCCAGAGTGAAACTCAATTTTTAAAACAGATTTAAACCTCTTTTTTACGGGTGTAAAGACCTGGGCCAAATCCGCCTAGGCTTTCTACCCAGGCTTATTTGGCGGATAGAACCTCTCAAAAATTATCAATAAAATCCCTAAAAGCAAAGCTAAAAAAACTAGAAAAAATTTTAAACAATTAAATAGGAGAAAAAAAATGAAAAAACTTACCAAGATAAATAATATGAGTTCATTCATGAAAGGAAGTTCATCTATCCTAGCGTTGAGCTTTGTATTAGCTACGAACGTTTTTGCAATGGAAGGAGGAGAGACCGAAGAGTTAGGCAAACCCCATACAACGAATAAAACGCTCATATCTAAGAGAAATCTGAAGCAACGCGCAAATCAAAAGGATACACAAGTGGCTTATGCAGCTCCAAAAGAAGATAGAGATGGATTTTCGGTTGTCACTCTTTCTTCAACACAGCTTCCTCGTGATGAAACAGATAAAGATTTTTCTAAGGATTTTATGTACCAATGGAACCTAAAAACTGTCGATCCCAAGAAGGAATCTTCTTCTGCTCGAACTTATGCAGAGGAAGTTCCTTTTATTAGTTTAGCTCAGTTAATGAAAATATTCCCAGACATTCCTGAGGATCAACAATATTCTGTACGTTTTACAGAGCAAGACACTCAAACTATTTTAGATCTTTATTATCAAGGGAAACTTCAACTAACATGGGCTTATGACGGCTTAACCTTTAATCAATATTGCGCTCATCGGGATGATCCTTTCCACACGCTTGCCGTGACCCTTCAAGGAAAAAATGTGACTTATTATAAACAACAACGATATATTGATGATCGGTTTTCGCAAGTTGGAGATATTTTCTTTGATTCACGATATCAGGTTGAATACTGGTATGATCAAGAAAAGAAAAATTGGGTTCTCGATCATCCTTATAGAGGGGAAGTTGAATACCTAACTCGCCAAAAAGCTTTAAAAACTTTGAAAAAGTTGGGAAGAATTTCTTTTGAGAGCGAATTGCTTTCCTTTTTTGTTGACCCCTCTACTCGATGGGCGCGCGCTGAAGAGCAAAAAATGGTAGACGAAGCGTCAAGACCCTCTCTCTGGAAAGTAGGCGCGATTGGTTGGCTTGCCCTTACGGGTGATATATTTAGAGATCTTGCTAATGGACCTTTAGTTAAATCTAAGACGAACGAGAAAGAAGCTGAAAAAGAGTCTCTCAAAAATATGGCTCTTGTAAGCCAAAGCCAACAAAGCTTTCAGGATAATCAAAGCTATGTGGCAAATATTTTTTCTACTCTATCACCCTACACATTTATCAGCCCAATGCTAATCTCACTTCTTTCCAGTAAGGATGGAAAAATTAGCTCATTTCATTTACTTTCAACAACTGTTTCTCTATTTCCTGTTGTTCGAGGTGACTTGGATGAGTGTCGAGAAGGTTCCTGCATTAAATCAAAAAAAATAGAAATATCTGACTTAGGTTCTGGTGATATTAGTGAAAAGGCGACCTCAGCAACAACACTTGCACCTTTTGTCCCCCTTAGCGAAGGATATTTTGAATATAATAATGAAAAACATAAGTTTGAGCATATTGTTGCGATCAAAAAATATACAGTGAGGCAAGATCTGGCAAGCGCTGAAGTATCTCTAACCATTGCGAATGAATGTGAAGAGGTATCATATAAACCACTTGGTTGGATGCATGATGATCAGAAAGCTTTATCTTATGCAACATTTGATGTTTACTGCCACAGAACAATAGATAAGAAATTAGAAGAGAAAAAGATACCCTCACATAAAGTGCCCGAAGATAAAAAAAGAGCGAAAGAAGGCATACCTCATCAATGCAATCCTGAAAACTTTGATGCTAAAGGCGGAACACATCTTATTGATCAACTTCCTGAGCTGATCGCCGGTCAAATGGTGAAAGAGTGTAAACGTCCGGACAACACTATATATGAAACTAAGGGGCCAGAACAAGTATACCATTTGCACAAACATCATGTGAAGTTCATTCATGAGGATAGGCTTTCCTATCAGGTGGTTAAATTAAGTACAGACAGACAGGGAATCAAGCATGTAATTGATGCACAATATACGATAAAATCTCGAGCATTTCTGCATCAGCAACAGATTCTTTTTCCTGAGGGCTGGAATGATGATAAGGTAAACCATGTATCAACCAACTTTGCAAAGATCTTTATTGATTCGAATAATGCACTAGATGCTTCACATGTTAATCCGGCGGATACTATAGTAAAAAATAGGGCCCCTATTACGCAAGAACACGAAAAACTTTGGTTGATTAGTTCTTATTTTCCTGGGAAAAATTATAAAATCCCCCACTCTGGTGAAGAGTATTAAAATGATGAAGGCGTGGATATGATGTATATAACTTTATTAAGTGTTTCTCATATTCACGCCCTCAAAAAGCAAACCAAGAAAAACTTATATAAAATGGCAAGCAACAAGGCGTTTTTGGCTAAAATTATGAACAGTATACCATTAGTTTTGAATGGGTGTCAGATTTGTTCCGCATCACTTCCCTTAAAAATAACTTTAATGCCCTAATTTTAGATAGGACTCTTAACGTTTCCTTATCCATCAAGCTCTTCAAGTATTACCGGTGACTTAAAAAGTTTTGTATTTCCCCCATACAATGAAAATTTACCTTACCCCGACCAAAAGTATACCCGGGGTATACCCGAAGAAATTTGCCTTATCCCAAAATCACCCCAAGACCTTGTTTTCCCTGGTGGGCGCTGCAGGATTCGAACCTGCGACCCTCTGATTAAAAGTCAGATGCTCTACCGACTGAGCTAAGCGCCCCAAATTGCTGCAACATATAAGTATCTTAAAACAAGGTCAACCCTTATCACGCTTCTTAGATTCATAGAAAACAATCATCAGTCCTGAACCAATAATAATTCCACACCCTAAAAGTAAGGATTCGGTTGGCCAATTCCCATAGAGGATGATATCTAATAAGATACTCCAAAGCAAAGCAGAGTAAATCATAGGAGCAAGAATTCCTGCCGTGGCGTGATAATAAGCAAAAGTTACACAAAGCTGCCCTATCCCCCCTCCAAGACCTAAACAAATTAAAGCAATCCACCCCTTTAAATCTGGGGTTACCCATACAAAAGGAAGAGCTATAAGAACCACAAGCGCGGGTAACAATGAGCCTAAAAAAGTGAGCATGAAACTATTATGTGTAGAAGATAATTGGCGTCCATAAAGATTGTAAGCAGATTCCATAAGCGCACCCATAACCACAAAAAATGTCCCCCAATGAAAAACATCACCTCCAGGTTTTGCAATCACTAAAACGCCAAGAAAGCCAATAGAAACGGCTACTCCTTGGATAAAATTTATTTTTTCTCGTAAAATAGGGTAAGATAAAATAACAAGAAAAAGCGTCGCAGAAAAGTAAAGGGCCATGGAATTGGAAAGAGGAAGCATTCCAATTCCTATAAAAAGGACAGAAAGGCCGATGGCCAAAAGAAATGCTCTTTTTAAATGAGTCTTCCATTCAATAGGTGAAGGTATTGCCCATTGTCTACGAATAATAAGAAAAGCAGCTGCAGGGATAGCTGCAAAAAAGCAACGAAAAAACACAAGTTGGATAGGATTATAATAAGCTGTCGTATCCTTAATAATCGCATTGAGAATTGAGAAAATTAACATGGCAAGAATCATAAAGAAGATCCCGCGTTTTACGGAAGATTGAGATATAGATAACATGAGTTCTTTCTATCGTATAATTGGGGTTTCAAAAAATCATTCAATTTTATCCATTGACAAATAACGCAAAGTTCACCGCTAGAATGGCTTTCCTACGGCATAGAGGTAGAGAAAAGAAGTTTTATAGTATGTAAGAGGGACACCTGTTCTTTTTATTGCAATGGCTCGTGATTTTTTGATTTTTCTTGCTGAGCTTGTTCTTGAGCCAGTTGCCGTTGAAAAAGATCAGCGAAATCAACAGGTGTTAAGAGAAGAGCTGGATAGCCTCCTTCTTGTGTAGTCATAGCAACAATATTACGTGCGAAAGGAAAGAGAATACGAGGACATTCAATCATTAAAATTGGACGAAGATATTCCTCTGGAACGGCATTTCCGATGGTAAAAGCACCCGCGTATTCAAGATCTAATAAAAAGACCTGGGCTTCCTTCCGTTTTGCATCAACTTGAACACGCAAGGTTACCTCATAAGATCGATCTGTTAAGTTATGAGCATGGGCTTCAATGTGAATGGAAATGGATGGCCTTTCTTCATTTCCTATGACATTAGATAACGGAGAAGGATTCTCAAAGGAAAGATCTTTCACATATTGAGCATTTACAATAAGAGAGGGTTGAGTTTCAGCCTCTGGCGTTGTTGCCTTAGGGGGTTCTTTTTTATTTGCCATTTTTTTTCCTTTCAAGAAATTATATGGTACAGTATGTCATAAATTCAAGGAGAAACAAACATGAGTTTCCCAAAAAATAAGAGTTACTGTCTCGTAGGTAAGGCGTTAATTTGGTTTTTTGCATTTTACGAATCTGTAGTGATTTTTTCACCTTTTAAAATAGAGAAAACCGGGTCAATCTTTTGCTTAAAGACCTCTATTCTTAAATTTTTGGGGAAGATTGCGGGTTCTTATTTTGAATTGACATTTGTGAAATAATAACCTTTAATTAAAAATATTTAATTAATAAAAATAGATAAATTAAGGTACAGGGATACCGATAAGATGGAAGTTTTAGATTTATTAGTCTTCGACAGTTTCAAGTGTTCTTTCGATAGTTATGGGTGAACCAAATACCGTTAAGGATTCACCCCGAGAGTCCATCATTATTTCTACCGGAGAAAATGGAGAGCAGGGTTCAAACCAAAAGGTGAAAAAGCCTGATAATTTATCATTAGGTGCTCGAGGAGGGGGGGGAGAAGTATTCACCCCAAGCACAAAAATAGGGAAAGCAAGCCATTCAGGAGCAGCGGACGCGAAAAACATTCATTATCCTTCAGGAAAAAGCCCGTCTTTACCTCCCCAAAGCTTTTCTCGATCCACAAAAAAACCAGATAGTTTCACGATATATAGGCCGGTTGAAACCAGTGCAAATCAAAATCAGGGTAATATACGGCATTTTGGCCCACACCTTATAAGAGCGAGTCGAAAAACCCCTCCAGATACGGATGAGGCGCTTTTATCTCTTTTCTCTTATGGGTTAAAGGATAACCAACAAGAAGCTTCTCATGCCGCTCATAACCCCTCTCTTATAGGAAAGAGAGGAGAAGAGGAAACGTCTCGAACACATGATGATAATCAACTTAATGGATTAACCTTAGAACAAAAAAAAGAAGCCGTTCGCCAACACCAACTTGAGCAGGAACGGTTAGAGCGCCTCGCCCACGAAGAAGCTATGCGTCTCTTGTGGGAGGCGCATCCTCAGCTCAGTGAATTGGATAAAACCTACCTTCAGCCCATCCAGAGAGCCCTACAAAATTATAATCCAGCAATTCGCAAGCCCTTGGAAGACATTTTCACTCATTTAAAAAGGTATGGGGCAGGAGACATCGAATTATTAACGGCTATTGCTAAAAGACTCTTCACTTATGTTATTAAAGTTAAAAAAACACAGCTTGCTGATTTGCAACACTATCTCAGAAGTGGTACGTCTTCTGATGACCCTCAATTTAAAAATAAATTTAAAGCTTACAGAAACGATATGCGTTCTTGTCAAAGAATGATCAAAAGGGTGCTTGAGAATAAAGGAATGCCTCCTTATGAAATTCCTCAAAAACTCAAAATTAACCCCTGGATGATTAATTCTCCTTATGCAGATCTCCTTGTCGATAAAAACATCATTCCTGCTGAGAAAGAAGACAAATCTCCCGATTCAGAGAAGCTTAAAGAAGCTCTCGCTAAGATAGGCGACCTCTTTGAGCGTTTAATCAAAGAAAAAATATTAATCCCCGATGTACACCTTTTGGATTATGAAGATCTCCAGAAGGAATTGGATAAATTGGAGGATGCTCCCAAATGCGCCACAATGGATGCAAGGGAGCTTGCAAAGGAAAAAAAGATCAAACTCCCCTTAGCAGAAAAAGAAAATCTTGTCGGGAAAATAAAGACTGATACGGGAGAATTTATTGGCGGTATATTTAACTCGACTAACCGCACAAAAAACCGGGCCCTTGCTTTGGTTGATTTTATCTGGCGTAAGGAGGCAAACCAAAACGAAACACAAATTATCTCAGATAAAGTTGTGGCTCCTATCTTAGCTCGACTAGCGATTGGTGGGAGGCATTGCCCTACCCGAGCGGAAGATGATACCGCTTGGGTCCTTCAGAAATGTCAAGGTACATTTATTAAAGAAGGCCCCGCCACGCTTGAGGCCAAAATCACTTCTATTCTGTCAAAAGCCAAGGAACGATCAATTAACTCTTTAGTAAACACTCTTGCAAATTTAACAAATGGGTGGGGAACGCCACTTCATTGTTACGGAGAAGAGTCTCATATTGAAATGGGAGTGAGAGCAACATTGGCTCCTATCCTAGGATTGCCTTCAAATGCTTCCTCTTTTGAAGATTTACAATTGTCGCACCGATTGAAAATACCTGTCGAAGTCCTTTTTAAAGATTTCAATGTCTATTTTACAGAGTATTTTGTGGAAGAATTAAGAGGTGATATCCTATGTTTCCTTAATAAAACGGGTCCCGAATCTATCATTACCTATCCTGATATCGAAGACTATGTAGCAAGAACCTCGCCAGAACGTAATTTAGAAGGCTTTATTGACTCTGATGAGCTCGGCTTAAACTTCATCGTCACCCCAAAAAATGCGACAAGGCTCCTCTATGGTTTGGGATACTTCGAAGAAGATAATGATGACGAGTGGTGATCCTGAGACTCTCTCAAGGGGCTTATTTCTAAATTCAGGAATGATAAAGTTGGTTTGGAAAGTACTATTTATTGAAAAAAAACCTTTATAAAAAAATATTTTTTTGCTCTTACATTCATTACTTGAGTTGTCTATAATAACCTAAAAATAAACTGAGGAGGGTCCCGATGTTAAATTGTCATAAGAATTCCTGTCGTTTTCAAAAAAAACTTAAGGCTATTTATTATAGCGTTGCTTTATTCGCGTTAATGAGTGCGCCTTTCTCGTCTAAGGCGATGGAAGAACAGAAAAACTCAGAAGAAAGTAAAGACCAAAGAGAAAAGGCACGCATAAAGTGCGTATGGCGAATGGAAAAAAGAAATTATCGAACGGCTGCTTTGGAAATATTGGAAAAAAGGGCTCTTACAGCAGGAAATTATAAAGCGCGAGTAACCTTCCTTAAAAAACTAGGGGAATTTTTGCGGGAAAACTCCTTGTCTTTCCTCAATCTTAAGGTGTTGAAAGACCTCAAGGAAGGAAACATTTCCCCCTCTCTTCAGGAATTCTACCAGAAAACAAAGCAGATGATCACGGAAGATGGGCAGCTCTCTCCCGAAGAAAAGCTCTTCACACGCTACAAGGCTGACACTTTCTACAATCTGTCTTCTTGAGCGATCTATAAAAACCAGTCCTCCCGATTGGAAAAGCAAACTTGAACGATCTTTTTTTCAATTAAGAGCCAGCTTAGATGTTCCTCCCCTTCTTCGCCACAAAATTCACGTCTTTGAAAATTTCTATTTGAAAACAGAACCTAATATAGATGAGCTTCAAGAGATAGCGGAGGTGGTTAATATCAATCTAAATTCTTCTGGTTTCGATGAAAAAACGAAAATGGTTTTAAAAAAGGTCGCGTCTAAAATTTATTGTAAACTGGGTCATGATTTTTTGCCCAAGGGCGATACACAAAAAATCTTATCCCACAAACAATCTTTCCTTGAGAGAGGATATAAACTTTCCCACCCTTTATGTACCTATTATCTTGCGCAATTTTACGGTAATGAGAATCCTCAGGAACAATATAAGAAATACAAGGACCCTAAGAAAGCTTTAAATTTATACATAGGATTGACAGCAGCGGGATTTCCTAATGCAGCTTATGATTTAGCCCTAATTTTCGAAAACGGTAAGCTCACTATATCAGCCCCACCAGAGGATGATACTGATGCTCGTCATTGGCATGAAAAAAGTATTCAAGATTATTATGAGCGGGCTCTGGCTAAGGGGCATCCTATCGCTCAATATAAACGGGTTAAAACATTACAACGGAGGAAGGCTACTGGGGATGATATCATTTGGCTTCGCGCTCTCGAGGAATCAGCGGAAGCTGGATATTCAAAAGCTCAAATGGAACTCGCTCAGCTTTATGAAAAAGAGAATCCTTTCGGTGCCTTGGAGTTATATCTAAAAGCGGCCCATCAAGAAGAAGCCGATGCCTATTACCCTCTCGGATATGCTTATGAGATGGGAAAAGGGACGACCCAAAATTGGGACGAAGCTCTTAAATATTACACCTTGGCTGATCAAGCGGGGGATTCACGCGCTTTTATACGTTTGGGCAAGATTTATTTAAAAGGGAAGGGAGGAATACCTAAGGAGGAAGAGCGCGCCTTAGCGTATTTTGAAAAAGCTTTTAAAGGGGATGATCCGCAAGGAGCCTATTATTTAGGGTTGGTAAATCTCAACAAAGATCCTGCGAAGGCGTTTGCAAAATTTACAACCGCTGCTGCGCATAACCATAGTAAAGCTCTTTTCTTATTAGGGAATATGTATCAATTTGGAAAAGGAACAGAACAGAGCTATGAGGAAGCGAAGAAATGCTATGAAAAAGCTGGAGAGTCTCATGGCGCAGCCTTAGATTCTCTGGCGTGGCTTTATAAACGAGGCTTAGGCGCACCTCAAGACAAGGCACAAGCTTTAGCTTTATGGGAGAAAGCAGCAAATACCGGGAGCGCGGAGGCGGCCTTTCGGGCGGGAAAACTTCTTCTAAAGACATATATGGATCAAGAGAAAAAAGTCGTTTCGCAGAAAGCCGAAGGTGTTAAACACATTGCGGATCTAGAAGAAAAAATTGTAGCAGCAATTGCTCGCCTCCAAGAAGCTCAAAAGCATCAAAAAGAGGAAAAAGAGCGCCTTTCTCGTGAAGAGGGTGCTCGTCAACAAGCTAAACAAGAACGCTTGAAAGCAGAAGAAGCGGCTGATCAGCAAGCTAAAGAGAAACGCCTCCTTTTAATAGAGGAAGCAAAACGTGAAAAAGTCGAAGCCGACAAAGCTGTTGAACAGCTAGAAGCAGAAATTAAAGCGGCACCCCAACAAACCGAGCCAAATGACCCCCCCGAAACAAGAAGATGTTAAGGCTAAGACCGATCGTCTCCATGAGGCTCAGGAGCAGCAACGGATTAAGTCAGAGCGTCTGACACGCGAAGAAGCTTCTCCCGTGGTGACTGAGATAGAATGTAAAAGTCGTGAAGAAGCCGCTCGTAAAGAGGTTGAGGAAGAACGTTTAGCTCAGGAACAAGCAAATCATCAAAAAGCAGAAGCTGTTGCAGCAATTGAGCGTCAACAGAAGGAAGTTAACGAGGCAAATGCGCGTCTCCAAGAAATACGGAGCAACCAACAAAAGGAGCAGCATCTAGCAGATGAACTCATTAAAAAAAGCCGTAACTACCTTACCCAAGCAGCTTCTTTGCCGGCTCTATATATTTATTAGGGCGTATGCACGAAGAAGGGATTGGATGCGAGAAAAACCCAATAGAGGCCGTTAAATTGTACACGCAAGCCGCAGAGCAGTGGCATGTGCTTTCCCAATTTAAACTGGGTCAGTTTTATGAGACAAGCAAAGAAGAAGGGAGTGAAGAGAAAGCCTTTTTATGGTACAACCGTGCAAGTGAACACCATGAAGGAGCTCGGGTTGCTTTAGGTCTTCTTTATCAAGAAGGCCGAGGAACGTCTAAGGATTTAGCCAAAGCCTTTGGATGTATTCAAAATTCGTGGCATAAGCAAGATCCTGGTGTTTTGAAAGCCATGAAAAAGTTGACTCAAGAAGGACAAGAAAATGCATTAAATTGGTTTGAAATACAATCAAATGGAACAAATGCCTATATTAAGAATTATTGGGCGAAGGTCTTAGAAGAAGGCGTTTTTGTCAAACAAGATATAGGTAAAGCCATTTGTTTTTATAAGGAAGCGGCTTTAAAAGGAGAATCTTCAGCTCAGCTTCGGCTTGCTGATCTTAAAAAGGTTCCTTTCCTTGAAGAATATACGAAGAGTGTCGAAATCCAGGAAAAATGAGCACTTTGAGTTCTCGTGGCTTTTTGATGCATAAGAAAGATCTCTAAGGGAGAGGTTGGCAGGATAGAATCCAAAAGGCCAAGATTATCAGAGATCTTTCTAATTTTTTGAACTTATATAGCTAGCGAGAAAGATTTTGTTGTTTTTTTTGATAGGATCAGCCCTAGCCGATCAGTATAAGCTATGCTAAGACCTTCCCATTGATAGGTAATAAAAATGAATAGTCTCCAAATTGTTGTTTTGGCAGCAGGCCAAGGAACGCGAATGAAGTCGGAGCTTCCCAAGGTTCTCCATCACTTGGGAGGACGTCCTGTACTTCATTATGTTCTTGATCTAGCTCAATCGATGATCCCCCGACAGACCATATTGGTTGTGAGTCCTTCTCTAAAAGATATTGAGACGCCCTTCTCTCACCAAACACTTATCCAAGATTCACCTCAAGGAACAGGAGATGCAGTCAAATGGGCCCTTCCTCATTTAAAACCTGAAGGCTATGTCCTTATTCTTTTTGGGGACACCCCTCTTATCTGTAAGAAAACGCTGGATCATATGATCACACTTACCTCCGATCATCCTGAAATGGCAGTGATTTTGTTAGGAATGCGCCCTCTAGATAAACAAAATTATGCACGGCTTGTCCTTAATGATTCGGGAGGGTTGGAAGAAGTCCTTGAAGATAAGGATTTAAGCCCTTTCCAAAGAGAAATTTCCTTATGTAATTCAGGTGTTATGCTGGTTCGAGGGGATCTTTTAGAATCCCTTCTCTCCGAACTCACACCCGACAATGCCGCTCAAGAATATTACCTTACCGACCTTGTGCGAATTGCTCGTCGAAAAGGATACACCTGCGGCGTTGTAGAAGGAGAAGCCCCTGAATTTATGGGCATTAACACGCGACAAGATCTCAGCGAGGCAGAGGCCTTTCTTCAAGAAAGGTGGCGAATGAAAGCTATGAGCGAAGGGGCTTCTCTCACAGATCCTAAGACCGTTTATTTCAGTTATGATACCAAGCTCGCTTCTGATGTTAGGCTCCATCCTTACATCGTGTTAGGACCTGGTGTTGTGATTGAAAAAGGGGCTGAGATTCTTTCTTTCTGTCAGATCAGCGATACTCATATTGGCTCTCATGCCCTTGTGGGTCCTTTTGCTCATTTACGAGGCGGCGTTCATTTAAAAGAAAACGTGGAAATTGGAAACTTTGTTGAAATCAAAAAATCTACTTTTGGACCGAAAGCGAAAGCAAAACATTTAAGTTACATTGGAGATGCAGACGTTGGAGCTAAAGCTAATATCGGAGCAGGAACGATTACTTGTAACTATGATGGATTCAACAAATTTAAAACCCAAATCGGAGAGGGCGCTTCTATCGGTTCTAATACTTCTCTTATTGCTCCCCTAACAATTGGAGAGCACGCTATTGTTGGTGCTGGGAGCGTTCTCACTCAAAATGTGAATAGTCGAGCTTTAGCCATTGCTCGTGGTGAACAAATAACACTTGAAAAAGGCGCTGATAAATTTCGAGAAAAGCGCAAGAAGAGAAAGGATCTCTGATTTATGTGTGGAATTATTGGGATTGTTGGAAATCATCCTGTAGGAGAACGGCTTCTTCATAGCCTAGAAAAACTTGAATATAGAGGATATGACTCGGCAGGTGTTGCCACCATTTATGGAGGTCAAATTCAGAGATTACGTGCAGAAGGAAAACTCATTAAGCTTAAAGAAAAGTTTTTAGCTCACCCTCTTCAGGGCCATAATGGTATCGGTCATACCCGTTGGGCAACCCATGGCCAGCCCACTGAAGTGAATGCTCACCCTCTTATAAACGCCAGAGTTGCCTTAGTTCATAATGGAATTATTGAAAACTATGGGGAATTACGCAAAGATCTAGAGGTTAAGGGATACGTCTTTGAAAGCGAAACAGACACAGAAGTCGTGGCTCATCTTATCTCTCTTTATATGGAAAAAAGTCTCCCTCCCCAAGAAGCCGTTGCGAAAACTTTAAAGAATCTTAAGGGCTCCTTTGCGCTTGCAATTTTATTTACGGGCTATGAAAATCTTCTTATCGTTGCTCGTCAAGGAGGGAGTCCCCTTGCAATTGGTTATGGGGAAGGGGAAATGTACGTAGGTTCAGATGCGATCGCTCTTCTCTCCTTAACTCAAAAAATTTGTTATCTTGAAGATGGAGATTGGGCCGTTCTCTCTCCCGAACATGTTTCAATTTTTGATAAAGAGGATCACCCTATCGAAAGACCCATTCAACACAATACCATGATTGAAGGCTCCATAAATAAGGGAATTTATGATCATTTTATGTTGAAAGAAATTTATGAACAGCCTCGTACTCTTGAGGATACTCTTAATTTCTTTCTCAAAGAAGGAAAGTTGAACCTTCCTCCCCTGCCATGGGCCTCTCTTTCTCGCTTAACAATTTCTGCGTGTGGAACAGCCTATTACGCTGGTCTCATCGCTAAATACTGGTTTGAAAAATGGGCTCATCTTTCCGTTGAAATCGATGTTGCTTCTGAGTTTCGGTATCGAACACCCCCCCTACCTGAGAATGGATTGAGTCTTTTAATTTCCCAATCAGGAGAAACGATTGATACACTTGCGGCTCTCGAATATATGAAATCTCAAGGTCAGACGATTGTGTCTATTGTTAATGTCCCTGACAGCTCAATTGCTCGCCAGTCTGATGTGGTTCTTTTGACTCGTGCTGGTCCTGAAATTGGGGTGGCCTCTACAAAGTCATTCACCGCACAACTCATTGTTTTGGCTCTTCTTGCTTTAGAGGCGGCCCGCAGTCGTGGATTCTTAGATGAAACCACTTTTGAAGAAATGGTTTTTGGATTACGATTCATTCCCGCTCTTTGTGAAAAGGTACTTTCTCAAGAATCTCAGATAAAAGCACTTGTTCCCATGATTTCTGAAGCTAAAGATGTCCTCTTTCTAGGACGTGGAACCAATTTTCCCCTCGCTTTGGAAGGAGCTCTGAAACTTAAAGAAGTGAGTTATATCCATGCCGAAGGTTACGCTGCGGGTGAAATGAAACACGGTCCTATCGCTCTTCTTGATAGGGATGTTCCTGTGATTGTCATAGCTCCATTTGATGATCTTTTTGAAAAAATAGCTTCTAATATTCAAGAAGTTATTGCTCGAAAAGCCCCCGTTATTGTTTTCACAGACAGTAAAGGGGCCCAACATTTACCCCTTCGTTCCACAGATCTATTTATTTTACCTTCCACAACGGGGCTCATTACACCCCTTGTGTATACGATTCCTCTTCAGCTTTTGGCTTATCATACGGCCCTTCTTAAGGGCACGGATGTGGATCAACCTCGTAATTTGGCTAAGTCTGTGACGGTTGAATAAAAAAATTATTATTTTTTAGCGACCTTTATTTTTTCCTTCTCTCTAAGAAGATCCCGGGATCCCTTACGTATGGCCTTAAGAGAAGGAAGGATATCTTCCAGTCGTATCTTTCATTCTCCCCGATTGTACAGCCTTTCCCCTTAAGAAAAGAATCCATGGAATAAGCTAGCATTTTTCATAGACCCTGGGCTTTCCTTAACAAGGTTAACTTGTACCCTCTCGATCTCGGGAGAGGCTTCCTCTTCTCGGGGGCTACCCAAAAAAGAGAAACTTCTTCCAATATCTATTGTTGATTATTCATAAAAAAAATAAAAAATCCAGAAAATTGCATATATGGCCAATTAAAAAATACAGAACACATTTACATTTTAAACTGCACCCCGTGTTAAAAAAACGTCCACCATATGTTGAGCAATATCTCTTATTTTATCTCTAACGGTAACCTCACGAATCTGATCATGACGACCGCGTAGCTGGCTCCACTCCCGGAAGCTATATTTTAACATCGGGGTGAAGGTATTCAGCCCTCGTCGTGCCGATTTTCTCATCGTTGCGCCTGAATTAATAGGGCAAAACTCAATACACTCAGCATGCACTTTCGCAAGACTCAGGGTATCAACAACGATAACTTCTCGCATCCGATTATGATTAAGCCGTGCATTGAGGAGACGATTTAGTGCTTCTTTACAGGGCCAAAAAAAGATACGAGAATTTAACATCCGAAGCCAATCCTCAGGAGTTAAGTCGTCATCTAAACACTTTCGTAGCGCTTGTTCGTTGAGAGGCACATTATCGTTGAGAATAACCCGCCCCTGGGATGGATGATCGAGGGGCACAGAGGAAGACCTCCGTTTTGTTTCGATTAGCGTCCGCTCCATCCCTTTGATTTCAAAGAGCTCAAGAAGACTTGAGGTTGATAAAAGGCCATTTTGTTTTATACTCAACCAAGCTCCGGGTTCTGTAATATGATAGAGATAAGGATGTTTTGCTGCTAATTCTTCCGGTGTCATAAAGGACTTTCTTTAAAAGAGCGTGGGTTGTCATTGAATAACGCAACTCATATATATCATTTTAAAATTCTCTTAAACATGCGCTTTTTCAGATGCTCGGCACAAGAAAAGGATGACACTGTTGGGTTGAGTAAAAGTACCCAACAATTTTCTTGTTTCTAAAAATCCATTCTGCTATAATTAAATCTAGCCTATCTAGCTATTTAAAGGAGAAAAAGATGGAGTGGCTTTTAGCAGAAGCAAAAAATCGATTAAGTGAGGTTGTAACGTTGGCTCTCACAAAGGGGCCTCAAAGAATTCGCCGTCGCAACCAGGCCGTTGTTCTTCTCTCCGAAATAGAGTATATGCGCTTGACGGGTGCACGTCCGAGTTTCAAAAATTATTTAAGGAAAGGCCCTTCTTTGGAAGATCTTGATCTTACGCGTGATGAGAGGCCCAGTCGAGATATTGAGCTGTGAAGATCTTACTCGATACGTGTATTCTGGGAGAATTACGTCGTCCTCAAACGAGTGATTCTATACAAGCGGCCCTTGCTCCCTTTGACGATGAAGATCTTTTTTTAAGTGTTCTTACCATCGGAGAAATTACCAAAGGTATTGTCCTCTTGTCCGAAAGTCGGAAAAAGCATGAGCTTACAAAGTGGCTCAATGGATTAGAACATCAATTCTCAGATCGTATTTTATCCCTTAATCACGAGATTGCCCTCATGTGGGGAGAACTTACGGGACGTGCTGAGGCTGATGGTATTATAATTCCTGTTTCTGATGGTTTAATTGCAGCAACCGCTCTTTATCATGGATTACACATCATGACACGAAACTTACGTCATTTCAAAGCAACGGGAGCTTTTTTAATTGATCCCGGGAACTTCTCTAATTGACGCTTCTCCTCTCCGTGTGGTTTCACGAAGACTCTTCACGTCTGTTGGAAATTTGAGACGCTCAAATTATTCATATAACTTCATCATCGGTTGAGTGCTATACGTATCTACCGTATCAACCACCCGTTTTAGGTGGGAAGCAGGATCAGCTACACTTCCCAGAAATTCAAGAGACTTCCTGTCATCTTTTTCACAAACATGTTTGCTCCAAATTCCAAGTTCCAGAAGCCAAAAGTTAAAGACGTCTTGTGATTTTTCAGATAGTTTTGTCCCTTTTATAAAAGGTTTGAAATCTTTGATAGTACCATTAACATAAGCAATCGGGTCAACTGAACTCTCAAGGCCCGTCATTACTACGCCCTCCATAATTTTCGGGAAGAGTTGTTTAGCTTGAAATATGATAGTGCGTCGAAAGAAGTGTTTTAAGAAATCTTCAAATTTTGCAAAGTAAGTGTTCGCATGTTTTCCCCAAAAGTAACCCTCCTTTATCAAAGAAGCGTAAAACTCTTTAGGTGAATTAAAGTGCTTATCACCATCTACGGTTAGAGGAATATTATTTTCGTTATAACGCGTAATTGTAAATTTTTGATTTTTCTCTTTCATAATTTTTTCCTTAAGCTTACTGATTCTTTGCTTTCTATTTTCTGTGGGGTTGAAAAAGCTTGCCAAAGTTGGAGAATCCACATCAACCATTTTTTCAACGTTTTCCAGTGTGATATCAACATCGTAGTCACTCACAGGGATATCTCTTTTGAGACCAAAACTTTTGCGCTCCTTTAAAGTTCTCACCACAGTTTCTTCCAAGCTTTGAGTTGTAGAGTCAAAAAAAATAACCTTACCTGGAAAGTCACAAAAATCTTTTTTATTAGAGGCAGCAGTTAGTAAGATAGAATCAGAACTTAATTTATGGGGGCCCACGGTTATCCAATCTTGATCATGTCCTCCATAGGACTCCGGCAAAAGGTGTTGTAAAGGTTCAAGAATTGCAAAGGGCCGGGAAGCTCGATTCACATTATGGGTTTCTCCCTCCTCGTTAAAAAAGTCATGATCTTCAGCTACACCAGAAAGAGCCCAATGAAGGGTAAAGCGATATTTGGGCGTGACTTTAGCCAATTGAAGGCGTTCCTCAAGACTGAGAAGTTCTGGGGAATTAGGGGTTATCTTAGAGGAGGCGTCTTTTTTCTCCTCCGCTTTTTCTCCACAACGTGCTTCGTCTTTTTGTGGCGTTTTCTTTAGAGAAAATAAAGAGCCAGGAATCATAAGACCGTTTTGAGGATAAACGGGGGCTAAATGAACAGCATATGTTTTTGTAACGAGTTCCTGCAGTGTAGGCTGAGCGGATGACTTTCCAATAGAACGTTTTTCCCTGGGAGTATTCTCTTCCATCGCCAAAAGAAAAGAGGATGGACCCACACATGAGGAAACAACAACGGCAATTAAAAACAACTCTTTCATTAAAAATTTTATCATATCCACACCTATCAAAAATAACACAATAATTAATTATGAGAAAATTCAATGGACGTCAATATTAATTTTTACTTACTTATATTTTCACCCGGGTGATGAAATATAAATAAAAGTATAGCTACTTTCGTCATTGCCACTCGACAATTTAAAAAATGCTTATAATACAATAAACTATTCTCTCCCGTTGTCATCCCGAACCTTTAGTCCCCGACTTGATCGGGGATCATTTCGGGATTCCTTCGCGCAGACACTGTTGGGTTGAGTAAAAGTACCCATTTTCATTTTGAATGAGTATAGATACAATATCTTTCGATTCACCTACTTTTAGAAGAAGACATTATGTTTTGTACAGAACTCCCCCACCGTGGGATACTCGAAATTCAAGGCGAAGATAGAGCTTCCTTTCTCCAAGGGCTCATTACTAATGATATCACGCTTGTAACGCCTGAGCGCGCGATTTATGCGGCCCTTCTCTCACCTCAAGGGCGCTTTTTATATGATTTTTTTATTATAGAAATCGAAGGCTCTTACTTTCTCGATGTAGAAAAAGACCGGTTGGAAGCTCTGTTAAAAAAGCTTAACTTATACAAATTACGATCAAGGGTGACTCTTACCCCTCGCTTCGACCTTACCGTTTTTGCACTGTGGGGAGAGGGAATAGCCCCACATCTAGGTCTTTCAGAAGAGATGGGAAGAGCTCATCATGGCATTTTTATGGATCCGCGCCTTTTAGAATTAGGAGCTCGCGCCCTAGGAGAAAGGCCCCCCAAAGATTTTCAGCCCAGGACGCCTTTTGATTATGATCTTCATCGTCTCGTTCTCGGTGTTCCTGAAGGGGGACGCGATCTTATCCCTGAAAAAGCAATTCTCCTGGAATCAGGGTTGGATGAGTTGAACGCCATCAGTTGGACGAAAGGATGTTATATGGGGCAAGAGTTAACAGCCCGTACAAAATATCGTGGTCTTGTACGCAAACGTCTTTTTCCCGTCCGCATTGAGGGAACAATACCCACTGAAAATGTGGGGATTTTTTCAAGCGGCAAAGAGGTCGGAGAAATGCGAACCCATAACGGCTCTCAGGGATTGGCTCTCCTTCGTATCGAAGCCGTAAAGGATCAGGAAGAGTTTTCCTGGGGAAGGACTTGTTTAAGGCCTTACGCGCCTGTTTGGATGCGCGTTAACGAGCCGTTGTGATCAATCGCTACAAACTCTGTAAAAGCGCCGGGCAAATGTTGACTCATGGGAACTACCACATAGTCATGGTGGCCTTTATAAATCACAACCGTATCAGGGGTGCTGAATTCCTGAATGACCTGTCGACAGGCTCCACAAGGAGCGCAAGCAATATCGGCTTTTGAGGTCACGGCAATGGCTTTAATCTTTCCTTTAGGCCCTTTTTCAGAAACCATTTTAAAGATAGCTGTTCTCTCCCCACAATTGGTTAAACCGTATGAGATATTTTCAATATTACAGCCCGTGTAAATTTCGTCTTCATCTGTAATCAGGGCAGCGCCTATAGGAAATTTTGAATAAGGAGTATAGGACTTTTTTTGAGCTTCTTTAGCAAGGCCAATTAGCTTTTCTTGTAACTCTTTTGAAATCATGTTTACTTCTTTCCTTAGGTTAACCTTCAATTTTAGAAAAATCCGCTACTTGATGGAGTGTATTGCGGAGAAGAGCTAAAAGATGAAGACGGTTTGTTCGAATTTCCTCTTCTTCTGTGTTAACCACCACCTCATCGAAGAACTGATCTACGGTAGGCCTGAGTGTGGCTAAGCCTTGGACAGCTTTGATAAAATTTCTTTGGGTAAGGAGCTCTTGAATATGAGGAGACTTTTCTAACAAACTCATAAAAAGGGCTTTTTCTGCAGAAGCTTTTAAAATGTGTTCTCTCACGTTGCCTGCATAGGTTTGTTTATCTTTTTCTTCTTCAATTCTTAAGATATTAGAAGTTCGCTTGTAGGCTATAAGTAAGTTTTGGCCATCTTTTCCATCCATCAATTGGTCTAAAGCTTGGACTCTTAAGGCAAGATCAGAAAATGTGGGGTTTGTATCGGCAACCGCTAAAACCGCATCTACATGATCATAAGGGCTGCCTTGACCATTTCGTAAAGTAAATTTAAACCGTTCCAAAAGGAATTGCCATAAGTCATGAAGAGCTTCTTCTTTATTTTTTAAGAGAGAAGGCGAAAGTTCTGACCAGGGGTAGGTCTCATAAGCCCAGCTTAAGGCTTCAACCATAGAAAGACTAAAGTAAGGATTTAAGGAAAGAGCGATAAGACTCAAACCCGCGCGTCTCAAAGCAAAAGGATCCTTGGATCCCGAAGGGGTAACGCCGATGGTAAAAAAACCGATAAGCGTATCCATTCGGTCGGCCATGGCAAGAATCAAGCTCGGGGCAGCCTCAGGGATGGGCCCTCCTGAAACTTTTGGCCAATAATGTTCTTCAATGGCCTGAGACACTTCCGAAACTTCTCCTTGAGCGTGCGCGTAGTAACGTCCCATAATTCCTTGAAGCTCAGGGAATTCACCAACCATAAGGGAAGCGAGGTCGGCTTTGGATAAAAGAGCTGCCCGCGATACAGTGTTGGAGTCGACACCGACTTTTTCTGCTATGCGAGAGGAAAGCTTGATCAAGCGTTCAACTTTGTCAAAAATGCTTCCTAATTGTTGGTGGAAAAGCCTCGTTTTTAAAGTTGTATTAAAACTTTGAAGTGGTTTTTTCTGATCTTGCTCCCAAAAGAATTGAGCATCCTCTAGGCGCGCTCTTAAAACACGTTCATTGCCGGTAATAATTGTTTTGCCAAAATCACGGGTTTCAATATTGGCAATAATACCAAAAGCAGGCGCTAAATTTCCTTTTGAATCGCTAAGGGGGAAGTAGCGTTGATGAACACGCATGGGGGTGGTGATGACCTCAGGTGGGAGAGTCATAAAATGGGGATCGACTTTGCCTTTCAAACCCACCGGCCACTCAACAAGTCCTGCAACCTCATCTAAAAGGGATTCATCCTTAAAAAGCACAAGGTCTGATTCTTGGGCTAATCGAGTGATTTCCTTCTGAATAAGAACCCGGCGTTCTTCCCAGTCTAAAATCACAAAATGATCCTTCAGCTTTTTCTGATAGTCCTTAAAACTTTCGACGATAAAAGAAGGAAATGCTAAAAAACGATGTCCGTGTGTTTTATTTGACGCTTCAAGTCCCGCATAGGAGAGAGGAACAATTTCCCCCTCAAAAATATTCAGAAGCCCCCGAAGGGGGCGAACCCATGACAGGGAAAGACTTCCCCAACGCATCGATTTTGGCCAGCGAAATTGTTCTAAAAGGGACAAAGCCACCTGAGACAGAATCTTTTGAGTAGGACAAGAGGTTTTCTTTATGGTAACAAATAAAAAAGATCCTTTGGACGTTTCTTTAACTTCACAATCTTCCCGTCTGACATTGGCAGTTTTCAGAAACCCTTCGATAGCTGCTTGAGGGGCATCTATCCGCGGCCCTTTTTTCTCCTCTGTTCTCTCCCCTGTTTGGAGAGGTAATCCATTTACGGCCACCGTTAATCTTCTAGGTGTTACAAAAGTTCTAATGTTTTCAAAAGATAACTCATTTTCTTTTAAAGATGACTCCGTCAATGCCTTAAGCTGCGCTTGCGCTTCTTTTTGCATGCGAGAAGGGATTTCTTCTGAAAGGATTTCAAAAAGCCATTCAGCCATGGTGAGAATTCTCCATCCAAAGCTCGCAACACTGACGGGCGAGCGATCTTACCCGCCCGATGATGTTGGCTCGCTCGGTTACGCTTAAAACGCCTCTTGCATCTAATAGATTAAAGAGATGGCTTGCTTTAAGACAATATTCATAGGCAGGAAGAACAAGCTTATTTTTAACAAGATGACGGCACAAGGTTTCAGCATCTTCAAAATGACGAAAGATCATAGGCGCATCCACCTGCTCAAAGCTAAAAGCAGAAAACTCTTGCTCCATTTGAAGGGCGACATCGCCATAAGTCATACGGGCATTTCCTTCCGCCCCATTCCAATCCAAATCATAGATGTTTTCAATTCCTTGGAGGACTTGAACAAGGCGTTCAAGCCCATAGGTCAACTCAGCAGAAATGGGATTGCAAGGAAACCCACCCACTTGTTGGAAATAGGTGAATTGGGTAATTTCTTGGCCGTCTGCCCAGACTTCCCAACCCAAACCGGAAGCTCCGAGCGTAGGGCTTTCCCAATCATCCTCCACAAAACGAATGTCGTGAAGGAGGGGATCGAAGCCAATATATTTTAAACTTTCCAGATAAATATCCTGAACATCCTGCGGAGAGGGTTTTAATATGACCTGATATTGATGATGACGATAGAGCCGATTCGGGTTTTTTCCATAACGTCCATCGGCAGGTCTTCGAGAAGGCTGAACGTAAGCAGCGCGCCACGGCGTGGGGCCCAAAGCTTTTAAAGTTGTGGCAGGGTGAAATGTCCCTGCCCCCACTTCGGCGTCATAAGGTTGAAGGAGAACACACCCTTTTTGAGACCAGAATTCTTGGAGCTTTAAGATAACGGTCTGAAAATCAGTTTTCATAAGGGGACGAGGCTACACATCATTTCCTTTACCCTACTCATCAATGACCTGGATGGTCAAGGGTTCTAGTCGGATAATTCTGAAATAAGTTCAGAGTGACCGGAGAGTGACTCATTTAGGATATCAGTGAACGATGTCTTTTTTAAATAACACTTTTGGAATCGTCTTCCAAAAAATAAGAATATCAAACAAAAAGGATTGTTTTTTTATATAATCTTTTTCTAGAGCCACGCGTTGTTCAATTGTAACAGAATCACGACCGTTAATTTGCGCCCACCCCGTAAGACCGGGTTTGTAAAGGTGAATACCTTCTTGGGTACGTAAAATAAGAAGGTCTTCCTCATTTGTAAGAACGGGACGAGGGCCTACAAAACTCATATCTCCTTTTATAATTGACCATAATTGAGGAATTTCATCGAGAGATGTTTTTCTTAAAAAAGGTCCAATTGATGTGAGATATTGTTCGGGCTGGGCCATATGTCTTGTTGCAAGAGGTGGCGTATCGACATACATCGTTCGAAATTTTGGCATTTTAAAGATCAGATTATTTTTGCCAACTCGATTCGACCAATAAAGAATGGGCCCTTCTGAAGTAAGCTTAACCATGAGAGAAATGATTAAGATAAGGGGAAACAACAAAAGAGAGAAAATAAAAGCAATAAGAAGATCAAAAATGCGTTTCATAATTTTACGTTTTTAAAAACCCTACAATCTCTCGAACTTCATTTAGATGTTGTAATGCAAGGTCTCTTGCTTTGTCAGCTCCTTTTTTAAGAACCGCTCCAAGAAAATCAGGCTCCTCTAATAAAGCCAACGTGCGCTCATGAATAGGTTCGAAGACAGCAATGATTTGATCTGCCAATTTTTGCTTAAAGGGAGCAAAAGAAGAGCCTTCAAATTCTAGACAAACGTCTTCTAAACGTTGATTGGTTAAAGCTGCATATATATTTAAAAGATTAAGGGCTTCGGGACGATTTTCCATGGCTTGAGGTGTTCCTGCGATAGGATCAGGATCTGTTCTCGCTTTGCGAATCTTAAGGATAATTGTATCAGGGTCATCCGTCAAATGAATACGGCTATAATCGGAGGGATCGGACTTACTCATTTTAGAAGTTCCATCTCGCAGACTCATGACGCGTGCAGCTGTTTTTAAAATAAAAGGTTCAGGAAGGTCAAAATAGTCCACTTGATAGTGGCGGTTAAAGGCGCCAGCTATATCTCGCGCCAACTCAATATGTTGCTTTTGGTCTTCCCCAACGGGAACATGAGTTGCTTTGTAAACGAGAATATCCGCTGCTTGCAAAACAGGATAGGCATAAAGACCAAGATTGGCTTGCTCCCGTTGTTTACCTGCTTTTTCCTTAAATTGCGTCATGCGATTAAGCCAGCCGAGGGGAGTCAGGCAGGCAAATATCCAGGCAAGTTCACAATGAGCGGGGACAGAACTTTGAGGAAAAATATACGATTTTTCAGGGTCAATTCCTGCTGCAATATAAGCAGCCGCCACTTTTTTTACATTTTCCTGAAGTTTTTTGGGCCCAGGAAGTGTTGTGAGGGCGTGCAGGTCTACAATACAAAAGAAGTTTTCGTGAGTCTCTTGCAGCGCAACCCAGTTGCGAATGGCTCCTAAATAATTTCCCAGATGAAGGTTCCCTGTCGGTTGTATGCCTGAAAAAATCCGTCCCATTAAGTCCTCGATGAAAACATAAGTTTAAGTTCATGAAACTTTAACGCACCCATAAAATGAGAGAGAATTAAAAAGCTTAAAAGACCAAAGCTGACAAGACCCGCAACAGAGAGGCTTCTTGTAAACTCTCCTTCAAACAGAAGGGGATGAAGAAGAGCTTGAAGGCCTTTAAGGAGAACAATCGTTCCTCCACAGGTGAAAATCATTCGGAAAGCAAATTTCTTTAAACGAACTTCAACGCTTAAATAGCCTTGACGCCAAAGAAAATAGCCTAACCAAAGTGCATTTACCCATCCGGCGGCCGCTGTAGCAAGAGCAATTCCAACTTGATGAAACGTGTTCATCAACATAAGACTGACTCCGATATCAACGACGATTCCTGCACAAGCTGCATATACAGGTGTGAGGGTGTTTTGACGGGCAAAGAAACTGGAGCTGAAAACTTTGATGAGCACATAAGCTGGAAGACCACCAGCGAGGGCCTGAAGGGTAAGAGCGGTTGCTCCTGTATCTTGTTCTGTAAAAGCTCCTCGTTCAAAGACGATCATGACAAAGGGTTCTGCTAAAAAGATAAGAGAAAGGGCTGCGGGAAGGGTCAAAAACATTGAAAATTCAAGAGCTTGATTTTGTGTTTGCTGTGCTTTTTTCCAGGATTGTGAACGGATTTGACGGGAAAGAATGGGGAGAAGGGCTGTACTCACCGCAACACCAATGACACTCAGAGGTAATTGATTAAGCCTATCTGCATAATTGAGATAGGAAATGGCGCCTGTGGGAAGCCAAGAAGCAATATAAGAGCCCACAAAAAGATTAATTTGGATGATCCCTGATCCAAAGGCTGCAGGAGCCAAGGTTATAAAGAAACGTTTTGTATTTTTATCCAGCTGGGGCCATACAAATCGCAATCCTAATCCCTCTTTAAGAGAAGGAATCCATACCCATAACCATTGTAAGATCCCACAACACATAATCCCCCAGGCAAAAGCATATCCTGGAGAACAAAATTTATCATAAAACCCTACTACAATGGCAAGGATCACCATGTTCCCGACCATAGGAGATAAGGCAACAATAGCGAATTTATCGATGGAATTTAACATTCCGCTGTAAAGAGCTGTAAGGGAAATAAAGAAAATAAAGGGAAAAGTAATGCGACTAAATTCTATGGCATAATAAAGACGATCGGGTGTTGTTTTAAAACCCGGTACTAAAAGAGGCATTAAGGTAGGAAGGAAGAGCTCAACACCAAGCATTAGAAGAAAAAGAACGCCAACCCAAAGGGTTAATATTTTTTCCGCAAAGGTGCGCGCTTCCCCTTTCCCTTTTGTTGCCAAAATTCCTGCGAAGAGAGGAACGAAAGAAGCATTAAACGCTCCTTCAGCAAAAAGACGGCGAAAGATTTGAGGGAATTTAATGGCGACCACAAGGGCATCAGACGCTGCTCCCGCTCCTAAAAAAGAAGCAGTGAGGATTTCCCGTACAAATCCACATAAACGGCTGCCGATCGTATATCCTCCAACCGTTGTAATAGAACGAATAAGATTCATCTTTAATCACCTCCTCATTCATGTCGTTCTTGTTATAAAATATTTTTTGAGGGATGCAACCCTTTCACGAGACAGATTGGTTTTTTAAAAACTTTTGGAGATCTTTAAAGTAAAAAGCTCCTATAAGACGCGCGGACATAATGTAGGTTATAAACCCCCCAAAAATCCATAATCCCACAACGCATATGCGCATGAGGAGACTTTTAGGAAAAGGAGTTATAAACTGGAATCCATAACAAAAAACACCCATCAAAAGAGAGGAAGACACAAGGCGTGGTAAAATAGCTTTCATGCGTGTATCAAACACAATCCATTCCCTTGAAAAAAGAAGAAACCCTAACGTCAGGGCGTTAACCCAGGCAGAAAGAGCCGTTGATAAGGCAAGTCCTACATAACTCAATGGACTAATCAAAGCGCAATTTAAGATAAAGTTTAAAGCAACCGCCACTATGGCTATTTTCATAGGGGTTTTTGTATCCTGGCGAGCAAAAAATTGAGTGCTCAAAATTTTAACGAGGACATAAGCTGGAAGACCTGCTGCAAAAGCAGAAAGGGTATAACCTGTTGAAGTGGCGTCCTGACTTGTAAACGCTCCTCTCTCAAATAATAAAGCAACAAGGGGCCCCCCTAAAACAATCAGCCCAACTGCTGCGGGTAAAGTGATGGCAAGGGCAAATTCAAGGGCTCGATTTTGCGTAAGGTGAGCTTCTTTGTGATTGCCCTCTTTGATGTGTTTGGAAAGTTCAGGGAGAAGGGCTGTGCTCACCGCAATTCCAATCACACCGAGGGGAAGTTGATTGAGTCTATCCGCATAAAAAAGGTAAGAGACGGCTCCTGTTGGAAGCCAAGAGGCAAAAATCATATCCATGAAAAGGTTAACTTGTACAACGCCTGCGCTGATAGCTCCTGGGATGCCTAGGCGGATAAGAGACCTTATTTCGGGCGTAAAAGAGAGGGGAGAAAGTTTCAGACTCATTCCCTGCCAATGACACGCGATCCAAAGCCAGCCTAATTGAAGAATCCCCGCTAAGAAAACAGCCCATGCAAGACCCTTGCCGGGTGTAATCCACTCAGCAAGGGCCATGAGAAGTGCTGCGATCATTATTAAATTTAAAATCACAGGAGTTCCAGCAGGAGCGGCAAATTTTCCCATTGAGTTAAGAATTCCACTTAAAAGAGAGGCAAGTGAAATGAAAAGAATGTACGGAAAGGTAATACGAGAAAGAACAACGGCAAGATCAAAGCGTTCAGGAGTTGTTTCAAAGCCGGGAGCCACTAAAAAGACGGCCCAAGGCATAAATTGCTCGAAAAGAAGCACAAATCCTGTCAAGCCAAAGAGGAGAAGAGCAAAGATTTTTTCCCCATAAAGGCGAGCAGCCGTAGGTCCAGAAGAGAGGAGAATCCCGGAAAAAAGAGGGATAAAAGCCGCGTTAAAGGCGCCTTCAGCAAAAAAACGACGGAAGAAATTAGGAAGTTTAAAGGCAACAAAAAAAGCGTCCGTAAGGCCGCTCACTCCTAAAATTCCCGCAATGAGGGCATCTCGAATGAAACCGGTGATACGGCTTAAAAAGGTAAATCCTCCCACAGTGGCAATGGATCTATAAAGATGCATATATAATTCCTAATATTTGTTGGGTAAGATATAAGTCCAGAGGTAAAGCGTCAATGGGGTCGAGAAGATGAGGGAGAGGGAAGAAAAAAATAATAGATCCCTCTCCATTAAATTTATTGGTTTTCATATGTTCCCTTTTCCCCTAAAAGAAGGGAATGAGGATTACAGAAGATCAATTTCGCAAAACACTGGGCCTTTTTCCTACAGGCGTTACAGTTGTTACATTCTCTGAAGAAGAAGGAGAACCTGTTGGTATTACAATTAGTTCTTTTACATCTGTTTCCTTAAAGCCCCCGCAGATTTTATTTTGTCTTTCCAAACAATCTAAAACAATACCCATTTTTAAAAAGTCACGTTACTTTGCGGTGAATATATTAAATACAAATCAGTCTCATCTTTCAGAGGGATTTGCCAAGCACACCCCCCTGGCCTGGGAAAAAGTTAAAACAAAAAAACACCCTGCAACGCGTTGTCTCCTGATTCGGGAAGCTTTAGGGCATATTATTTGTGAGAAGGGGGCCATTTATGAGGGGGGTGATCACGAAATTATTTTAGGAAAAGTGATTGACCTTGGGGGAGAGGCGCATAGCCTTCCGTTGGTACGCCAACGTGGCCAGTATTTAACAACTCAGCCTCTTTTTGCCGAGGCATTCTTTCAACAGTAAAAGCGATAACCCAACACATCAGGAGTAACTCGAACCCTTGATGTCCAACTCTCGCCACATCCGGTAGGGGACAATTTGCGTATGGGAAGAATTGCAAAAAATCCCTTACGGAGAAACCCGGTATTATGCTGAGATTGCGACAGGAATTGGCAAACCATCGACCTTTCGAGCCGTTGCAAATGCCAATGGCGCAAACCAATTTGCCATTGTAATTCCCTGCCATCGTGTGATTAATTCAAATGGTAAGCGGGGGATTGTCTCCCTCGCAAGAAATGGCTTGTTCACCATGAAAAACAAGGAGTCTAAATGCAATCCTTAGAAATCGATCATAAAATCCGTTGTTTTGGGGGAAAACCAGGCCAAGAGTTTTATGCAGACTACCATGACCATGAATGGGGTGTTCCTTCACATGATGATCGGCATTTGTTTGAATTATTGATTCTTGAAGGTGCTCAAGCGGGACTCAGTTGGGAAACTGTCCTTAAGAAACGTGAAGGATATCGGAAAGCTTTTTATCATTTTGATCCTGCTAAAGTTGCCACGATGAGGGATGATGAATTGGAATCTTTACGCTATAACCCTCACATTATCCGTAACCGGCTTAAAATCTACAGTGTACGACAAAATGCCAATATTTTTCTCAAAATTCAAGAAGAATGGGGATCCTTTGATCGCTATGTTTGGGGGTTTGTAAAGGGTAACCCTCTCAAAAACCATTGGCACCGATTTGAAGACGTTCCCACGCAAACGACTGAAAGCGATGCGTTATCCAAAGACTTGAAAAAGCGAGGTATGACCTTTGTCGGTTCAACCATCATCTATGCCTATATGCAAGCCATTGGAATGGTGAATGACCACCTCACGACATGCTGGCGTTATGAACGGTAAAAAGCTACACTAAAATTCATATAAAAGTGATAAGGGGTTGCCCTGAAGGAGCGTAAAATGAAGCCCTCACTAAAAAGTATGAACATCGCCATGTCTCTCGATAGCTTTAAGTAAAAAAACCTAATGGTCTCAAAAAATTAAAGGAATGTTCACTATGAAAATTTTTAACCACGTCCAAATAAAAGTTAAAGATCTAAAAACAAGCCGGAGGTTTTATGATGCGATTATGGATGTTTTGGGATATCCTGTGGTTTTGGAGAGCAAGGACATTGTAGTGGGTTATGGGACGCGTGTTCACGATATGTTTGAAATACGCCAATTTGACGAAAAAGCTCTTTTATCTCAATCACTCCATTTAGCTTTTAATGCATCAAGTGAGGAAAGTGTAGATGCTTTTTATCGTGTAGCTCTTGCAAATGGTGCCAAATGTAATGGCAAGCCAGGTTTTAGGCCTGACTATGAAGAGGGGTATTACGCTGCTTTTATTATAGATCCAGATGGACATAATATTGAAGCTGTTTATTCTAAAAAGAAACATTGAAATTTGGTCCCTTGTCTCTCATAGTAAACTCGCATAAGGTATTATAATTTAATATATATGAGGATATGATGTGGACACACACCTATAGCAAGACGTTTAAGAACGTGAACAAAGAAACGATCTGGCAGCTTTGGACAGATGTTAACAACTGGATAAAGTGGCAAGAAGATTTGGACTATTGTAAGCTGGCGGGCCCCTTTGCTGTCGGCAATCATTTTATGTTGAAGCCTAAAGGTGTTAATAAAGCTTTTAAAATTGAGCTGACAGAAATTGAAGAAGGGCGGAAATTCACCGATTGTACGACTTTCTTTGGGGCGAAAATGTACGGTACTCTCGAGCTTGAAGAAACAAAAGAAGGGCTGCGCTTGACTAATGTCCACACAGTAACGGGCCTTCTTCGATGGCTATGGATAAAACTTGTGGCTCAGAACGTGGCTAATTCTGCACCTCAACAGATGGAGGCTCTCGTTGCGCTCGCTCGATCCTGAAAAGTCTGCCTTTGGATTTGAGGCTCCTGAAGACAGTCCTGGGCTTTTGCTCTGGCAAACAACGGTCACATGGCAGCGGTTAATAAAGAAAGTGCTCGAATCTCACGACATCTCTCACGGGCAGTTTGTTATCATGGCGGTTCTTTTATGGTTTGAGGAACATCGCCAAGAATCAACCCAAGTAGCTATCGCACGCCTGTCTAAGCTTGATAAAATGACGGTCTCCAAGTCCTTGAAAAAACTTGTCACCCAAGGATTCGTTACGCGGGTGGAACATGCAACAGATACACGCGCAAAAAGTGTTTTTCTCACCCATAAAGGAAAAGCTATGGTGAGCAAGCTTATTCCCCTTGTGGAGCACGCCGATGCAGAATTTTTTGGTCAAGTGGGGGAAGGAGATCAACAATCTCTCATCCGGACTTTAAGAACCTTAACAAGTGTCTCAAATGACTGAAAGAGCTCGAAAATATTGGATTGGAGTTGCTTGCAAAGAACACGTTGAAAACGGTATCAAACTGGGTATTTGTCAATTTTGCCATGGCAAGTCAACACCCGCAAAGCACCTTCATAAAGGAGACTTTGTGATTTACTACTCCTCCAAGCACTCTATGGGAGGGTCCGAGCTTTACCAGAAGTTCACAGCTATTGGCATCGTAAAAGATGATGCTCCTTATCAGGTGGAAATGGAAAATGGCTTTAAACCCTTTCGGCGAAATATCCGCTATTTGGATGCGCAACATGTGGACATAAGACTGCTGATTCCTCTTTTATCTTTTATAAAAAACAAAAACGCTTGGGGTTCTGTATTTAGGTATGGTTTTTTAGAAATCGATCAAGACTCATTTGAGATTATTGCGAAAGAGATGCTTGGATATGATCCGTTGCATCCAATAGAAGAAGGGAAACTAATGTGAAAAAAGAAAAAATAACACTTCCAGAAATAAAGCTAGTTGGGGTTAAAGTACGGACCAATAATAGCCAAGAATTTGATCCTCTCACGGCCAAAATTGCGCCTTGTGTACAACGCTATTTTCAGCAGCAAATTGGCGAAAAAATTCCTCATCGTAAAAATCCCGGCACTACTTTTTGCGCTTATAGCGACTATGAAAGCGACTACACAGGTGAGTATACTTTTTATGTGGGTGAAGAGGTAACCTCTTTCGAGGATTTGCCCGAAGGGTTAGAAACTCACATCATCCCCCCTCAAACTTATGTAAAGTTTACAACCGAACCAGGACCTATGCCAGCTGTGGTGATCAAGGCTTGGCAAGAAATTTGGGGAATGTCTCCTGCAGATTTAGGAGGACAAAGGCGCTATGCCACAGACTTTGAAGGTTATGATGAACGCGCCAAAGATCCTCAAAATGTGGTGTTAGATATCTATATTGGGCTTAAAGCATGACTTTCAAAACCTACTGGGAAAAGACGGATCAGCATTTTCAGGTCTCTGAACAAACGATCCAAGGCATGGTGGAACAGGCTTTCCCAGAGAAGAAGTTGGCGTCTTATGAGATGATTTCAGGAGGATGCGCCAATCTCAATATTAAAATTAATCTGGCCTATGAACGAAAACTCTTTATTTTACGTATCTATCTTCGTGATAAGTTAGCTGCTTATCGAGAACAAAAACTTGCCGCACTTATAAAAAAATCAATTCCTATACCAGAGATTTATTTTGTCGGTGAGTGTGAGGGGCATCGCTTTGCCATTACAGAATACATGCCGGGCCTAAGTTTGAGAGAGCTTCTTCTGACCCCTCCAAAGGCCCACATAGAAAGCCTTATGGTTCAAGTAGGTCTGATTTTGGCCTCCATCCAAAGGTATCAATTTCCGACCTCGGGCTTCTTTGATGAGGATCTTAAGATTAGGGAACCTCTTTCAAGACAGAGCTACATTACATATGCGCGAGAATGCTTAGCTTATCCAATGGTAGGAGAGGTCATTGGGCAAGAGTCCATTGGTAAAATTAATGAGATGCTTGAGAAATATGGTCCTTTCTTTCCTGATGAAACTCAAACCCATCTTGTGCACGGAGACTACGGACCAGAAAATATTCTCGTCGATCAAGTTGAAGGCCAATGGAAAATAACGGCTATTTTAGATTGGGAATTCGCGTATTCAGGATCAACTCTTTGTGATGTGTCTAACATGCTGCGTTATGCGCACCATATGCCTCCCATTTTTGAGGAGGCCTTTTTGACAGGCTTGGCACAAAGAGAAGTCATTCTTCCCCCACAGTGGCGTATCAGTGTTTACCTATTTGATTTGATTTCTCTCCTGGGATGTTTGATCGGATCTTCTCCAAAAGAGCACCCCAATCGATGTGCCGATATTCGTGAATTAATAGGCTCGTGTCTTGGACAATTAGGACGTGTCGACATTTATAAAGATAAATGCAAACGTGAAATTAGATCAAAGAATGAATAACATTTGTGACAACAGCCCAAATAGAAAACTCATCCGCCTCAGAAATAATAATATCGGGGTAATTAGCATTCTCTGAACATAAAAAAATCTGATCATTTTCTTTTTTCAGTCGTTTAACCGTCATCTCTCCATTCAAAACAGCAATGACAATTTTACCAGAAGCAGGCGTAAGAGCGCGGTCAACAACAAGTAAATCTCCAGGGAAAATACCAACGCCCTTCATAGAATCTCCTGTGACGCGAACAAAAAAAGTCGCAGCTTTATGAAGAATAAGATACTCATTAAGATCAAGCGTACCTTCACTAAACTCATCCGTAGGAGAAGGAAAGCCCGCTTGAATGCGTGTTTCAAAAAGAGGAGCACGCATGGATGAAGAAATTTTTCCATAAAAAATTTCTCCAATATCAGTACGATAAAGAGACTCAAAGCCTTTTTCTTCTTTAAAAGCTTGGAGCTGATTAACGAGCGGAAGAGGCAAACGAATCGCTTTGGTCGGAATGGGGGTGGTTTTTCGTCCTGCACCAGGATTTCTCTTGCGAATTTTGAGAGAGGGCATAAGAACGTTCCCTAAAAAAACGTACCTAAAAAATCAATTTTTATATCTGTACAGAAATTGTGCGTAAAAGGGAAGAGGAATAAAATAGAATCTTTCCTCGTCAAACGGCAAAGATTTAGCAATCATCCCAGATTTTTCTTTATATATATATATCATTTAAAGGTTAAATAAATGTAAAGAGACGATAAACTCCGCAAAATAAGGCAGAATTGAAAAAGCGTAAGGCGGCTTTTTACAGCTCATCATGAATCACAATTGGATTAGTAAAGGAGGCGAGATAATACAATACCAAAGAGGAGGAGAATGCCAATAGTTGTATTTGATTGAAAGCGTTTCAGGCAATTGGGAGGATCGTCTTCTCTTAAAGTGAGGATTTGCCAGGTAAAGTGAAAAGCGATAAGGCTTAAAAAAAGCCAATACATTCCCTTTAAATGGGCTTCTTTTCCCCCAATTCCCCAGAGGATAAGACTCAAGCTATAAACCCCGCTCAGAAAAAGCTTAGGGGCTTTTGAAACAGCAATAGCTGATGACTTGACTCCCGCTAAAAGGTCATCATCTTTATCTTGAAGAGCGTAAATGGTATCGTATCCAATTGTCCATAAAATGGCTCCTCCATAGAAAAGGAGAGGCACGAAAGAAAGGCGAGGATTAAGGCTTAACCACCCCATAAGGAGTCCCATATTAAATGTTATGCCTAAAAAAAATTGAGGCCAATAGGTCAAACGCTTCATCCAAGGATAGAGAAAGATAAGAAAAAGAGCCATAAAACCCGTCAAAATGACAGGAAGGGGAAGGCTGAAGAGAATAAACGCGCTACACATCAGAAAGAAAAGAAGGACAAGATAGGCTTCTTTTAAAGAAATCTCTCCTGCAGCGAAAGGCCGAGACGCCGTACGTCTTACTTTGGCATCGAAATCTTTATCGATAATATCATTATAAATACATCCTGCACTTCGCATAAAGGTGGCCCCACAAACAAACAGGAGGACAAGAAAAAGAGGGGGAATCCCAGGGCTTGCAAGAAAAATTCCCCACAAAGCTGGCAAAAGTGTAAGCCAGATCCCTATAGGACGATGGAGGCGCGCAGCTCTTAAGTAGGTATTAACTTTTAGGGGCATCCTTTTTGGTCTAACTCCACAAAGCTGAAAGAAAGTTAATTCAGTATTTCTTTTCCCCGTTTGCCGAATGCCGCAAACCATAACAACGGGCGTATCTTGAACTGCTCTTATATATCTTTCACAATCCGTTCAAACATAAGGACATTCTTCAGGCCAGATATTTCCATTAGTATACGGTGAAATTTTCGTCATGCAATGATGAAACTTTCATGTCAGGTTTGATTGTGAGGAGTTTAAAAAATAAAGCCATAGCTGATATGAAGGCTGGCAAGGCTCTTGTGGGAAAAGATGGTATTTTTACCCCCTTGATGAAGCAATTTTTAGAGGCTGCTTTGGAAGGAGAAATAACCTCCCATATGGCAAACTGCCTTGAAGAACCAGAGAATGAGAATCGTCGAAATGGTAAGAGTATCAAGTCGATCAAAAGCCCTGCAAATGACATACTCTAACCTTTTCAATATGTTAACATGCTTCATCTTAGCATATCTCTCTTACTTTTGCAGCAGGTTCTAAATAATGTCCTTCGCCTGAAGGCGAAGGTTTTAACCAAAAAAGGGGACTATAAAAATTCAAAAGCCTGTTGATCGGTTTGGGTTTGATGGGGAGTGTCGTCATAGTCGAGTCGAACAGCGCACCTATGAAGTTTTTGATGCAGCTGATTGCCTGCAAAAATTCCCAGAATGGAAAGAAATTCGCAAAATGATCCACGTTTACCGGGTGCGTGAAATCAAGAGGGAAAAACGAGCGTTGAGGGTCCCATTTATGGTTGCAATGATGTCTGTATCAGTTTTGCGCTTAATATCATTCGAAAAAACCACCCATTAAAAAAGATATCTATCTTAGATCAGTGATTGAGCCTATTATCGGCCCCCCAAAGAACGAGGGGCTTTTGCGTCGCAGCTACCTCAAGGGCCGAAAAGGTGATGGTATCAATGCCATTCTTTCTGGCATTGGCTTTAATTTCAGGCAAATCTTGACCACCTTAGCAGCTTAATCTTATCTTCTTCACCTTTCTCAGACTTTCTTCCCTACCCTTTCAGCTCATCATATTTTTTTGTCCATGATTCTGTTAAAATGGCATTTTTAACGGTCGATTGGCTAAGATTTTACAAGTTGTTAAAAGCGGTTATGAGGGTTGCCAGAGAGGTCGTTTCAGTAGGATTTGGGAAATCTAAATTATTAAGAGAAAAGTCCATAAAAAATGCAACTTTAATCGCGCAAAATCCATCCTCCACCCAAAACACGGTTTTCATGATAAAAGACACATGCTTGGCCTGCAGCCACACCATATTCGGGGTTCACGAAAATGACATGCGCCCGGTTATCTTCCTGAAGAGTGACTTGTGCAGGAACGGGAGGGCGAGTGGAACGGACTTTCACCTCACAGGAGACGGGTGTGCTTAATTTCTCTTCTAACCAATTCACGTCTTTAACCCAAATTTCTGTGCGAGCAAGGGCTTCATAGGGACCCACAATGACTTGATGCAATTCAGGATTGAGTCGCACAACATAAAGAGGCCCCCCCCCTCCTATGCCAAGCCCTTTTCGCTGGCCAATCGTATAGTTGATAATTCCTTTATGTTGTCCTAAAATCCGACCATCTACATGAACGATGTTTCCTTCTTGGAGGGCTCCGGGGCGGAGTTTTTCAAGAACGCTCACATAAGAGCCATTCGGAACAAAGCAAATATCTTGACTGTCTGGTTTTTCAGCAACCTCAAGCCCAAAACGAACTGCATGCGCACGGGTTTCTGCTTTAGGTAACCCTCCTAAAGGAAAACGCAAAAAATCGAGCTGAGGTTGAGTGGTAGCAAAAAGGAAATAACTTTGATCTCGTGTCTGATCAAGAGCCCGGTGCAACTCAGCCCCCTTTTGACCCACAACCCGTTGGACATAATGACCCGTTACAAGAGCTTGCGCCCCCAAATCACGAGCGGTTCTCAAAAGATCTTTAAACTTCACTTGTTGGTTACAGCGAACACAGGGGATTGGAGTTTCTCCCTTTAAATAACTATCGGCAAAATCCTCGATCACTGCCTGACTAAAACAGGATTCATAATCGAGAATGTAATGGGGAATGCCAAGTTTATCACAGACCTGACGAGCATCATAAATATCTTGCCCCGCACAACACGCCCCCTTCTTCCCGACAGCCATTCCTTGATCGTAAAGTTGGAGAGTCATTCCAATAACGTCAAACCCTGCTTCAACCATAAGGGCAGCCGCAACAGAGCTATCCACCCCACCTGACATGGCGACAACAATGCGCGTCTCTTTGGGGTTTGTTTCAATTTCACGAATGTTCATCGGGTTTTTTCTTGTATATAACTTGAGGGATATATACTCTTCAACTGGAGGGCAACATCAGTTGAAAAGCTCTACGTGCAAAATATCTGAAGAATCTCGCTCTTCTTCGCTTTTCCATAGCTGACGGCAATCAGGAACTGAAATTCGACTTCCGGGCGGATTATTATTAGCAATATTTTGAATATGCTTCAGAATTTGCCTGTTATATTGATCTAAGACAAGCCCATCATAGCTTTCATTTTGTAATAAATCCTGAAGTGGAATCCAGCGAGCTTGTATTATTTCATCTTTCTGAAGTTTTAGAGCTCCTTTATATATTTTTACCATATAAATTTTTGTGCTTTCATTAGCACCAAAGCGATTTGCATTTACTCTTTGAAGATCACCTATATATTTCACATTTTCTTCATTAACTGTAAATCCTACTTCTTCTTTCAATTCACGTACAGCTGCTTGTACTGGAAATTCCCCTTGTTTTACATGTCCTCCCGGAAAACCCCACTGATTTCGTCGTGTTGCTTCTTCCACAGCTAAGACTTTATCTCCCTCAACAAGCACAACAATTGTGCCGCAGATTGTTGTCCTAGGGGAAGGAATTTCAGCATTATTGTAGACGACCCACAGGGTATGTTTCTCGTCGGTAAAAAAATGTTTGAAATTTGCTTGAGCTACATGGGGTATCATGCCAAATTTTTGAATATCTAGGTCCACAAAAAAAGCTTTTTTGGGATTTTTTTTAGAATAATTTTCTACGAAAGCGCTGAGCTGGTCGGATATATTTTCTTGTGGAAGGTTTGCAAAACTCAGATAAAAATCTCCAAACTCGTTTTTTTTATAGATTATGCCTGTTTCTTTATCTTGAACAGGTTTTGAGAAATTTGCGCTAGTGACAATGGAAGGAAGCAAAAAAAGAAAAAGTAAAAGAAAATATTTCTTCATCCGTATTTCCGTAAGTGATAATAAAGAACACTGCAAAGGGTTGTAGCCTATGCGTATTCCTATGTCAATCAAGAAGCTCACCAACATTTGATTAACTAGGCAGGCCACTTCCTGTATTTTTTGGAGGAAATTCTTGTTAACTTATTCGGGAAAGCATCCCCCTGGGAGAGCCCTTCGCGCCATAACAATTGTCTCAGGACTTAAGGAGGTCAAATTGCAAAAATTCAATAAAATCAAGTCATTTTCTAAAATAACATCTAGAACGCCTCCTAAAAGTTCAGGCTCTTTAACTCGTTTTTTGAGTTCCTGAGGAGTAAGACCGGTACTTGTTAAAAACCGGCTTAAAAGCTCATCGTCTTTTGCTAAGAAAGAGAGAGCCTGAAGGGCAATCGTTTCGGCTTGTTCTTTTTTCATGACCTGCTCTCTTCATCATTCATGACCATTTGACGGGCTTCATCTCTGCATTTTTCTAAAACCTTTTGAAGGTAATGCCCACTCATGGTGATTTGAGCAGCTTCTAGATCTTTAAGAACTTTATGAAGAACACTCTCTTTATGCGTTCTTTGCAAATCTGCCATAGTCACTTCTTCTATATAACATTTTGCTTTTTCATCTTTATATCCTAAAATGTCCGCAGCCCATAGGCCGAAAAGACGATTGCGTTTTACGCAAATTCTAAAATTAAGTTCTTCATCATGTTGATATTTTGTTTCGAAATCTTTTTCGCGTTGACGAAAGCCATTTGTAATTGTGCCCATGCTTCTACATTTTTTTTATTTTCTTGTGCATTTTACATGACTTCCAGATAGGATCAATATCAAGAAATAGAGTTAGGAAAGATTCAAGAAATGTCCTCTTTAAAAAAGGCCTTTGATTTTGGGTTTGAAAAAGTTTCAGCAGCTGAAAAAACAGAAAAAGTAACTCACGTTTTTGAACGAGTGGCTTCACGATACGATCTCATGAATGATGTGATGAGTTTGGGCATTCATCGTTTATGGAAGGCTTGGTTTGTGGAGAGTCTTCCCTTGCGCCAGGATGGCGTTTACTTGGATATGGCAGGAGGAACTGGTGATATTGCGCAGGCTATTTTTAACCGGCTCAAGCGGTTCGGATTTCAAGCTCAAATTACGGTTGCTGATATTAATTCTGCCATGATTACAAAGGGGCAACATCGATATCCTTATTTAACGTGGTTGTGTTCAAATGCAGAAGATTTGCCCTTAGCTGATGATTCCGTTGATACCTATACTATTGCTTTTGGATTACGAAATGTCACTCATCGCGAAAAAGCGCTTCAAGAAGCTTATCGCGTGTTGCGCCCGGGAGGAAAATTTGCATGTCTTGAATTTTCTCAAGTTATCCCGCCTCTTCAAAAATTTTATGATTTTTATCTCTTTCAGCTCATCCCCAAGATGGGGGGATGGGTGGCTCAAGATCGAGAGGCTTATCAATATTTAAGTGAAAGCATTCGAACCTTTCTCACCCGCGAAGAATTACGCGCTTTGATGAAAAAAGTTGGATTTGAAAGAATCCGGTATGAAACCTATACGGGCGGAATCGTAGCTCTTCATGCTGGCTATAAACTGTAAGAACACTCAATTTTAAGATTGCAGGGACTTTTAAGATCGTTCATGATAACCGCGCTTTAAATATTTGGGAGAGACGAAGAGTATGAGCTTATCATTAGACTATAGACCAAACGACAATGAGCCCTATATGAATCCTCAACAGCTCGTTTATTTTCGACAAAAATTATTAAAATGGAGGGAAGACCTTCAAAAGGAATCGGTGGAAACGTTGCATCATATGCAAGAAGAGTCTTTGAATGAGCCTGATATCAATGACCGAGCTTCAACGGAAACAGATCGGTCTCTGGAACTGAGAACACGTGATCGGGAACGAAAGTTAATTCTTAAGATCAATCAAGCTCTTGAGCGTATTGACAATGGAACCTATGGGTATTGTGAAGAAACCGGCGTGCCGATAGGTATTGCCCGCTTGGATGCACGCCCCATTGCAACCTTATGTCTTGAAGCTCAAGAACTTCATGAGCGTCTGGAAAAAACCCACCGAGAAGAATAATCGAAGGGAGTAAAAGAAAGAGGAAAATATGAATAAAACAATGATTTTCCTCCTCATTATCTTTTCTTTAACCCTCATAACCCCGCATGCCTTCTCGGAAAAGCCAGGTTCTTTGGATTTAAAGCAAATTGAAAATTTGACAGGTGTCAAAGGAGAATTTGACCCTGAATTTAATGTATTTAAAGTTTTTTCTCCTCGGACAGACCTTAAAGTAACAGCAGCAGGGGTCAAATTAACACCTGCCTTGGGGCTTACTTCCTGGGCTTCTTTTAAATCCCTTTCTTCAGAGGTTGAAATGAGGGGTGACATCGTTCTTTTTGAAGATCAAATTAATCTTATTATGCAAGAAGCCCTTGATCATGGGCTAAATATCACTGCTCTCCATAACCACTATTTGTGGGATACACCCAGAATCATGTTTATGCATATTGAAGGAAAAGGAAATCTTAAAGAGTTAGCTACTGCCGTTGGAAAGGTGTTTGAAAAAATTAAAAGAACAAGTATAGGAACCTTATGGAAGCGTCCTCTTTCTATTATTAACCCCGAAAAATCTACTCTTAATTCAAAAAATATTGAAGAAGCGCTAGGAAAAAAAGGAGCTCAAAAAGAGGGCGTTACCACGTTTATCTGGGGAACAGAAACGAAAATGAACGACTCTGAAATGGGAGGGTCTAGGGGAGTGAATACATGGGTTTCTTTTGCGGGAACGGATCGAGAAGCGGTCATGCTCGGAGATATCGCAATGAAAGAAGGCGAGGTTCAAAATGTCCTGAAATCTCTCCTTAAGCATAATATTTTTATTATTTCACTTCATCAACATATGAAGGGTGAGGCCCCTCGCTTGATGGGGGTGCATTATATGGGAAGAGGCTCTGCCCTTGAATTAGCAAAAGTCTTGAAGGAAACTTTGGAATTTACACCCCAGTAGAGGATCCGTTTGCTTCAAATTCCTGAATTCTTCAAGAAAAACCCTCTTAATTCTTTTTAAACCATTCCATCGTTATTTTAAGCCCCTTTTCAAGAGAACAGGAAGGGTTATACCCGAGGAGATGCTTAGCCTTATCTATGTCAGCAACGGAATGCTTAATATCCCCACGTCGATTGTCACGATAAAGAGGCCCCTTTTCGTTACCAATAGCCAAATGGGTTTTGATAAATGTATAAAGCTCTAAGAGAGTTGTTCCTTTCCCAAGGCCAATATTAAAGACTTCTCCATACGCATGAGGATTTGGAGAGAGCGCAGCCCTTATATTGGCTTCGACCACATTATCTATATAACAAAAATCTCTCGAATGAAATCCATCACCATTGATGTAACAAGGTTCTCCATGAAGAAGAGAATTGATCCACAAAGGAATAACAGCGGCATAGGTCCCTTTAGGATCCTGGCGTGGGCCAAAGATATTAAAGTATCTTAATCCAAGTGTAGGCATGCCATAGCACTGATAAAATACCTGCCCGTAAAGTTCATTGGTTCTTTTGGAAACGGCGTAAGGAGAGAGGAGATTTCCTATCCTGTCTTCTCTATTGGGTTGCTCGGAAGAATCTCCGTAAACAGCACTTGAGGAGGCGTAGATAAACCGAGACACGTTATTTTTTTGAGAGGCACGCAAAATGTTTAGAAATCCTACTGCGTTCACCTCATTAACTGTATGTGGATCGAGGATAGATTGAGGAACGCTCCCAATGGCAGCTTGATGTAATACATAGTCAATGCCTTTTGTAACTTCGCAACATACTTTATCGTCACGAATATCTCCTTCAATAAAGGTAAAATTCTTTATTTTTTCATGAGGAATGGTCTCATCCAAAGAGCTTTTTTTCCCTGTAAGAAAATTATCCAGGCCAATAACCTTTTGATCTGCTTTTAACAAAGCTTCAAGTAAGTGCGATCCAATAAACCCAGCGACTCCTGTTATAAGCCACGTTTTTTTATTCTTTAATCTCAACATTTAAGCCCTCACCAACTCATAGAGCGCAAGAGCCAGGGCAACTGAAACATTTAAGGTGGGAAAGGCTGGATCTGTTGGAAGTTTAGCCAAATAGTCGCATTTTTCTTGTGTTAAGCGTCGCAACCCCTCTCCTTCGGCCCCCACAATAAGAACGATCTTTTCAGGTAAATTAAGTTGAGAAAGGGTTTGAGGGGCCCGTTCATCCAGCCCCACCGTCCAAAAACCTTCTTCCTTGAGTTCTTCCAAGGTACGGGCAAGATTTGTGACTTTCCAGAGAGGTAATTTTTCAAGAGCCCCTGAAGCGGCTTTTGCTAAGACTCCCCCTAAAGGAGGAGCATTACGATCGGTCATGACAATACCAAGAGCCCCCAATGCTCGTGCTGTCCTTAATATTGCTCCTACATTATGGGGGTCCGTAACCTGATCAAGAACAATAAGAATCCCTTTATTAATCTTACGCAATTCTTGTAGAGAAGATCCCAGTAGAGGGGCAACCTCCATCGCCACTCCTTGATGAACAGCTCCTTCGGGCAAGAAGCGAGAAAGAGAAGATGAATCAAGACTCTCTATCTTACAAGCCTGCGTTTTCTTCAGTGGTGCAAACTCTTTTGCTACGGATTCTGTCATTAAAAGACGAAAACATCGCCTTTTAGGATTTTCAAGGGCAGCCTTACAGGCATGCGTTCCCCAAAGCCAAAGACGTGAAGGATCCTGAGAGGGCCATTGAACGCGTTTTGTCATGGCTCCCTCACTTTAAAAAGAGCTTCAATTTCTACAGCAGCGCCCAAAGGAAGAGAATTCACACCTACTGCGATTCGCGCATGACGACCTTTTTCGCCAAAGATAGAAACCATTAGATCGGAGGCCCCATTCATGACGTGAGAATGATCTTTAAAGTTATCTGTACAATGAACAAATCCTCCCAGTCTCACACATTGACTAACCGAGGAAAGATTTCCTTCGCAGGCCGTTTTTAATTGAGCGAGAATATTGAGGATACACAATCGAGCTGCATCTTGACCTTCTTCAAGCGTAAAATCACGTCCAAGTTTTCCAATGTATTTGAGTTTTCCATTCCATAAAGGAAGCTGGCCAGAAATAAGTATAAATGACCCTGTCTTTACAAAGGGCACATAATTTGCGGCAGGCATAGAGGGTGAAGGAAGGCTGATTCCGAGTTCTTGAAGACGCGCTTCGATCATAAGATTTAATCTTTCATTTTAATGATAGATGAGCATACTTTTTTTTGTGAAAATCTCAAGGAAAATCAATATATTTTATTAATACCTAATAAGTGTTGTGTCCTTTCTGAGGGAGGGGCAACAGAATATTCGGGAAACAAAGGTAACGCTTTTTTCATTTGGGAGGATAAATGAAGTGAAAAATGAGTAACACTATCGATGAAAGAATCAAATTTATTACAAGAATGGACAAGGGTAACACTGGAGCGGGCGAAGGGATTCGAACCCTCGACTTCAACCTTGGCAAGGTTGCGCTCTACCCCTGAGCTACGCCCGCATTTGGGAATTAGTGGAGTCATCATAACCAGGATGAACCGGTTTTCAAGAGAAAAAATCTGTTTATACGGGTTCATATAGGATGAGACTCAAGCGGCCTTAAGAATATTGTTGTTAATGTACTCCATGGGAGTCATTCCTTTCAATCTTCTATGAGGTCTATAGGTGTTATATTTTGCAAGAGCTTTGCCAAGTTCGAAGTGCATAGCACCCATAGAATCAGCTAATAAGTTATTTCGATTGTAGAATTCTTCACGGAATATCCTGTTCCCACGTTCTACACCTCCATTATAAGAGGGTTTTTTGGGAGTCAAAATAATCAATGGACCCGTACAAGACAGCAAGTTTGTGTTGCTTTGAAAGAAGAGTATGTCTATAGTTAAGTCGTTCGGAGCGTAGCGCAGTCTGGTAGCGCACCACGCTGGGGGTGTGGGGGTCGTGGGTTCAAATCCCGCCGCTCCGACCAGTTTAGGGGGGCGTTATGACATCTCAACTTTCCTTGATTTACACCACTTTTTCTAACCAGGATGATGCGCATAAAATTTCTCGTACCCTTTTAGAAAAGAGGCTTATTGCCTGTGTTAATATAGGAAGCGAGATCAAGTCTCTCTATTTTTGGCAAGAGCGCCTTGAAGAAGATAAAGAAATTCCGGTTCTTTTTAAAACCACATCGGAAAAAGTTTCTCTTGCTATTAAAATCCTTCAAGATCTTCATCCTTATGAGACTCCTGCCATTCTTGAAATTCCTGTAGCTTATGCGGTTCCCCCATTTTTAGAATGGGTTAAGAAAGAGGTGCGGTAATATAATACCGCTCCTTTTTTCTTAATAAATTCCTTGACAAGAGGAAGGGGGAAAGATAAATACACTCTATCATTGGTCTAAAATTAAGGGTGAAGGATATGAAAACCTACTCGATGAAAGCCAGTGAGGTTGATAAAAAGTGGTATGTCATTGATGCCACGGATCTTGTGTTAGGGCGTCTTGCGTCGATTATCGCAAAATATTTGCGCGGCAAACACAAACCCACCTTTACCCCTCACATGGATTGTGGTGATCACATTGTCGTAATTAATGCTGAAAAAATACGTCTAACGGGTAATAAGCTCAAGGATCGAAAGTTTTATTGGCACACCGGGTATCCGGGCGGGATTAAAGAGCGGACAATGAAGCAACTTCTAGAAGGAAAATATCCTGAAAGAGTTGTTTTTAAAGCTGTTGAACGGATGATTACGCGGGGACCATTGGGACGTCAACAAATGAGCGCCTTAAAGATTTATGCAGGACCCAGTCATCCCCATGAGGCACAAACGCCTCAACCTTTGGATATAGCTTCCATGAACCCTAAAAATAAAAGGAGTGACTAATGATGTCGAAAGTCAGCCTTGATAATTTAAAATCTGCAATTTCGGGAGAAACGGTGAGTACGAAAGGAAATGGAGTTGAAAAACCTCTTCCTGAACCCAAAATCGATCCCCAAGGTCGTTCTTATGCCACGGGTAAGCGTAAAAACGCTATTGCCCGCGTATGGATTAAACCAGGAACGGGAAAAATGATGATTAATGGCCGCGAAAGTACCATTTACTTTGCGCGCCCTGTTTTGCGAATGCTGATGAATCAACCCTTTGTGACAGCTAATCGTCAAGATCAGTATGATGTGACCTGTACGGTCTCTGGGGGAGGCCTTTCAGGGCAAGCGGGAGCCGTTCGCCATGGTATTAGTAAAGCATTAACTTACTACGAGCCTGGTTTGCGCCCTGTCTTGAAGCAAGAAGGATTCTTAACCCGGGATGCCCGGGTAGTTGAACGGAAAAAATACGGCCACAAAAAAGCTCGTCGAAGCTTTCAATTCTCTAAACGATAAAGGGTCAGTAAATTTTCCCCCACCCGATTTGTTCAACGTGAATGAAGAGGTAGGGTTATCCTTTGCGTGTAAGCCTTTGGTTCCGATCATGATCCAATACTGTTGGAGTGGGAGAAATGCAGTGTTGTTGCTTTTTCCCCTTCGTATTTCGGACCTTTCCAGCGGCGCTATGCCCCCGTTTTCCTTTACGTATACCGCCAAACTAACTTTCATCAAGTTTGATTTTCCCACACAATTTCTCGATTCGATTTTGCTGTTTAAAAGCGATCTTTACAAGCAATGTATGGAAAAATCTGAGGGTTGAATTGTGATGAACACCCACTCAAGCGGCTGTTCTGACCGGTGTTCCTGCAACGAAATATTTTTCGAAAAACAAGACTTTTAAAAAGTAAAAGAAAAGTCATTGACAAGCATCCCCGGAACCGAAATTCCTCCTAAACTCCTCTCTCCATAACTGGAGGTGGAAGGAATCAACTCGGACTGTTCTCCTAAATCCTCAAGAGAATTTCCCCAAAAGTTATAAAGAGTTTCATCAAATCTCATATCATGAATAGGACTTACAATCTCTCCTTTTTCAACCCAAAAACAACCATAACGCGTCATTCCCGTAAGGCGGCCGTGTTGAAGATCGCTCCAATTTAAATAATGAAGGTTGGAGATATATAATCCCCTTTCGAGGCGAGAGAGAATTGTTTCTTTTTTTAATGTTCCCGGATGGATGAAAGGGGAGCGCAATTGTTCGTTCGCATTAGACGCATTTGATTGAAGATTATATTCTTGAGCTGTTCGACGGTTAATCAAGGGAGAATCCAATTTCCCTTTGGTAATTAAAGAGATCTTTAAAGGGGACAGCTCTCCGAATTCATTAAAACGGGGAACATGCCCCAGCCGGAAATTATCCTCTAAAGAAAAGAGAGGGGATAAGCGAGCTTCTCCTTGGAAGAGTTTCTTAAGCGGAGAACGCCCTTGCATTATATTTCGACCACTTAATCCAAAGTATGAAAGCCATGTCACAAATTCAGCCATGGCGGCGGGAGCTAAGTAAACTCGATATTTCCCTGGCTCAAGTTTCCGAGAAGGGCGCTCAAGGATTTTCAGTTGATCTGTTGCGTGTTGCAAATTTGATAAATACATACCATCTTCCCAATCACTGCCTGCGTAAATAGCTTTTATAGCTTTTTGAGAAGGAGTATAAAGGGAGTAATCAAAATAAAAATTTTCTGTTGAGAACCAATGATATTGGCCCTTTGAATTCATGTAAGCTCGGCTTAGAACACCAGATGTAAATAATCCGGCAAGATCATAAGAACGAGTAGGCTTTAAAAGGCGTTCCGATAGATTCTCTACAGGGGCGAGCTTACCCTCGTGATCTTCTTCGCTGTTTTCTCCCGCTTCAGGAAGCACAACATAAGGATCTTCAGGTAAAGACTGACACTCCTCCCGACACTGTCGTAAGATTTTTAACCCACGCTTTAAATCTTCGTCGAATTCTCCCGTTATTGAAAAAGTGATTTCTGTATGACGAGAATTTGAGAAAAAGTCGATGGAAAGATAGCCTTGATGGACGTCGGATGCTTGGCGAATTTTCGCCTGGTTAATCCTTATAAAGAGAGACTTTTCTCCTGAATAAGACAAAGTCATCTGTTCATGAGTTTTAAGCTCATGGAAAAGAGTTTCACCCAGCGCTTTTAAGTCTTGTTTTTGGCGGTGTCTTTTATCTTGCTTCATGACGCACCTCCAAAAACTTCAACATTTTCAAATAAGCAAAGAGGGACGGCGTGACCAACCCGAATGACTTGATTGGGCTCCCCCTTTCCACAGTAAGAACTGCCCCAGATTTTAAAAGTTGAAGCATCTCCTACTTTTTTTAAATTTTTCCAAAAAGATGTGGTTTCTCCGCGATAATTTGGATTCTTGACTATTTTGGTCAGTTTTCCATTTTCAATAAGGCGGCCATACTCACATCCAAATTGGAATTTACGTCGGTAATCATCAATAGACCAAGATGTATTGGTGGTCATGTAAACGCCACGTTCAACGCTAGAAATCATTTCAGCAAAAGAAGACTTTCCAGGCTCGATGTTTATATTCGCCATACGATCAATGGGGGGCCTGTTCCAAGAACTTGCACGTGTACAGGCAACGCCAGTAATATGGGCTCGCTTTTGACTGTCTATTCCTCCCAATCCACGAAGGAGAACTCCCTCCTTGATAAGATATTCTCGTGTTGCTAAAAGCCCTGTATCGTCAAAGGAATAAGATGCATATTCACCGATAACATGAGGATCAAAAGTCACATTAAGGAGGGGCGACCCATACTGTAATTGGCCAAAGTCGGACAATTGAACAAAGCTCCATCCAGCGTAATTACGTTCATCACCCAAAATGCGATCAAGCTCTAAAGGATGGCCGATTGATTCATGAACTTGCAAATAAAGTTGATCGGGGGCTAAAATCAAATCGTACACTCCCGTTGGACATTCTTCTGCTTTTAACAATTCTAGAGCTTCTCTTCCCACTCTTTCAGCTTCGCTTTCCAAGTGTTCCCACTTTAAATTTTCGAGGCCTCCTTGATGACAAGGACTGCCTGTTGTTCGTGTTTGGGTTTGAGTTCCTTCTTGAGCGAGAGCACTTAAATTCGAAGACACCAAATTGATGTGTTGATGAATATAAGCCCCGCTACTGCTTGCTAAAGTCGTTTCTTTTTCAATTAATAAAGCTTGGGCTGTACAATTTACGATCTTGTCTGAGACTTTCATTTTTTGAGTGGAATGGATTAAAAGTTCCATCACTTCCCCCACGTTGGCTTGGTTTAGAGGAAGGGAAGGAGAGGAATGATAGTCTCCTATAGACGCTGGACGGTGATCACTCCTAAAGGGGAATATTTTCCATGAAGACATCTGCTGGGCCAAATGGCTGGCACGATCACAGGCTTCCTGCAAAGCTTGATCACTGGTATTGGCCGTTCCACAGTAAGCAAATTGGCCATTGACGAGAGCCTCTACCATAAAGCCATGGTCAATCGTTGTGGCATTGTGATCCAATTTACCGTTACGTGCGACACAACTTTTAATTGTTTCTTTAACTTCTCTTATACCAACCCAATCCGCTTTATGCTTGAGTTTGTTAAGACGTTCTTTTAAATTTCTTGACATTTAGGGAGTACCTTGATGGAAGAATGAATACAGGTTTTGCTTATAGCTCACGAGTTAGCTATTATATTCAAGCCCAAAAGGAAATCCAAGTTAATTTTTTACAGTGCAACACGGTATAAATTTTTTTTAAAGGCCTCGAGAGGTGTTAACCAACTCAAGGATTTTCGAGGCATATCTCGCCGCAACCTGCCGTTTGTATTTTCAACCCCTCTTTTTTGCCATGAGGTATAGGGATCACAAAAGAAAGAAGGCAATTCAAGGACTTCACGCCATTGGTGATGCTTTACAAATTCACCTCCATTGTCGAACGTAATCATTTCCTGAGCTTTTCGTGGCAGAGGGTTGCATTAAAGCGATCAGCGTTTGCGCAGTTGAATCGGCTTTTTTGCTTGGCAAAGAGGATGAGAGTGTGAACATGCTCTTTCGCTCTCTAAGCACCAGGATATGCTGAGAGTTCTTTTTAAATCTCATCAAATCCTCTTCCCAATGATCAAATGCACTTTTGTTTTCAATGTGTTTTGGCCTTTCTTGTAGGGGGATACGATTAGGAATGCGAGATACTCCAGCGCCCCTCCTTTGTCTCAAGCCACGCTTTGCTTTATGTCGGGGAAGAAATTTCCAAAGTTTTTGTTTTTTTGAGCAGGTTGGTAAAGCCAGGAATAAATGCTTTCATAGCACATCGGCTTAATTTTTCTTTGTCGCTGCTTAAGCCAACCTGCAATCGTTTCTGGTGGCCAATAATGACAGAAAAGCTTTGTTATTACAAAATCTTTTAAGGCTTCATCACGATCTAATCGGTTGCCTCGTTTTCGCCTCTTTAAAGCTAATGTATGCGCTGTGTCTGGCCCGTATTGCCTTGGAGGAGCCTCGTTGCATCTCAATTCTCGTGAAATCGTCGATTTTGAATGCCCCATGGCTACGGCAATCGAAGTCCTACATAACGAAGATTGCCGTAGCATGCTTATTTGTTCCCTTTCTTCTTTCGTTAGGGGATGATACTCTTTCATTTGCAACTCCGTTCTGTGCTTGTGTTTCTAACAAACACTCTACGGTGTTGTACTTCTTAGAACCGGCCAAGAACCCCTTGCGGAAGATCAAAGTACCCCATTCTCTATTTGAGGCCAAAGTCATCCTAATGGTTTTGTCCTGAGCCTATTGCCTTAATAGGGTACAATGGGTTCTAAATGGGGAGGGGTATGGGTGATCCGCTCCTCTACCAGCGAAATTGAGGTTAAAAAGCCTTCTCTTTCTTTCTCCAACTCTATACCACGATCCTTACCTCTTTTGGCAAATTAACGGTCCTTACGTCGAGCTGAGGTTATGCTGAGGCCGATATGATGAATACGGAAACCTTAAACAGGAAAAAGAAGAACTCTGCCAAAAAATTGCTGCTTAGCTCTCATGAGAGATTCGTTCGGGCCTACGGCCTTCGCTCACCTCTCGTGGGAGTATAAATCGGACAACTCACGTGTATTAGACCGAACATCTTTACGTGTTATTGACAGTTTGAAATTGGAATTTTACACGACCCTATCTCCAAATTCCTCGTTCTTTTAGGATATCGGCCAAGCGATGAGTGGGTAAAATATCCGCGGGAGGGAGAGGATAGTGAGCGAGATCTCCATAAGTGACCCAGGCCAGCTTTTGTCCTTCTGCTCCATGAAGATTTCCCGTCCAACGACTACATAAGTATATGGGCATGATTAAATGAAAAGTTTCATATCGGTAAGAAGCAAAACTGAGAGGCTCCAGATGAGCTTCTTGCACATCAATATGCAGTTCTTCTTTAAGCTCACGAATAAGAGATTCTTCTGGTGTCTCTCCTGGCTCCATCTTTCCTCCTGGAAGTTCCCAAACTCCTGCTAAAACCTTTCCAGCTGGACGTTCAGCTAAAAGTAGCTCTCTTTTTTCGTTAATAAGGGCCGCCGCTACAACCCAAACAAGAGGTCGTTTAATTCCCTTATAATTTTCGATAAACCTTTCTCGAGAGAGCGCATACATGACACCGGGTTTGGTTCCTTCATAGGCACGTGACGTACATTCCGTGGTTTTGGTTTGGACAAAGCCAAGTCCTTCAAAAATACGGCGAGAAGCCACATTATCGGCGCGTACGCGTGCCGCAAGGCTTTTTTGATATAAAGTAAAAAATGCAAAATGAATAAGGGCTTTCATGGCTTCTTTTCCATACCCTTGCCCCCAAAATTCAAAGCCAAGCCAATAGCCAACTTCCTCTTCAAGACCGACCACACCCATAAACACCTGATCCACGCGACGAATCACAGCAAGAGCAAGATGACTTCTTTCTTTAATTCCTTCTCGGGCATAAGAAATAAATTCATGCGCATCTTTAACAGTATAAGGATAAGGGAGACGTGCGAGCCTTTCTGCAACCCGAAGATCATTCGCCAACGTTGTCATAGGTATTGCGTCCTTTTCTTCCAAAGGACGCAAAGTTAATCGATCGGACGCAATAGGGAGAAAAGGACGATCAAGGAGAGAGGAAGGAAGCATTTAAAATCTCATCTGCATTTAACTTCTTATTTATACGGTTTTGTTCTCTTCTTGCACAACAACCAGATACAAAAAAATCCGTTCATTTATTTCATCCTCTACATCATGTGTAAAGAAAAATGGATTTAAAAAAGTCTTCTGATCTTTTCGACGACTTTCTTAACTTATCCAGAAAACATTGAGGGCGAAATATGAAATATCTTTTAAAAAAAAGTTATTCCCAAAATCGCCTCATGAAAGTAAGAGGTGCTACTTTTAAAGGGTCGGCCTCGAGTAAAAGAAAGTTATTTTCTACGGTAGGATATTGGGAAAGGAGAAGGATTTTGTTGTCTCTCATAAAAAACTGCCGGATCAGCACATCTCCCTCGTTCACTTCCACAATACAAATATTTCCTTGTTCTTTCTTGTAAGCTGTTTTTGGCAGAATGGGGCCTCCTACATAATCACCTACCCTGAGAAAGGGCATCATAGAATCTTCTCTTACAAGGGTGATAAGCATATCAGGATGGACTTTTTTAAAAGATTCAATTTCTTTAAAGAACAGAAATTGCGTGGTTAAATTAAAAGAGGAGTCCTTTTTTTCCTGAGAATGTGGAGAAGAAACGTAAAGATAAGGAGACTCGCCTGTACCTTCTAAAAGCCATTCTTTAGGGCAAATTAAGCCTTCAGTAGCAAGAAGGCCTATGATTTTATGGACATTTTTTTCAGATATAGGAGAAGAACCTGATTCCCAGTTGGAAAGAGATCCTATACTGACTTGATGCGTGCTTCCAAGCTCCTTTAAAGTCTTCTTGAGCATTGTTCTGCAAATTTTAAGGCGTTGGCCTCTTTCAACGTTTTTCATACATAACATCCAAAAAATGAAAAATAATTTCAAAATTTATATTTTTTTTGTAGACAAATTTTTTTTGGCCGTCTATATATAATATGTGCTGGCTTACACAATGGTGGTGTTGGTAAGAAATAGGTCTCTGGTGGTAAGAAAGCCCGCATACTTTTATTAAAGTGAAGAGAGATTTTACAAGTTCTTGGTTGGATTTGAATGCTCTCTTCACCATACATAGGGGTTAAAGCTATGTATTTCTTGGATATATCAGATTTTAATGTTTTCGTCCACTGCGCCTTGAGCTTAGGATTCAGTTACCCTTCATTTTTTGTCGAAAAAACACATGGAACCTCCCCTTTACCTCTGAAAAAGAGGTATCTTTTTCAGAAACTTAAATGCAAGCATCCCTCCTCAAAAAATAAATGTTCTTTTCTCGAAGATCCTTTATGGAAGCATATCACTACTGAAGTGATAAAAATAACGAACCCTTTCGCCCTTCCTATACAAGAAACTCGGTTAGGGCCCTTATCAACTCAAGATAAAACGGTTGAGCTATATTGCCCGACGGAAAAAGTCGCATACCTTCTACAGCCTTACGATTTTATCGTTCTTTCGACTCTTCAGCAGTATTTTCCAACGCTGAGAAAGATAATCATACGTTTCCCATATAAATTTTTTTTAAAGTCCTCGAGAGGTGTTACTCAACTCAAGGGAGATATACGCAAAAGTTGGTGACGGTCGATAATGAAGCAGCCATATTGTCATGGACGGTGATTCCACACCTATCGCAGAATTTGACACCCGCAACCACCTTTTGGCAACTGATTTTTTTAATCTTTTTTATGGACTCTTACCAAAATGAATTTTAAACAGGAAAATAATGGTAGGTTTGAATTTTGAGCACCTTGCTACAGAGTGCCAGAGCTAGCCATGAAAAATAAAGCATCCAGGAATCCTCGCAAACCGCTTTTGAGCGGACTCACCCTACTCTCAAATGCCCCCCGAGCCAACCGCATTGGTACGGTGCTGTCGCTTTTTACCAGGGATGACCTTGGGTTCGCCTTTCCATGGATTTCCAATTTGTGCAAACATTACTCTCCCAATAATGACAGCAAAACTTTCTTATTACAAAATCTTTTAAGGCTTCATCACGATCCAATCGGTTGCCTCGTTTTCGCCTCTTTAAAGCTAATGTATGCGCTGTGTCTGGTCAGTATTGCCCTGGAGGAGCCTCATTGCGTCTCAATTCTCGGGAAATCGTCGATTTTGAACGCCCATGGCTATGGCAATCTTCGTTATTGAGAACTTCGATTGCCGTAGCATGCTTATCAGGGCGGTTTAATACAAATTAAAATTTATCTATAAATTTAAAAGAAAATTTGTTATATTTTAGA